>CACKCM010000020.1 GCA_902598735.1 uncultured Pelagibacteraceae bacterium | reverse complement strand
TCCTACATGGCAACTTGCTCCATTTCCTATATCTACTGACATCCACAATGCATCCTGATCATCATCTATTCTTAAATCAATAACCTTTTGCACAAAACCACTTGTTTTTCCTTTGTGCCAAATATCTTTCCTGGATCTACTCCAATAATGAGCTTCTTTAGTCTCTATTGTTTTTTTTAATGCTTCTTCATTCATGTAACCATGCATTAAAAGCTCTCCAGAACTACTGTCAGAAGTGGTTACTGGAATAAGTCCATCTTTATCAAATTTAGGAGATAGAAATTTTCCCTCTTCTACCTCAAATACACTTTCTCTTTTTTTAAACATGAACGTAAAATAGTGAAAAAAAGACAAAATAGCAATTTGCATTAATCAAATATGTCCTATAAAACCTTGGAGCAATGAAATTAGTTAAAGACATCGATAAAAATTCCTTAAAAAAGTCAGAAGTTTCTGACAAGCAGGCTGAAGAGGCTTTTAAAACAATTTTAAAATGGATCGGGGAAGATCCAAATAGAGAGGGTTTAATTGAGACACCTAAAAGAGTTATTAAAGCTTTTAAAGAGTATTTTAAAGGGTACCATCAAGACGCTGAAGCAGACTTATCTAAAACTTTTGGTGACGTTGAGGGCTATGACGATATGGTTGTTGAAAAAAATATTACTCTTGAAAGCCATTGTGAACATCATATGGCACCAATTATTGGGGTTGCTCACGTTGCTTACATTCCAAACAAAAAAGTTGTGGGGTTAAGTAAATTAGCTAGAACAGTAGAAGTCTTTTCAAAAAGACTACAAACCCAAGAGAGACTTACAATGCAAGTTGCTAAAACTTTAATGAACGCACTTGACGCAAAAGGTGTTGCAGTAACTGTTGATGCAGCACACCAATGTATGACAATGAGGGGTATCAAAAAAGAAAAAGCTACTACAGTAACCAACTATTTTTTAGGTTCTTTTAGAGAAGATTTAAGTATACAAAATAGGTACTTAAGATACATTGCAAAATAGATGTCAGAAAAATTTAAAGCTGTAGTAATAGATAATCAAAACGAAAAATTCACAAGAGAAATTAAAGAAATCGATATAAGTCATCTTAAAGATGGAAACGTTTTAGTAAAAATAGATTACTCTAGCTTGAATTTTAAAGATGCGATGATTTTAAAAGACGGTGGGAGAATAGTAAGAAAATTTCCATTTGTTCCAGGAATTGATTTTTCAGGCACCGTAGTTGAAAGTCAAGATGATAAATTTAAAAAAGACGATAAAGTAATTTTAACTGGTTTCAGAGTTGGAGAAGCTTACTTTGGTGGTTTCGCTCAGTATGCAAAAGTTGACGCTAATTTTTTAATTAAAATACCAAAAAGTTTAGATACCCATAAGTCTATGATGCTAGGCACAGCAGGTTTTACGGCTCTTCTATGTTCTTTTGCAGTTAAAGCCAAAGAGGAATTATTGTTAGGTGAAAAAGTAAAAGATGTTTTGGTAACTGGTGCTACAGGAGGAGTGGGAAGTATTGCCATAATGATCTTATCTAAAATGGGATATGATGTTCACGCCGTTACAGGAAAAAAAGATAAAAACGATTATTTAAAAGATTTAGGTGCAAAAAACATTATAGACAGAAAAGAGTTCGAGGGAGAAAGCAAGCTTCTTGAAAAAGGAGTTTGGGACGGAGTCGTTGATACTGTAGGAGGTGCTTCTCTTACAAAAATATTAGCTCAAACCAAACCTGGTGGTATTGTGGCGCTTCCAGGAAATGCAGGAGGAATTAAGATAAACACAAATTGTATGCCTTTTGTTATCAGAGGTGTAAAACTATGGGGTATCGACTCTTCAGGATCTTCAATTAAAAGACGTGAGTTTATTTGGAACGAGGCTGCAAAATTAATCGACTTTTCAAAAGTCCAATTATTTACAAAAGAGCTTTCTTTAACAGAACTTTTAGATGCTTATCCAAAGCTTCTAAAAGGCGAGTTATTTGGAAGAACTATAGTAAATCCGAATAAATAAACTATAATCATTAAATAATGGATTGGGATAAATTAAAAATTTTTCACACTGTTGCAGAGGCTTCAAGTTTCACTAAAGCATCTACGATCTTAAACTTAAGCCAATCAGCTATAAGTCGCCAAATACAAGGTTTAGAGAGCGATCTAAAAGTTCAGCTATTCGAGCGTCACGCGAGGGGATTAGTTCTTACAGAAAATGGAGAATATCTATTTAAATCAGCTCATGAAATTATTTCAAAGCTAAAAGATGTTGAGTCAAATTTAAGTGGTCAAAAAGATAAGATAAACGGAAAATTAGTTGTTACTACCGTCGTAAGTTTTGGAACTACATGGTTAACTCCGAGAATAAAAGAATTTATGGATCTTAACCCTGGTATTG
>CACKCM010000019.1 GCA_902598735.1 uncultured Pelagibacteraceae bacterium | reverse complement strand
TGATCGTCAAATGAATAATTACTTAGACCTATCTCCAAGATACTTTTATCTGCATATATTTGACTTTCGCCTGTTTCGGCTAAGATTACAAATTCATGCGAAAGATCACCCCCAATTGGTCCAGTATTGGCTGCCATCGGTATAGCTTTTAATCCTAGTCTCTCAAAAGTTTTTAAATAAGAGTAAAACATCTTATTGTAAGATTTTTTTGCGTCTTCGTCTGAAAGATCAAAAGAGTAAGCATCTTTCATATAAAATTCTTTGCATCTCATTACACCAAATCTTGGCCTAATTTCATCTCTAAATTTCCACTGTATATGATATAGAATTTGAGGTAATGATTTATACGATTTAACACTAGATCTGAATATATCTGTGATCAGCTCTTCATTGGTTGGACCGTAAAGCATCTCTCTCCCTTGACGATCTTTTATTCTTAACATTTCTTCACCATAATCGTCATACCTGCCGCTCTCTTTCCATATTTCGGATGATTGAATGGTTGGCATCAACATTTCTTGAGCTCCAATAAAATTTTGCTCTTCTCTTACAATTTGCTCAATTTTTTTCATTACTTTAAAACCTAATGGAAGCCAAGAATAAATCCCTGCTGAAGATTGTTTTATCATACCAGTTCTTAACATAAGTTGATGGGATTTAATTTTTGCTTCTGCAGGAAGATTTTTTGTAATTGGAATAAATAATTTTGAAAGATACATTATTTTAAAAAATCTCTTAAATTTAATAAATCGATATTTACAAGATAATATATGACAGAAAATATAAAAGTAGTAATAATTGTGGTAATTAAAAATTTCTTTCCTATTTTTGGATTTTTGGGGGCTCCAGGATCCATTCCTTCAATTTTTTCCTTAAAAACTTCTTTATTTGATTGAATTCCGATTGGTAGAACAGAAAAAAAAATTATCCACCAAATCATTACGTAAACGATTATAGAGCCTGTTATACCCATTAAATCCTAGCAATATTTATATTAGTAAACGGTTTTTTTCCTGTTTTTTCTCTTACTATTCTTCTACAATTTTGTTTGAGAGTTTCAATTAAATTTTGTTGCTGTTTTTTATTATCCATTGAGAAAGTCCTACATATATTCATTATTTCATCTTCCATATCAAATAAAAAAGTATTATCCTCGTTCCTTTCAGGTATGCCTTTATAAGAAATAACTGGTTTTTTAATACTACCATTATTTGAAACAATTAAAGTAATCTCGAGATATCCATTCAAAGATAAATTTTTTCTATCCTTTATAGATTGTGAGTCTGTTTCAACATTTACATTTCCATCAAGATAAACCTTGCCGGAAGGCGCCTTATCAATTATTTCTGGTTTATTTCCAGGTAAAATTTTTATTATATCCCCGTTTTCAATCAATAATGTTTTTGGAACTTGCATTTCTTTAGCAAAAGAAACGTGTTCTGCCATATGTCTATGTTCTCCATGAACAGGTATTACACATTGGGGTTTTACCCACTTATACATATCTTTCAAATCATCTCTATTAGGGTGTCCAGATACATGAACAAAAGCATTTTCTTCACTTATCATTTCCATCTTATTTTTTACTATCAAATTTTGTAAGTGATATAATTTTTTTTCATTACCTGGAATAATTTTTGAGGAAAAAATAACACAATCTCCACTTTCCAAGAAAACTTCCGGGTGAACGCCATTGATTATTCTATTCATAGCCCCCATTGGTTCTCCTTGACTCCCAGTAGCTAGATATAAGATTTTATTTTTTGGAACTTTTTTTGCATCTTTTGGTTCTAGGGGTTCAATTAGGCCTTTTAGATAACCGCATTTTCTCGCAGCCTTATAAATTCTCTGCATTGATCTACCTACAAGACAAATATTTCTTCCAGTTTTTTTTGCGCAATAAAAAATAGATTCCATTCTAGCAACGTTCGACGCAAATGATGTTACTAAAATCCTGTTAGTTTTAATTTCCATTATTCTTAAAAGACTATCTCTAACTTCAGACTCTGATCCTGCCCTACCTGGGCTAAATATATTGGTCGAGTCGCATATCATTGCTGACACACCATTATTACCAATAGATTTTAGTTTCTGTTCATCAATCTGACTTCCAATTAGTGGGTTTGGATCAATTTTCCAATCACCCGTATGCAAAACTGTTCCAAGTGGAGTTTTAATACTTAGACCATTCGGCTCTAATATAGAGTGAGTTAGTGTAACAAAATCAATCTCGAAATTTCCAAGTTTTATTTTACTGTTAAGTGCAACAACTTCGAGATAAGATGAGATTTCAATTTTCTTCTCCTTAAATTTTTCAAGAGTAAGTGCAGCAGTAAATGGAGTTGCATATATTTTACATTTTAAGTAAGGCCATATATGCGCGACTGCCCCAATG
>CACKCM010000018.1 GCA_902598735.1 uncultured Pelagibacteraceae bacterium | reverse complement strand
GAGTATTCTAACTTAGGCACAATTATTTCTATAGCAAGAGATTATGTAAATTTTGAAACTGAAAAAAAAGATTTAGAACAAATATTATCTGATAAAAACAATGATATTGAGATCATAGAAATGGCAAAAAAAGATTTAAGTGATTTAGAATTGAAAAAAAATAAATATGAAAGCAAACTTAAAATTTTCTTATTACCTAAAGACGAGGATGATGCGAAAAATGCTATTGTTGAAATAAGAGCTGGAACTGGAGGTCTAGAAGCTTCACTATTTTGTGCTGATTTATTTAAGATGTATGAAAAAGTTTGTTCCAAAAAAAAATGGCAACTTGAGATTATTAGTATTTCTAAAAGCGATGCAGGAGGATTTAAGGAAGTAATTTTTTTAGTTAATGGTAATGATATCTATTCTTATTTAAAATATGAATCTGGCGTTCACAGAGTTCAAAGAATTCCAAAAACAGAAACACAGGGAAGAGTTCACACATCTGCAGCTACTGTTGCTGTTCTACCTGAAGCAGAGGAAGTAGACGTAGAAATAAAAGACTCAGACCTTAGAGTGGATGTCTTTAGAGCAGGTGGTCCTGGTGGTCAATCAGTTAATACTACTGATAGCGCTGTTAGAATAACTCATATTCCCAGTGGTGTTGTAGTAAGTCAGCAAGATGAGAAATCTCAACACAAAAATAAAGCCAAAGCATTAAAAATTCTTCGATCAAGAGTTTATGAAGCTGAGAAAATTAAGAAAGACCAAGAAAGATCAAATAATCGAAGAAATCAAATAGGCACTGGAGACAGATCGGAGAGAATAAGAACCTATAATTTTCCTCAAGGAAGAGTCACTGACCATAGGATTAATTTAACAATACATAAACTTGATGAATTTTTAAGTGGGGAGATACATGAGGAAATGAATCAAGAGCTTAGGCTGAAGGAACAAAGCTTGAAACTTGAAAATCTTACTCAATGAATGTTTTAGAATTAATTAATTTCGGATCTGCCAAACTAAAAAGTCATGACATAAAATCTTTTAAAATTGATTCTGAAATTTTACTCTCAAATGTTTTAGGTAAAAGAAGGGAAGAAATTTTAATCAAACTAGATCAAAATATCAGCCGAAAACTAGTACTAAAATTTAATGATTTAATTCATAGAAGAAGTTTAAAAGAGCCAGTTGCATATATTATTAAAGAGAAAGAGTTTTGGAGCAAAAAATTTGAGGTAAATAAAAATACTTTGATACCTAGACCAGAGACTGAGCTATTAATAGAATATTTAGTCAATATTTATAAAAATAAAAATATTCATTTACTTGATATAGGCACTGGGACTGGATGTATTTTAATAAGTTTACTAAGTGAATTGCAGAAATCTACAGGCATAGGTATGGATATTTCTAGTAATGCGATATCTATTGCTAAAATTAATGCCAAGAAACATAATATTCAAAATAGAGTAAAATTTTTAACAAAATCTTTTTCTGACCTTTTTAATAGAAAGTTTGAACTTATTGTTTCAAATCCTCCATATATAGAAAGACGAAATATTAAAAAACTAGATGATGATATTAAGAACTATGAGCCTGTAATTGCTTTGGATGGCGGAAATGATGGGCTTGACGTAATTAAAAAAGTTATCTACAAAGCGAAGAATATCTTAAAGATTAATGGTAAGCTCGCCTTAGAGATTGGAAATGAGCAATACAAACAAGTTTCAAAAATATTAATTAAAAATAATTTTAGAATAGAACACATTATAAAAGATTATAAAGATAACATTAGGTGCATAATATCAACGTTAAACATTTAATTTAAAATATGAATAATAGACGAAGAAATTTTAGATCAAGATCTCAAAAAAGTAGTTATAGGAGAAGAAACGGATCTATCAACTCAGCGAATTCAAATAAATTTAGCCCTAATGGAAATATCAATTTTGGTAGAAACGGGTCAATGAATAACGTGCATAACGTAGAAAAAACTATGCAAAAATTTCAACAATTAGCAAAAGATGCTCAGAGCAATGGTGATCCAGTTTTAGCTCAAAATTATTTGCAACACGCAGATCACTATCTAAGAAGGTTTAATGAACTTACTGAAAGAAAAGAGAATACAGTTGAAAAAAATCTTTCCCAAGATGAGTCGAAAGAAAAAGAATTTTCACAAAACTAAAACAAATTATCTTAATTCAGATAGCTTCAGGTCTATTTTTATTCTCTTCAATTCAAATTCTTTTCTTGCTTCACCCTTTAATATTTTTCCAGAAGGCAGCTTTAGTTTTTGAGAATTAACTTTCTTTCCATTAACAACTACTTCATAATGTAAGTGGGGACCAGTTGAAATACCAGTTGACCCCACATATCCAATTATTTGCCCCTGCTTAACTTTTTTTCCCTCTTTGATACCTTTAGCAAATGATTTCATGTGGGCATAGATCGTTTCATAAGTTGAATTATGTTTTATCTTTACACAATTGCCTCCACCACCACACCATCTTGCTCTTGTAACTGTTCCAGAACCCGATGCCATAATAGGCGTTCCACTAGGCGCTGCAAAGTCAGTTCCTCGATGCATTTTGTTATAACCTAAAATTGGATGTTTTCTCATTCCATAGGATGAAGAAAGTCGAGCACCATTTATTGGTGTCTTCATTAAGGACTTAGTGATACTTTTACCTTTAATATCATAATATTCTTCATCATTTTTGTATTTAAAATTATAAAGATTTATCTCTCCCCCATTAACAAACATTGAAGCATAAATAATTTTTCCAGTGTCTCTTACTTTATTATTATCATCTTCGAATTTTTCATAATAAATTTCAAACCAATCACCTTTTCTTATGTCTCTTTGAAAATCAACTTCGAAACCAAAAATTCTTGCAAATTCAACGATTATATTTGGTTCAATACCTGAACTCACAGCAGAGCTATATAAGTTATTTTTTATAGCACTTTTAACAACAGTCTCTTTTTTGTAAAGCTTAAGCACATTTTCTTTTATAACAAAATCATTTTGAATTTTTCTTACCTCTACACTAGTAGTATTGTTTATTGGGAATAAAAGATTAATTAGAGTATTTG
>CACKCM010000017.1 GCA_902598735.1 uncultured Pelagibacteraceae bacterium | reverse complement strand
TACCACTAATTAACACTCTGATTTTATTGTTATCAGGAACTACTGTCACTTGGGCGCATCATGCAATGTTAGAAAATGACAGAAAAGGATTAGTAAATGGTTTGATCGCAACAGTATTTTTAGGATTTATATTTTCTTGTTTTCAAGCTTATGAGTATCATCACGCAACATTTACTTTAGATGGTGGAATTTATGGTTCAACATTTTATATGTCGACTGGTTTTCATGGCTTTCATGTAATTGTCGGAACAGTCTTTCTTGCAGTTTGTTTGTTTCGATCAATGAGAGGCCATGTGTAAAATAGAATTGATTTTCCATTTTTATATTTAGACACTGCATCAGCCATTGAAGCTGAGTAGTCTGCTTTTACTGGATTGATAAAATCACCTAGTCCAAGTTCATCAAAGTGTTTTGTGATTTGTTTTTCACATCCCCAGCCTGGAGGGCAAGCAACCATATCTGCTTTTCCATCTCCATTAGAGTCAAACTCTTTCGCATGTTTTTTGATATCCATTACGCTTTTGATACCAAATTTATCTGCTGATTTTTTATCAACTAAGTAACCTTGGGCTCCTCCACCTTTCATTACATAACCAACTGGTTTAACTTTTCCTTTAGACTCCGATATGTAACCATCATGAGTTCCGAACCAGCCGTTCACCCATAAGTCAACATCACCTGATGTTGCCGCTACATAAAACACTTGAGGTTTCATTACAGTTGGGCCTGAAACTTTGTAACCCATTTTCTCAAGAGCTGCCTTATAGATCTCAGCCTGGAAATAACCTGTATCCCAGTCTGCCTTACCCATTTTGATCTCATTGGCAAATGCAGCACTACTAATAGTAATAGCTGCAATTATTGATACTAAATGTTTTAAATATCTCATCTTCCCTCCTAAATTTGAGAAAATTTTAACATGTATAAATTTTGAATGTAACCGTAATACAACTAAAAAGTGAGATATGTCTTATATGCGCACTATCGTGCGCATATATTCTTATTTGCTAATTTATTTTTAATTTATCCAGCTGTTAAAAGTTTTTTGATTTGATTTAATCCATTCTTCGGCATGTTTCTTTATTGCTTTTTCACTTTTCTCACCCTTATTCATTTTTAAATTCTGAGCAGCAATATCAGCTAAAGGTATAGATGCTTTTTTTAAAAACTTTTCTACTTTTGGATTAGCTTTTAAAAAATTAACATTCGCAGCTGGTCTAATGTCGTTTACACCAAATCCCATATTAAGTTTTGACTTTGTTGCATTTGGTACACTAACCACTTTTGTTTCGCTAAAAGGAGCTTCGATCCAAACTACATCTTCACCTAATTTTAAAGTTCCAACTGTCCAATTCGGAGTCCAAGTATAAAATAATACAGATTTACCGTTTTTATATCTTGAAATTATATCTGCCATTGCAGCTGAGTAGTCTGCTTTTATTGGATTGATAAATTCACCCAGACCAAGCTCTTCAAAATGCCTTGATATAATTTTTTCACAACCCCATCCTGGATGACACGCAACCATATCTGCTTTACCATCGCCATTAGAGTCAAACTCTTTAGCGTGATTTTTTATATCCATTACAGACTTAATATTAAATTTGTCTGCAGTTTTTTTGTCAATTAAGTAACCTTGCAAACCACCGCTTTTTGCAACATAGCCTACAGGTTTAACTTTGCCCATAGCCTCTTTAACATATGAGTCATGGTTTCCAAACCATCCATTTACCCAAAGGTCCATATCTCCTGCTGCTGCTGCAACATAGAATACCTGTGGTTTCATAACAGTAGGGCCTGTAACTTTATAACCCATTTTCTCTAGTGCTTTTTTGTAAACCTCTGCTTGGAAATAACCTGTATCCCAATCAGCTTTACCCATTTTTATTTCTTTCGCATTTATTGATAAACTTAATGTTGAAACAAAAACTATAGTTATTAATATTTTTAATAATTTCATAATTATCCTTCTGTTATTATTATATTAATTTATAAAAAATTTTAATGAAAAGAGAGTATTGTCGCAGAAATATTTTGAGGTGATTTAATCTTTTTTACACTTTTTACAAATACCAAAAAATTCTAAATTAAATCTTTTAAATTTCATTCCTTTTTTATGATTAAAACCTGATAAATATTTTGAAAGTTTGGTATCGCTGATTTCATCAACCATTTCACAACTTTCACAAATCGAAAATGCTGTTGCTTTTGAAATTTCACAATCTGAACTTCTGCATGCAACAAAAGCATTTTTACTTTCTATTTTATGAATTTTTCCCATTTCAATTAACTTATCTAAAGCTCGATAAATTTGTTGAGGTGCATTGATTCCTTTTTTTTGTACATTAAAAAGTATTGAGTAAGCTTTCAAAGGCCCCTTTGCTTTTTCAATAATATTTAAGACAATTTGTTGGTTTCTAGAAAGTGTTTGTGCTTGTGCCATTATATAATTTACCAATTAAACATTATTTTTTCAATTCAGAATATTTTTTAAACTTAATAAGTGAAAAACAAAAAAGTATTAAAGCTGCAGTTATAATTGAAGGTCCAGATGGAGTATTAAATTCTAAAGATGAAAATAATCCTATCACTACAGATAATAGTCCGCCAACCACTGATAGGAAAACCATTTGTTGAGGATTGTTAGAAATATTTCTAGCCATTGCTGCGGGAATAATTAACATTCCGGTAATTAAAAGAAGCCCTACAATTTTTATCGAAATTGCTATTATTGCAGCCATTAGAATTGTAAATATCGCATTTGCTCTATCCGGTTTCATGCCCTCAGCCTCTGCCAATTCATAATTTACGGTTGAAGCAAATAGAGGTTTCCAAATAATTTTTAATATAACGAGAATCAATGCCCCGCCTATCCAAATAAACATCAAGTCTATTTGATTTACAGCAAGTATATCTCCAAATAATAAACCCATAATATCAAATCTTATTGAACTAAGAAATCCCAAGATTACTAGACCAACAGCTAGGGATGCATGTGCAAGTAAACCTAATAAAGCATCATTGGGTAATTTTGTTTTTTTTTGTAATTGTAAAAGAATGATTGCTAAAGATGTAGATATTAAAAAAACTGCAAAAGCAATATTAATCTCAAAAAAGACTGCCATAGTAACTCCCAATAGTGCTGAGTGTGCTAAAGTTCCTGCGAAGAAAGAAAATCTTCTCCAAATGATAAAACATCCGCATGGTCCAGTCACTAAGGCTATACCAATTCCTGCAACTAAAGCTCTTATAAAAAAATCATTTAACATTGCTATTATTTACGATTAATCGTTCCATCTTGAGAGTGAGTGTGATCGTGCTTGTGTTCATATAAAGTAAGAACTTTAGATGCACGATCTCCGAATAATTCTTTATATCTATTATCTTGTGCAACAACATGGGGTTTTCCAGAACAACAAACATGTCCATTGAGACAAATTACGTAATCAGTAGCTGACATTACCATGTGTAAATCATGAGAGATTAAGAGTATTCCGCAATTAAACTCTTCTGAAATTTTTTTAATTAATTCGTAAATAGCTATTTCACCTTTAAAATCTACCCCTTGGACTGGTTCATCTAATACTAAAAATTCAGGCTTTTTAGCAATTGCTCTTGCAATTAAAACTCTTTGAAATTCGCCACCTGAAAGATCGCTTACATTTTTTTGCTTTAAATGTTCTACTCCTGTCAGATTTAATGCAACATTAATTTGTTCGTTTTTTAAATCATTAGTTAGAAACATAAAATCAATAACTCTTATTGGTAAAGTCCAATCGATTGATATTTTTTGAGGAACGTAACCAATTTTATCAGTAAATTTTTTCGCAACTCCCTCGATATTATTGTGAATACCTAATGCAATTTTAGCTGTAGTAGATTTTCCAGACCCATTAGGACCTATCAATGTAACAATCTCACCCTGTCGAACCTCGAAAGAAACTCCATCTACTAAAGATTTACCATTGATCTTTAATCCAGCCTTTTCAACTTTAACTAGAGTTTTTTTATTATTTTTATTCATTCTAAATCTTGACTTAAAAAGTGTTATATTATAACAAACGTTATATTATAACAATGATAAACAAAATTTTAAAGCTTACAATTACTTTCTTTTTAATTATCGGATTAAAAACATCAGCAAATGCTGGTGTAAAGGTGGTAACATCTATTAAACCAATACACTCTCTTACTAGCTACGTCATGGATGGCGTAGGAAAGCCAGATCTTATTGTAGACGGTTTTAATTCACCACATGGATTTAACCTAAAACCTTCACATGCAAAAATGATTGAAAATGCAGATCTAATAATTTGGGTCGGTGAAGATTTAGAGGCTTTCCTAGAAAAACCATTAAACACCATTGCTAAGAAAGCAGTAAATATTGAAATAATGGATTTGAGTGGAATTAAAAAACTTAAAGTTAGAGAAAAAAATATATTTGAGGGCCATGATGATCATGGACACGGTCATAAAGAAAAGAAACATGATGATCACGGACATGGACATAAAGAAAAAAAACACGATGATCATGGTCATAAAAAAGCAAAACATGATGATCACGGACATGACAAACATGCTCACGGAGAGCACGATCCACATGTTTGGTTAGATCCGATGAATGCTAAAGTAA
>CACKCM010000016.1 GCA_902598735.1 uncultured Pelagibacteraceae bacterium | reverse complement strand
CCGCACGGCGGAGGCGGACCAGGAATGGGACCAATTGCTTGCGCAAAGCATCTAGCTGATTTTTTACCAACACATGAAATTATTAAAGAGGCAGGCCCTAAGAATGGAATGGGAGCTGTATCAGCTGCACCTTGGGGTAGTTCAAGCATACTTCCAATATCCTGGATGTATATAAAGATGATGGGTGCTGAAGGATTGAAAAAAGCCTCACAAATTTCAATTTTAAATGCAAATTATATTTCAAAAAAATTATCCAAAGATTATAAAGTTCTTTATACTGGTAAAAATGGAAATGTTGCACATGAGTGCATAATTGATATCCGACCAATAAAAGCAAGTTCAGGAATCTCTGAGGAGGATTTAGCAAAAAGACTGATTGACTTTGGCTATCACGCTCCAACAATGTCATGGCCTGTTGCTGGTACAATTATGATTGAGCCAACTGAAAGTGAAAATTTGGAGGAGATTGATAAATTTTGTAATGCACTTATAAAAATTAAAAAAGAAATTAGTTTAGTGGAGTCATCAAAGTTTGACAAAATAGATAACCCGCTAAAAAATGCACCTCATACTTATGTCGAATTGGCCTCAAGTGAGTGGAAGCATGCTTACTCAAGAGAGGAAGCAGCTTTTCCCACTGAGTATGTAAAAAATAATAAATATTGGGCACCCGTTGCTAGAGTAGATAACGTTTTTGGAGATAGAAATTTAGTATGTTCATGTCCTTCAATGGATGAATATAAAGATGAAGCTGCTTAATCTCTTTGTATGAAAATCGCTGTTATTGGCTCAGGTATCTCAGGATTATCTTCCGCATATTTTCTCTCAAAAAAATATAAAGTTGATCTATACGAAAAAGAAGATCACTTTGGAGGTCATTCTTTTACATACGAGATAAAAGAAGATGATAGAATTGTTCCAGTAGATCTAGGCTTTATTGTTTTTAATGAGGTTACTTATCCAAATTTAGTAAATTTTTTTAATGAATTAAAAGTTCCTTATGAAAAAAGTGACATGTCATTTTCTGTATCAATTAAGAATAGCAATGTTGAATATAGCGGAAGTGGTTTAGGAGGTATTTTTGCTAATAAATTAAATCTTCTTAATTTAAAATTTTTATACATGATTAGAGAGATAATTTCATTTTATAAAACTGCTCCAAAATTACTTGAAAGTAAAATTAAAGAAGAGACTCTAGGAAATTTTCTTAATAAAAAAAAGTTATCAAAATACTTCATCGAGTATCACTTAATTCCCATGGTTGCTGCTATCTGGTCAATGCCATTTAATAAGGCAAAGGAAATGCCATTAAAATTTTTTTTAAATTTTTTTACTAATCATGGTTTATTTAAATTTAGAAATAGGCCGCAATGGTACACGGTTTCAAATAGAAGTAGAGCATATGTAAAAAAAGTAACAGATAAAATTAGTGGAGAAATTTTTAAAAATTATAAAGTGGATAGATTAATTAGAAGCGATGACAATATCAGGATAATTATTGGCAATGAATATGTTGACTATGATCAAGTAGTTCTAGCTTCCCATGCAGACCAAAGTTTAAGAATGATAGAAAAACCAACGGAACAAGAAAAAAATATATTGGAAAAATTTAATTATGTGAAGAATGAGGCTTATCTACATACTGACAAGAGATTGATGCCACACAAAAAAAGGGCCTGGTCTAGTTGGAATTCTGTTTCAGATGGAGAAAAGACATGCATTACCTATTGGTTAAATAAACTACAAAATTTAGATACATCTAAAGACTATTTTTTAACTTTAAACCCGATTTGTAAAATTAATGAAAATTCTGTTATAAAAAAAGTGGATTTCACTCACCCATATTTGAATTCAAAGAATACCGCACTTCAAAAAGATCTAAGATTAATACAAGGAAAAAAAAGGACTTGGTTTTGTGGAAGTTATTTTGGTTACGGATTTCATGAAGATGGATTAAAATCATCTATAGATTTGATAAATAACTTTAAAATTTGATGAATTCCTGCATTTACAACGGTGAAGTAACTCACACAAGATTTAAACCCGTAAGACATTTTTTAAAATATAAAACTTTTTCATTTTTAATTGATTTAGATGAAATCAATCAATTAGACAGGTCAATAAATATTTTCTCTCATAATAAATTTAACATTTTTAGCTTTTACGATAAAGATCATGGTGAACGTGACGGAAGTGATTTAAAAGAGTGGGTTCTTAAAAACATTAGTAAGTTCAATATAAAGGGTGAAATTAATAAAGTTAAAATACTTTGTTATCCAAGAATTTTTGGTTATGTGTTCAACCCTTTAAGTATTTTTTATTGCTACGAGGATAATAAATTAAAGGCGGTTTTTTATGAGGTAAAAAATACTTTTAATGAGCAGCATACATACATTTTTAAAATTAAAGACAATGAGGAAATAGCTCAAAAATGCAAAAAAAAGTTTTACGTATCGCCATTTATGGATATGGAAACTTACTATAATTTTAAATTACTCAATCCCAATGACAAACTCTCAGTTTTTATTAAACAAACAGACTCGATAGGAACAGTTTTAACAGCCACCCAAACAGGAGAGAAAAAAGAATTTAGTTCGAAACAACTCATGTTTAACTTTTTTAAGTATCCGTTAATGACAATTAAAATTATTAGTTCGATACATTTTGAAGCATTACTTTTATGGAAAAAAGGGGCAATATACAGAAAAAGAAATACTAAATTAAAAAATAATCTAAGTTACGAAGAATATTGATGAGTTTATTTAAAATTACAGAAAAATTTGTCTTGAATAAATTAAAGAACATCTCGCAAGGAAATCTAAAACTTATTAATTATGATGGAAAAGTTTTTCATTTTGGTGACTTAGAGAGTAAATTATCTTCAGATATCAAAATTAATAATCCAAATTTTTACCTGAACGTTGTTATGGGTGGAAGCTCAGCTTTAGGAGAAGCTCATATGAAAAAAGATTTTTATACCTCTAATTTAACAAATTTAATTGAACTTACAGCGAGAAATATCAATACGATTTATTCTTTTTCAGGAAGTTTAAAATTACAAAAAATTAAAAATTTTTTGAAAAAAATTTTTGCATCTAATACAAAATCAAAGAGTAAAAAATATATTTCAAAACATTATGATTTAGGGAATGAATTTTTTTCATTGTGGCTTGATAAATCTCTCACTTATTCCAGCGCAGTTTATAAAAGCGAGAAAGATGATTTAGAAATCGCTCAAAGAAATAAATTTCAAGAGCTTATAAATTTAATGAATATAAAAGATGGAAACAAAGTTTTAGAGATTGGATGTGGTTGGGGCGGTTTTGCAGAATTCTTAGCTAAAAATTATGATGTAAGCGTAGACTGTATCACGATTTCAAAAAATCAATATGAATTTACTAAAAAGAAGATTTTTAACTCAGGTTTAAACAATAAAGTTAATGTAAAGTTTTTGGATTACAGAGATCTTAAGGAAAAGTACGACCATGTAGCTTCAATAGAAATGATAGAGGCTGTCGGTGAAAAATATATGGACCAATATTTTGGTACAATTAAAAATGTTCTTAATTACAATGGTACTGCTGCAATTCAAGGCATTGTGATAAAAGATGACTTATTTGAAAGATATAGAGCGAATGAGGATTTTATTCAAAAATATATATTTCCAGGTGGATTTTTACCCTCAATTAAATTTATGGAGAATATAATTAAAAAAAATGACCTTAAACTAGAAAAAATCAATACTTACTCGGATGACTATGCCAGAACTTTAGCAACTTGGAGAGAAAATTTTTTAGGTGTTTGGGAAAAAATTAGCCCACTTGGTTTTGATGAATATTTCAAGCGTATGTGGGAATTTTACTTATCTTATTGTGAAGGCGGTTTTAAGTCTAGAAACATTAACTTGATTCAATTCTCTATGTCTAATAGATATTCGTCATGAAAAAATTTATAATACTATTTTTACTAATTTTAACGACAGGATGTGCAAATAAAATGAAACCAACAGATTTTAAAGATCAAAAACCAAGACTAGTCATCGAAAATTATTTATCGGGTAATGTTAAAGCTTGGGGAGTATTACAAAATAGATCTGGAAAAGTTACAAGACAATTTAAAGCTGATTTAAATGGAAAATGGGATGGTTCTCAATTAATTTTAGACGAAGTTTTTGATTGGAACGATGGGGAAAGACAAACTCGTCAATGGACTATTAAAAAAATTAATGAACATAACTATGAGGGAACAGCTTCTGATGTAGTTGGAACAGCCAAAGGATATTCATATGGTCCAGCTTTTAAATTCGAATATGTATTGCTGGTGCCGGTTAAAGGCAAAAATATCAAAATTACTTTTGATGATTGGATTTTCATGCAGGATGATCGCGTGGCAATAAATAGAGCGACGATGACCAAATTTGGAATTAAAGTGGCAGAATTAACCGTAATGTTTGTAAAAGATTGATATGTTTGAGCTTCCGAAACTAGATTACAATAATTCATCTCTTTCTCCAATAATGTCAGAGCAAACTTTGGATTTACATCATGGCAAACATCATCAAACATATATTACAAACCTAAATAACTTTATAAAAGACTCTGAATATGAAAAATTGTCATTGGAAGATATAATTAAAAAATCATCAA
>CACKCM010000015.1 GCA_902598735.1 uncultured Pelagibacteraceae bacterium | reverse complement strand
TTTTTCTCTTCATGAAATTTATTGTTAATTTTGTTTTTTCAGTTATCCCTGCTGGCGTTAAGACATAAAAATAGTTAATTTTTTTCGGGTTTTTTTTGAAATTTTCGATTTTAACTAAACCTTTTTTTTGAAGAGCTTTAAGACAATAGTTTAGTTTTCCCAAACTAAACCCTAATTCTTCTGCTAATTCTCTTTGAGTTGAGTTGGGTTTTTTTTGTATGCCTCTTAAAATTTTAAAATGATCTTCATTATTCATAATGTTCAATTATTGAACAATATAGGTTCAACTATTGAACAGTAAAGATAAATATTACTTCAGTATGTAATTATTTCTTACAACCACTAGATGTAGTGTAATAATTGTAATCAAAAAAATTTTTTTCAGTGCATAAATCAAGCCAATTGAGCTATTAGTACTGGTCAGCTACACGTGTTACCACGCTTCCACATCCAGCCTATCAACGTAGTGGTCTACTACGGCTCTATAGGAAGAACTAGTTTTGAGGTGGGTTTCCCACTTAGATGCTTTCAGCGGTTATCCCGTCCATACTTAGCTACCCGGCACTGCAGCTGGCGCTACAACCGGTCCACCAGTGGTATGTTCATCCCGGTCCTCTCGTACTAGGGACAAATCCTCTCAATTCTTCTACACCCATGGCAGATAGGGACCGAACTGTCTCACGACGTTCTGAACCCAGCTCACGTACCACTTTAATTGGCGAACAGCCAAACCCTTGGGACCTGCTCCAGCCCCAGGATGTGATGAGCCGACATCGAGGTGCCAAACACCCTCGTCGATATGGACTCTTGGAGGGTATCAGCCTGTTATCCCCGGCGTACCTTTTATCCGTTGAGCGATGGCCCTTCCACTCAGAACCACCGGATCACTATGACCGTCTTTCGACTCTGCTCGACTTGTCAGTCTCGCAGTCAGGCAGGCTTATGCCATTGCACTCTACGAACGATTTCTGACCGTTCTGAGCCTACCTTCGCACGCCTCCGTTACTTTTTGGGAGGCGACCGCCCCAGTCAAACTACCCACCATACAATGTCTTGCAGCCGGATCACGGCATGCAGTTAGATGTCAAGAATAATAAGAGAGGTATTTCACTGACGACTCCGCTTTAGCTGACGCCAAAACATCAAAGTCTCCCTCCTATGCTAAACATATCATTCCTAACACCAATATAAAGTTGTAGTAAAGGTGCACGGGGTCTTTCCGTCTAACCACGGGAACTCCGCATCTTCACGGAGAATTCAATTTCACTGAGTTGATGTTGGAGACAGCGGAGATATCGTTACGCCATTCATGCAGGTCGGAACTTACCCGACAAGGAATTTCGCTACCTTAGGACCGTTATAGTTACGGCCGCCGTTCACTGGGGCTTCAGAAATCAGCTTGCACTGATCGCATTAACCTTCCAGCACCGGGCAGGCGTCAGACCCTATACATCCACTTACGTGTTAGCAGAGCCCTGTGTTTTTGATAAACAGTCGCATCTCCCTAGCTTGTGCCACCCACTAATAGTTGCCTAAAAATGGGTCCTCCTTCTTCCGAAGTTACGGAGGCATTTTGCCGAGTTCCTTCAACATCATTCTCTCAAGCGCCTAATTATACTCTAATAATCCACCTGTGTCGGTTTCGGGTACGGTCTAATGATGGAGCTATTTCCTGGGACTTTTTCACGGCTGACTCAATCCATTAAGAGTCAACAATTTACAAAATCCGTCACTTCCATCTGGTCAAGGAATATTAACCTTGTTTCCATCGACTACGGCTCTCGCCCTCGTCTTAGGGGCCGACTAACCCTGCGCGGATTAACCTTGCGCAGGAACCCTTGGATTTTCGGCGACAGAGTTTTTCACTCTGTTAATCGTTACTTATGTCAGCATTCGCACTTCTGATACCTCCAGGACCCCTCACGGGTATCCCTTTACAGGCTTACAGAACGTTCCGCTACCAGGTATAATTTCCGAAGAAATTATACATCCACAGATTCGGTACATGATTTGAGCCCCGTTACATCTTTGGCGCAGAAACTCTATTAGACCGGTGAGCTGTTACGCTATCTTTAAAGGATGGCTGCTTCTAAGCCAACCTCCCGGCTGTTTAGGAATCTCCACATCCTTTCACACTTAATCATGATTTAGGGACCTTATCTGGTGATCTGGGCTTTTTCCCTCTCGACCATGGACCTTAGCACCCACAGTCTGTCTGCTGAGGTAAAATGTTTGGCATTCGGAGTTTTATGAGGGTTGGTAAAGATTTCTCTCCCCTAGCCCCTTTAGTGCTCTACCTCCAAACATTAATTTACTCAACGCACTACCTAAATAGTTTTCGCGGAAAACCAGCTATCTACGAATTTGGTTGGCCTTTCACCCCTTACCACAAGTCATCCAAAGACTTTTCAACGTCAACTGGTTCGGTCCTCCGGCAAGTGTTACCCTGCTTTCAACCTGCTCATGGTAAGCTCATTCGTTTTCGGGTCTAATTCATACAACTTTCGCCCATTTAAGACTTGCTTTCGCTACGCCTACACCTTACGGCTTAAGCTTGCTGGATAAATTAAGTCACTGACCCATTATACAAAAGGTACGCCGTCACTCTAAAAAGAGCTTCGACTGTTTGTAGGCATACGGTTTCAGGTTCTATTTCACTCCCCTAATAGGGGTTCTTTTCACCTTTCCCTCACGGTACTAGTTCACTATCGGTCACTGATGAGTATTTAGGCTTAGAGGGTGGTCCCCCTATATTCAAACAAGATTACACGTGTCCCGCTTTACTCAAGAACAAAATTAAGCATTACTCCTACTGGACTATCACCCTCTATGGTTAGTTTTTCCAAACTATTCAGATTGTCTTAATTTTGTTACTGGCCTAATCCGCTTTCGCTCGCCACTACTAACGGAATCTCAATTGATTTTTTTTCCTCCGGTTACTTAGATGTTTCAGTTCTCCGGGTTTGCTCTTCAAACCTATTTATTCAGTTTGAAGTACCACAAAAAGTGGTGGGTTTTCCCATTCGGAAATTTTCGGATCAAAGCCTGCATACAGCTCCCCGAAACTTATCGCAGTATACCACGTCCTTCATCGCCTATCAGTGCCTAGGCATCCGCCATACGCCCTTAAACGCTTGATTTATGCACAGAAAATAATTTTCTGTCTAAATTAAATTTTTTAAAATATTCATCATTTCGAATATTTTTGATTGTTCTTCATTTCGAACAATCGGATATAGATATTGTTTGATTGTTCTTTAACTTTTGAACAATCAAAATTGATAATAATTATTTACAATTTAAAAAAACTAAAAGTGTCAATGGTGGAGGATAGCGGGATCGAACCGCTGACCTCCTGAATGCAAATCAGGCGCTCTCCCAGCTGAGCTAATCCCCCGTGAAATATGGTGGGCCGAGGACGACTCGAACGTCCGACCTCACCCTTATCAGGGGTGCGCTCTAACCACCTGAGCTACCGGCCCCTAAGCATTTATGAGACACTTTAATATTAAGAAGAGAAATGAGGACGGCCACATTAACTTTATTTTTTGAGACCAAAAGAAATGTTTTGGTCTTCCTTAGAAAGGAGGTAATCCAGCCGCAGGTTCCCCTACGGCTACCTTGTTACGACTTCACCCCAGTTGCTGATCGTACCGTAGTCAAAGGTATAAGCTTTGCCTTAAGGTGTAACCAACTTCCATGGTGTGACGGGCGGTGTGTACAAGACCCGGGAACGTATTCACCGCGGCGCGCTGATCCGCGATTACTAGCAATTCCAGCTTCATGCACTCGAGTTACAGAGTACAATCCGAACTGAGACACATTTTAGGGATTAGCTTAGAGTCACCTCTTTGCATCCCATTGTAAGTGCCATTGTAGCACGTGTGTAGCCCAACACATAAGGGCCATGAGGACTTGACGTCATCCCCACCTTCCTCCAGCTTATCACTGGCAGTTCTTTTAAAGTGCCCAACTAAATGGTGGCAACTAAAAGTAGGGGTTGCGCTCGTTGCGGGACTTAACCCAACATCTCACGACACGAGCTGACGACAGCCATGCAGCACCTGTGTTTCGTCCAGCCGAACTGAAGAAACTAATCTCTTAGTCTCGCGACGAACATGTCAAGCGTTGGTAAGGTTCTGCGCGTATCTTCGAATTAAACCACATGCTCCACTGCTTGTGCGGGTCCCCGTCAATTCATTTGAGTTTTAACCTTGCGGTCGTACTCCCCAGGCGGTGTGCTTAATGCTTTCGCTGCGACACTGAAAAATATATTTCCAACGTCTAGCACACATCGTTTACGGCATGGACTACGAGGGTATCTAATCCTCTTCGCTACCCATGCTTTCGCTCCTCAGTGTCAGTAGTGACCCAGTAAGTTGCCTTCGCATTTGGTGTTCTTTCTAATATCTACGAATTTCACCTCTACACTAGAAATTCCACTTACCTCTATCACACTCTAGCTAAAAAGTTTTGATGGCAGTTCCAAGGTTGAGCCTTGGGATTTCACCATCAACTTTTTTAACCACCTACGAGCTCTTTAAGCCCAGTAATTCCGAACTACGCTAGGTCCCTTCGTATTACCGCGGCTGCTGGCACGAAGTTAGCCGGACCTTCTTATTCGGGTACAGTCATTTTCTTCCCCGACGAAAGAGTTTTACAACCCAAGGGCCTTCTTCACTCACGCGGCATCGCTGCATCAGGGTTTCCCCCATTGTGCAAGATTCCCCACTGCTGCCTCCCGTAGGAGTCTGGGCCGTGTCTCAGTCCCAATGTGGCTGGTCTTCCTCTAAGAACAGCTATTGATCGTTGCCTTGGTAAGCTTTTACCTTACCAACTAGCTAATCAAGTGCGGGCTCATCTTTCGGCATTAAAACTTTCCCCGTAAGGGCTTATTCGGTATTAGCACAAGTTTCCCCGTGTTATTCCAAACCAAAAGGCAGATTCCCACATTATACTCACCCGTTTGCCACTCAGTATTGCTACTGCGTTCGACTTGCATGTGTTAGGCGTGCCGCCAGCGTACGTTCTGAGCCATGATCAAACTCTCAAGTTTAATAACGGCGCACACTAGCTTTAATAACTTTAAGGTAAATTAAAGTTATCTTTCGTTAAAGTGTGTACGACAATTTCTTTATTAACCTAGCCGTCCACACTTCTCTTCTAAAATTTACAATTTAAAAAAGCTAAGATTTTATGCTTAAAATCTACACACCTCTGGCGCTATTAATATTTAATTACCTAGAGGTGAGCGCCCGTTTTATTACAAATAAGTTATAAGT
>CACKCM010000014.1 GCA_902598735.1 uncultured Pelagibacteraceae bacterium | reverse complement strand
AGCCTGGTATAATGTCTTTGTCTGGAATAATAATTGCTGAATTCGTATTATTTTTAATATTTAGTTCGTCAAAATTATTTATATATTTTTTGAAGAAAATAGCTTTTTTTTTATTTTTTATATTTCTTGCTGATGAATTAAGATATTTTTTTGGTATATCTTTATTCAATTCAATCTTATAAAAACAAGGTTGATTTTTTTTCCAACCAATTTTTTTTAAATAATTAGCAGCTGAGGCAAATGAGTCTTCTGTTTTTTTTAATTCAATAGTTTTGTTTTTATTGAAATCAATAGCATAATTTTGAATAGTTCTGGGCATAAATTGAAAATTTCCAAAAGCACCAGCCCAAGATCCAAAAAGAATTTTTTTATCAATAATCTCCTTTTCGACTAATTTTAGAAGTATTAATAATTCTTCTGTAAAAAATTCACTTCTTCTTTTATCAAAACTTAAAGTAGCTAAGGAAGAAATTATATCCATTTTTCCAAGGTAATTTCCATAGTTTGTTTCAATACCCATTAATGCAAGTAATAATTCTTTTTCAACTTGGAATTCTTGTTCTACCTTATCAATAGTTTTTTTTTCACTTTTATATAACTTAAGACCTTGTCTTACTTTTTTCTTAGAGGATCTCTTTTTTATATACGTGAAAGTATCTTCATAAAATTCTGGTTGATAACGATCATATTCAATTACTTTAGGTAAGAATTTAGCATTTGACATTACATCTATTACTATAGGCTCAGATATACCTTTTTCTATGGCTATTTTTTTAAATTCTGTAAGCCAAACATCAAAGCTATGATTTTTAGCATGAGAACTAATTTTCATTAGAACACTGAAAATTAGAATTATTATAATAAGTTTTGGCATTTTTTTAGTTATCATATTTAATATTTATTAACTAGCATAAGTAATCCTCCTACTTAAATATTGTTATTTGATTACTTTGATAGTAATAAATAATGCTATTTTAAAGCTGGAGAGGTGGCTGAGCGGTTGAAAGCACTGGTCTTGAAAACCAGCAACGGGGCAACTCGTTCGTGGGTTCGAATCCCACCCTCTCCGCCATTAAATTTTAAAACTTTTAAAAATCTTAGATATATCATTTTTCTCTATTCCATTTTTGTATTTATTAAAATTATAAAAATCTAAAATAATTTCATCTTCATATTCTAAAAATTTTTCCAGTTTTTTTAACTGATTTAAATTAAAGGTGTTTATATGTTTTTTTACAAAAGAACTCAGCAATATATCCATTTCTTTTGTGCCCCTATAAGAAGCTCTGTATAAAAGTTTTTTTTTAAAAATTTCTAATTCACGTGACATAAAAATATAATATATATAATTTATGAGTTCATTTAAAAAGAATTTTATTTTTCAAGATATAAATACATTAAAAGGCATAGGTCCAGTACTGTCAAAATACTTAAAAAAGAAAAAAATTGATAAAATTAAAGATGTGGTTTTAGAAATCCCATATTCTCAAACAGATAGATCTAAAATTTCAAAAGTGAATGAATTAGAAATTGGTAAAGTTCAATCAATACAAGTTTTAGTAAAAAAACTCAACTTTCCTAGAATAAGAAATTTACCAAACAAAATAATTTGTGAAGATGAAACTGGAAAAATTGATATTATATATTTTAATAGTAGAGAAATATATTTAAGAAAACTTTTCCCATTAAATAAATGGGTTATTATAAGTGGAAAAGTAAATTTTTTTAAAAATAAATATCAAATTACTAATCCAGACTATGTGTCTAATATCGATAATAAAGAATATATAATAAAAAATATTCCAAAATACAGTTTGACAAAAGGAATAAACGAAAAGAGATATAGAAAAATTAGCGAAACGATAATTAGCAATATTCCTAAAATAAATGATTGGCTGCCCAAAAATTTTTTAGAAGCAAATAATTTAAACGGATGGAATGAAACAATAAATAAATTACATTACTCCAATCACGGGAAAGATATAAAATCAAAAAGTTATAGAAGATTGGTTTTTGATGAAATATTAGCAAATTTTCTTACATTATCAGAAAATAGAAAAAGGGTTAGAAAAATAAAAAAAAACAAAGTTTTTAACGGGAAACTTTCAAATAAAATTGAAAATGATCTTCCATTTAATTTAACAAATAGCCAAAAAAAAACATTAAATGAAATTAACTTTGACTTAAGAGACAATAAAAGGATGTTCAGAATTTTACAAGGAGATGTAGGTTCGGGCAAAACTATAGTATCTTTTTTATCAATAGCAAATGTAATCGAATGTAGATATCAATCAGCTTTAATGAGTCCTACTGAAATTCTTGCAAATCAACATTATAATTTAGCAAAAAAAATTTTTAAAAATTCAAAAGTTAAAATAGAATTTTTAACTGGAAAAACAGAAATAAATAAAAAAATTCAAATACTTAAAGATTTAGAAAATGGAAAAATTGATCTCTTAATTGGAACACATGCCTTGTTTCAAAAGAAAATTAATTTTAAGAACCTAGGAATAGTTGTAATTGATGAACAACATAAATTTGGTGTAAAACAAAGATCTGAATTAGCAAAAAAAGGTGGAGAAAATTGTGATGTATTGTTAATGTCAGCTACTCCGATTCCTAGAACAATGATGATGTCAATTTATGGGGATATGGATATTTCAAGAATAAATGAAAAACCATTAATAAGAAAAAAGATTTTAACTTTAAGTAAACCTGAAAATAAAATAAATGAACTTTGGAATCTAATTAGAAAAAATATTAATGACAAAAACCAAATCTTTTGGGTTTGTCCTTTAATTGAAGAATCTAAATTTTTAGATTATTCATCAGCTAAAAAAAAATTTGATATAATCAATAAAATTTTTCCAAACAATGTAGGTTTAATTCACGGTTCTCTTAATAAAGATGAAAAAGATGCGGTCATCAGAAAATTTCTTAATAAAGAAATATATATACTTGTTTCTACTACAGTAATCGAAGTGGGTATTGATTTTCCTGAAGCAAATTTGATTGTAATTGAGAACGCAAATAAATTTGGCTTAGCCCAATTACATCAATTGAGAGGTAGAGTTGGAAGAGGAAAGAAACAAGGAACTTGTGTGCTTTTGTTTAATAATAGATTAAGCAAAAATGCAATTAAACGTATAAAAATATTGAAAGCTTATGACGATGGTTTTTTTATTTCTGAGGAAGATCTTAAATTAAGAGGATTTGGTGATTTAACAGGGTATCAGCAAAGTGGTTTAAAAAATTTTAAATTTGCAGATCCATTAATACATGAGGATTTATTTAAATTAGCTGAAAATTTTTTAATCAAAATTAACAAAGAAAATAACTTAGAAAATTATAATTTTTTACTTAAGCTATTTGATAAGGCTGAAATAATTAATATTAAAGAACTTTAGTCTATGTTGGTTGTACCTGCTGAAACTATAAATTTTGAAGCTTGCTCGAAAGAGATATCAAGATAAATTAAATCATTTTTTGGCACCATTAACAAGAAACCACTCGTTGGATTAGGGGTAGTAGGCACAAAAACATTCACTAAGTCCACATTTAATTTTTTTTTTATGATACCATGATTTTCTTTTGTCGCAAAGCCAACAGCCCAAACTCCTTTTCTTGGATACTCAAGAAGAACTACGCTTTTTTGTTTACCATCAGTTTTAGTAAAACTTTCAGTCATTTGACCGATTGCAGCATAAATTGTTCTTAAAATAGGAATCTTTTTTAAAATATTATTGAATAATTCAAAAAATTTTTTTCCTAAAAAGGATAATGATAGCCAACCCACTAAAGTAATAAATATTAAAGCAACTAGAATTTCAACTCCTGGTATATTAAATGGAAGATAATTATTAGGATTAATTTCTTTAGGAATTAAATCGCCTGAAACTTTAATGAAAAAAACTGTTAGATATAATGTTATACCGATAGGTATTAACACGACAACACCTGCAATAAAATTATTCCTCGCCTTTGTAAAAAGAGATTTTTTTAAGTTTTTTTTTTGCATAGATTTAAGAATAACTTGAGTATATTATAAAGATTAGTATTAAGATAAAAATTGCAATTAATAATTTATTATTTAAAATCATGAATCTATAAATGTATAACATAAACAGAAGAAAATTTCTTGGCTTATTTGGGTGTTCTTGTTGCTCTATAATCTTACCCTCATGCTCTACTGTTCCTATAACTGAGCGAAAACAATTGAGTATCATCTCAGATGCTAGGATAAACAGACAAGCTGCTCAAGCTTATGAAAATTTTAGAAGTAAATCTAAACTTGTAACTGCTGGTGCTGAGTTAAGAAATATAAGAGATGTTGGAAAAAAAATACAAGTGGCAGTTAGTAGTTTTTTTGAAAAACAAGGAAAGGAAGATCCAACCAAAAATTTTGGTTGGGATTACATATTGGTTGATAATGATAAAGTAGTAAATGCTTGGGTAATGCCTGGTGGGAAAGTGGCAGTTTTCACAGGCTTATTAAAAGTTACAAAGAATATTGATGCATTGTCTATCGTAATGGGCCATGAAATAGCACATGCTGTCGCACGACATTCAGTAGAACGAATGAGTCATGCAATGACAATTAATCTTGGTACAAATATAGCAGATATTTTTTTAGGTGGTGCTATTAATAGAACGCGTAATACTGTAGGTCGTAATACAGGTTTGGATATTTTTCAATTAGGTATAATGAATCCATTTGGAAGAAAGCAAGAAACTGAGGCTGATTATTTAGGTTTAATTTTTTCTTCATTGTCTGGTTTTGATATTAGAGAGTCTGTAAAACTTTGGGAAAGAATGTCAAAAAAAAATAAAGGAAAAGAACCTCCTGCATTTCTAAGCACTCACCCAAGCAGTAAAAAAAGGATAGAAAATTTGAACAACTGGATTGAAGAAGTTATGATTAAATACCCACCAATTAAAGTATAATTTGGTGAGCCCTGATGGACTCGAACCATCGACACCCTCCTTAAAAGGGAGGTGCTCTACCAACTGAGCTAAGGGCCCTAAAAAAAAACTTTTATCTACTAATTAGTTAAATTTCAAATATTTAATCAAAGAAATTTATATATTTTTTAAAAAATTTTTC
Source organism: uncultured Pelagibacteraceae bacterium (assembly GCA_902598735.1). GTDB lineage: Bacteria > Pseudomonadota > Alphaproteobacteria > Pelagibacterales > Pelagibacteraceae > Pelagilacustribacter. The sequence goes on along the minus strand of CACKCM010000014.1, from coordinate 1,243 downwards.
AAATGTTGCATTTTTTATATTTGTTCTTATTTCGCGCATAAATTGTTGGTAAAAATATATATTGTGAAGAGAAATTAGCATAGATGCTAACATTTCGTCACATTTAATCAGATGATGTAGATAAGCTTTTGAATATTTGTTGAGCTCTTTTATGTCGCATTTAGCATCTAAAGGTGTCTTGTCTTTTTGAAATTTTGCATTTTTAAGATTGATTTTACCTTCCCAAGTAAAGGCTAAACCTGTTCGACCAGACCTGGTAGGCATAACACAATCGAACATATCAATCCCTTCTTTTACTGCTCCTAAAATATCAGATGGAGTTCCTACTCCCATTAAATATCTAGGTTTATCTTGAGGTAAATATCTAGTAGTTTCATTTAAAATCTTAAACATATTCGATTGTGTTTCACCTACAGCTAAACCTCCCATGGCATAACCATCAAATTGGATATCTTTCAATTTTTCAATACTTTCAATTCTTAGATCTTTGTATAATCCACCTTGAGTAATACCAAATAATCCTTTTTTTTTATTATTTCCTAATTCAATTTTACATCTTTTTGCCCAATTAGTTGAAACATGAATTGCTTTAGATAATATCTTTTTATCTTTTGTTAATTTTGGGCATTCATCTAAAACCATCATTATGTCAGAGTCTATAGCCTTTTGAACTTGAATGCTTTTTTCTGGACTTAGAATTATTTTTTTTCCATCAATATGTGATTTAAAAATTGCTCCTATTTTTAAGTCAATTTTATTAAATTTTGATAGTGACATAATTTGATAACCACCTGAGTCAGTTAAGATTGGTTGTTTCCAGTTCATAAAGTTATGTAAACCTCCATAGCTTTTAAGAACTTCAATTCCTGGTCTCAAAAGTAAGTGATAGGTATTTCCTAAAATAATTTGAGTCCCTGTTCTTTTTATATCATCTAAAAAAACACCTTTAATAGTACCTTGAGTCCCAACAGGCATAAAAGCTGGCGTATCTATGTATCCTTTTGAAGTAAAAATTCTTCCAAGTCTGGCCTCATCACTTTGAGCCATTAACTCAAAAGAAAAATTAGTATTTACCATTTATTTTATTTTGATCTTAGCGAGATAATTTTATCAGGATTAGGCACTAGACCGGAGTTGGGATCACCTTTTTTAATTTTATCAATGAATTCCATTCCTTTAATGACTTTACCAAACGCAGAATATTGCCTGTCTAAATGAGGAGCAGATTCAAAACAAATAAAAA
>CACKCM010000013.1 GCA_902598735.1 uncultured Pelagibacteraceae bacterium | reverse complement strand
TGGTTATCTTTAAAAGAAGATAAGCTTGTAGTAACTAAATCACCAAACGCTGAAAACCCGATAATTCATAATATGAAACCTATATTAGGTTGTGATGTGTGGGAGCATTCATATTACTTAGATTACAGAAATAAAAGACCAGCTTATTTAGAAAATTTTTTTGATAAATTAATCAATTGGGAATACGTTGACTCTCTTCTTTAGTTATCGTTTCACAAGTTTATCTACTAAAAATAAATAAAGTCTATAGGGTAATATTCTTAAAAATTTTAAAGTTAAAGTTAATCCTTTTGGGAAATGAATTTCAAAAGCATTTCCTTTTACTAAGCCATTGTAAATTTTATCTGCGGCGTATTCAGGAGTTTTTAAAAATGGCATGGGAAACTCATTTTTATCGGTCAAAGGAGTTTTGATGAAACCTGGCGATACAACTGAGACCCTCACTCCAAATTTTTTAAAATCAAAGTAAATACTTTCGCTAAAATTAGTTAGAGCAGCTTTTGAAGGACCATAACCGCTTGAATTTGGCAGACCTCTGTAACCTGCAATCGAAGAAACTATCGAAATGTGTCCAGATTTCTTATTTTTAAAATAATCTTCAACAACTTTTACGCAATCAATAACACCTAAAAAATTAACATTAATTACATTTTTAATTTTATCTGGATCTATATTTTGCTCATCTTTTGGCTCGTAAGTTCCACTGGAGAATAAACAAATGTCAATATCACCAAAAGCATTTAAAACATCTTTAAAAACATTATTTATTTGGGATTGGTTGGTTACATCTAGGGGAAATGAACTTATGTTGTTATGTTTAGCTAACTCATCCAAAAGTTCTTTTCTTCTTGCAGATACAGCAACTTTCCATCCCTCGTGAGCGAATTTTTCAGCTACTGCCTTTCCAATTCCGCTACTTGCACCTGTAATCCATATTTTTTTCTGATTTTCAGACATAAATTAGTTATACCTTAATTTATGACTAAGAATAAATATTTATCTCTTACATTCATTCTTTTAATAACATTTTTGGCATCTGGAATTGGTGGATTTACTACTGCGACTTTTAAAGAGCCTTGGTATTCCCAGATAATTCTTCCAAGTTTTAATCCTCCGAGCTGGGTGTTTGGGCCTGTATGGACAGTTTTGTATATCTTAATGTCAGTAGCAATTTGGCGTATTTGGATAAACTACTATGATAATAAAATTTTAAATTTATATTTTTTACACCTCTTTTTTAATATGATTTGGAGCATTATCTTTTTTGGTTTTCATCAAATAGGACTAGCATTACTAGATTTAGTTTTAATTCTCATATTTATAGTTCTCTTAATGAAAATTTATTATTTAAAGGATAAGATTAGTTTTTCTTTGATGGTTCCTTACTTTTTATGGAGCGGTTACGCTTTAGTATTAAATTTTAATATTTTTATTTTAAATTAAATTAAGCTATACAAACTCATGAACTACAAAAAAACTTTTAATTTTTTAAAATCTTTACCTACAAAATTAAATTCATTTTATAAAAAAAAATCAATATCTGGAATTAAAGTAAATAACAAATCTAAAAATAAAAAGGATTTTGATCCGGTAACTAATTTTGATAAATCTTTTGAAAAATATATAAGATCGTTAATTTTAAAAAAATTTCCTAACGACTCTATTATCGGAGAAGAGTTTGAAGATAAAAAGTCTGATAATCATTTTCAATGGTCAATCGACCCGATAGATGGAACAAGAGCTTTTGTTATTGGAGCTCCGACTTGGTCTAACTTAATAGGCCTTTCTTTAAATGAAAAATCAAAAGTTGGTTTAGCAAATTTTCCAGAATTAAATAAATTTTATATAAACGATCAAAAAAAATCCTATATTTTCAAAAATAATAAAAAAAAAATTCTTAAATCTTCTAATAATAGCAATTTAAAAACAGTAAAAATTATTGGAAACTTTCATGGAACCTTAAGCTATGAAAGGCAAAGAAAAGTTATAAAGAAATTTGGTTGGTCATTTAGGTTAGCTGGGTTTGATGCTTTAAATTATTGTTTATTAGCTGAGGGAACAGTAGATGCTGTGATAGAAGCTAACTTAAAGCCTTATGATATTTTACCTTTAATACCCATTATCAAAAACTCAGGCGCAATAGTAACTAATTGGAAAAATGAACCCGCAGAAATAGGAGGCAATATTATTGCTTCATCTAATAAAGCTTTACATAACAAGATTCTAAGATTACTAAAACCTTTTACAAAAAAATGATTAATTTATTTATAAATAGAGTTTTTAGAGCTATCAAAATAGACATAGATCTTTACGAAGAAGTTGAAAAAGATAAAAAAGCGACTTTTCAAGCAGGTATTGTAGTTGTGTTATCAAGTCTTGCTGCCGGTGTTGGATCTTTGCATTTGGGAGCTTCAAATTTCCTAATTGCTCCTGCGCTTTCTCTTTTAAGCTGGTATGTGTGGGCTTATATAATTTATTTTGTTGGTGTAAAACTTTTTGGGGATATTAAAACCAAAAGTGATCATGGTGAGCTTTTAAGAACGATTGGATTTTCAAGTGCACCTGGATTAATAAGAGTCTTTGGAGTCACACCAGAGTTAATGACAGTAACATTTGTTGGTTCAGCGTTCTGGATGCTTGCTTGTATGGTTGTTGCAGTTAAATCTGCATTAGATTACGATAGTCTTTGGAAAGCATTTGGAGTTGTAATAGTTTCTTGGCTAGTGCAAGCATTCTTTTTATTTTTAATAATTGTTTTATTTAAAGGTTTTTAAATAGGGAAAATTCTTTTTGAAAGGTTGCAACTGTTACAAATTTTGTAGCTATGCATAATTAAGTTTTGTTTTACACTTTCATCTTCTTTTCTACATTCTTCGCAAGCATTATCTGCAGTATCTTTGTTATTGTCTATGACAATATGATCATCGTTTTTCATAAAAATTAATATATCATGAAATCATGAAAAAATATTTATTTATGATTTTAATTTTTTTAATAAGCACGTCTGCACAATCAAAAAATTTTAAAAAAGTGTATTTTGCTGGGGGATGCTTTTGGTGCATGGAGGAGTCCTTTGATGGAGTTGAAGGTGTTTTATCAACAGTTTCAGGTTATTCAGGTGGGCATTTAAAAAATCCTACTTACCACGATGTTATTTATAAAGATACAGGCCACGTAGAAGCTTTAGAGATAACTTATGATCCAAATAAAGTGAACTATGAAAAATTACTTAATATTTTTTGGAGAAATATAGATCCTTTCGACTCAGAAGGTCAATTTTGTGACAAAGGTAAGAGCTATAGATCGGTGATTTTCTTTCAAAATCAACTAGAAAAAGAATTTATTGATAAATCTTTTAAAAATTTAGAAAAGAAATTTGGTAAAAAAATTGTCACTTTAGTATGGAAATTTGAGAAATTTTATCAAGCAGAAGATTATCACCAAGATTATTATGAAAAAAATTTTATTCGTTATCTAATGTATAAAAAGGCGTGTAAAAGAGAAGATACCTTGAGAGAAATATGGAATTGAAAAAAATAATTTTAACAATTTTTTTCGTGGGTTTTGTTAGTTCAGCAAATGCAGAAATAATAAAACCAGCTAAAAATTTATCTGCTTATGATGTTATAAAAATACAATTAAATGCTTTAAAAAATAATGATGATAAAGATAACGGTATAAAACAAACATGGATATTCGCTCATCCTGATAATAAAAAAATGACTGGCCCATATCCTAGATTTAGAATTATGCTCTACGATGTGCATTATAGAATATTGTTAAACCATTTTTCGCATAAGATAGATTTAATTACGAACACTGAAAATAAATTTGTTTATGGAGTAAAAGTTTTAACCGATGAGAAGCAACAATTTTTTTATGAATGGCATGTAAGTAAAGGTAATGAGGAAAATTGTACAAATTGTTGGTTTACCACAGCAGTTTCAATGCCACTTGATCAAGGAAATTCAATTTGAAAAGACCACCTTTTGCTATTCGATACTTAATTATTGGCGCAATATTAGTGGTGCCACCAATACTCAGCACTCATTATGGAACAATATATTTAGGTAAGCATAATGGTGTACTTCTTGGTTTTTGCGTTGGAATAGTTTGTGTATCTTTTGCGTGTTGGAAACTTTTTATTGATGAGTGGAGGGATGACGAGGACTAATGAAATTCGAAATCTCAAGAGAGGGAGCCTTAAAACAGCTCGATGCTTTTATAAACAGTGAATTAGCAAATTATAGTTTCAAAAGAAATTTTGATTTAGGGCCAAAAGACAAATCAAACGTATCTTGTTTATCACCTTACATATCTCACAGATTAATAACTGAATATGAAGTTACAAAGTCAGTTTTAGCAAAGTTTCCATATCAAAAAGTTGAAAAATATATCCAAGAAATATTTTGGAGAGTTTATTGGAAAGGTTGGTTGGAACTTAGACCTCAAGTTTGGACTGACTTTATAGAAGATTTAAAAGGATTAAAGGAAGATGAAAGTTATAAAAGGGCAATTAATGGTGAAACTCAAATTGAATGTTTTAATGATTGGGTGAAAGAGCTTAAAGAAAATAATTATCTACATAATCATACAAGAATGTGGTTTGCTAGTATTTGGATATTTACTTTAAATCTACCATGGCAAAAAGGGGCAGAATTTTTTATGAAACATTTATTTGATGGTGATGCGGCTTCAAATACATTGAGTTGGAGATGGGTTGCTGGACTTCAAACTAAAGGGAAGCACTACGTTGCTCAATCATGGAACATTAGCAAGTTTACTAATAATAAATATAAGAATGTTAAATTAAATGAAAACGCTTTATCTTTAACAGACAAAAGAGAATATAAATTAAATCCACTTAATTTTATTACAGAAGATAATTCAAATGAAAATTTATTATTTTTTGAGAACGAATTAAATTTAGAAAATAAAGATTTGAAAAAATATAAAAATATTTACTTAGTTTTACTAAGTAATGATATTCGAAAGTTAAAGCTCGGACAAAAGGTACTAGACTATAAGTCACAAATAATTAATGATCAAAAAAAAAGATTTGAAGATTTACAGATCATAGATGAGGTAAAATTTCAAACTCTTGCAGATGAAATTAACTCATTTGATATTGTTCACCCATGCATTGGAGAGAATTTTTCTTTTTTAAATTCTATAAGAAAAAAGCGAAATTTAGAATTAAACTTCGTTTTGAGTGAGGAAGATAAATTTTCTTGGCAGTTTTCTAATAGAGGATTTTTTAATTTTAAAAACAATATTCCTAAAATTTTGACTAATTTTAATTTACAATAATTTATTTAGAGGAACACCTCTTTGAACAATATTTTACTTTGTCCCAATTAAGCCTCCATTTTTTTCTCCAAGTAAAAGGTTTATTACAAACTGGACAAGTTTTTTTGGGCAAATTAGCTTTTTTCATTTTTCAGAAGGTGTTTATTTTTTATAAATAGAAAATAAGCTGCAATCTCATAGAAAAGATTTAATATGAAAAATAGAGGCTTAATTTTAAATATTTTATATAAAAAATTATATTTAGGAACATTTTTCCAAATTATTAAAAAAGACTCTGCTCCATCAATTACTCTTCCGTCTTGTATAACATGCATTCTTCTTAAAAGTTCTTTATATGATTTTGAGGTAACTTTCTGAGCTTCTTCATTATTAGTCACATCTATCCATTCTACACTGTTATCACTATGTTTTTTGTAATGATTGATTTCGGCTCTACAAATATTACATGAATTGTTAAAAAAAACTTTAACCATTAGTATTTTCTTTTATAAAATTATTGGCTGCTTTAAAAATTCTTGTTTTTCTCTCTTTATTCATTTTTTCAGAAACTCTAACCATCATTGCAAGACGAGGATTTTTTAAGAAGAATTTCTTATGTCTATCAATAAATTTCCAATATAATCCGTCCATTACATCACACCAAGGACCTTTTTTAAAATGCATCATTTTAAGAAAATAACTAGATCCACAAATATAAGGTTTAGTTGCAAATATTCCGCCGTCACTAAATAATCCCATTCCATAAACATTTGGCGCCATCACCCAGTCAGATGAGTCTACGAACATTTCCATAAACCATTTGTAAACTTGTTTAGGATTTATCTCACAAAGATTCATAATGTTTGCCAATATCATTAGCCTTTCAATATGATGCGACCAGCCGTAGTTTTTAGCATTATTGATTGCATGATCTAAAGGATCTAAACCGGTATTACCATCGTACCAAGATTTTTTCATTTTTCTTTTATGATTAAAAAAATTAGTGTTATCTAATCGTTGATCATAGTTTTGGTAAATTCCTCTCATAAACTCTCTCCAACCTATAATCTGTCTAATATAACCTTCTAAGGAATTCATAGGTACTTTATTTTCAATCTTTCTTAGCTTATCTAATATTTCTTCTGGGGCTATTAAACCTAAGTTTATAAGTGGACTTAGCGCGCTATGAAAAACAGTATTTGATTTATCTGTTACTGCATCCTCATAATCTCCAAAAAGCTTTATTCTTTCTTTCAAAAACTCATCTAGCCACTTACTTGCATCTTTTCGTGTTGTTGGAAACCAAAATTTATCGGTATTCCCTGGATGATCTTTAAAATTAGAATTTATAAATTTTTTAAGAGTAATAGTTTCCTTTGTCTCTTTTACTTTAGGAATTACAGGAACTTTAATAGTATTAGGAAGTTTTTTTCTATTTTCTTCGTCGAAACTCCATTTATTTCCTTTTGGAGTCCCATTTTTATTCATTAATAAATTCATTTTTGTTCTTACAATTTTATAAAAATTTGCCATGAAAGGCCGTTTATTTTTAGAAAGATAATCTTTAAATTCCTGCCTCTTCATTAAAAACATTGGAGATCTAACTTGGTTAATCTTAAGTGAATTTTTTTTTCCTAAATTCAATATTCTTTTTTCAAAAAATTTATCCTCAATTTCAAAAAAAGTAATTTCTTTGATCTTTTTTTCTTTAATAGTCTTTTCTAATTTTTTTTCGTAGGATAATTTAAAATCTTTATTTACATCTTTATATATTAAATTAAAATTTTTTGATCTAAGCTCATCTTTAAATGATCTCATTGAAGATAAAAATAACAGTATTTTTAGTTTGTGATGTTTTTCAAAGGTGCATAAACCATAGTCTTCTGCCATAAAAAAAGTATGGTCTTTATAATCAGAGAGATATTTAGGGCTAAAAAGTTGATTTCCTAAAATTATAAAAAGCTTCATAAGTAACAAAATACATATTTTATTTAGATATTACACGCGTCATTATTTGCATGTAAATAACCTTTAATAATGTTATTTTTAATTATGAAAAAAGTAATTTTAGGAGCAACTGGATCAATTGGCTCTTCTTTGGCAAAAAAATTGGTTGATAGCGGAGAACAAGTGCACTTAGTCGGGAGAAACGAGAATAGTCTATCGGAATTAGCAAAAAATTTAAATTCTACATTTACAGTTTGTGATGTTTTGGAGGAAAACTTTTCTGAAAAAATACTAAATGATTTAAAAGATGAGCCAATTAATGGTTTAGCTTTTTGTGTAGGATCAATAGATTTAAAACCATTAAAGCTAACAAAAAAAAGCGACTTCATGCAGTCATTCAATTTAAATCTTATTTCTGCAACAGAGGTAATTAAAACCTTAGCAGATAGTTTAAAAAAAAATAAAGGTTCAGTTGTTTTATTTTCAACGGTAGCAGTAAAACAAGGCTTCCCAAACCATGCAATAGTTTCATCAGCAAAAGGTGCTATAGAGGGCCTGACTTTAGCTTTAGCAGCAGAGTTTGCACCTAATGTGCGAGTCAATTGTATTGCACCTAGTTTGACAAATTCCAAAATTTCAAATTTTTTACTTAAAAATGAAAAAGTAGCTGAAGGTATAGCTAAAATGCACCCGATGAAAAGAATAGGTGAAGGGGGAGACTCCGCATCAGTTGCAAAGTTTCTGCTTACAGATGAAAGTTCTTGGATAACAGGTCAAATATTAGGCGTTGATGGAGGAAGATCATCTGTCGCATAACAATTATTTTAAAAACAATTAAATAGAATGTATGAAAAAAATTTTGATTATAGTCTTATCTCTTTTTTTTAGCTCGACTTTAATGGCCGCAGGAAGCGATAGTAGTAGTGAGTCATCCTCTTCTACGGGTGAATCTTTGTACGAAGATGCAGTTAAATTAGTTAAGAGAGCAGGAAAATTAGAAAAAAAAGATAAAACTGATAAAGCTAAAAAACTGTATACTCGAGCTTTTAACAAGCTTGAAAAAGCATACAAATCAGACAAAAAAAATCCAGATATTCTTAATTACATGGGATTCACAACTAGAAAAACTGGAAATTTTGAAAAAGCCGAAAAGTTTTATTTAGAAGGTTTAAGTTTAAAACCTGATCATAATGGTATTAATGAATATTTAGGTGAACTTTATGTGCAAACTAATAGAATAGATAAAGCTAACGAAAGATTAGAAGTTCTAAAGAGTTGTAATTGTAAAGAATATAGTGAACTTGAATTAATCATTAAAACTAAGGGCTCAAAAGTTTACTAGGATAAATCTACAGCAAACTTTTTTAATTTTTCAATTGGTATAAGTTCTAAGGTCTTGATATTAGTCTTTTTCAAATAAACTGAGCAGGCTGCATCCTCTTCGATAGCTCTAGCGTACCAAGTTGCACAAACACACCAGCAGTCACCCTCTTTCAAACCTGGAAATCCAAATTCAGGATGCGGTGTGATCAAATCATTACCTACATTCTTTGACCAAAGTAAAAATTTATCTGTCACTTTTGCACAAACTGTATGAACCCCTCTATCATTTTTATCTGTATTACAACATCCATCTCTAAACCAACCTGTTAATGGGTCATTTGAACATGGTTCTAAAGGCTCACCGAAAACATTTTTTTGCATTTTATTATTCATCTTGAAAAAACATTAGCAATTTTTTTATCTATTTCTAGATTAAATGAAAAGGATCTTCTCTCTCCACTTGATTTAAATGGATATGCTGTATGCATCAAATAATGTGGAAAAAGAATTACATCACCTTCTTTGGGCTGATGATTGTAAATGCTATCACTTAAAAACATCTTGTTTCCATTAATAAAATCTATTGTGCCATCGATTTTTGATTTTTTATGGTCCTTTGGAACAAATTTTGGAATTTTTAAGTAACCTACACCAGATATATGTCCATCATGGTAATGTATTGGGTTATATTCATTATTAAATTGTCTCACTATCCAAAAATTTTTAATTGAAATTTTCTTTACATTTTTTCCAATAGTTTTAAAAACATATTTTTTTACTTCATTAGAAATTACTTTTTCTAAATTTTTTTTTACAAAAGATTTTGGCAATTGAAATTCTTGTTTTACCTGTCCGACTAATTTTTTCGAATAATCCAGTTTTTTCAATAAACTCTTTTTATTTAAAATTTGGTCAACTTCATTATTAATTTTTTTTATTAA
>CACKCM010000012.1 GCA_902598735.1 uncultured Pelagibacteraceae bacterium | reverse complement strand
TTGAGTAATTCAATCAAAATTCTCTCTTTAGAGATTTTTTGGATACCGTCTAGATTTTGTTTAATTGCATCACTAGTTGTTGGTTCAACAACAATATTATACATAACTTTAAATCTTATAAATCTGATAATTCTTAAATAATCCTCCTCTATTCTTTTTTGTGGATCTCCAATAAACTTGATATTTTTATTTTTAAGATCAACCGTACCCATTTGTGGATCATAAAGTTTTCCGTTAATATCCATATAAATTGCATTAATCGTAAAATCTCTTCTCTCAGAATCTTGTTGCCAATTATCTGTATATTCTATCTCTGCATGTCTTCCATCAGTTTTAATGTCTTTTCTTAATGTTGTTAATTCAACTTTGTGGTTTTCGGATACAATGGTGACAGTTCCATGTTTAACACCTGTATCAATAACTTTTAGATTTGTGTCTTTAAATTTTTCTTTGATCTGATCTGTTGTTAAAATTGTTGCAATGTCTATATCATCAATTTTTTCATTTGAGAGATGCTTCCTTACACATCCACCTACAAATCTTGCAGCTACTTTATCTCCAGGTATACCTTCTTGTAATTTTTTAAAAATAAATTTTAAATCTTTGTTTTTATAAAATGGAAAAATAAAGCTTTTGAAATTTTTAATAAAATTAAAACTCGGAATAAACATAAATCTATGGCTGGGGCACTAGGATTCGAACCTAGGATGGCGGTATCAAAAACCGCTGCCTTACCGCTTGGCTATGCCCCAATTACAGATGACAGGTATATCATAATTAAATAAATTTAAATAGTTTTTGCAATTGAGAACCAAAATTTAGGGTATTTCTTTCTTAATTTTTTAAGTGCGACTAATGAACTATTTTTATTAACAAACAAACCATAACAAGCAGATCCTGATCCTGTCATTCTTGAAAAATGACATTCTTTAAATTCATTGATATTGAAAAGTAATTTTTTTAAGATTTTATGCTCATTTTCAACAATGGATTGCAAGTCATTTTTAGAATTTATTAGAAGATTAATGAAATTATTTCGCGAAGTTAAGCTTTTGTTAATAGTTTTTTTTGCTTTTGAGTAATTTTTGACTTTGGCGAATACACTTTTTGTAGAGCTTTTTATGTTAGGAAAAATCAATAAAAAATGAAACTTGTATCTTTTATTTATCTTGATAACAGATTTCAAATTTTTTTGATATCCCTGATTATGAAAAAAAAGTCTTAAATCGGTACCAACCTCTTTAGTAATTTTACTTAACGTCTTTTTATTCAAACTCCTTTTTATTAAGTGTTTTAATATTGTTGCTGCGTTACTTGTGCCTCCACCAAGCCCAGCAAAGACTGGGATTTCTTTATTCACTTTTACAGAATAATGATCATGAATAAGTTTATTTTTTCTCATTGCAACCAAGACTTTTTTTATTGAATTATTAGATTTGTTAATGTTTTTAGAAAAAGGACCAATGAAAGATACTCGATCAGAATATTTATTTTTAATTTTTTTTAGAAATATCTTGTCATGTAGATCAATGAGACAATAAATTGACTGAATATTATGAAGTCCATTTTTTAGTTTATTATTGACGGATAAAGTTAGATTTATTTTTGCGTAAGATTTCAAGACCATAATTTACAGGCCTTTAATTAATTTTAGTTCAATTTTTTTTTTTAAATCTTTTTCAGCCTCATCAAGTTTCAGAACATAATTCCAATAATATCTAGCTTGAATTTCATTTCCGATTTTCCAAAGAGCATCACCGAAATGATCGTTAACTATCGGATCGGCTGGCATTAATTTTACTGCAAGTTGAAGATAATCTTTTGATTCTTTGTATCTTTCTAATTTAAATAAAGCCCATCCCAAAGAGTCAATTATGTAAGGATCATTTGATCTAAGTTTATTGGCTTTTTTTAACATCTCTAAAGATTTATTAATTTTCACTCCTTTTTCGATCCAGGAGTAGGCTAAATAATTTATAACGTAGGCTTGATCAGGTTTGACTTCTAAAGATGTAAGAAGATCTCTTTCAGCTTTTTCCCAATCACCGATTCTTTCATAGGCAACTCCTCTTCCATCAGTTGCTTCTGGATAAAGTGGGTGCTGTTTACTAATTTTTTTTATTATTTGAGTATAATATTTTATTGAACTTTCGAATTCTTCGTTATTTTTTAAAAACTCTGCGTAATCGAAAGTTTCATAAAGTCCTTTATGTAAGAGTTTAGCGTAAGACTTGTTTAATAAATTAAGAGATTTTTCTTTTTTATTTTCTTTAATTAAAATTTTCGAGATTTGTTTATCTGAGTACCACTTAAAAGCTTCACCATAATTATTAAGTTTATTATAAATTTTTTTTGCACTTGAAAAATCTTCTATTTTATAAAAATTCTCAGCTAGTAAAGTATTGTAAGCATAGAAATTTTCATTCAAGTATTTCGACAAGTTTAAATAAAAATTAGATAAAGAGTATATTGATTGAGAAGATAAAGCATTTGCAGCAATATATAAAAGTTCAGCAATAACATCACTTTCATTCTTGCAATTAAATTCAAAATTATTTCCTAAATTTTCAAAATTATTTTTATAGTGATTAATTAACAAATTTCTTGGATGTTTCTTTAAAGATGATTTAATTACCATTCTAGCCTTTTCTTTTTTTTCAATCATTTCAAGAAAATTTGCAAAAAAATAGTTGTATCTCGAAAAATCAATTTTTTGGTTTGACGTGAGATTTTCAAAGAGAAATTCTGTTTTATTACTCTCGTAAAAACAATTTAAAAATACATTTTGAATTTTTTTTAAATTTTCAAATCTATTATCAAGATTGTTTAATTCTAAAGTAACTTGTTCAAGATTTTTTGTTTTTAAATCTGACCAAATATAAAGCGTATCGATGATAAATTTATCAAGTATAGACCTGTTTTTTCTATTTTTAGCTTTTAAAAAATATTTTTTTGAAAAATTTGTATTAAAATTTTTAAGATGATAGATGCCAATAATTAAATCACTTTCAAAACTATCTTGTTTTAATCGTTCAAGTTTTTTGGCAAAAATAAATGCTTGATTTAAATTTCCAGAATTAACAAGGGCATATAAATTCTTTAATGAATAGATTCTGTAATTTTTCTCAAGTCCATCGAGTTTTTTAAATTTTTTGTAAGAATCTTCATATTTGCTTTCATTAAGAAGTAGTATACCAGAGAAATAATTGGAAATATAACTTGCATCATAATATTTATCTAAATTTTTAGCCTCGAGTGTGGAAAAAAAAATAAAAATAATGACAAATAAAGATTGTAATGTAATCTTTGTAAAATATTTGAAAAATTTCATAGATGTTAAAAAAAAATATTTATAACTCACTTAAATTATTAAAATATTACAAATTAATTAATCATAATTTAATTTACAATGATAAGGCAATCAACAGATATAAAAAAGATAATTATGAAATATCAGGGAATAAATCTAAAAGCTTAGAATTGTTGAAAAAGTCAATTATTAGTATAAGAAATTGTAGTCTAAAAAAACAAGCCAATAATATAGTATTTTGTGATGGGAATCCTAAGTCAAAAATCATGCTCGTAGGTGAAGCCCCCGGTGCAAATGAAGATGAAGAAGGTTTGCCTTTTGTCGGTAGAGCGGGAGTATTATTGGATAAAATGTTAGAAGCTATAAATTTGGATAGAAAAAAAGTTTATATTTCTAATATTATAAATTACCGACCTCCGGAAAATCGTAGACCTACAGAGGAAGAAATTAAAAGATATTTGCCCTTTATTACGAAACACATTGAAATCATTAACCCAAAAATACTTGTCCTTCTTGGAAGCACTGCTATGAACGCACTTATTGGTAATGATGTAGTGATTTCAAAAATGAGAGGAAGGTGGATTGAAAAAAAATTTGGAAATTGTAAAACATCTGTAATAATTACTTTTCATCCAGCATTTTTAATGAGACAGCCAGCCCAAAAAAAAATGGCTTGGATTGATCTAAAGATGATAAGAGAAAAAAAAATTAACCTGAAAATTTGATTGAAAAAAATGGTTATAGCAGGAGTTGATGAGGTTGGGAGAGGATGTCTAGCGGGTCCTGTGGTCTCTGCCGCTGTAATATTTAAAAAAGGTATAGACCTAGGTCTTTTAAAAGACTCAAAAAAAATTACTTTCAACAACAGAAAAAAAATATCTGACCATATAAAAAGTAACTCATATTATTCAATAGGAATCGCGTCTGTTAACGAAATTCTTAATTTAAATATTCTTCAAGCATCATTGCTTTCAATGAAAAGAGCAGTTGAGCGTTTAGTAGTAAAACCAGGTATAATCTTAATAGATGGAAGTTTTGCGCCAAAAGGTTTGCAAAATTTTAAGACTATTATAAATGGAGATGAAAAAATAAAAGTAATTAGTGCTGCTTCAATAATTGCAAAAGTATACAGGGATAACCTTATGATCAAATTATCAAAAAAATATTCTAATTACTCTTGGGAGAGAAATTTTGGATATGGGACAAAAGCTCATTTAAAAGGTTTGAAAAAATTTGGTGTAACCGCACATCACAGAAAAAGTTTCAAACCGATACACAAGATATTGTCGGGCTAAGAATCTCAAACACAAAAAGACTCATTTTTTCTCTAAAATCGTTTGACCCTTGATTCAATTTAAAGTTGAATCAAGCAAATGTTAAAATTTACGAACAAAGTTGTTAATGGTGATTGTTTAAAGGAATTGAAAAAAATTCCTAACAAAACTTTTGATTTAGTTTTTGCTGATCCGCCTTACAACATGCAGATTGGTGAAAAATTAACACGTCCAGACTCTAGTAAAGTCAATGGTGTTAATGATAAATGGGATCAATTTAATAGTTTCAAACATTACGACGAATTTTGTAAGTCTTGGTTAGCTGAATGCAAAAGAATTTTAAAAGATAATGGAACTATTTGGGTAATAGGCTCTTATCATAATATATTTCGGTTAGGCTATCATTTACAAAATTTAGGTTATTGGTTGCTTAACGATGTTATTTGGAGAAAAAATAATCCAATGCCAAATTTCAAAGGAACAAGATTTACTAATGCACACGAGACACTTATTTGGGCATCAAAGACTAAAAAATCAAAATATACTTTTAATTATCAATCTCTCAAATGTTTAAATGACGATTTGCAAATGAGGTCGGACTGGACATTACCAATTTGTAATGGAAAAGAGAGACTAAAGAAAAATGGAAAAAAAATACATTCCACGCAAAAGCCAGAAGCCCTACTTCATAGAATTATATTAGCAACTACTAATAAAGGTGACACTGTGTTTGATCCTTTTTTAGGTACAGGAACCACTGCTGTCGTATCTAAAAAATTAGGTAGAAATTATTACGGGATTGAAAAAGATAAAAAATATTTCGTAGCAGCTAAAGAAAGAATTAAAAAAACTGATACAATAGCTGATGACTACCTAGATACTATTGAAAATAATAAATCAAAACCTAGAATACCTTTTGGTTCACTTGTGGAATTGGGAATAATTAAACCTGGAACATCTTTGTTTGATCAAAAGAGAAAGATAAATGCAAAAATAATGGCTGATGGAAGTATAAAATATAAGGATACAGAGGGATCAATACATAAAATCGCAGCAAAAATAATGGGAGCAGAAAGTTATAATGGTTGGACTTATTGGCATTATAATTTAAACGGATCGACTGTACTGATTGATAATTTAAGGCAAAAATTTATTGCAGGCAAACAAATTTAATTTTTATAAACTGTCCCTAAATAAGAGTTAACAAAGCTTTTTCTTTTTACAAGAAACTTCATGAAGAAGTTTCTTAATGTTTGCATAATTGAGCTAGAAAAATGGAAGGCAAAAAAATTAATATTCGATCTTCTCTTTACTATCTTTGCTCTTCTTGATCTCTCTTTAAAATAAGTATTCTGAATTTCTGCTTTATCATCTTTGATTAAATTAAATAACTCGTGGGCACTCTCTATCGATTGCCCTGCTCCTTGAGCTAAAGTTGGTAGAAATCCATTAAAAGCATCTCCAATATAAAAAACTTTGCTATTTGTAGACGGAAGTATTTTAGGGGTAAAATATAAAGGCCAAGATTTTAAATCTCCTTCAAAAACTTTTTCTAAATTAGAATTTTGAGTGACAACTTTATTAACCAATGTTTTTATATTATCAGGGTCATATTTTTTATCTCTTATAACACAAACAAGATTAAGTTCTTTATTTTGACTTAATGGGTAAATCGCAATATGGCAATTTTTTCCCATCATGAGACTTATTCTTTGCTCATCAATCTTTAATTCAGATTTTGTTTTAAGTATTGTTCTTACGGCTATAGCTTTTTTAAATTTAGGCTCATTTTTTTTCTTTTCAAAAAAGGATCTAGTATTAGAAAATATACCATCAGCGCCAATAACTAAGTCGACAAGATCATTTGTATTATCATCAAACTTTATAAAAACTTTTCCCTTTAGGTTAGAAACTTCTTTAATCTTTTTTCCAAATCTTAAATGTTGGGTGTATACATCATCCTTTAAAAATTCAATCAATGTAGATCTCTTTAAAGTAGTATACTTTTTTTCTTCTGTATTAAATTGTGTGAGATCTAATTCACAGATTTTTTTATTTTGAATATTATAAAAATCGACACCAATTGGATGAAAAATTTTATTTTTATCTATTTTATTAAACCCAATAGTGTTTAAAATTTTTACGCTGTTTGTCGACAGTTGAATTCCAAATCCTTCGTCGAGAGATAAACTTTCTTGTTTTTCATATAACATAAATTCATAATCAGAATTTTTTTTAATTAGATTTGCAAAAGTTAAACCTGCTATACCAGCGCCTATTATTGCTATTTTTTTTTTCATTAAAATAAAGTTGCTACTTGTCTTAATATTTTTTTTGTAAAACTTGGAATAAATTCTTTATTATCTTTTAAAGAATACCAATTATACTTTGATGGAAGCTTATTGGAAAATTTATAATAGAGATTAATATTTAATTTTAAATTTGAAATTGAATTTTTATAGTTTTTTAAAAATTTCCAATTTTGGTCCTTTGTAAAACTATTTGCTTCTTTGATCTCGGGTAAATTGAAATTTTTCAAAAAACTGATTTGATTATTTTTTGTCAAAGCGATTTGTTTTTTTTTATTAATATAACAAAAAATATCGTAATTTTTATTTTTTATCATTTTATTTCTGATGTTTTTAATTTTTCTATCAGATTTAAAATACTTGCACGTTTTATTCAAACAACAAGCAAGACATTTTGGGTCCTTTGGTTTACAAATCAACGCGCCAAATTCCATTAAAGCTTCGACGAAATCAGCATTTCGATTTGTGCTAAAAAGTTTTTTTTTATTTTTCTCAATTAATTTATCAAATTTTATATTTTTTTCCTTGATATTCAAATTTCGTGAAAACACTCTTTTCACATTTCCATCTACTGCAATTCTCGGTTCATTATAAATCAGGCCTAATAAAGCATTTGCTGTATAATCTCCTATTCCAGGAAGTTTTTTAATTTCAACTAAAGATTTCGGCAGTCTTGATTTGTGATTTTTTACGAGAGTCTTACAGCATGCTAAAAGGTTTCTTGCTCTTCTATAGTAACCAAGACCTTCCCACATTTTTAAGATTTCTTTTTCGTTGCTTTTAGATATAGCTTCAATTGTTTTAAACTTTTTTGTAAATTTGAAAAAATATGGAACAACTGTTTTTACCTGAGTTTGTTGAAGCATGAATTCACTTAAAAGCCTATAATAAACCTTTTTAGGTGACTTTTTGCCAACACGCCAAGGTAAGTTTCGTTTGCTATTATCATACCAAGCTAAAATTTTTTTTGATAAAGTTGGGTTTAAATGCATAAAAAAAATAATAATAAATCGATCTCTTTCATACAAGGCTTGCGTCCATTTTCAAGTTCAATTCCCAAGACTTTAAAAAAACATCTTAGAAAAGGTGGTTATAACTATTCTAATATAGTTGATAACTGGTCAAATATAATAAGTAAAAAAATATCTGACTCGTGCTATCCTTTAACGGTAAAGATGAACAAAGACATGAGGGATGGCACTTTAGTTTTAAATGTAGTTCATGGTAAAGAAATGGAAATAGAGTATCAAAAAAATGAAATCATAGATCAAATCAACAGTTTTTTTGGATACAATTGTATCAAAAACATATCACTTAAAATTATTCAAGAAAAGATTATTAAAAAAGATAAACTTTTACCAAAGATTAAAAATTTAAAAAGAATAAATGAAAAAATCAAAAATGTTGACAATTCTCAATTAAAGATCTCGCTTAGTAACTTTTTAAAGGCTTACAATGCAAGAAATAATTAAAATATTCCATAAGGCATTATTTTTATCTTTTTTGATATTTTCTGTGGAAGTTCAAAGTAAAATAATTAGTGAAGGAAAGAAAGATGCTAAAGTTGTTGTTAAAGTTTTTTCCTCTTTAACATGTCCTGCGTGTGCTAATTGGCATTCAAAAATTTTTTATCAGATGAAAAAAGATTTTATAGATAAAGGTCTAGTAAAATTTGAACATCATCCGTTTCCTTTAGATTTAGCTGCACTAAATGCAGAAATAATTTTGAGATGTCAGATTGATGACGAAAAAAGATTCGAACTTCTTGGTAAAATTTATGAAAAACAAAGTGTATGGGCAGTTGGATCTGATATAATTAAGATTAATGATTCAATTAAAAAAATTGCCTCTAATTTTGGTTTAGGAGAAGATGAGATGGATAAATGTCTTAAAAGTGATAAGTTTCAAGATGAAATTTTAAATCAAAGAATTGAGGCTCAAAAAAAATATAAAATTGAGGCTACCCCAACGGTAATAATAAATGAAAAGAAATACACTGGGAAAGTTGAATACTTAAAATTTAGAAAAGAAATAGAAAAAAATTTGGTAAAGTATGGGTTATTTAAATGAAATTTAAAAATTTAGAAATAACAGGTTTTAAATCTTTTTCAGAAAAGACAACTATTTTAATTGAAAAAGGTCTCACCGGTATAGTTGGTCCAAATGGTTGTGGAAAATCAAATATCGTGGAAGCACTTAGATGGTGTATGGGCGAGAATTCTGCAAAGAGCATGAGAGGGTCTGGAATGGAAGACGTAATTTTTTCAGGAACCTCAAATAGGCCGTCGAAAAATATTTCTGAGGTTGCTTTACTATTAGATAATCAAGAGAAGAGTGGTCCAATTCAATACAAAGAGTTTGATGAAATATCGATAAAAAGGAAAATAGAAAAAGATAAAGGTTCTAAATATTACATTAATGATAAAGAAGTCAGGGCAAGAGATGTGCAGACTTTTTTTGCAGACCTTTCTACTGGTGCTCACTCCCCATCTCTAATCAGTCAAGGCAGAATAGGGCAATTAGTAACGGCTAAACCAATTGAGAGAAAATCGATACTAGAAGAGGCGGCGGGTATTTCTGGAATTCATGCCAGAAGACAAGAGGCTGAAACAAGATTAAATGCAGCAGAAAATAACTTAAAAAGAGCAGACGAATTAAAAAGACAACAACAAAAGCAACTAGATAACCTAAAAAAACAAGCTGAGGAAGCAACTAGATATAAAGAAATATCAAATCAAATAAAAAAAATTGAAGCGGGATTATATTTTTTAAAAATAAAGGATATTGAAAAAGATAAAAAACAAATCCAAGAAAAACTGGGCGAGCTTGAGGACGAAATAAGTGCAGTTAATATTGATTATAATCATAATAATACTTTACTAGAGGAGGAAAATAAAAAACTTTCTCCTTTAAGAGATAAAAAGATTGAAAGTGCAGCTTCTCTGCAAAAATTAAATTTAGACATGTCTAATCTTATAGAGGAAGAAGCAAGAGTAAAAACTTTGCAAGATAAACTTGAAAAATCAATCAAAACAATAGAGTCTGATCTAGAAAGAGAAAAAAGTATTTCACTTGATGCAGATTTAAACGAAAGAAGAATATCTAAAGAAAAGGAAGATCTGCTTAATACAGAAAACAAATTATTAGATGTTGAAACAAAATCTTCAAAAGAACTCCAAATATCAAAAACAG
>CACKCM010000011.1 GCA_902598735.1 uncultured Pelagibacteraceae bacterium | reverse complement strand
TTTCTATCTTACTCGGTGAAATGTTATCTCCACCTAAGTTGACAATAATATCTTTTTTTCTATCTGTAATTTTTAAATAATTATTTTCATCTAGTTCTCCTATGTCTCCGGTATGAAGCCATTCATCTTTAATTACTTTTTCAGTCTCCTCTTTCAAATTCCAATATCCCAACATAACGTTTTCACCCTTAATTAGAATTTCACCATCTTCTGCTATTCTAACTTTATTAGTCCTAAACGGTGGTCCTACTGTTTCGACCTTGACTAGTTCTGGTAAATTACAGCTTACGACTGGAGAAGCTTCGGTTAGGCCATATCCTTGTAGTGTGGGTAAACCAACAGCATTTAGAAATTCCCCAATGTTTTGATCTAAAGCCCCTCCCCCAGATACGAATGCTTGAAGATTTCCTCCAAACTGATTTCTGATTTTTTTTCTAACTAATTTTTCACACAAAAAATTTGTGATTTTTTCACTTAATTTCAATTCCTTTTTTTTTAGTATTTTTTTACCTAAATTTAAAGTCTGGTTTATAAGTTTTCTTTTTAATCCAGATTGCTTCTCAAAATTCATATTTATTTTTGTAAAAAGATTTTGATAAAATCTAGGAACGGCTGTCATGATTGTAGGTTTTGCAACTTCCATATTAGAAATTAGTTTTTCTAAACTTTCAGCGTAAAAAACTTTTGCCCCTACTATAATTTGTATAAATTGAACTGTGTGTTCGTAAGAGTGTGATAAAGGTAGCCAAGTTAAAAACACTGGATCCTTTTTTTTTGTTAAAGTTTCAAGTAATTCAACTGCGCCTTCGCAGTTTGATAAAATGCCACCATGACTTAGAACAACTCCTTTAGGATTTCCAGATGTACCAGATGTATAGATTATACAAGCAGGCATATTCCTTTTTAAATCATTATTTACTATTTTTTCATTTATTTCTTCATCCAGAATTTCATTTATTAACAAACTATCATTATCTATTTTTTCAAAAGATATTATTTTTTTAACATCATCATTAATAAATTTTTTGATTTTATTAAATTGATTTTGATTTGAGACAAATATTAATGAAGGTTTACAATCATTTAAAATATACTCATAATCACTCGCAGAATAAGTTGTAAAAATAGGTACTGAAATTCCTCCAGCATTCATAATAGCAATATCAGTAATCAACCAATAAGGTCTATTCTCAGAAAGTATTAAACATCTGTCACCTGGATTTATTGATGATTTAATTTTTGCGGTAAGTTTATAAATTCTCTCAGTTATATCTTCCCAATTATAAGTTCGTTTATCTGGTTTTAACCATTTTAAAAATGGTCTTTTACCATCAACCTCTTCAGTTTTTTTAAAGTAAAGTTCAACTAAGCTATTTAATTTACTTAAATCCATAACCTGGTGGGCGAAGAGAGACTCGAACTCTCAAGGTATTGCTACCACCGGATTTTGAGTCCGGCGCGTCTACCAGTTCCACCATTCGCCCTTTTTAGATAATCTAATTGATTTTTCTTACTATGAGAACAAAAATAATTGAGGTGCAAAACATAATTAGTGCATAGGCTGCTGTTGGCACCATAAACACAATATCATCAAATAATTGAGTTGTTACAAACACTGCTAAAGTTCCATTTTGTAACCCACATTCCAATGAGATGCATTTTCTTTGAGCAATACCTGATGTCCAAAATTTTGCAACATAATATCCTACAAAAATCATAGTCATATTTAGAATGAAAGCTATTAAACCTGCTCTAGCAATATAAGAAACAATTCTGTCCCATTCCTCTACCCAAATTGCAATAAATACGATTAAAAATAAAATTACTGACAATCTTTGAATAATAAGAGTTTTGGAAATAATAAAATCAGTAATTAAACTTCTAACAATCATTCCAAAAATAACAGGAACCGTTACTACAAAGAACATTTTCATTGCTATATTGAGCATTGATATATCTCTTGTTGTCTCAATCCCTAAAAATTGAGCTGAATTAAAGACTATAAGCGGAACGATGAAAATACTTAATAAACTGACAATCGCTGTTAAACTCACTGATAGAGCAACATCTCCATCTGCAAACTTAGTAAGGATATTTGAGGTAACACCACCTGGAGCAGCGGCTATTACCATAACTCCCAAAGCTATTTCTGGTGGCAGTGAAATAATATTAATTAAAATAAAAGCAATTATTGGAAGCAAAATAACCTGACATGAAAAACCTACTAAGAAGTCTCTTGGATTTTTTAAGACCCTAGTAAAATCCCCAATCGTTAAGCCAAGACCTAAACCGAACATTATTATGGCAAGACACACGGGAGCAATTGTAGTTACGATTTCCATAATGTTATAAGCTTCTATTCTACTTTAAAGGAAGAGTTTTTCATGAGGTCGAAAATTGTTGTTACGAAACCAGCTTTATGCTTTTGGTTATGCATGTAGTTTTCTTCAAAGGATTTGATATTTTTGGGAGATGGTAAAAGCATATATTCTAGCTTTTTGTTTTTTGTAATTAATTTTTGTTTCAAAAGGTATTTTAATTTTCTTATCACAGTAGCTCTTGGGATTGTTGAAATTTCTGAAATAGAAGAAGCGTTTATTCCATTTTTAGGAGTATGCCTTAGAAGGTGCAAATATAAGTCTGCATAAGTTCTTGGGTCCTCTACAACTCTATTTTTTACTTGTTTTGAATAATCGGTGAATTGAGAAATACCTATTGCGCCCCATACATTCCACGTTTCTAAATCACCATAAAAAGATCTATGCCTGACTAAAAATGGAATTTGGAGCCTAAACCAATGTTGCCAGCATATTGTAAAATATTTATCAATAAAAACTTCTATTTCCTCTTTGGAATACCCTCTTCCAAACCAAGGTTCCTTTGCAAGAATTTGACTAGTCTTTTCTAAAAAACTAGCCATGAATTTTTTTGAATTAGCTGGTCTTTGAAGTTCTGTTATCTTTCTATTGAAGAAAATTGATTTTCCTTTTCTATATATAATATTTTGATTTTGTAAAAAATTTACTTTTCTTCTTATAGTTTCCTTCGGAATATTTAATTCTTTTGAAATTTCAATTAAGTTAATTTTATCAATCAAAAGTTCATTTTTTTCGTAAAATTCTGTATAGGATAAATACTGAAAACGATCTGAATATTTTTGAAATACAGTGTTAATTAGATAAACTAAAATTAAGTAACTATCATAATCTTTAAAGGTATTATAAGCATTGTTGCACCATGCTTGCTGCAATTTAAACCACAAAGTTACCGTTTCATTAGAATGACTGGATAAAACATCATAAACCTCATCTGCATTTATTGTATTAAAAATTTTGTTTTCAAAAGATGGTTTTTTTTTTAAAGGCTCAAAAATTTTTACTGTTTTTATATCTACTGGTTTAGACATTTATTTTTTCCACGTCACGCTTTGATTAATTAATATTGCCATTAAAATCCAAATAATAAATGTTCCTTCCGGCGAAAATCCGTAGTCAGCACCAAAAATTCCTGCAACTATAACGATTGAATAAATGGCAACTGTAGATAATATTAAACTTGCCAGATACCTTAGGATTGTGCATTTTAAATTCATGATTTTAAAAAAATTATACGATAGATGTGTTGAGCTTGCTAGACATAAATTTTCAAAGCCATTGTTAGGTTTTGTGGCATTTATCGAAAGTTTCTTTTTTCCAGTTCCACCTGACTTAATGATTGTCCCAATGGTCGTGGCAAAAAGAGAGGATTATCTTAAGATATTTCTTATCGCTACAACGGGCTCTGTTTTAGGTGGATTATTTGGATACATGCTAGGAGTTTTCTTTTTAGATGCATCGATGGTGATTATTGAATTTTACGGTTATGAAGAAAAAGTTTTTGAAATGCAAGATAAGATGTCTACAAAAAGTGGGTTTTTGGCTTGGCTTGGAATTATGTTTTTAGCTGGCTTTACCCCGCTTCCTTTTAAAGTTTTTACTATTACAAGTGGAGTGATCGCGTATAATCTTCCAGTATTTTTCTTTATATGTTTATTTACTAGAGGACTAAGATTTTTCTTAGTTTCATATTTGACATTTCTTTTTGGAAAAAAATTTGGTGATTTCATCGAGAAAAGAGGTGCGATATGGTTTACTTTAACCGGAATTTTTATTGTAGTTCTAGCCGTCGTCCTTTATATAATTTTCACCTAATGTTAAGTAATAATAAGGTAATTTTAAACAGTATATTAGCTTTCAGCTTTTTATCTTTGGCTATAGCTTATTTCATTCAATATATATTAGGACATGAACCTTGTAATTTATGTTTAATTGAGAGAATTCCTTATTTAGCATCTTTAATACTTATTTCGTTAATATTTATAATTAATAAATTTGAAAAAGTGATTGCTGGAATTGTACTGTTATTTTTTGTTTTTGGTTCTATCGTTTCTTTTTACCATGTAGGGATTGAACAAGGATTTTTTAGTGAGTCTTTTGTGTGTGATTTGGGTTCATCTACTGAGAACATGTCTAAAGAAGATTTGTTAAAACAACTTCAGAACAAAACCCCAATTAGTTGTAAAGACGTGACTTTTAGGATTTTTGGACTTTCTCTTGCTACAATAAATACCGTTATTTCGTTAATTTTAAGTGGTACTATGATCAAAGTAATTAAAAATTATGGAAAAAACTAATAAAAAAACTTTAGAAGAAATTATTAGAGTTGATCACGCTGGAGAACGTGGAGCAATTAAAATCTACGAAGGTCAATTACTTGCTCTTAAAACTTTCAAACAAAACGCTTCTTTAAAAAGAAAAATTGAAGAAATGAAAGAGCACGAAAGAGAGCATTATGAATACTTTGATAACGAAATTAAAAAGAGAAACATTCAACCGACAAAACTTTTACCTCTCTGGGATTTAATGGGAGTTACTTTAGGTTTTGGAACTGCTATGCTTGGTGAGAAAGCAGCGATGTTATGTACTGCATCAGTTGAAGAAGTAATCGATGGACATTATAAAGACCAAACATATAAACTTGGAAAAGATGAAGAGGAATTAAAAAAGAAAATAATGAAGTTTAGACAAGATGAGCTTGATCACAAAGATATAGCTTATGATAATGGAGCAACGAAAAAAGGTTTATTTGGTGTATTAGATAAAGTTATCAAAACTTCATCAAGAATAGCTATTACAATTTCTGAAAAAATTTAATTACGGTTCTAATTCGATATCCCAATATAGATAATCCATCCAGCTTTCGTGTAAAAAATTAGGTGGGAAGTTTCTACCATTTCTGTGTAGGTCTTCAACAGTGGGAGCGTAGGGTTTGTTGGCTAATTTCAAATCACAATCTCTATAAAGCTTCCCTCCTTTTTTTACATTGCAACTTGAACAAGCTGTAACTACGTTATTCCAATCTGTTAGACCACCTTTGGACTTAGGAAGAAGGTGATCAAATGTTAAATCTTTTTTATCTCCACAATATTGGCAAGTAAACTTATCTCTCAAAAAAACATTAAATCTTGTGAAGTTTGGATTTTTTGATGGTTGAATAAAATTTTTTAAAGCTATTACGCTTGGTAAATTCATTTCGAAAGATGGACTTCTAATTTTTCGTTTATAATTTGAAACAATGCTTACTCTATCTAAAAAAACTGATTTTACTGCATCTTGCCAGCACCAAATAGAAAGCGGATAATAACTTAAAGGTCTAAAATCAGCATTAAGAACTAATGCTGGACACTTTTCTAATGGAACTTTATCTGCAGAAGAAATAATCATACTTAAAGCTAACTGATAAGAAAAATTTTATCAAGTTATAATTATGTAACAAGTAAAATAGTTATAATTCAAAATGTTTTTTAATGAATTGTAGACCCAAACTTGACCCTTCAGTAGGTATACGATGTTCACAGTTTTTAAATATTTTTGTTTCAATTTCGTAATTATTTTTTCCAAAAAAGTCTTTAGCTTCAAGCAGTGATTCTATGGGAACAACTTGATCAAGATCTCCATGCATCAAGATAATATTTGGTCTAGAGATTATATTTTTAGAGAGATGCTCTGTACTTATAATTCTTCCAGAGTATCCAACAATAGAATTTATAGTATCTTTTCTTTTTATTCCTGTTTGTAAAGTTATCATACAACCCTGGCTGAAACCTCCAATGATAATTTCATTAGCTTTTAAATTATATTTTTCCTTAACTTCATCTATTAATTTATTAAGTTTATTCTCAGCTACAAAAGATTTTGATAAAATCTGTTCAGGAGTTTGATCCATTAAGTCGAACCATTGAAAACCTGTTGGGCTTGCTGCACATTTTTCAGGTGCATCTGGGCAAATTATAATAGTGTCTGGCAGGTGTGCTCTCCAATAACTGGCTAAAATTGAAATATCTTTTCCGTCTCCACCATAACCGTGGCAAAGAATTACTGCATTCTTTGGTTTTTCTTTAGAAAGTGGCTCTAAAATAATTGTATTTAATGAAAAGGTCATATAGATAAAATACCAATGTCAGAATTTTTATTTAACTTTATAGGTTTCACTTTATTAGGTGCAGTTGCAATAGTTTTAATAATGGGTATTTATACTTTATTTAAAGGTGGAAGTACTAGTAAAAAATATTCAAATAAACTTATGCAGTTAAGAGTATTGTTACAATTTATTGCAATTATTGTTTTAGTTTTACTTGCATATTTTTTTAAAGACTAAATATATTTTCTTAAAAGTTTAATAAATTCCTTGCTAGCAAAATCGATTTCACCGATCACTTTTCCGAATTCTTTACCTTCTTTATTAATTAATATGGTTGTAGGTAAGCCTCTTAATTTGAACCCCTTGACTAATCTCAATTCAGGATCGTAGTAAGTTTTTAGATCTTTTACTCCTATATCTTTTAAAAATTTATCTACTTTTATATTATTTGGTTTTTCCATATTCACTGCAAAAATTTCAATTTCTGGTAACTTAGTGCCTAGTTTTTCTAAAGAGGGCATTTCTTTTCGACACGGTGCACACCATGTAGCCCAAAAATTTATTATCATGATCTTGCCTCTTTTGTTGATTAAATCAACGTCTTGAAGATTTGAGTCTTTAAATTTGAGTTCGCTAATAATTTGAGGTTTTTCATGAATAATAACATTTTTTGAAAAATCTTCTGCTCCAGTAAGATTTTGGCTAACAAGAGATAAAACTATTATGTGAATATAGATTTTAAAAGATTTACTAATTTTCATATTAATTTAAATTGTAGATAACATAGTAAAATGAAAAATAAAACTGTTTGGGCGAATAGACTTAAAGGAAAGACATCACTTTCTTTTCAAAAAATAGGCTCATCTATAAGTGCTGATAAAAGACTTTATGAGCAAGATATAGCTGCGTCCATTGTTCATACCAAAATGCTGGTTAAACAAAAGATTATTGGCAAAAAAGAAGGAATTAAAATTATCAATGGTCTTAAAAAAATTAAATCACAGATTGATAAAGGAAAGTTTAAATTTCAAGAAAAATTTGAGGATATACATTTGAATATAGAAAAAAAATTATTTGAATTGATTGGCCCTTCAGCAGGCTTTTTGCACACAGCCAGATCAAGAAATGATCAAGTTGTTACAGATTTCAAATTATGGATTAAAAAATCATCAAAAGAAACTATAGATAATATTAACTCTTTGATGAAAATTTTAATCAAAAAAGCAGAGAAAAATGTTGATACTGTTATGCCTGGCTTAACACATCTTAAGAATGCTCAACCTATTTCATTTGCACATTATCTTCTGTCTTACTTTGAAATGTTTAAAAGAGATAAAAAAAGATTCGAAAATAATATAAAACTTTTAGATGAGTGCCCATTAGGTTCAGCCGCACTAGCTGGAACTTCTTATAAAATAGATAGAAATTATACTTCAAGACAACTTGGTTTTAAGAAACCAACTGATAATTCAATAGATTCTGTTGCAGACAGGGACTTTGCAGTAGATTTTTTATATGCCTCTGCTTTATGTGCAATGCATTTATCTAGATTAGCTGAAGATTTTATAATTTTTAATTCAAACGCATTCAATTTAATTTCATTTGATGACAGTATGTTAACTGGTTCATCGATAATGCCTCAAAAGAAAAATCCTGACCCTGCTGAATTAATCAGAGGTAGAGTTGGTTTGAACTATGGCAATTTAAATTCGATGCTTACCATAATGAAGGGACTTCCAATGTCTTATTTTAAAGATCTTCAGGATGATAAAAAACTTGTCTTTGATGGATTTGATACTTTAAATGACTCATTGGATTTAAGTCTTGAGTTAGTGAATTCAATAAAGCCGAATAAAAAAAATATGCTCAAAATGGCTAATGAAGGTTTTACCACGGCTACTGATTTTGCTGATTATTTAGTAAAGGAAAAGAAACTCACTTTTAGAGATTCTTATGCAGTTGCAGCAAAATTAGTAAATTATGCCGAAAAGAAAAATAAATTGTTATCTGAGGTATCTTTACAAGAAATAATGAAAATTTATAAAGATTTAGATAAAAGTGTACTAAAAATATTTGATGTAAATAACTCTATGAACTCAAAAAAATCTTATGGAGGAACTTCTATTGCAAATGTTAAAGCAATGATTAAAAAATATAAAAAGGAAGTAAAATGAAAATATCGGTATTAATTTGTATAATAATTTTAACTCTCTCTGGATGTGGAAAGAAATCAGAGCCAAAGTATCAAGGAAAATTTAATCATATACAAATAATTTTATAATCTTATGCAAAATTTAAGATATGTAGGTAAAAATTTATTTCTGGAGCGAGTATCTATTAAGAATTTTTTAAAGAAAAATAAAACTCCTTTTTATATTTATTCTGAAAATCAAATAGTTACTAATTATTTAAATTTTGTAAAAACATTTAAAAAAACTAATCCTTTGATATGTTTTGCTGCAAAATCAAATAGCAATACAAATATTTTAAGAATTTTAGGTAAACTTGGTGCTGGAGCTGATGTTGTGTCTGGCGGAGAACTATTAAAGGCTCTTAAAGCAGGCATTAAACCAAAAAAAATTGTTTTTTCGGGAGTTGGTAAGTCTGAGGATGAGTTAAAAATAGCAATTAATAAAAAAATTTTATTGATCAACTGTGAGTCTGAGAGTGAAGCGAAATTAATTAACGAATTAGCAAAAAATTTAAGAAAAAAAGTTTCTATTGGCTTTAGGTTAAATCCTGATGTCGATGCAAAAACACATAAAAATATATCTACTGGTAAAGCAGATAATAAATTTGGTTTATCAATAAGAAATTTTAAGTCTTTTCTAAGAGAGATAAATAAATTTAAAAATATAAAACTTGAGGCATTAAGTGTTCATATAGGGAGCCAAATTTTAAATGATAGGCCCTTTAAAAAGACACTTAATGTAATGAATAAATTAATTAAGGAACTAAAATTAAATTTAAAGTATGTCGATTTAGGTGGAGGTTTTGGAATTAATTATAGTGATAACGAAAAACCAATAAATTTAAATAATTACTCAAAATTAGTAAATAATTTTGCAACAAAACTTAACTGTAAAATTATTTTTGAACCTGGTAGATCCATTATTGGAAATACCGGCTTACTTATTAGTAAAGTTCAATTTATAAAGAAGGGGGTAAATAAAAACTTTATAATTTTAGACGCCGGAATGAACGATTTTATGCGACCAGCTTTATACGATGCATTCCATAAAATTATTCCTATAACAAAAAATTCATCCAAAATTAAAAGCGCAATTGAATTTGTAGGGCCGATATGTGAAAGCACTTGTAAATTTGGAGTTTATAGAAAATATCAAAAATTAATTGAGAATGACTTTGTGGTTTAAATTGCAGCAAGCATGGTGCAACAATGCTTATAATACCTTTAAAGATTATGATAGTTACTTAATTTTAGTTTATCTAATTAACACTGTATTTCAAAAATATTCAGATCGTTTTCAGTATTTATCCTATACAGAATTTTACGAAAAAAATGAACTTTTGATTGATAAAATTAACTTAATTGAAATTTCAAAAGAATTAAATATTCCGAAGGAAACTATAAGAAGAAAAGTAAATTTTTTACAAAATCAAAATATTATATATAGAAAAGGAAAATCAATTTTCTTCAATAGAAAGATAACAGAACTTCAAAGACCAGCTAATTCAAAAAAATTCATGGCTAGTTTTTTAGAAAAGACTAGTCAAATTCTTGCAAAGGAACCTTGGTTTGGAAGAGGGTATTCCAAAGAGGAAATAGAAGTTTTTATTGATAAATATTTTACAATATGCTGGCAACATTGGTTTAGGCTCCAAATTCCATTTTTAGTCAGGCATAGATCTTTTTATGGTGATTTAGAAACGTGGAATGTATGGGGCGCAATAGGTATTTCTCAATTCACCGATTATTCAAAACAAGTAAAAAATAGAGTTGTAGAGGACCCAAGAACTTATGCAGACTTATATTTGCACCTTCTAAGGCATACTCCTAAAAATGGAATAAACGCTTCTTCTATTTCAGAAATTTCAACAATCCCAAGAGCTACTGTGATAAGAAAATTAAAATACCTTTTGAAACAAAAATTAATTACAAAAAACAAAAAGCTAGAATATATGCTTTTACCATCTCCCAAAAATATCAAATCCTTTGAAGAAAACTACATGCATAACCAAAAGCATAAAGCTGGTTTCGTAACAACAATTTTCGACCTCATGAAAAACTCTTCCTTTAAAGTAGAATAGAAGCTTATAACATTATGGAAATCGTAACTACAATTGCTCCCGTGTGTCTTGCCATAATAATGTTCGGTTTAGGTCTTGGCTTAACGATTGGGGATTTTACTAGGGTCTTAAAAAATCCAAGAGACTTCTTAGTAGGTTTTTCATGTCAGGTTATTTTGCTTCCAATAATTGCTTTTATTTTAATTAATATTATTTCACTGCCACCAGAAATAGCTTTGGGAGTTATGGTAATAGCCGCTGCTCCAGGTGGTGTTACCTCAAATATCCTTACTAAGTTTGCAGATGGAGATGTTGCTCTATCAGTGAGTTTAACAGCGATTGTCAGTTTATTAAGTATTTTCATCGTTCCGCTTATAGTCTTTAATTCAGCTCAATTTTTAGGGATTGAGACAACAAGAGATATATCAATGCTCAATATAGCAATGAAAATGTTCTTTGTAGTAACGGTTCCTGTTATTTTTGGAATGATTGTTAGAAGTTTAATTACTGATTTTATTATTTCCAAAACTCTTATTATTCAAAGATTGTCAGTAATTTTATTTTTAATCGTATTTATTGCAATTTGGGTAGAGGAATGGGACAGAATTGTTTCTTATATTGCTAGAGCAGGTTTAATAGCTTTCATTCTAAATATGACTATGATTTTTGTAGGATATTATGTTGCAAAATTTTGGACATCAGGTATTGCTCAAAGAAAATGCATCTCATTGGAATGTGGGTTACAAAATGGAACTTTAGCAGTGTTTGTAACAACTCAATTATTTGATGATATTGTGTTTATGGTGCCAACAGCAGCCTATGCACTAATTATGTTTTGCACCTCAATTATTTTTGTTCTCATAGTAAGAAAAATCAATTAGATTATCTAAAAAGGGCGAATGGTGGAACTGGTAGACGCGCCGGACTCAAAATCCGGTGGTAGCAATACCTTGAGAGTTCGAGTCTCTCTTCGCCCACCAGGTTATGGATTTAAGTAAATTAAATAGCTTAGTTGAACTTTACTTTAAAAAAACTGAAGAGGTTGATGGTAAAAGACCATTTTTAAAATGGTTAAAACCAGATAAACGAACTTATAATTGGGAAGATATAACTGAGAGAATTTATAAACTTACCGCAAAAATTAAATCATCAATAAATCCAGGTGACAGATGTTTAATACTTTCTGAGAATAGACCTTATTGGTTGATTACTGATATTGCTATTATGAATGCTGGAGGAATTTCAGTACCTATTTTTACAACTTATTCTGCGAGTGATTATGAGTATATTTTAAATGATTGTAAACCTTCATTAATATTTGTCTCAAATCAAAATCAATTTAATAAAATCAAAAAATTTATTAATGATGATGTTAAAAAAATAATATCTTTTGAAAAAATAGATAATGATAGTTTGTTAATAAATGAAATTCTGGATGAAGAAATAAATGAAAAAATAGTAAATAATGATTTAAAAAGGAATATGCCTGCTTGTATAATCTATACATCTGGTACATCTGGAAATCCTAAAGGAGTTGTTCTAAGTCATGGTGGCATTTTATCAAACTGCGAAGGCGCAGTTGAATTACTTGAAACTTTAACAAAAAAAAAGGATCCAGTGTTTTTAACTTGGCTACCTTTATCACACTCTTACGAACACACAGTTCAATTTATACAAATTATAGTAGGGGCAAAAGTTTTTTACGCTGAAAGTTTAGAAAAACTAATTTCTAATATGGAAGTTGCAAAACCTACAATCATGACAGCCGTTCCTAGATTTTATCAAAATCTTTTTACAAAAATAAATATGAATTTTGAGAAGCAATCTGGATTAAAAAGAAAACTTATAAACCAGACTTTAAATTTAGGTAAAAAAATACTAAAAAAAAAGGAATTGAAATTAAGTGAAAAAATCACAAATTTTTTGTGTGAAAAATTAGTTAGAAAAAAAATCAGAAATCAGTTTGGAGGAAATCTTCAAGCATTCGTATCTGGGGGAGGGGCTTTAGATCAAAACATTGGGGAATTTCTAAATGCTGTTGGTTTACCCACACTACAAGGATATGGCCTAACCGAAGCTTCTCCAGTCGTAAGCTGTAATTTACCAGAACTAGTCAAGGTCGAAACAGTAGGACCACCGTTTAGGACTAATAAAGTTAGAATAGCAGAAGATGGTGAAATTCTAATTAAGGGTGAAAACGTTATGTTGGGATATTGGAATTTGAAAGAGGAGACTGAAAAAGTAATTAAAGATGAATGGCTTCATACCGGAGACATAGGAGAACTAGATGAAAATAATTATTTAAAAATTACAGATAGAAAAAAAGATATTATTGTCAACTTAGGTGGAGATAACATTTCACCGAGTAAGATAGAAA
>CACKCM010000010.1 GCA_902598735.1 uncultured Pelagibacteraceae bacterium | reverse complement strand
TTCGAAAGGTTTTGCACTTATATTTGATGAAAATGATTATAAAAACAAAGTTTTAAATGGCAAGCTTGATAATACAAAATTTGAAATTTCACATAGATCATTAAAACCAAACACTTTAATAAAAATTATTAATCCTTTAACAAAAGATACGGTTACAATAAAAAACTCTAAAAATATAAATTATTCAGATTTTTATAAAATACTAATAACTAGAAAAGTTGCTGAGAATTTAAAAATAGACCAGAACTTACCACTGATAGAGATTTTAGAAATTAAAAAAAATAAATCTTTTATTGCTGAAAAAGCGAAAATATTTAGTGAAGAGAAAAAAATATCATCAAATGCACCTGTTGAGTCAGTTCAAATATCGAATATTTCAAAAAATAAAGATTTTAAAAAAAATAAAACAAAAAAAATATTTTTTATTTTATTAGGCTCTTTTTATTCTAAAGAAACTGCTGTTTTTCTAAAAAAGAGAATCGCTAAAGAAATACCTGTTTATGATACTAGAAAACTTAAAATTTTAAAAAAAAGGACTAAAGAAGTTGACGTAATTTCAGGTCCTTATAATACTATTAATTTAATGAAAAATGATTACACTCTTTTAAAAAAATTTGGCTTTGAGCAATTAGATATTATTTATGAATAAATTATTTGTTTTTATTTTTGTTTTTTTAAGTTTGATAAATTCTGCTAATTCTAATCCAACAATTAATGCAAGGACTGGGATTTTGATGGATTATCATTCTAATGAAATTCTATACGAATTTGATGCTGATTCTCAAATATATCCCGCATCAATGACTAAAATTATGACTTCAATAATAGCATTTGATTTATTAAAAAAAAACAAACTGTCTCTAGATGACATGTTTGTTGTTTCTGAAAATGCCTGGAGATTGTCTCAAAGTGGTTATTCATCGATGTTTATAATGGTAAATGATCAAGTTTCTGTGGAAGACTTATTAAAGGGTATAATTATTGCATCTGGGAATGATGCGTGTGTTGCTTTAGCCGAAGGTATAGCAGGATCAGAGGAAAATTTTGCTGAGATGATGAATGAGAAAGCAGCGGAAATTGGTATGACAAATACTAATTTTACCAATTCTTCTGGAATTAATGATCCAGATAATATTTCTACAGTAAGAGATATAGCTATCATGTCAAAATATTTAATCCAAAATTATCCTATTTATTATGAATTATTTAAAGAAAAAACCTTTACTTGGGATAGAACTGGAGGAGATCCAATTAAACAAGGCAATAGAAACCCTTTACTTTATAAAAATGTAGGAGTTGATGGAGTAAAAACTGGATATCTTGCTGTAGAAAAATATTCTTTAGCAAGTTCGATGAAAAAAAAAGATAGAAGATTAATTGCAGTAGTTTCAGGATTTGCTACAAAAAATTCAAGAAGTTCAGAGTCTTTAAAATTACTTAATTGGGGTTATAGAAATACAAATACTTTAGAAATATCAAAAAAAGAAGACTCTTTTTTCGAATTAGAAATGTGGTTAGGTAAAAAAGATAAATTAAAAGTTACGACTAAAGAAGATTTTTATTTAACTATTAACAAAAAAGATATACGAAATTTGAGTGTAAATTTACAGTATAATGGTCCTGTAGTTGCTCCGATTAGCGAAGGTACAAAAATCGCAGATTTAATAATATCTAATAATGGAAACTTAATTAAAAAACTGCCATTATTTGCAGCTGAAGATGTCAAAAAAGTAAATTTTTTTAAAAGCTTAATTACTTCAATAAATTTTTTGATTTGGGGTGATGTATAAAAAAAAACCTTTTTTTATAGTTTTTGAAGGAGTAGAAGGATGTGGAAAATCTTACCAAAGTAAAAAGCTCTTTCTAAGGCTTCGGAAAAACAAAGTACCAACTGTGCTTACAAGAGAACCAGGCGGAACCAAAAGTGCAGAATTAATTAGAGATCTTATTTTAAAAGATTATTTCAAAAAGTCAAAAGAGGAAAAATTTGATAAATATACTGATACACTATTATATCTAGCTGCTCGTAACGAACATGTAAAAAACAAAATTAAGCCAGAGCTAGATAAAAAAAAAGTTGTTATTTGTGATCGATTTGTTGACTCAACTTTAGCATATCAAGTGTTTGGAAAAAAAGTTAGTTTAAATTTTATTAAGAATATACAAAAAGTAATTTTAGGAGACTTGAAACCAAACATAACTTTCATACTTAAAGTTTCCCCAAAATCTTCTAAAAAAAGATTACGTAAAAGAAAATCTAAAAATAGATACGATAATTTTCCCCAAAAATTTTATAATAAAGCTCAGAATTCTTTCCTAAAGATAGCAAAAAGAAAAAAAAATTACTTCATTTTGGACTCTTCAAATGATGATAATTTTCTTGAGAATAGAATTTTTGGTATAATTTCAAAATATTTAAATATAAAAAACTAATGATTAATCTTTTTGACCCAAAAAAAACAAAAAAATTAATTGGATTTAATAAAAATTTTTCATTTCTTAAAAATCTCATTATTAGTGAAAAGCTTCCCAAAATACTTATGTTATCAGGTGAAAAAGGAATTGGTAAATTTACATTTATAAATCATTTTTTACATTATTATTTCGACAAAGAGAACTATGATGAAAATAAATATGAAATAATTCAAGAAAATAATTTCTTTTTAAAAAATTTTCGAAATTTATTTCCAAATATAGAATATATTCAACCATCTAGCACAAAAAAAATATTAGTTGAAGATATTAGAAAATTAAAAATTAATTTATTAAAAACATCTTATATAGATGGTAAAAGATTTATTATTTTAGATGATGTCGAAACCTTTAATATAAATAGTCTAAATGCACTTCTTAAAATTATTGAAGAACCTAATAAAGAAAATTATTTTATTCTTATTAATAACAAAACAAAGCCTTTAATTGAAACTATTAAATCAAGATGTTTAGAAATAAAAATATTTTTAAAACAAAAAGAGAAAGTTGATATTTCTCTATTTTTATTAAAATACTTTAATCAAAAAAACATGCTGAATCCGGATAAAGTAGAAATTTCGCCAGCTTTCTTTTTGAAATTTAATAATTTTTTTTTAGAAAAAAAAATAAATTTAAATGACAAATTTATAAATAATTTAAACTTAATCTTAAATTATTATAAAAAGGAAAAGGACACCATTTATAAGGATTTAATTATATTTTATATTGATTACTATTTAAAAGATAAAAAAATTAATATTAAAAAGAATATTGAAAAAAGGATTTTTCTGTTAAAATCAGTAAACGATTTTTTTGCATATAATCTAAATTCAAACTCTTTATTAAACTCTATAGAAACAAAGTTTTTTTATGAATAAAAATTTTTATATAACAACGCCAATATATTATCCATCTGGTAAACCACATATGGGTCATGCTTACTCAAGTATTATTGCGGACATTTTTGCTAGATTTAAAAGAATGGAAGGATTTAATGTCTTTTTTTTAACTGGTACAGATGAGCATGGCCAGAAAATCGAGAAGGAAGCAAAAAAAAATAATAAAGATCCCAAAGAATTTTGTGATGAAATATCACAAACTTTTCGATCTTTAACAAAAATATTAAATTTAACTAATGATGATTTTATAAGAACGACTGAAACAAGACATTTAAATTCAGTCAATGAAATATGGAATAGGTTGATAAAATCAGGAGATATTTATTTAGATAAATATAGCGGATGGTATTCTGTATCAGATGAAGCCTATTATGATAAAGATGAAATCCAAGAAAAAGATGGTAGGAAAATATCAAAAACCTCAGGTTCAGAAGTAGAATGGGTTGAAGAGGAGTCTTATTTTTTTAAATTATCTGCGTTTCAGAAAAAATTACTAGATTACTATAAAATAAATGAGAATTTTATATTGCCTCAATCAAGAAAAAATGAAGTAATTAGTTTTGTAGAAAAGGGGCTTAAAGATTTGTCCATCAGCAGAACATCATTTTCTTGGGGAATTCCAGTTCCACAAAACAACAAACATGTTATTTATGTTTGGTTAGACGCATTAACAAATTACTTAAGCGCACTAAATTTTCCTGATACCGAAGATAAAAAATATAAGGCTTTTTGGCCAGCAGACGTTCATATCATTGGAAAAGATATTTTAAGATTTCATGCGATATACTGGCCAGCTTTTTTGATTGCAGCAAATTTACCATTACCTAAAAGAGTGTTTGGACAT
This sequence comes from uncultured Pelagibacteraceae bacterium, assembly GCA_902598735.1. Lineage (GTDB taxonomy): Bacteria > Pseudomonadota > Alphaproteobacteria > Pelagibacterales > Pelagibacteraceae > Pelagilacustribacter. The sequence continues at coordinate 9,208 of CACKCM010000010.1, read as the reverse complement.
GGCTGGATACTTTCAGATGATAAGAAAATGTCTAAATCACTTGGTAATATTTTAGATCCAATAGAGGTAATCAAAGATTATGGAATTGATCAATTAAGATATTATTTAATAAAAGAAGTTTCTTTAGGAAACGATGGAAGTATTTCGATGGAAAATCTTAAAAATTGTATAAACAATGATTTGGCTAACAATTACGGTAATCTTTGCCAAAGAGTTTTTTCTTTTATAAAAAAAAATTGTAGAAATAAAATACCTAAGAAAAATAAATTAAAAGAAAATGATATAAAATTAATCGAAAATATAAAAAACAATATTCCTAAATTAATTAGTTACATAAATAAACAAAATTTAAATGAATATATTAAAATGGTAGTTAATTTTTCATTCGAGGCAAACAAATATTTTAATGATTCAGAACCATGGTCTTTAAAAACAAAAGATCCTGAAAGAATGAATTCAATTCTACATACAATTTTAGAACAAATAAAGAATATTTCTATTCTTTTAAATCCAATTATACCGATTTCTACAAAAAAAGTTTTAGATACTATTAATTTATCTGATAAAGATATTTCAATTGATAATATTAAAAAAGATGACATTTTTAACTATAATTTGGAATTAAAAAATTTAGATATTTTATTTAAAAAGATTGAAAATGATAATTGATTCACATTGCCATCTGACCTACGAGCCGATGTCAAACGCTTTAAACGAAACAATAGATAGAGCAAATAGAGATGGCATTAAATATATACTTACCATTTCGACAGAAGATAAAAGTTTTGAACAAATACTTAAGATAGTAAATAGTTATGCAAGTGTTTACGGCACTTATGGAATTCATCCCCACGAAGCTAAATCACATCAACATATTAAAAGTGATGATATAATTAATAAAGTTAATAAAAATAAAAAAATTATTGGTATTGGTGAAACAGGATTAGATTTTTATTACAATCATTCTGAAAAGAAAGATCAAATCAATTCTTTTGAGGAACACATATCAGCAGCACAAGAAAAAAATCTGCCACTAATAGTTCACACAAGATCTGCAGAAAAAGAAACTTTACAAATATTAGAAAAACATTCGAAAAAAAAAGAAACTAAAATCCTTATTCATTGCTTTACTGGATCACGAGAATTTGCTTTTAAATTATTAGATCTAGGCGCTTATATTTCTGCTAGTGGGGTAGTTACATTTAAAAAATCTCAGGATTTAGCCAATACTTTCAGAGATATGCCAAACGAAAAAATATTAGTTGAAACTGATGCTCCATATCTTGCTCCAGTACCATTAAGAGGTAAACCAAATGAACCCAGTTACATAATACATACAGTAAAGTTTTTATCTAAAATCAAAAATTTATCATTTGATGAATTTTCAAAAGTTACAACTAACAATTTTTTTAATTTGTTTGGTAAATTAAATTGAAAAGTAAATTTACAATTCTAGGCTGTGGAAGTTCTCTTGGATCTCCATGGATAACTAATTACAGAGGCAATCTTAAACAAAGTCCAAAAAATTTAAGGACTAGGTGTTGCGCTCACATTCAAAAAGGAAATTTGTCTGTTTGTATAGATACTTCACCAGATATAAAATATCAATTTTTAAAAAATAAAATTAAAAATCTTGACTCAATTATTTATACTCATGAACATGCAGATCAGACAGCTGGTATATTTGAAATGAGACCGTTTTATTGGAAAAATAAATCAAAGATTCCAATTTATGGTAGTCGAAGAACGATCACAGCTTTAAAAAAATCTTACAGATTTTGTTTCTTTGAGGAGCAAGGTTATAAGCCGATTATGAGAGCAAATATAATTGGTAAAAGTTTTTCTATAAGAAAAAATAATACAAAATTGATCATCAAACCCTTTCAAGTTACTCATGGATTAATAAAATCAACCGGGTACGTGATAGATAAAATTGCGTATATAAGTGATTGTAATAACATATCTTTGAAGAATATAGATCATCTCAAAAATCTTAATTACCTGATATTAGATTGTCTCAAAATTGATAAGCACCCATCACATTTTAATTTAGAAGAAGCTTTAAACTTAATAAATTTAACCAAACCTAAAAAAGCTATACTTACTAATTTGCATACGGATTTAGATTACTTTGAATTAAAAAAAATTTTACCAAAAAATATAATTCCTGCGTATGATGGATTAAGTTTTACTAGCTAAATCAAGTTTTCAATTACTTTAATGAATTTTTTAGATGAAGGTTTTGTTATTGAGGAAAATGTTTCTGCAACTTTTCCATCTTTTCCAATTATAATTTTATGAAAATTCCACTTTGGTATTGCACCAATACCATAATCTTTTCTTACCCATTTATAAAATGGATGTGAATTATTTCCTATTACACTAATCTTTTCCGTCATCGGAAATGTAATTCCAAAATTTGTTTCACAAAAGTTTTTTATTTCTTTATTGCTTCCAGGTTCTTGTCTGAAGTTATTAGTGGGGATCCCTAAAACAACTAAATTTTTACTTTTATATTCAGACCACAATGTTTGAAGGTCTTCGTATTGAGGTGTGTAACCACATCTACTCGCAACATTTACTACTACAATGACCTTTCCTTTGTACTGACTTAGTTTGATTAAGTCTCCATCTATGCTATTAAATTCGTAATCATAAGCGGTGCCGTTATTCCCAGCTATAACTTTTGAAAAAAAACTGAACATAAATAAAATAATGAATATTTTTTTCATGATTTTAATACTTTTAATACTGCATCAATTGGCAAAAATATACATTTAAGTCTATTCAAATTGTCGCTATTTAGTAATTTTTCGAAATCAGATAACCTTTTAGGAATTTCTATATTTTTTTTTAATGATATTTTTTTTAAGGTTATTAAATCATTCTTAATATCTTTTAATCTAACGTTTTTTATTTTTCTCGATAGAAGACTTGCTGAGGCTTCACAATATACACAGGATATAGTTTCGTATTTCATTGAGCTTATTTTTTTTTTATCTACTATTAACTCTAAGGTAATTTCGTCACCACATGTTGAATTTTTTAAAGTTATCTTGTGTGAATATTTTTTTTTAAGACCTACATTTGAAGTATTAGAAGCTAGTCTAATGATATCTTTATTGATCATTTCTTAGAAGAAAATAGCAGTAAGAAATATCCAAAGAGTGTAGAAAGAAGCGAGCCAGCTAACACTCCAATTTTAACTCCATCCATATATTCTAAATTATTTACAAAAGCCAAATTTCCAACAAATAAACTCATTGTAAATCCAATACCTGTTAATATTGAAACTCCATAAAGAGCTAACCAAGTAGAACCGGATGGTTTATCTGCAAATTTAAGTTTAACAGATATATAAGAGAGGGCAAAAACACCAATTTGTTTTCCAAAAAATAGACCTAAAACAATTCCAAGAGGCACAGGATTTAACAAAGTAGCAAAAGTAAGTCCATCAAGTGAAACTCCTGCATTTGCAAAAGCAAAAAGTGGCATTATTCCAAAAGCTACATAAGGTGACAATCCATGTTCTAATTTAAGTAGCATTGACTCTTTACTCTTATTTTTGTTATGTGGAATTGTTAAGGCTAAAAGAACACCTGCAATTGTAGCATGTATTCCTGACTGATGAGTAAAATCCCACAGAAAAATTCCTACAATAAAGAAAGGTATAAAACTTTTTATTTTATATTTATTAAGAGCTATTAAAACAATCAAAGATAATAACATCAGAACTAAATATTTTGCTTCAATATTTCCAGAATAAAAGAAGGCAATAATAACAATTGCCCCTAAATCATCAATAATTGCTAGAGCAGTCAAAAAAACTTTAAGCGAAATTGGAACCCTTTTACCTAATAACGATAAAACTCCTAAAGAGAAAGCAATATCTGTAGCTGAAGGTATAGCCCAACCATTTAATGTTGTGCTGTCAGAATAGTTTACAAGAATATAGAATAATGCCGGCACCGCCATCCCTCCGACTGCACCAATAATAGGTAGCATAGCTTGTTTTGGATTAGATAATTCTCCCTGAATAAATTCTCTTTTTATCTCTAATGAAACAAAAAAGAAAAATATAGCCATCAGAACATCATTTATCCAATGAAGAACACTTAGTTTAAGTCCAAATTCTTTAGTACCAAGTGTGATATATTTTTCTAGGGTAGAAAAATAAATTTCACTTAGACCACCATTACTAATTATAAGTGCTAGTATTGCAGCAAATAACAAAACTAACCCAGAAGCAGCTTCAAGTTTAAAAAAATATTTAAATGGTTTTGTAATATGCTGTATCATTGGTATTATTTACTTCTATAGAGACTATCTTTCAATTGCCAAAATCACTTAATTAACCTATAAAACAGACGTTCGGGGCGTAGCGCAGCCTGGTAGCGCATCTGGTTTGGGACCAGAGGGTCGCAGGTTCAAATCCTGCCGCCCCGACCATTATAAACATGAAAAAAGCTAAAATTTATATTCCTGCTAAAACTGCGATGCAATCAGGCAGGGGCAAACTTAAAAATTGGGTATTAGAATTTATAACCAAAGATCCCTCAATTAATCCTTTAATGGGGTGGGAGACATCGACGGATACCCTAGAAGAAGTTATTCTTAAGTTTCCATCAAAAGAAAAAGCTATAGAATACGCTGAAAAAAATAATATATCTTATAATGTTATTGAACCTAATAAGAAAGAATTTGTTATAAAATCATACGCAGATAATTTTCTTAAAGATTAAATATGTGGAGAAGTTTTTTTAGAGATAAAAAATGGTTTTATTGGTCCTACGGAGGAGGTTTTTTTATCATTTCTTTGCTAGTGTTGCAAACCTATTTGGATGTTCTCTTCAATAGTTGGTATAAAGATTTTTATGATATTCTCCAAACAGCTGAGAAACGTGAAATATCTGAGTTTTGGGAGTCAATTAAAAGATTTTTATATATAGCACTTCCGTACGTAACACTTTTTGCTTTTACTAATTGGTTTACTAGGCTATGGGCATTCAGATGGAGAGAGGCTATGACGTTTTCGTATATGCCATATTGGAGGGCAACTGAGGCAAAAGTAGAAGGTTCATCTCAAAGAATTCAAGAAGACTGTATGAACTTTGCAAAAATTGTAGAGTCAATTGGATTGCAGGTCGTTAAAGCTATTATGACATTAATAGCATTCATACCAATTTTATGGGTTCTATCTTCAAATGTTACTGTTCCTTTTTTAAACAATGTATCCGGATCTTTAGTATGGGTAGCGCTTACACTAAGTTTAGGTGGAATACTTATTAGTTGGCTAGTTGGAATAAAATTACCTGGTCTCGAATATAACAATCAAAAGGTTGAAGCTGCTTTTAGAAAAGAATTAGTTTACGGTGAGGACGACAGAAAAAACTATGTTCAAGCTCCTACGATTTTACAATTATTTACTGGAATAAAATTCAATTACCATAAGTTATTTTTACACTACGGATATTTTGATTTATGGGCTATTTGGTACAGACAATTATTTGTAATAGTGCCATTTTTAATAATGGCACCAGGATTGTTTACTGCAGCGTTCACTTTGGGCATTATGATGCAAGTAGTAAATGCATTTGGTGAGGTAAAGGACGCTTTTTCTGTATTTCTATATAATTGGACAAGAATTACAGAACTAAGATCAATACATAAGCGATTAATGGAGTTCGAAACAGCCATTAATTATAAAACTAATAAGTTGAGAAAGCCTCGAAAATCTGATGTAAGAGTTTAATGGAACTCTATATCAAACTGATAGACGTCATACTTCCAGTATTTTTTGTAATTGGTATAGGCTATTACCTTGGAAAAAAAGATCCAAATTTTAACACCGATTTTATAACTACATTGGCTGGTAATGTGGGTACTCCTGCAATGATTTTCTACACTATTACATCAACAGGCGTAACTTTAGAAACATTTATAGAATATTTTACCTATGCTTTAATTATAATAGGAGGGTTTGCTTTAGTAGGCTTAATTGTTCTTGTTTTAATGAAAAAGGATTTTGTAAGTGAACTTCCTCCATTAATATTGCCAAATACTGGTAATATGGGTATACCAATTTGCTTATTTGCCTATGGTACAGAGGGTTTAGGTATAGCCTCAGCTATAGCATCAGTAATTATCTTGCTTCACTTCACGCTAGGGGTTCTTTTAGCAAAAAAAAGTTTTTCTCTGAAAATATTAATTACTAACATGCCTATTTACGGGATAATAGCGGCTGTGATTGTTTTATATTATGATTGGGAGGTCCCTGGCTTTGTAGTTAACACTACGTTTTTATTAACCTACGCTACAATATTTATGGTTCTAATGTCCTTGGGAATTGCATTGACAAAATTAAAAGTAGTATCATGGCTGAATGCATCTATTTTAAGCGGTGTAAGAATTATAATTGGTCCCATAATTGGCTTTGGTTTAATTAAATATTTAAACCTCACTGGATTGCCTGCTGGGGTACTTTTAATTCAATCTGCTATGCCAAGTGCAATTTTAACTTACTTAGTGGGTTCTATGTATTCAGAGAAAAGGGTAGTCGATAGTATTGCTAGCGTTATAGTCACTTCCACACTAATGTCGTTTATAACTATCCCATTTGTTGTATATTTAAGTCTTAAATATTTTCAATAAATACAATTACTTACATTAAATAGTTTAAGCAAAATATTAAAAAATAAGTAAGTACTATTTATATATTAGAGAGAAAATACAGATAGATATTGAAAAATAACGCTTAATATTGATAAAAAATAAGAAATTTTTCAAGAAAAGGTATTTAAAATGAGGATTGATCATAACAAACGATAAAATGTTAAATTACTATAGGCTAAAATCATGTAAAATTGTGTGTTTTAGACCACTCTAAAAGCATTTATAATTAACAATTCTAAGAGCTTTGCGTTTACTGAATATACCGTTTAAACGGTCATAGAGGTTGTTTTTTTTGCAATCATTACTTTTAGAGTACAACTGACTGGTGTGTGGATAAAAAATATAGTGAAATAGGGGTCAATAGACCCGATCGCGCGTCAAATAACAATTCTAGAGCTTTATACCCTCTTTTTTTAGTAAAAATCTCTTTGTTTTAACGCCTCCCTTGCCTGAATAGCCTCCCAGAGATCCGTCAGATCTTATAACTCTGTGGCAAGGTATTTCAGGAGCACAGGGGTTTTTTCCTATAGCATTGGCCACAGCTCTTACAGCAAGTGGTTTTCCTATACCTTTTGCCACTTCAGAGTAGGTTTTAACGCTTCCACGAGGTATTTTCCTCAAATAAGCCCACACTTTCACTTGAAATTCAGTACCTATTAGCTTCATTAGTCAAAAATTAGGTAAGTTGTTAAAGATATACCCATTGTAAGGCATATTAATAAGCCTAAACTTATCATTTTTTTGCCTTTTGAGCCCGAGTTAGTCCAGAAATAGGAAATTCCATAAACAGCAGCGATAAATACTACTATCGGAAGAATAAATTTAATCATGAACATCTAAATTATATGTATTGACATCCAAAATCACTTAATATATTACTAATGATAATTAATTGTTATCAATAGTAATAGTATGAATGATATAGTTACAAATCTTAAAAAACTTCATGAGAATACATTAGACAATCTAAGAAACTCTAAAGCTGGAAACACTCTTAGAGCTTACAAGTCTGATTTTAGAGATTTTGGATCTTTTTGTACAAAACACGGTTTTAATTCAATGCCCACAGATCCAAGAACAGTATCATTATATTTAACAAATTTATCAGAAAATTGTAAAGTAAGCACTTTGAGACGAAGATTAGTAGCAATTGGAATGGTCCATAAACTTAAAGGACATTATCTAGATACTAAGCATCCAGCTATCATAGAAAATTTAATGGGCATAAAAAGAAAAAAAGGCAGCATTCAAACAGGAAAAAAACCTATATTAATCAATCATTTAAAGCAAATAATTAATGTAATAGATGATCAAAAGATTGATGATATTAAAAAATTAAGAAATAAAACCTTAATACTCATAGGTTTTGGCGGAGGATTTAGACGCACAGAATTAATTTCTATTGATCATGAAGACTTAGATTTTGTAGAAGAAGGTGTAAAAATAACCTTAAGAAAATCCAAAACAGATCAATTTGGAGAAGGTTTAGTAAAAGGTCTTCCCTACTTCGCTAATGAAAAATATTGTCCAGTTAAAAGTTTAAAAATGTGGTTAAAATTATCTAAAATTAAAACTGGTCCAATTTTTAGAAGATTTTCTAAAGGCTCAAAACTAACTAAACATAGATTAACAGATCAAACGGTAGTATTAATAATTAAAGATTGTTTAAGTCTAGCAGGAATAGAAAATAAAAATTTTTCAGGACATAGTTTAAGATCAGGTTTTGCAACAGTTGCTGCAGAGTATGGGGCAGATGAAAGAAGTATTATGGCAATGACTGGCCATAAAACAACGCAGATGGTAAGGCGTTATATACGAGAGTCAAATATATTTAAGAACAATGCTTTAAATAAGATTAAAATCTAATGTATTAAGGAAAATTAATATGCTCTATATTCTTTTTTAAAGAAATTTTATTTTTCTCGAAATTGTAATTTTTAAGTTCTTTAACTTTTCTATTATTTTTCATAAATAAACAAGCAGAACAATTTTCTCTAGTATCAAAAAATTTTTTCCATTTCTCTTTATACAATCTTTCTACCTGATCATTTGTAACTGTTCCCCATTTTCCTGGATTAAATTTTCTTTCAGCATCATTTTGAGAATTATCTTCTTGAAGAACTGTAACTGAGTCACATGGATAGCAATAAGATTTATTGTTGAGTTCATGTCCAGTAGTATCCCAAAAAACATTATATGTTTGTAAAAAACATTTACCCTCGTCCCACAATTCTTCAGCTTCTATACGAGTACCGTGAAATTTTAACTGATGAAAAAATTTATCTTTGTTTTCTCCTATGTCTGTGATAACTCCTATACTTTGTAGTTTTTCTGACAAATTATTATGGGATTTCAGCTGCTCAGTTCTTCCCAAATTACAATCGGTTAAAAGTCTTACATAATTAACATCCCATGCCTTAGATGTTTCTTTTAATCTATTTAAAAACTCATCATTCGTCCACGGTCCATATACATAGGAAAGACCAAATGTTGAATTAGAGTTCAATATATTTTTTGGTATTCTTTGAAGATTAAA
>CACKCM010000009.1 GCA_902598735.1 uncultured Pelagibacteraceae bacterium | reverse complement strand
CCTTTGCTGGAGCTCCATACCCAATAATAATTTTGTTTTTATCTTTAAGTTTTTTTATATTTTTTCTAACATTTTCCCTTATTTTATAAACTTTTTCTCCAAATTTTTTATATGTTTCAAATTTTTTGATACCAAAATTCTCCTCTTCTTTAAGTATTTGCTTTACATTGTTTTCAATTTTAGCTTTTTTGTCTTTTTTTATATAAACTCTTAATGATCCACCATGAGTATTAACTATTTCAGCGTTTGTAATTTTTGCCTCAAATTGTTTAAAAAAATTAATTAAAGAAGTAAGTGACCAATAATTATAGTGTTCATGGTAGATGTTATCAAAAGTTAAATCTTTAAGAGTGTTTACTAAATATTGCACTTCAATAATAATTGTTCCTTTTTTACTTAAAAGCTTTAACATGCACTCAGCCATTTCTTTTAACCTGTCAGAATGCGCAAATACATTTGAAGCTAAAATGAGATCCGCGTTTTTTTTTATTTTATTTAGATTTTTTTTCTCTAAAAATCCATTAAATGTTTTTATCTTATTTTTATTTGCTATTTTTGCTAAGTTTTTTGCCGGCTCTATTCCTAGAACTTTTTTAAAACCTAAATTTAAAAATGGTTTAAGTGCCACACCGTCATTACTTCCAATATCTATGATATATGAATTTTTTTTATTTAATTTTAAATCCTTGAAATATTTATTTGCTGCTTTTACGAAATGGTCTCTGAATACTTTAGAAGTTGAGGAAGTGTATAAATAATTTGAAAACATTTTTTTTGGATCTATAGAAATTGAAAGCTGGCAATTGTGACATTTACTACAATAATTTACTTCGAGCGGGTACAGTTCACACTTTTCTTGTTTTTTTTTTAATAGATTGTTTGCAAGTGGTTGATATCCTAAAGAAACAACTCTTTTTAAATCAGAATTTCCACATGATCTACACTCAAACTTGTAATATTTTAAAAGTGCATTTTTTTCTTTCTCATCTACAAAAACATGTTTTATCGTATGAGTAATTCCATAATTTTCATGATCCCTTTCCCCTCTAACTAAATTCAAAAAAGTTGTGTCTTTAGTGAAAACCATAGTGTGAGCAACATTTGGTTTTATTACCGACAACTGTCCAGCATTAACAACTTGTGTAATTTTTGGTGAGTTTGGATTTATAATATCTTGAAATATTTCTATAATTTGTCCTTTAGTAAATAAGCATTTTTGTTCTTGTTGGGGGTGATAATGATTTGCTCTAATTGTTCCTTTTTTTGACTCAATCAACCCTATTAAATTTATAGGCTCAGTTAACTCGTGATTACTTATAGAACCTCTTTCATCCTCAAATAAATTTTCTCCGTTACGTACAAATTCTAGGTCATTAGTAAGACTTTGTTTTGACCACTTTTTAATCATTTCCTCAATATTTTTATCAAGATTATATAAAAAATTGAAACCGGCTTTAAAAAGTTTTTTGTTTGATAAAGAAAAACCTAAGTTAGGAATTTCATCATTTGTTTCTTTTAAAATTATCTTTGGATTAAATTTTTTACAAAGTTCAGCGACTTCTTTTACTGTAATTGTGTCTTTTGTTAGATTAAATGTTTCTTTATTGATATCTTGTTTTTCTTCCATAAATTTGAAGCATCTTGCAACATCAATTAGAGGGACTAAACTTTTAATTTGTCTGCCGCCAGCAAATAATCTTATTGTTCCGTTTTGAGAAGCAATTTTAGAAAATAGATTAGGCATTATATCAATTCGCATAGCATCAGTTGAATATCCATAAACAGATCCTAATCTTAAAATAATATAATTTTTACCTGAGTCTTTTAGCTGTTTTTCATTTATAGCTTTTGAAGATGAGTATGATAGCACCGGTTTTGTATCTTCGTCTTCAGTGATATCAGTTCTTACATCTTTTATTCCCTCATAAACAACATGTGTTGAAGGGAAAATGATTTTACAATTATCGTTAATAACGTCTAAAATGTTTTGAGTTCCTTGTTCGCTGACAGATTTAATTTTTTGATCTTGAACAATATTGGACTCACTTTTTGTTCTTGGAACTTTTGTAATCCCAGCTAGATGATGAACAATATCAGCATCATGGCAATATTTATATAATAAGTCTTTATCTAAAATATCTCCATGTACGAATTCCATGTTCCATTTTCTAAGCTGCGAAACTCGTTCAGAAATGAACCTATTATCAATTATTGCTATATTATGATGCCAGCTTACTCCAGAATAAAGCTTACAAAGCTCCGTACCTATATACCCTAAGCCACCAGTGATAATAATTTTCTTTCTCATAAGATCTTAATTAATATTTACTTATATTATATTTTATTATAACTCAAATATGATGAATATATATGACTGCTTCATGTATTTTGATGAAGATCTCCTGCTAGATTTAAGACTAAATATTTTAAATAATTATGTTAAAAAATTTGTCATTACTGAGGCAACTTACTCGCATAATGGTAATAAAAAAAAATTAAATTTTGATATAAATAATTTTAAAAAATTTAAAGATAAAATCACTTACATAATTGTAGATAAACAACCAAAAAAAATATTAAAAGTTAAAGCAGATGACTCAAATAGGAAAAAAGGTGATAAATTAATTCTTAATGGAATGGCAAGAGATTACTTTCAAAGAGAGAGCTTAAAAAGAGGATTAAAAAATATTTCTGATAACGATTTAATCTTAATAAGTGATTTAGATGAAATACCGAATATTGATCGAGTTAACTTATCTAACATTGATAATAAAATACTTATCTTTGAACAGAAAATGTTTTTTTATAAACTTAATTTGTTATATGAAAATTTTACTTGGCAAGGAACAAAAGGTATAAAATATAAAAATTTTTTAGGGCCACAATGGCTTAGGAATATAAAAGGTAAAAATTATCCAAAGTGGAGAATAGACGTTTTTTTTTCAAAAAAAAAATATTCTAATTTAACTTTTATAAATGATGGCGGATGGCATTTTACTTGTATTAGAAAGCCAAAAGATTTGCAAAAAAAATTGCTAAATTTTGCCCATCATTATGAGTTTGAACAAAGTGGTTTGAACACTATTGACCTTGAAAGAATGGTAAAAGAGAATAGAGCTGTTTATGATTATCAAGTAGATATGAGAGCTAATAAGTGGAAGGGAGAGAAAAAACTTAAAATCGTAAAAAATGTAAATCTACCTCAATATGTTCAATCTAATTTGGAAAAATATAAAGATTGGTTAAGTTAGAAATTTAGAATAGATGAAAATAATTGACACTTTTATGTATTTCAATGAAGATATGATTTTAGATCTTCGACTTCATACCTTAGATAAATTTGTTTCTAAATTTATAATTTGTGAAGCAAAATTTAATCATAGCGGTCGACCAAAAAAATTAAATTTTGATATAAATAAATTTCAAAAATTTAAAGATAAAATTGAATATGTGGTAGTTGAAAACCAACCATCAGATCTTTACATTATAAATAAAGAGCAAAGTAAAGAGATTAAAAAAAATAAAATTTTAGATAATGCCGCAAAAAGAGAGAATTATCAGAGAAATTTTATTTTTAAACAATTGGAAAAATTTTCTGAAGATGATTTGGTAATAATTAATGATCTTGATGAAATACCAAATTTAGAAAATTTTGCATACAAGCGAAAGATTACTATTTTTAAACAAAAAATGTTTTATTACAAACTTAATTTACAATATCCAAATTTTTACTGGATGGGTAGCAAAGTTTGTAAAATAAAACATTTAATAAGTCCACAGTGGTTAAGAAATATTAAAACAAAAAAATATCCTTTTTGGAGACTTGATATTTTATTTGATAACAAGAAATACTTTAACTTAGGTTTTGTTGAGTCTGGTGGTTGGCATTTTACTAATATGATGTCAGCTGAAGAAATGGATTATAAGTTGAGAAACTTTTTGCATCATCTTGAATACGAAGAGAGCGGATATGATTTAGAAAAATTAAAATCTTTAATAAAAAACAAAAAAGTTATGTATGATCACAAAGCTGATAAAAAAAATCTAAAAAAATGGACTGAAAGTGTCGCGCTAGAAAAAGTTGGAATTAATAATCTTCCAGAATATATTGTTATAAATAAAAATAAGTTTGAGATTTGGATAGATTAATGCGTACTAATCTCTTCTTTTTTGTTTTTTCCTTTGTTTTTGCCAGTTATTTGATCAACTTCAACCCATTCAACTCTTTTGAGTGGTTTAGTTAAAGCTACTTTCAAAACTTCATCTACATTTTTTACTGGTATAATTTCCATAGACTCTAAAATAGTTTTAGGGACTTCTATCAAATCTTTTTTGTTCTCTACTGGAATTAAAACCTTTTTAATTCCAGCTCTATGTGCAGCCAGTAATTTTTCTTTTAGACCTCCAATAGGAAGAACTAATCCTCTTAAAGTAATTTCACCAGTCATAGCAACATCTTTATTAACTGGAATTTCAGTAATAGCTGATATTATCGAAGTTACCATACCTACGCCAGCTGAAGGGCCGTCTTTAGGTGTTGCTCCTTCAGGTACATGAATGTGAAAATCTTTTTTATCAAAAATGGGTGGAATTATACCGTAATCTAAACTTTTTGATCTTATATATGATTTCGCTGCTTTAACCGACTCTTGCATCACATCTCCTAGTTTTCCAGTAATTTGCATTTTTCCTTTTCCGGGCATTATTGCCGACTCTATCTTAAGAATTTCACCCCCTACTTCTGTCCATGCTAATCCGGTCACTACACCTACTCTATTTTCTTCTTCAATTTCTCCATAATTAAATTTTTGTACTCCTAGTAAATCTTTTAGGTCCTTTTCGTCTATTGGGTTATTTACTTTTTCATTATTGTCTATTTTCTTCACGAGTTTTCTAGCAATTTTTGAAATTTCTCTTTCCAAGTTTCTTACTCCAGACTCTCTTGTATAATTTCTTACAATTCTCCTTATAATTTTTTCGCTTATTTTCCACTCTTCTTTTTTCAATCCGTTATTTTTACTTTGATTTGGAATAAGAAATTTTTGTGAAATATTTACTTTTTCATCTTCAGTATAGCCGGACAATCTGATAACTTCCATCCTATCTAGTAACGGTGGTAAAATATTTAAAGTGTTAGCTGTTGTAACAAACATCACATCGGATAAATCATAATCAACTTCAAGATAGTGGTCATTAAACTCTTTATTTTGTTCAGGATCTAGGGCTTCTAATAATGCAGAAGATGGATCTCCTCTATAATCATTTCCTACTTTATCTATTTCATCAAGAAGGAAAAGTGGATTTTTAGTGCCAGCTTTTTTCATCATTTGAATTATTTTTCCAGGTAACGAGCCTATATAAGTTCTTCTATGACCTCTGATTTCAGCTTCATCTCTTATTCCGCCTAAAGATATTCTGATAAATTTTCTATTTGTTGCTTTTGCTATAGATTTTCCTAAAGATGTTTTTCCAACTCCAGGAGGGCCTACTAAACATAATATTGGTCCTTTCATTTTTTGAATTCTTTTTTGAACTGCTAAAAATTCAATAATTCTTTCTTTGACTTTTTCTAAACCATAATGGTCCTCATCTAAAATCTTTTGAGCATCATTTAAATCAGTATTTATTTTAGATTTGTTTGACCAAGGAAGTTCTGTCATCCAATCAAGATAATTTCTAACAACTGTTGCCTCAGCAGACATAGGGCTCATTGACTTAAGTTTTTTTAGTTCGGATAGGCATTTTTCTTTAGCAAGTTTAGGCATTTTAGCTTCTGAAATAGCTTTTGACAAAGAAGAAAGCTCATCTTTTCCTTCATCAATTTCTCCTAATTCTTTCTGAATAGCTTTTAACTGCTCATTCAGATAATATTCCCTTTGAGTTTTCTCCATTTGATTTTTTACTCTTCCACGTATCTTTTTCTCAACAGATAAAACACTTGTTTCTTTTTCAATTAACGAATGAATTTTTTCTAGCCTTTTTTTAAGATCTACGATTTCTAATAATTCTTGTTTTTCAAATATTTGAATATTTAAATTTGATGAAATGTTATTGGCAATTTGAGAAGGATTCTTTAAGTTTTTTAAATTACTTGCACCTTCGTTGAAATCTTTTTTATTCAATACTTGAAGTCTTTCGAACTTTTTGATTAGACCCACAGCTAAAGGCTCTAAATCTTTTGATAAATTTTGATCATCTGCAACTTCAACTTCACAAGTTAAAAAACTTGAGTCATTCTCAGTATGTTTTAAAATTTTTACCCTTTTTTCACCTTCAACTAATACTTTCACTGTACCGTCGGGTAATTTTAATAATTGAAGAACCTTACTAAGACATCCAAATTGATATAAGTCTTTTCCTATTGGATCATCAGTTTCTGAATTTTTTTGAGTAACTAAGACTATTGATTTATCTGATTTCATTACCTCTTGTAAAGCTTTGATTGATTTTTCCCTACCAACAAATAATGGCACTACCATTGAAGGAAATATCACAATATCTCTAAGAGGTAGGAGTGGCTTTAAATAAGAAGCTTTCATATGATTAATATGGCAATAAATTCAATAATTTCAAGGAACAAATTTAAATTATGCTACAGATGTTGATGTTTTTTTACCGTATGTGACAATGGGCTCTGAGGTTCCTTTAGCGGCTGAGCTATCTACAGTTACCTTTATAACATTTTCCATATCAGGTAATTCAAACATTGTCTTCAATAAAATATTTTCTAAGATTGATCTCAATCCCCTAGCTCCAGTTTTTTTTGTAATCGCTTTTTTTGCAATTTCTAATATAGCTTCTTCTTTAAATTCCAATTCAACATCTTCAAATTCAAATAGTCTTTTATATTGTTTTATTAAAGAATTTTTTGGCTCCATCAATATTTTTACAAGTGATTTTTCGTCTAAATCATCTAGTGTAGCTATTATAGGCATTCTTCCAATAAACTCAGGTATTAAACCGTATTTAATTAAATCTTCCGGTTCAAGCATTTTCATAATTTGTGAAAGTGGTTGCTCTTTGTAGCTTTGAACTTTTGCACCAAAACCAATAGAGCTTCCTTTTCCTCTACTATCAATTAATTTATCTAGTCCAGCGAAAGCTCCGCCGCAAATAAATAAAATATTTGTTGTATCTACTTGCAAAAATTCCTGTTGAGGATGTTTTCTTCCGCCTTGAGGAGGTACACTCGCTATTGTTCCCTCCATAATTTTAAGTAGTGCTTGCTGAACACCTTCTCCTGAAACATCTCTAGTTATTGAGGGATTTTCAGATTTTCTGCTAATTTTATCAACTTCATCTATATAAACTATACCTCTTTGAGCTTTCTCTACGTTATAATCAGCAGATTGCAAAAGTTTTAAAATTATATTTTCAACATCTTCTCCTACATAACCTGCCTCAGTTAGTGTAGTAGCATCTGCCATGGTAAAGGGAACGTCTAAAATTCTAGCTAGAGTTTGTGCTAATAAAGTTTTTCCACATCCAGTTGGGCCAACTAATAAAATATTTGATTTAGAGAGTTCAACGTCTTTATTGTTTTTTGTTTCATGGTTTAGCCTTTTGTAATGATTATGGACAGCTACAGACAAAATTTCTTTAGCAATTCTCTGACCAATTACATATTCGTCAAGAACTCCACATATTTCCTTAGGAGAAGGTACTCCATCTTGATGTTTAACAAGAGAACTTTTATTCTCCTCTTTTATTATATCCATACAAAGTTCAACACACTCATCGCAGATAAAAACTGTAGGACCTGCAATAAGCTTTCTTACTTCGTGTTGGCTTTTTCCACAAAAGGAGCAGTACAAAATGTTTTTGCTATTTTTTTCAGACATAACGAATCAATATTTATAATATAAATCTCTATTATTTTCTTATCAAGCTGAAGTTGTGATATTCGCTATATCTAGTGCTTTATTTTCTTTTTTCCACAACAGAGTCAATTAAACCAAATTTTTTTGCTTCCTCTGCAGTCATAAAATTGTCTCTTTCTAAAGCTTCCGAAATCTCTTTGACTGACTTGCCCGTATGCTTAGAATAAATATTATTAAGTCTTTCTTTTAATGATAAAATTTCCTTGGCATGAATTTGAATATCAGTGGCTTGACCTTGAAAACCTGCGGAAGGTTGATGAACCATTATTCTTGAATTAGGTAAAGAATACCTTTTTCCCTTTTCACCTGCTGCTAACAAGAAAGATCCCATAGATGAAGCTTGGCCAATACATAATGTTGAAACTGGAGAATTAATATATTGCATAGTATCATAAATTCCTAACCCCGCGGTGACCAAACCTCCTGGGCTATTAATGTAAAAATTAATTTCTTTGTTTGGATTTTCCGATTCTAAAAAAAGAAGTTGTGCAGTTACTAATGAAGCTACAGCATCATTAACAGGGCCAACTAGAAATACAATTCTTTCCTTTAAAAGTCTTGAATAGATATCGTAAGCTCGTTCCCCTTTGCTAGTCTGCTCAACAACCATAGGAATTAGGCTGTTCATTTTTTCATTAAAATCACGACTCATTATTGGTTTATACAACTATTGATTACTTTTTACTAATTTTTTTTGATTTAGTCAGACCCTTGCTAGAAGATTTAGTTTTTGACGACTGATTATCATCTATATTTTGATGGTTAAAGTCAGCAATAATTTTCTCCGCTTCTTTAATCTTGATTTGTTTAGAGTTAAGTTTAATTTTTGATTTTATTAATTCAATTATTTTTTCCTCATACAAAGATCCTTTTAGGCTTTGGGTGGCACTTGGATTTTTTTGGTAATAATCAATTACCATTTTTTCTTGTCCGGGCATCCCTTTAATTTGTTTTTGAATTTCTGCACGCACCTCATTTTCTGAAACTTTAAGATTATTTTTTTCACCCAATTCATTTAAAATAAGACCAAGTTTTATTCTTGATTTTGCTAATTTTTCATTCCTAGATTTGTGTTTTTCTTTGTCCTCAGGTTTTAGATTTCTTGTAATAAGTTCTAATTCCTGATCTATAAGATTTTTTGGTAGATCTATAACATGTGTCTTCTCAATTTGATCTAATATTTCTTTTTTTGTTATAGAGTTTAAAGCTTGAGTATATTGACTAGAGATTTGTTTCTCAATTAACGATCTCAAATCATTAATATCTTTTGCTCCCATCATAGTTGCAAATTTATCATCTATTTTATTCTCCACTGATTTTTTAACATTTATAATCTTACATTTAAATTTTGTATCTTTATTTGCTAATTCTTTTTTTGGATGATTAGCAGGCAAAGTTGCATTTACTATTTTTATCTCTCCTTTTTTTGTTTCAACCAATTGTTTATCAAATCCCTTCAAAAATAAATCTTTACCTAGTTCAATTTGCACACCTTTTCCTTCACTTCCTTCAAAACTATTTCCATCAACCGTCGCTGAATAATCAAATATTACTTGATCTCCCATCATTGCTTTCTCATTGTCTTTTTTATCTTCAAAACGTTTGTTTTGCTTAGAGATTTCTTTTAATTTTTCATCTATAGTTTGATTTTCAATTTTAATTTTATAATCGTTTGCTTTAAAATTATTTAAAGGTTTCAATTCAATTTTTGGTAAACAGTCAATTAGTAATTCATAATTTAAATCTTTACCCTCTCCAAATTGTTTTAAGTCAATTTTAGGTTGACCAGCAACTTTTAATTTTTTTTCTGAAATTGCTTTGGTTGAAGTTTCTCTAAGAACTTTGTCAATTACCTCTCCATAGATCGACTTTCCAAATTGGCTTTTAATAACTGATTGAGGAACTTTTCCAGGCCTAAAACCTTTTAAAGAAACTTCTCTTTGAAGCTCAGCAAGTCTTTCATTCATTTTATTTTGAATAGTTTTTTTATCTACATTAATAGATAAGACAGTTCTTAATCCTTTTTTGGACTGTATTTCAATTTTCATAGTTTATGGTGGGCAAGAAGAGACTCGAACTCTTAAGCCTTGCGGCACTGGTTTCTAAGACCAGCGCGTATACCAATTCCGCCACTTGCCCTTTTAATTAATCGTATTTTTTATATATCAATTTAATTTTTTGTTAAATGATAAAGTCTTGAATAAAAAAACAAATAAATTAACAGAAGTATAAAAAACCAATACATGCTAATTTTTGGGTTATTTGCAAAATAGATACCTGGGATTATTAGCACAAAATAAATGATATTTATGATTAATGAATTGATAAAATTACCTTTATCTTTTCCATAAATTGAGGAAATTTTATAAAAGCTTAACATGTGTAGATGTTTTTGATCAGGATGAATTGGTGATTTTTTTTGAGATAGTTTTCTAAAGAATGAAAAAAAAACTTCAAAAAAAAGATAAAATAACAATGTACAGTAAAAAAATGATGAGATGTCTGGATTTAAATTATTTGTAATTATAACGTTTAATGATACTAAAGACCCCATTAAATACGCACCACTATCTCCTAGAAAAATTTTTGGTCTTGGAAAATTAAATAATAAAAAAGTTAATAATGTAATTATTTGACCTACTATTAAAAAAGAAAATTCTAAGTTAGCTTGATTTATGTTTATATAAGTTAATACAATATTAATAATTATTAAATTTATTGCGAGTAATCCATTAAAACCATCAATTAGGTTTGCTCCATTAATTATAAATAAAAAACATATAAGAGCAAATATTGAAGAAAAAAAATTGTTATTTAATAATGATGATAGAAATGGAATATCAATATTAAAAATTTTGATTGGTAAAAAGAAAATTAAAATAAATAATATGATTATCATCATCAATAATCTTTTAAATGGTTTAATGTTTATTTTTAGGTCGTCTAAAAATCCTATAAAAAACATCGAATAACTTAGAAAAATATAATCATATAAAATCTTTGAAAAAATTAAATAATAAATACTAAAAAAAATAGATAAAGATAAAATAGTAGCTATCCCTCCACTTCTTGTGACTGGAAATAAATGAAAAGCCTGAGGTTTTGAAAAATCTTTATCAAGCAAAACTCCGTTCCCTATTTTATATGAATGCTTACTTACTATTAAGAAAATAAAAAAACTTATTAAAGCAAAGATTGATAAAAAGCTAGCTTCAATTGACTCTGTTCCCATTAAATTTTAATCCTTTATTATTTTTTTTAAAAATATAGATTCCTAATAAGATTATAGCCAATGAAATTAAAACTCTCCACGTAATTATTTCATCCATTAAGAAAAATCCAAAAAAAATTCCAAAAACAGGAATTAAATATGCTACTTGAGTTTGAAAG
This sequence comes from uncultured Pelagibacteraceae bacterium, assembly GCA_902598735.1. Taxonomy (GTDB): domain Bacteria; phylum Pseudomonadota; class Alphaproteobacteria; order Pelagibacterales; family Pelagibacteraceae; genus Pelagilacustribacter. The sequence continues at coordinate 34,670 of CACKCM010000009.1, read as the reverse complement.
ACTAGGCCATTGACAGTTAAAATTCGGAACCTAATTAACCAAGCAAGCCCAGTAGCTACTACCCCTAGGTATAATAATGATAAAGTCGATATCAACGAAGGGCTAGAATTCCAAGGTGTTTCGAAAACTAATGAGAAAGGAATTAAAAAAATAACTGACCATAATGTTGTTGAAGTAGTTACATTCTCATTTTTTTTATTTTTTAATTTTAGAGTTAAAAGCCCACCAATACAATAAAACGTTGATCCAATAATAGTAATTAAAGCGTAAATGTAATTTTCGCTATTAATTATTACTTTATCAAAAAATAATAAGATTATTCCACTAAAACCGATTAAAACTCCAACTGACTTAGCATAAGATAACTTTTCATCTTTAATAAAAAAATGTGCAAGGATAGATCCACTCAAAGGGGTAGTGCTCATTAACATTGCTGCAAGGTAACTATTGATTTTTGCAGTGCCCACAGCTATTAATACAAAAGGAATTGCAATATTACATAAACCTATCAAAGCATAAAGTTCCCAATTTTTACTAAAAGCTTCAATTTTAATTTTTTTAAATTTACATAAAAAAATTAAAGGAATACTTGCAAAAATTACTCTGACCAAAGCAAGTGTAAAAGGATCATAAGAATAAGTGGCTATTTTGATGTTAAAAAAGGCAGAACCCCAAATTATAGCTAATAAAATTAATAAAGATAAATCGAATGTGTTTGCTTCTCTCATTTCAAGTTTTAATTGTATATATGTGATTAATGCATAGCTGATATATATTTTTAATATTACTATTAAAAAGCTCCTTATATATGTTCATCACGAAATTAAAACAATTTATTTAAGGAAATTTAATGAGTTCAAAAAACATATTAAAGCTTATGAAAGATAAGCAAGTTGAGTTTGTTGATTTAAGGTTTACCGATCCAAAAGGTAAACTTCAACATTTAACTATGGACTCGACTGTTGTTGATGAAGATATGTTAGATAAAGGTGTGTTTTTTGACGGTTCTTCAATTGCTGGGTGGAAAGCAATAAATGAGTCAGATATGATTTTAAAACCTGATTTAGAGAGACCAATTATAGATCCATTCAACTCTCATACAACTCTAAACATTTTTTGTGATATTTTGGATGCTGTAAAAAAAGATCCTTACGAAAGAGACCCTAGAGGAACAGCAAAAAAAGCAGAGGCGTATTTAAAAAAGACTGGTATAGGTGACAAATCTTATTTTGGACCTGAGCCAGAATTTTTTGTATTCGATGACGTTAGATTTAAAAATGATATGAACGAAACGAGCTTCAGCATAGATAGTTCTGAAGGACCTTACAACACTGGAAAAAAATATGAAAATGGAAATTTAGGTCACAGACCAGGAATTAAAGGTGGATATTTTCCAGTCCCTCCAGTTGACAGTGCACAAGACATGAGAGGTGAATATTTAAAAGCATTAAAGGATATGGGTGTTAAAGTAGAAAAACATCACCATGAAGTAGCACCCAGTCAACACGAATTAGGAATGTATTTTGGAACCTTAACCAATCAAGCAGATAACGTTCAGTTATATAAATATGCTGTTCAAATGGTGACAAATTCTTTTGGTAAGACAGCTACATTTATGCCTAAACCTGTTAAAGGAGATAATGGTTCTGGTATGCATTGTCACCAATCAATTTGGAAAGGTAACACGCCCTTATTTATGGGAAAAGAATACGCAGGACTTTCAAAAGAAGCTTTATATTATATTGGCGGAATACTTAAACATGCTAGAGCGATCAATGCCTTCTCAAATGCAACAACTAACAGTTACAAAAGATTAATTCCTGGATTTGAAGCTCCTGTAATCTTAGCTTACTCTGCAAGAAATAGATCGGCATCATGTAGGATACCAGTAATAATGAACCCTAAGGCTGCAAGAATGGAGATAAGATTTCCCGATGCCGCAGGTAACCCATACTTAACTTTTGCTTCTATGTTAATGGCTGGAATAGATGGTATAAAAAATAAGATAGATCCAGGTAAGGCTTTTGATCAAGACTTATATTCTTTATCAGAAGATGAAGTAAAAAAACTTCCAACTGTTTGCGGGTCATTAAGAGAAGCCATGCAAAATCTGGATAAAGATAGAAAATTTTTAACTGAAGGTGGAGTATTCACAGATGATCAAATTGATGCTTATATTGAGTTAAAATTTCAAGAAATATATAACTTTGAGCATACACCTCATCCTATTGAATTTGAGATGTATTATAGTGGTTAGGTTTTAAAAGACTCTCCACACCCGCAGCGTTCAGTTTCATTTGGATTCTTGAAAACAAACTGCGACGAAAAATTTTCTTGTTTATAGTCCATTTCTGTACCTAACAAATACATTATTGCTTTAGGATCTATAAAAACTTTTACACCTTTTTCCTCTATTACTTCCTCATTGGGTTTAAGCTCTTTAGCGTACTCCATTACATAAGACATTCCAGCACAACCACCTGATTTGACTCCAACTCTAACACCAATTGCTGAATTTTCTGCTTTAGACATAATTTCTTTAATTCTTTCAGCTGCATTGTTGCTTAATCTAATTACTTGTTCACTCATATATTCAATTCTAATTTAGCTGCTTCAGACATTTTGTCTTTAGACCAAGGAGGGTCCCAAACTAATTTTAAGTCAACTTCCTCAACTCCTTCAATCTTTAATATATTCTTTTTTACTGAATTTGGCAAACTTTCAGCAACAGGACAATTTGGTGAGGTTAAGGTCATTTCTATAGATACTTTTTTAAGCTCATTTACCTCAATCTTATATATTAATCCTAATTCAAAAATATTCACTGGAATTTCTGGATCATAAATTTTTTTGATTTCAGATATTATTTTTTCTTTCAAATCATTCATAATTTAAGATTTTTTTTCTAAAGCTGATAATAACGTATGCCAAGCCATAGTCGCACATTTAATTCTCATTGGAAATTCTTGAACTCCAGATAATGAAGAAATAGTTGTTATTTGATTTTCTGTTAAACTATTCAGAGTAATTTTTGATTTATTTTTTAACATATTTAAAAAGTCATCAGTTACTTTCTTAGAAAAATGTAAATCCTTACCTTTTAAAGTATCAGTAAGAATTGAAGCTGATGCTAAAGAAATTGCACATCCCTCACCTTCAAAACTTAAACCAGTAATATTTTTATCTTTATCTAATTTTAAATAAATGTGAACTTTATCTCCACAAAGTGGATTGTGGGCTTTCGCATCATGATTATATCCTTCGCATTTTCCTTTATTCCTAGGATTCTTCGCGTGATCTAAAATTATTTCTTGGTATAATTCTTTTAACTCCATTTAAATCTGAAATACTTTCTTACATTTATTTATTGACTCGCTTAAAACATCGATATCTTCTTTACTGTTATAAACTCCGATAGAGGCTCGAGCTGAAGCTGGAATACCAAATTTATCATGTAAAATTTGACAACAATGATGGCCTGCTCTTATAGCGATGCCATCATCATCTAAAATTGTAGCAATATCATGTGGGTGAATTCCATTAATTGTGAATGAAATAATAGATGCTCTATTTTTTGGATTACCTACAATATTTACAGAATTATCTTTTCTTAATTTTTCTAAACCGTACTCAAGAATTTGGCTTTCATGTTTTTCTATATTTTTAATACCTAAATCCTGAATAAACTTGATGGATTTTGCAAAAGCCACAACCTCGGCAGTTTGCATCGTGCCAGCTTCAAACTTTGTTGGTGACTCTGCGTATGTTATTTCACCTTTTTTTACTTCACTTATCATTCCCCCTCCTCCTTGGTAAGGTGGCAATTCATCAACCCATTTTTTTTTTGCATAAAGAATACCAAGTCCGTTCGGGCCGTACATTTTATGACAAGAAATAACATAAAAATCACAGTCTAAATCCTGCATATCTAGAACCGAGTGAGGGGCGCCTTGGGTTCCGTCAATTAACACTGGGATATTTTTTGATTTTGCTAAATCAATAATTTTTTTTACTGGCATTATTGTACCTGTAACATTTGAAATATGAGTAAAAGCAATCATTTTAGTTTTTTCAGTAATATGCTTTTTAAACTCATTAACGTCTATCTCTCCATTATCATTCACTTTAGCAAATTTTATCACTGCACCTTTTTTTTTTCTTAAATAGTGCCAAGGAACATAATTTGAGTGGTGCTCTAGTTCAGTAACAATAATTTCATCGCAATTTTTTACAAACTTTTCTCCGTATGTATTAGCTACTAAATTAATTGCCTCTGTAGCTCCTTTTGTAAAAATTATTTCCTCTCTATGTTTAGCGTTAATATAAGATTTTACTATATCTCTTGTTTCCTCAAATTTATTCGTAGCTTTAACTGCTAAAGTGTGAACACTTCTTCCAACATTTGAAAATTCAGTTTCATAAAATCTTGATATCTCGTCAATTACTATTTTAGGTTTTTGTGAAGAATTGGCGCTATCCAAGTATACTAAAGGCTTACCTTTAATTTTTTGTTTAAAAATTGGAAATTTTGATTTTATATCACTAAATTGCATTGACTTGCTCTATTATATTTTTTTCGAGGAATTTTTTTAATTTCTCTTCAGGTATATTTTCAAAAATTTCATTAATAAAACCGTTAATTAATAATTTTTTTGCCATTGGTAATTCAATTCCTCTAGTCATTAAATAATGGATAGCATCTTCGTCAATACTTCCGGAGGTCGACCCATGCGAGCATTTAACGTCATCAGCATAAATTTCTAACTCTGGTTTAGCATTGAACTCGGCTTTATCGTCTAAAATAAGAGCTTTACTCAATTGATATGCATCTGTTTTTTGAGCATTATCTTTAACAAATATTTTTCCTTGATAAACTCCTTTGCTATCATTTTCTAAAACATTTTTAATTTTTTGATAACTTTTACAATTAGGTGCCATATGGTTTATTCTAGTTTTGATTTCCTGATGTTCCTCTTTACCCAAACTCAATCCAGATAAAATATAACAACTAGCATTCTCTTTTTCTAAATCCATATTAATCTCCAATTTATTGAATTTTAATCCAGAACTTAAAATAAATTTTTGATAAGTAGAATTGTAATCTTGTGAACCTGATATATTTTTATAAAAATAACCATTACTCTTTGTTTTTTGAATGACAAAAGTTTTTAACTCAGAACCTTTGTTCATATAAATTTTTTCAAAAGTGTTTTTCAAAAATTTGCATTTTTCACTAATATTATATTCTATTAAGATTAACTCGGAATTTTGATTGAGTTTAATCTGATTTGAATTATTTATAATCTTATTTTCTAAATTTGAGTTAAAATAATTGTAAATTATAATTGGTTTTTTACATTTATAATCTTTTTGAACTTCAAGATTAAATCCGCCTAAAGATAAGGCTTGGTTAAGATTTTGAAGATTATTACTTGACTGATTGCTTAAACCCTCAAGTGACTTAAGACTATCAATTTTTACTTTTTCTTTTTCTTCAAAACTTATATCGCAAGATTTAAAAACTCCGTTTATAAGAATGATATGATTATGATCAAAGTCATTTATTAATTCAATTTCTTCATCAATTCTTAAATCGTCATAGTTTGTAATTTCTTTAAAATTTTTACTTATTATAGAATTTAAATCACTAAATTTCCAATTTTCATCTTTTTTATTAGGTAGACCAGTTTTTAAAAATAACTCAAAATTTTTTCTTCTCTCTAATGCCTCTTTTTTTGAAGAAGAAGATATATTTTTAAAATCTATATTAAACAACTGTTCCATTATTTTAAGTTTCCATATCCTGTTTTCTCTAATTCTTGACCTAAATCAGAGGATCCAGTTTTAATTATTTTTCCATTTGACAAAACATGTATGAAATCAGGTTGTATGTAATCAAGCAATCTTTGATAGTGAGTAATGATTAAAAATGCATTTTTTTTATTTTTGTGCGAGTTAACTCCATCGGCAACAATTCTTAATGCATCGATATCTAAACCTGAGTCAGTTTCATCTAATATAGCTAATTTTGGCTCTAAGAGCTTCATTTGAAGAATTTCATTTTTTTTTTTCTCGCCTCCTGAAAAACCGACATTTAATTGTCTTGATAAAAATTTTTCGTCAATGTTTAGTTCGGAAGCTTTTTCTTTAATCAGTTTTAAAAGAGTTAATGTATCTAATTCTTTTTCACCTTTAGCCTTCCTAATCGTGTTTAAAGATGTTTTAAGAAAATTAGTTGTATTTACTCCCGGAATTTCAAGAGGGTACTGAAATGCTAAAAAAATTCCTTTTTGTGCTCGCTCCTCAATAGGAATATCTTGTAATTTTTTACCCTCATAAATTAAACTTCCGCTAACTTCGTAACCATTTTTACCTGATAAAATATTAGCTAAAGTACTTTTTCCAGATCCATTTGGACCCATAATTGCATGAACCTCGCCAGGTTTTATTTCTAGATTTAGGCCGTTTAGAATTATCTTATTATTTATAGAGGCTATTAAATTTTGTAATTGAAGCATTATCCAACGCTCCCTTCTAAGCTGATTGATACTAATTTTTGTGCCTCTACTGCAAACTCCATTGGTAGTTGCTGCAATACTTCTTTACAGAATCCATTTACTATAAGGCTTACTGCTTCCTCTTGATTTAGCCCCCTCTGATTACAGTAAAATAATTGATCTTCATTTATTTTAGATGTTGTAGCTTCGTGCTCAACTGTTGATGATGAATTTTTATTTTTGATATAAGGTACAGTATGCGCACCACATTTATTACCCATTAAAAGTGAGTCACATTGAGTATAATTTCTGGAATTTTTAGCTTTAACACCAATGTCTACAAGTCCTCTATATGTGTTATCTGCTTGACCTGCAGAAATTCCTTTTGAGATAATTTTACTCTTAGTATTTTTTCCTAAGTGAATCATTTTAGTTCCAGTATCAGCTTTTTGGTAATTGTTGGTAATAGCAATCGAGTAAAATTCACCTACAGAGTTGTCGCCTTGTAAAATACAACTAGGATATTTCCACGTAATTGCTGATCCTGTTTCGACTTGGGTCCATGAAATTTTTGAATTTTTACCTCTGCACGCTCCTCTTTTAGTAACAAAATTATAAATACCTCCAACACCTTCTTTGTCTCCAGGGTACCAATTTTGAACTGTAGAATATTTTATTTCTGCATCATCTAAAGCAATTAATTCTACATTTGCTGCATGAAGTTGATTTTCATCTCTCATAGGTGCAGTACAACCTTCTAAATAACTTACGTAACTACCTTTATCAGCGATAATCAGGGTTCTTTCAAATTGACCAGTTTCAGAAGCATTGATTCTAAAATATGTTGATAGTTCCATTGGACATCTTGTGTTTGGTGGAATGTAAACAAAGGACCCATCGGTAAAAACTGCAGAATTTAAAGTCGCGAAAAAATGATCGCTTATAGGTATGACGGAACCAAGATATTTTTTGACTAGATCTGGATGTTTTTGTATTGCTTCAGATATTGGACAAAAAATTATTCCTTTTTTATCTAATTCACCTTTAAATGTTGTTGCTACTGAAACTGAGTCGAAAACTGCATCTACTGCAACACCACTTAATCTTTTTTGCTCATTCAAAGGAATACCTAATTTATTATAAGTTTCTATAAGTTTGGGATCTACTTCATCTAAGCTTTGAGGTTTATCTTTCATGCTTTTGGGAGCTGAGTAGTAGTAAAGATCCTGATAATTAATTTTTGGATATTTTGGTTTTTGCCAATTAGGTTCTTTTAAAACTTTTAATCTATTAAATGCTTTCAATCTCCAGTCTAACATCCATTGAGGTTCTTTTTTAATTTTAGAAATGAATCTAATGGTTTCTTCTGAAAGACCTTTTGGAGCTTTAAAATTTTCAATGTCCGTCGTAAAACCGTATTTATATTCTCGATTTTTTAATTCTTCACTTTTCATTTTATTTAATGTTATGTTTTGTTAAATCATGTAATTTTACTTTTTCAAAAAAACCATTAATATGTTGATCTAACTGATCCCAAAGATTATGAGTGATACACTTGGAAGATTTATTGTTGCAACCCCTTTTAGAATTTTTTTTGCAATTGAGAGTTTTTACTTCTTCGTTCACGGCATGAATTATATTAGATAATTTTATATCCGAAGCTGGTTTATCAAGTACATATCCTCCACTAGCACCTCTAGAACTTTTAACTAATTTATTGCTTTTTAATTTTATAAATATTTGTTCTAAATACGCTAATGAAATGTTCTGTCTTACAGAAATTTCGGATAAGCTTATAGGTCCATTGCTGGTATTAGAGGCTAAATCAGCCATAGCCATAACTGCGTATCTTCCTTTATTTGTTAATTTCATAAATTAACGTTGTAATATAATAATTTTAGATTAATTCCTACTATTTAAGTCAGGATTAAAAAAAAAAATTTGTCGCATAAAAACGTGATATAAATCTGTACTTTTTTTTTTAATAGTAATCATTATCAATTATGAAACCAAAAAGTTTGGAAATTTTTATACCTGGGCCAGCTGGAAGATTAGAAGCTAAGTATTACAAAAATCCAAAATTTGGTTCACCAGTTGCAATCGTTTTACATCCACATCCTCAATACGGTGGAACAATGAATAATAGGATAGTGCAATTAATGTATAATATTTTTCTAGAGAATGGATTTTCAGTAATAAAAGTAAATTTTAGAGGTGTAGGAAAAAGTGATGGTGTTTTTGACAACGGACAAGGAGAGTTGTCAGATGCTGCTGCTGCTTTAGACTGGATAGAGAGGCAGAATTTAGACTATAGTCAATGCTGGGTTTCGGGTTTTTCATTTGGATCATTAATTTGTATGCAACTTATAATGAGAAGACCTGAAGTGAATAATTTTATTGCAGTTTCTCCACAGCCTAACGTTTATGATTTTTCTTTTCTAGCGCCTTGCCCAACCTCAGGTCAAGTAATTTATAGTGAAAACGATGAACTTGTTAATGAAGAAAGTATTAAAGAATTAGATAACAGAATAAAAAATCAAAAAGGTGTTGAAGTGCTTTTTTCAAAAATAAAAAATTCAAATCATTTTTTTAAAAATAAAGAGAAAGAACTTAGATCAGAAATAGAAAAATATTTAAAAGATAAAACTGCTTTAATTTAATTCTCTATTAGTTCTCCTCCAGTACAAGGTTTAGAGCAATTAGTTGTTGAAGGATAAGAAATTGGTAATTTTAAATACGATCTAATTGCAAGAAAAGCAAAAGCTTGCGACTCGATAAAATCACCACTTATTCCATAATCATCAATTAATTGGAAATCTATTTTTTTTGGGAATTTATTTATTATTGATTTAATTAAAACTTTATTATTTCTTCCACCACCGCAAATTAAAATTTTTGGAATTTCTATATTCAAATTCTTAAATAATGATAATATGGTTTCACTAATAATACTTGAAGTGAATTCAGTCAAAGTTGCAGCGCCATCCTCAATTGACAATCCTCTGGCAAAAGAAATATCAAAATCATTGATATCATAAGAAAGTTTTTTTTTATTTTTTCTATTTAAGTAAAGCTCCTGTGCTTGCTCAAAAATTATTTCATTCACGTTACCGCTATCTGCTAATTTTCCGTTATAATCAAATTTTTCATCAGAATTTTTTCTTATCCAGCTATCAATTAAACAATTTCCAGGCCCCACATCCCTGCTAATTAGTTTTGAAAGATTATTTGATTTATCAATAATAGTAATATTTGAAATTCCACCAATATTAAGAACTCCTAAAGGTTTTTGAATTTTATTTTGATTTACAATTAAATGGTGAAAAACGGGTGTTAATGGTGCTCCTTCACCGCCATTTAGAATATCGTTTTTTCTAAAATTAAAAATAACTTTTTTATTAGTTAATTGACTTAATAATCTTCCATTTCCTAATTGTTTTGAAATTTTTTGTTCAGCATTATGGTAAATAGTTTGACCATGAAAACCAATTAAAAAAATATTTTTTTTTTTTTCAAGCTCTTTAAAAATTTTTGCATGGAATAAGGTAATATTTCTCTCTAATTTTTTTAGGTCGTCATTTAGCTTCTCTAAATCGTTAGCATTTAAAATCTTTTCTTTTAAATTATGAATTTCTTTAAATATATTAGAATCATACTCAAAATACTTGTCTATAATAACATCAAATTGATTATTGCCGTTAGTGTCAATTATAGAGGCATCAACACCATCTCCTGATGTACCGCTCATTAGCCCTAAAGATGTATATATTTTCTGCATATTTTTATTTATTTATAACAATTTTCGTATAATAGTAGTTTAAACTAAATGTGCTATGAAAAATAATTTTTTGGAAGAGATGAAATCGCGAGGTTATCTAAGCCAATGTACAAATTTTGATAAATTAAGTGAAATTTGTTCAAAAAAATCAATTTCTGGTTATATAGGTTTCGATTGTACTGCTAAGAGTTTGCACGTCGGTAGTCTTTTACAAATAATGATATTAAAGCTAATGCAAAAATACGGACATAGACCTATCGTGTTGATGGGTGGAGGAACAACTTTAATAGGTGATCCATCAGGTAAAGATGTTACTAGAAAGATGTTATCACAGAAAGAAATAAAAAAAAATATTAAAAGTATAAAAAAAGTTTTTAGTAAAATTTTAGATAATTCGAACAAAAAAACTAAGCCGTTATATATTGACAATGCAAATTGGTTAACAAAATTAAATTATATTAAATTTCTAAGAGATATCGGTAGCCAATTCACTATAAATAAAATGCTAACATTTGATAGTGTTAAACTAAGATTGGAAAGAGAGCAGTCGCTAAGTTACATGGAATTTAATTATATGATTTTACAAGCTTTTGATTTTTATCAATTATTTAAATCTAAAAATTGTATTCTTCAAATTGGTGGGTCAGACCAGTGGGGGAATATAGTAAATGGAGTAGATTTAATAAGAAGAATTTTACAAAAAGAATCGTATGGACTAACCTCACCGTTAATTACACTGGCATCTGGAGCGAAAATGGGAAAAACCGAAAAAGGGGCAATTTGGCTTAATGAAAACCTATTCTCCTCATATGATTATTGGCAATTTTGGAGAAACACTGATGATCGAGATGTAAAAAAATTTCTTAATTTTTTTACTCAATTAGATACAAATTATATAGATAAAATTTGTGATTCAGAAAAAAATATTAATAAGCTTAAAATAATTTTAGCTAATGAAGCAACAAAGATTCTTCATGGAAACAAAGCTGCAGAAAAGGCAGAACAAACAGCAAGAGAAACATTTGAAGGTGACGGATTTGGAAAATATTTACCAGAAATAAAGATTAGTCAAAATAAAATAAATCATGGAATGAGTTTATTAAATTTTCTATCCGAGAACAGAATTGTTTCATCAAAAAGTGAGGCTAGAAGGATAATAATAAATAAAGGTATTAAGATTAATGATATTTTAGTGAGTAATGAGAATAAGATTATTGAAATTGATGATTTTAAAGGAAAAATTTTAAAAATTTCTTATGGAAAAAAGAAACATTATCTTTTGAAATTAATTTAATTATATTTTTTTCTATCAATAATTTTTTGAATAAATCTTGGTGTTATTGTTCTTATAGGATTTATTGTAGTCTTAATTTTTCCTTTTGGCCCTTTCATTTTAAAACTTATTCCAAACAAACCCTCTCCAATTTCTTTAGGAATAATGATATCTCCTATAACAGGGATTTTAGAAATCATATTATTAAGCGTTTTTGCAGGTATAAGAGTACCTCTCAAACTCGTTACTTTTTTATCCTGATAGCCTTCCATCAGAACAGAGATGCTTGGGCCGAGTGCTAAAATTTCATTTATTTTAAGTGTATCTTTATTTTTTTCCATTTTTATTTCCAAAACATCAAAGGAAATACCCTCTCCTTCAGCTAGATCCGCCAAGCCACCTAAGTCAGCAAGTGAAAGCAGCTTAACCATTCCAGGAGCATTCACTACTTTAAAATTTTCAATAACAAGTTTTGAATTAGAATTATTTTTTTCAATTATAGATGAGTAAAGTAAGTTTCCTCCGGTTAAACCATTAAAAAAACTAAATTCGGTTAAAAGCGGTCTAGTTAAGTCAGAATAAATTTCTAAATATTTTTTTTTACCTAATTTGTCATTTTTTAATGAAATATCTAAAAAATTATTATTTCCGTAATCACCTTTAGAGGAAATTTTAGTAAATTTACCGTTTTCAATCTTGCCAATCAGTGTAAAATTTTTCATTTTATTAGAGAGCGGTGCTACAATATTTCTAAGATTAATTTCAACTTCTTTATTAATATTTTTAAAGATACTATTTTCCGATGATCTGTTTAAAATTTTAGGTAAATTTCTCGCATCAAAAATATTACCATTAACGATAAATTTATTTTTCAGTTTTATCGAAAAATTGTTATTTTCTCGACCATCTTTATTCGTTTTTACTAAAATTTCATTTAAAGATAAAAAATTTTTTTTATTAAATTTTAAATCTTTAAAAGATATTGAATTTTTGCCCTCAGAGTAATCAAGGTTTTGTATGTTGATATTTTCTTTATCTTTATATAAATCTATTGAAATTTCTGAAATTGTACTTGGGTCTTTTTCATAATTTATAATTTCGAATTTTAAATCTTGATCATATTCTGCAGCTATAGTTAGCTTTAAAATTTCTTTTTTAAAACTATTTTTCAAATTAAATGGTAAAAAATTTTTTCCATTTAAAGAGTATTTTCCAAAAATTTGTGAGGTGTTATTTTTTGAGTTAAAGTTTGACTCAATTTTTGTATCTATAAAAGATACTTCATCAATTTTTTTGTTCGAAAGAAAAGTCTTTTGAGGCTCTTTTAATTTAAAGGAAGCTTTTGAAATTTCTCCATTGGTTTTAAAAAAATATTTTTTAACTTTATAATTGCTATCAAAACTAACTTCTAAAGTATTATTTAAATTTGCATTAATATCAAAAAGATTGTTTAAATAATCGTAATTGTTAAAGGTATCAAAAAAATTTGAGTTTTTCTTATTATATTTTAAACTTGATGTAAAATTTGATTTTAGATTAACACCTTTAAAAAAATCAACTTTAAGATCACCATCGAATATATTGAATGGTCCTATATTTCCATTAAAATTTTTTAACAATATATCAGTTTTATCGGCAAAAAATTTAAAATTTGCTTTTTCTAAATCGAAATCTCTTAAAATTTTAGCTTTTAAATTAATTACAGATCCTTTAGCAATAAAATTTTCTAATAAATTTTCATCATTGAAATAAATTTCAATCTCAGTTTTCAGTTTTCCTTCAGTTAATTTATGATTTATAAAACTGGCTAAATTTGACGGTTTTAAATTTTTAAATAATTTTTTTATTAGAATGATATCTAAAATTTCAGAAGATATGTATATGTTTTTTATTTTCGGCTCTGATTTAAGCAAGGTAATAAAATCTATGTAAACTTTTATTTCATTTACTGGGATTACAGAATTAGCATACTTAATTGTTGGTTTAATTGTTTCAATAAACAAACTAATTTTTTTAATATCTAATTTAAATTTAATAGAATTAAAATCTAATTGAATGTTATTATTAGACTGGGTTATTTTTTGTGAAATCAAATTATTAAATTTGTTTGTATTAATACCAATAGTTGATAAAGTGATGATAAAAAATAGAAATAAAAATAATAATAAAAAAATTATTGTTGAAAATATTTTTCTCATTATTTATTTTTGATTCCTTCCTGAATAAATTGATCAATATTTCCGTTAAGAACGCTATCTGGATTGGTGTTTTCAGTTTTGTTTCTCAAATCTTTTACAAGCTGATAAGGCTGTAAAACATAAGATCGAATTTGATGCCCCCATCCTATATCTGTTTTTGAATTTAATTCTTTTTGATTTTTTTCTTCTCTTTTCTGTATTTCGTACTCATAAAGCCTAGCTTTAAGCATTTTATAACAAGTTTCTTTATTTTTATGTTGGGATCTCTCATTTTGACATTGAACAACAATTTTTGTTGGTATGTGTGTAATTCTTACTGCGCTATCAGTCGTGTTTACGTGTTGCCCGCCAGCTCCACTAGATCTATAAGTATCAATTCTTAAATCTTTATCATCAATATTAATCTTAATATTATCTTCAATAGCAGGATAAACCCAAACACTCGCAAAACTTGTGTGTCTTCTAGCTCCACTATCAAAAGGCGATATTCTTACTAGCCTGTGCACTCCTGACTCAGATCTCATTAGTCCATAAAGATAATCACCATCAACTTTAATTGTAGACGATTTAATTCCGGCTTCTTCACCTTTGTGCTCACTTATAATTTCATATTTAAACTTTTTTTTATCAAACCACTTCATGTACATTCGCCGAAGCATATCAGCCCAGTCTTGACTTTCAGTTCCACCTGCGCCAGCATGTATTTCTAAATAAATATTTAGATCATCATTTTCACCCGAGAGAAAACAATTAGTTTCCAACTCTTTTAAATTAATTAAAATTTCCTCTATTTTTAATTTACAATCTTCGACTGTTTCATCATTTTTTTCATCAGTTGCTAATTTAAATAAATCCTTTAAATTTTTTAATTCCCTTTGAGCGTTTTCATAACCCGAAGAAATTAATTCTAATACTTTTTTTTGTTTTATTGTTCTTTTTACTAAATCTTTATCTTTCCAAAAATTTTCTTTAGAAAGAGTATTTTCTATTTCTTTTAGTTGAAGATAAACTTTATGCTTATCAAAGATACCCCCAAATATTTTTAAGAGTTTTTTGGGCTAATTCAAATTTAGTTTCAATGTTTTCCATTAATAAAATTGCCTAAACTTAATTAGATTATCATGCTTGTTAATTGAAATTAAATTATTATTGGTTGTATTGTTAATATCTTTTATTTTTAAAGCCTCTATAATTGTATTTTTATCACCTAATGTAGATTTCAGCCCTGTATCGTAATTTAACGATGTTAAAAAAATATTTTCGGGAATTTTAAATTCTTTAAAATCTTCTTTAAAAAGTGTTTTTTCAACAAATTTCTTAAATATTGGTAAAGCGGCTTTAGAACCAGTTTCAAACTTTCCTAGTGATTTTGGATTATCGAAACCAACATATACACCAATTACTAAATTAGAAGAAAAACCAATGAACCATGCATCATAGTTATTATTTGTTGTGCCTGTTTTGCCTGCAATGGGAACATTAAGAGATTTAAGTTTTTTTGCTGTACCTCTTTCTACAGCTCCACTCAGAATTGAAGTCATTTGATAAGCTGTTTCCTCACTGAAAACTTGTTTATTAGAAAATACTATATTGGGAAAAATTTTTTCTTGATTTACAAATTTATCACAACCTGAGCAATCTCTATTTTTAACTTTAAAAATTGTTTTTCCTCTCCTATCTTGAACTCTTGAGATTAATGACGGTTCAATTTTTTTTCCACCATTAACAAAAGAAGAATAAGCAGAAGTTAAATTTAATAAAGTTGTTTCAGCCGCACCTAGAGAGACTGAAAGCAATTCTGGAATTTCTTGATAGATATTTAAATTTTTTGATAATTCCAAAATCTTATTTAAACCTAATATCTTTGCAATTCTAATAGTCATTAAATTTCTAGAGTATTCAATTCCTTTTCGCAAAGTAGATGGTCCATAGAATTTTTTCCCATAATTTTCTGGTTTCCAATTTTTAAGTCCTACT
The DNA here is from genome assembly GCA_902598735.1 of uncultured Pelagibacteraceae bacterium. Classification (GTDB taxonomy): domain Bacteria; phylum Pseudomonadota; class Alphaproteobacteria; order Pelagibacterales; family Pelagibacteraceae; genus Pelagilacustribacter. Next base: position 18,947 of record CACKCM010000009.1, on the reverse strand, counting down.
CCTTGGCTTTCTACAAAAGGAGCATCTAATATTATTGAGTTAGGAGAAAATCCGTTCTCTAAAGCAGCTGCATATACGATAGGTTTAAAGGCTGAGCCAGGCTGTCTATTTGCTTGTGTAACCCTATTAAACTCACTTGATTTAAAATTAAATCCACCGACTAAGGCTTTTACATCACCTGTGAAAGGATCCATTACAACAATGCCTCCATTTACTTTAGGGTATTGTTTTATTGACCAAAAATTTTTTTCTTTTTTAACAAAAATGATATCTCCTATTTTGTACCTATCTTTAATACTTTTATTTTTAGGCACGGTCCATTTAATATTTTTTAACATTAAATTTTCTATTTGATTTTCTGATTTTCCGGAAGTTATTTTAAAATTGATTAAAGAGTCATCTAATCTAATTATTTCAGCTACTTCCCAATTTAAAGATGGGTCTAATTTAAATTTATTTACTTTGTCTTTCCAATTTTTGTTTTTTAATTTATTTGCAATTGGTCCTCTCCAGCCGTGTCTTTTGTCATATTCTTCTATTCCTTCTCTTAGAGATTTTATTGCTTGAATTTGATAATTTATATTTAAAGGAGTTCTAACGCTTAAACCTTGAGAATATAATTTTTCAAAACCATAATTTTCGTTAACAATTCTTCTTACCTCCTCGGTGTAAGAATTTGCTTCATTTACAATTTCAATTTTTCTTTTTTTTAATTTAAGGTTTGTATTTTTAAAATTTTCAAATTCTTTTTTAGAAATAAAATTATTTTCCATTAAATTCTTTAAAACTAAATCTCTTCTAAATTTTCCAACGTCTGGAAATTTATACGGATTATACTTGCTCGGTGCCTTAGGTAGGGCTGCTAATAAGGCTGCGTCAGGATAATTCAATTCTTTAATTGATTTATCAAAATATTCTAGACTTGCTGCTGCGATACCATATGTTCCTTGTCCAAGATATATTTGATTAAGATATAATTCTAAAATTCTCTCTTTAGAATAAGCTCTCTCAATTCTAAAGGCTAAAATTGCCTCTTTTATTTTCCTTTTTAAAGAAACTTCATTTGTCAAAAGAAAATTTTTAGCAACTTGCTGAGTAATAGTTGAGGCGCCTTCTAACCTTTTTTTTTGGGTTATATTTTTTAAGTTGTTTATAACAGCTCTTAATATACCTTTCGCATCAATGCCAGGATGACTAAAAAAATTTTTATCTTCAGCAGATAAAAATGAATTTATCACTACATCAGGTATAGACTCAAAAGGAACAAATAAACGTTTTTGTACAGCATACTCTGCAATCAATTTTCCATCCTCAGAATAAACTCTGCTTGAAATCGGAGGTTGATAGTTAGATAGTTTTTTGTAATCTGGCAAACCTATAGAAAAATACCATAAAGTTGATAAGGCAAAAAAGATTAGAACTAATACAAATATAATAATAAATTTAAGTGAAAAATTAAGAAATTTAAACATTTGCTATATAATTATTAATAATTTTGACTTTCTTTAGGCATAATAATTTAAATATGTGTATTTATCTTAAAAAATGTATAAAATGAATTTATGACAAATTTAAACTTAATAGATTTCACCAAATTAAAAGGAATTCAACCAAAATGGAAAAAAATTTATATATCGATGCATCGCATCCTAACGAAACACGTATTGTTCTTAAATCAAATAATTCAATTGAAGAATATGAGTTTGAAGATAAGAATAATTTAAACTTTAAAAATAATATTTATCTTGGCACTATAAGCAGGGTTGAACCATCTTTACAAGCAGCCTTTGTGAATTTTGGACGAGATAGACATGGTTTTTTAGCTTTCAATGATATCCAATCTGACTACTATCAGGTTCCCTCTGAAGACAAGGAAAAGATCAAAGAAGTAGAGGAAAAAATAAGAGAGGATTTAAAGAATAAAGCTATTAATTCTAATCAAGAAAATAATTTACAAACACTACCTGAAAATTCAATTACTGATAATATTTCAATTGATGAAATAAATAAAAATGATGACAATTCAATTGTAAAAAATGATGAAGTTGAAAAAAAAGAATATAGAGAGGAAGTTAAATCCTCATATGGAATAAAACGATATAAAATTCAAGAAGTTATAAAACCTGGGCAAGTTGTTTTAATTCAAGTCATCAAGGAAGAAAGAGGTCAAAAAGGTGCTGCTTTAACAACTTTTATTTCTCTAGCTGGAAAATATATTGTATTGATGCCTAATACTCCTAAAGGAGGAGGAATTTCAAGAAAAATTTTTAATTCATCTGATCGACAAAAAATTAGAAATATACTTAATGAAATAGACATTCCAAAGAGTATGGGTGTAATTGTAAGAACTGCAGGTGCTAATAAAACAAAGAAAGAAGTCGAAAAAGACTTTCAAAATACAATTAAAACTTGGGAAGAAATTAAAGAAAAAGCTTTAGATTCTAATGCTCCCTCACTCGTTTACGAAGAAGGCGATATAATTAAAAGAACCTTAAGAGACACATTCGATAACGACACAAAAAATGTCTATATAGAGGGAAATGATGCATATCAAAAGGCAAAAAAATTTATGAAAGAGTTGATGCCAAAAAGTGTTAAGAATATAAAAAAGTATAGAGGAAAAATACCATTGTTTCATGATGCTAACATTGAAAGAGAGTTAAATAATATTTATGAACCCACTGTTAAACTTAGATCCGGTGGGTATATAGTAATTAATCCTACTGAAGCCTTGGTATCTATAGATATAAATTCTGGACAATCTACAAAACAAATAAATATAGAAAAAACTGCTTTAAATACAAACTTAGAAGCTGCAGAGGAAATAGCTCGTCAGATCAAATTAAGAGACTTATCTGGTTTAATTGTAATTGATTTTATTGATATGTTGAATTTTTACAATAGGAGAACAGTTGAAAAAAAAATGCGAGAAAGTATTCGGAAAGACAGAGCAAGAATACAGACCGGAAGAATAAGTAATTTTGGTTTACTTGAAATGACGCGTCAAAGATTGCGTGAAAGTTCAATTAGATGGGAAACACAACTTTCTCTTGGATCGTTTTCACAAAAAATATTAAAAAAGGTTCAGCATTTAGCTTTCACTGACAAGGTTAAAATAATCAAGTGTCACATCCCGGAAAAAGTTAATCTTTTTATTGAAAAAAATTTAGAGGAGGAGTTAAAATATTTTCAAAAAAAATATTCTTTTAAAATTGAACTTTTATCTAACGAAAATTTAATTATCCCTGAATATCAGATAGAATTATTCAATAAATCAAAAAAACTTTTAAATAAAGTTGAAAATATAAATAGCATTATTCAATTGAAAAAAACTTCTTTAGAGAAAAAAAAGAAAACTAAAAAATTAAACAAAAAAGAAAATTCGAGAACTAAGTTAAAATCAGAATTAAGAACTTTGTGGGTAAGAAGAAAAAAAAAAATTAAATCAATCCAAAAGTAGGAGAGCTAGCTTTAGCAAAATAGTTTTTTTTCATTCTTCCTGCCAGATAAGAATTACGCCCAGATGCTACAGCATCTTTAAAAGCTTTTGCCATTAATTGTGGATTTTTAGAATTCGCTATTGCACTATTAATTAACACACCATCACATCCTAGTTCCATAGCAATAGTTGCGTCTGAGGCGGTGCCTATACCAGCATCTACTATCACTGGTACTTTAGATTGCTTTATTATTATGGAAATATTTACTTTATTTTGTATACCTAATCCTGAACCTATAGGTGAAGCTAAAGGCATAATTGCAGAAGCACCGCAATCTTCTAATTTTCTAGCTAATATTGGATCATCCGTGCAATAAACCATAACTTTAAATCCTTCTTTAACAAGAGTTTTTGTTGATTTAACTGTCTCTATCATATTTGGATATAAAGTTTTTTTATCACCTAAGACTTCCAACTTGACTAATTTCCAACCACCCATTTCCCTAGCAAGTCTTAAAGTTCTTAAAGCCTCTTTAGAATTAAAACATCCTGCAGTATTAGGCAAAAGAATTATTTTTTTAGGATTAAGATAATCGGTTAACAAAGGTTTTTTTTTATCTAATATATTTACCCTTCTAACCGCAACTGTAACCATATCAGCCCCTGAAGCATTTACTGCTTTAGCTGTTTCTAAAAAATTTTTATATTTTCCTGTTCCTACTATTAATCTAGATTTCAGTTTTATACCTGCAATTTTAAATATATCTTTTTTCATTTACCCTCCTCCAATAAAATTAACAATTTCTATTATATCTTTATCTTTTAAATATCTTTTTTTAAATCTAGATTTTGGAATAATTGTTCCGTTATACTCAATAGCTATTTTTTTGTTAGTTAGTTTATATTTTTTCAATAAATCATATATAGATAAATTTGGCCTAATTGAAATTTTTTTACCATTTAATTGTATTTTTGCCATAATTCAGTTAATCAATAATAATAAATAAGTATCAATGAAAAAAATTATAATTCTTAACGGGCCAAATCTCAACCTTTTAGGTGAAAGAGAAAAAAATCAATATGGAAATTTTACTTTACAGGATATTGAGAAAAAATGTAAAGATTACGCAATTAAAAAAGATTTATCTCTTACAATGTTTCAATCTAATATTGAAGGTGAAATGGTTGAAAAAATCCAAGAGTCTAGAAATAAACATAATGGTTTGATTATCAATGCAGGAGGTTACACTCACACCTCAGTAGCAATTCACGATGCTTTGAAAATACTTAAGATTCCAATTATTGAATTGCATATAAGTAATATTTATAATAGAGAAGAATTCAGACATAAATCATTAATTAGTAAAGTAGCAAAAGGAGTAATTTGTGGTTTCGGTGATCAAGGTTACATAATGGCTTTAGACGCAATGATAGGATATTTAAAAAAATGAAAATTGACAAAAAACTTATAAAGGAGCTAGTTGACAATTTAAAAGAATTTAATCTTTCAGAATTAGAATACCAGGATGGTCAAACTAAAATAAAAGTTTCAAAAATTCCAATAGGAGTAGAGCCCTCAAAAACAACTAGCGCAGTAGTTTCACAAAATAAAACAGTATTGAAAGATTCTGATGAAGTAGATACTATTCGAGTTAAGTCTCCAATAATTGGTACTGCTTATTTAGCTCCTGAGCCAGGAGCAAAAAAATTCGTTAAAGTCGGAGATAAAATTAAAAAAGGACAGACGGTTATGATAGTCGAGGCTATGAAGACAATGAATCATGTTCCATCAACCTCTGATGGAGAAGTAAAAAAAATATTAGTCGAAGATGGACAGGCAGTTGAGTTTGGTCAAACACTAATTCTTTTAAAGTAAAAATGTTTAAAAAAGTATTGATTGCTAACAGAGGAGAAATAGCTGTTAGAATTATAAGAGCGTGTAAAGAATGGGGAATAAAGACTGTAGCAGTTCATTCAGATGTCGACTCTGACTCAATGCACGTAAGATTAGCTGATGAAAGTGTCTGCATAGGTTCACATCAACCACAAAATAGTTATTTAAATATTTCCTCAATAATGTCTGCTGTTGATCTTACTGGAGCAGAGGCAATACATCCAGGATATGGTTTTTTATCAGAGAATGCTAAATTTTCAGATATTGTCAATAAACATGGTATTAAGTTTATAGGTCCAAGTGCAAATATTATTTCTAAAATGGGTGATAAGATTGAAGCAAAGAAGATCGCAAAAAAATATGGTCTCCCTATTATTGATGGCTCTGAAGGAAGCGTAAAATCTTTAGAAGAAGCTAAATCTATTAGTAAAAGAATTGGATATCCTATCTTAATTAAAGCTGCAGGAGGCGGTGGTGGAAAAGGTATGAAAATCGTCGAGGAAGAAAGCCAATTAGAAAATTTATATCTTACAGCAAAAAACGAGGCAAAAAAATTTTTTGGAAATGATGAATTATATATCGAAAAATATTTTAAAAATCCAAGACATATTGAGGTTCAGATAATGTCTGGTAAGAATAGAACTGTTCATTTAGGTGAACGAGATTGTTCAGTTCAAAGAAGGCACCAAAAATTAATTGAGGAAACTCCAAGTCCAGTAATAAATGAAGAACAAAGAAAAGATTTGCTTAATAAGACTGTCAAAATGGTTGAACAAATAAACTACGAAGGTGCAGGTACTGTAGAATTTATCTTCGAAAATGGTAAATTTTATTTTTTAGAAATGAATACGAGAGTTCAAGTTGAGCATCCAGTGACAGAGGTTCAAACTGGTATTGATATTGTAAAAGAACAATTATGGATTGCTTTTACCGGAAATACTGCTTTAAACCAAAACGATATAATGCCTAGAGGACATTCAATTGAATGTAGAATAAATGCTGAAAATCCTGCTTTAGATTTTCAACCAAGTCCTGGAGTGATCAGTGTATGTCATCAACCGTCTGGATTTAGAACTAGAGTTGATGGGTCTATTTTTCAAGGATGCAAGGTTACTCCTTATTATGACAGTTTGATAGCTAAAGTAATTTGTAAGGGAAGAAATCGTACTGAAGCAATACAAAGAACATTAAGATCATTAGATGAATTTGTTTTAGAGGGAATAACAACTACAATTGACTTGCATAAAAAAATTTTAAACCATAAAAAATTTATTGACTCAACTTTTGATACTAACTGGCTCGGTAAAGAAAAATTTTATTAAACGTTATTACAATTAATTAGTTGAAGATCATATATAGCATGATCGAAAGGAGTAATACTCGGATCAGAGGAGAAAGTCCAGCCATTAAAGATAAAAACTTTTTCGTTTTCAGTTTTAGTCAAATCCTTCACCTGCATATAAGCAACATCATTTAATTTATTGTTTTCTTTAATTTTTCCACATTTCAAAATCTTTATCTCTAACGAACCAAAACTTTCAATTTCATTTAAATTTATTATGATTTTAGAAGATTTTGCTGTAATTTTATCTAATCCCATTAAAACTGCATGAGGTGTTTTGAGAGAAACATTTTTATTAACCTTTTTTTGAAGAGCTTTTTTTTTAATTAAATTCTCATTTTTTCCATCTTGCTCTTCAAAACTAGGTTTTATTTGATTTAAATTAATTAGAGGAGTTGAAGTAATTTTTTCCTCCGTAATAATTTTATTAGGAGTAAATAAAAATAATATTAATAAAAAAAATAATTTATTTCCAAGTTTCATATTTTTTTGGGGAAGAATTTTTTTTAATTTTAATTGGCTTATGACTATCCTTAGTACCAGTTTTATTTTCTGAATGTTTTTTTTGCCAAGAAAATTTTACTTCATTATTACTTGGTATTTTATCTGTTGTATGGTGAATCCATAAGTACCAATCAGAAGTTATTCTCGTTGCTTCAATTTCATTTGCATATATTACCCACCTCTCATTATCTTTATTATTCTTATAATATTTGTTTCCAAATTCATCTTTACCAACAAATTTTCCAAAGAATAATGTTTTTAAATATGTTCCCAGAGTATGTTTATTCCACCATGTAAAAATTGTTTTAAATATCATTGCAAAAATATTTTAAATCCACACAATTTAAAATTGTATAATAATTAATAGACACTGATAATTATTTATATATATCATAAGGGCTAAAGATTCCATTTAATTATGAAAAAATTTATTGTAGAGACTTATTACACTTGTACTTTTAAAACTGTTCATTCTTTAAACGATTTAAATGACAATGAATTATCAAAAATAGATCAAAGAAAAGATGGAGAGGTTGAAGTTATTGATGTCAAGCTAAATAATCGGAAGACAAAGAGAGTTGGAGACAAAAAAAATGAAGAAGTTAGTAATCAAAATTCTGAGAACAAAACAGCTACAAAATTAACCGAAAAAATTATTGTTACAAGGAATGAAAATAAAATTAACAATTCAAATAATATTAAAATTAAAAATAAATCAAGATTTAAAATGCCGGATAGAAGAAAAGGTTATATTCAAAAGGCACAAATAGGTGATCATAAAGTTTACTTGCATACAGGTGAGTATGATGATGGAAAAATTGGTGAAATTTTTATTGATACCAATAAAGAAGGTGAATTGGTAAAAGCGATGATGAATAACTTTGCTATTGCTATATCATTAGGGCTTCAGTACGGAGTGCCATTAGATGAATACGTAGACGCTTTCATTGATACAAAATTTGAACCATCTGGCAAAGTTTTAGGAAATGATAGGATTTTAAGTGCTTCATCAATTCTAGATTACGTTTTTAGAGAGCTAGCTATTTCTTATCTAGGTAGAGAGGAATTAGCTCATACACCTTCAATTTCTAGCTCAAAAAATATTACAGAAGAAAGTACAGACGATAAATTTCTCAAAATCGTTAAGAATATTACATCAAAAGGTTTTGTTAGAAGTAATTACGAGGAAAAACTTGTAGACCTTTCAGATGTAAGGATTAATTTAAAAACAAAAAATTAATTTTTTTTTGAATCTATTTTTATGCCAAGCTCTTTCAGCTGCTTTTCGTTTACTTCTGAGGGAGCTTTCATCATCAAATCCTGAGCGTTTTGATTCATGGGAAATAAAGTAATTTCCCGGATATTTTCTTGGTTTGCTAATAACATAATAATTCTATCCAAACCTGGTGCAATTCCACCGTGCGGCGGCGCTCCATAACTTAAAGCATTTATCATCCCACTAAATTTTTCATCTACATTTTGTTTATTGTATCCTACTAATGCAAATAACTTGTACATTAATTCAGGTATATGATTTCTAATTGCGCCAGAAGAAAGCTCAACACCATTACAAACAATATCATATTGATATGCTTTAATTTCTAATGGTTTATCAAAATTAATCTCATTAATTTTACCTTGGGGCATTGAAAAAGGGTTGTGGCTAAAAATAATTTTGTTTGTTTTCTCATCTAATTCAAACATTGGGTAATCAACAATCCAGCAAAAGGCAAATTGATTTTCATTAATTAAATCTAAGTCTTTAGCAATTTTATCCCTAGCGCTTGAAAGAATTTTTTCTAATTCTTTAATTTTGGCGCATCCTAAAAAAATGCTATCACCTATTTCTGCTTTACAAATTTTCATTATTTCTTTTAAAGAATCTTCACTAAAAAATTTACCAACAGGTCCTTTGCCAGAGATTGTTTTATCTTTTTCAAAAGTAAAATAAGCTAATCCAGATGCTCCTTGATCCTTTGCCCACTTGTCAATATTATCAAAAAAACTCCTTGGTTTATCTTTAGTATTTTTTGTGATTATTGCTTTTACGTTTGCTCCATTTTTAACAAGTTTTTTAAAAATTTCGAATTTTACATCTGGTCTCAAGAAAATATTAGTTATGTCACGAATTATTAAAGGATTCCTTAAATCTGGTTTATCGGTCCCGTATTTTTCCATAGTTTCTTTGTAGGTAATTCTAGGAAAACTTTCAGAAACAATTTTTTTATTTGAAAATTTTTTAAATAAATTAACCATTAAATTTTCAAGTACCTTAAAAACATCCTCTTGCTCTACAAAAGACATTTCAATATCTACTTGGTAAAACTCTCCTGGGCTTCTGTCTGCTCTTGCATCTTCATCTCTAAAACATGGAGCAATTTGAAAATATCTGTCAAAACCAGAGACCATTATTAATTGTTTAAATTGTTGAGGGGCTTGTGGTAAGGCATAGAATTTACCCGGATTTAATCTGCTTGGCACTAAAAAATCTCTTGCTCCCTCTGGACTAGAAGATGTTAAAATCGGAGTTTGATATTCAAGGAAACCCAACTTTAACATTTCAGATCTTATAAAAGTAATTATTTTTGATCTCAAAATAATATTATTGTGCATTTCCTCTCTTCTTAAATCTAAAAACCTATATTTTAATCTTAATTCTTCTGGATAATTCTGTTCACCAAATACAGGAATTGGTAGTTCTTTAGCATTCGATAGAATTTCAACAGATTGAATTGATACCTCAACTTTTCCAGTTTTTAATTCTAAATTCTCAGTTCCCTTTGCCCTCTCTACGACTTTACCGTTTATTTTTAAAACGCTTTCTGGTTTTGTTTTTTCTAATATTGGAAAGAATTTATTTCTGTTTTCTATTACACATTGAGTAACACCGAAATGATCTCTCAAATCTAGAAATAACAGGTTACCATGATCCCTCTTTCTATGTAACCAACCAGATAAGGTTACATGCTGATCTATATCTTTATCTCTTAGTTCTGAGCAATTATGACTTCTATATTTATTCATTTTTTTAATACTTTTTTTATTAAATTAATATTTATAGATTTTCCAGAAGATAAAGATAATTCATCAATATCTTTAAGAAATTTGAACATTTTTTCATAAGAACGATCTACGTTATTAATAATATATTCAGAAATCTTTGGATTTATATTTATCTGTCTATCAGAAAATGTTTTCGATATAATTACTTTTAATAAATCATCAGTAGGAAGATCTATACCTATATTTACAAAACTATTTATTCTTGATGTCAAATCCTTAAGGCTAAATACTGATTCTTTTATAGGTGAAAAACTGTTAATGACAATATACATATCAAGTTGTTTTGATTGATTTAAAATTGAATATAATAGTTTTTCTTCAATATTATTTTTAAAATTATCAATGATCAGACACTCCAAATTGATAAGATCATTAATTGATTTTTGATTAATAGCTTTAGAATCAGAAATCTTAATCTTTTTGATTTTCTTTTCAAGAATTTTAGATAAATGCGTTTTACCACTTCCAGTATCACCAAAAATATTAACCCATTTTCCTGGCCAGTTTGGCCAACTTTCAATTAATTTATATGCAGAAAAATTATTATTTGACACGTAAAAATCCTGTTCAAAATATTTTTTTTTGAAAGGAAATTTAAAAACTAATTGACTCATTAAATAATTTTTAGACTCCAACTTTCTCCAGTTAGCTTTAACAATATATTTTCATTTTTTAATTGATTTATTATCTTATCAAGTTTACCGAGGTATTTTATTTTAAGTAAAACATATTGATTATTATATTTTTGAACATAAACATTATCTATTAATTCAATATTCTTTAACCTTTTATATAATTCTAATAAATTATTTTTTTTATTAAGTAATAGCTTTGCATTTAAAAATGATGGTGTGCTTATATCAACTAAATTTTGAGTTTTTACTATATTCGTAATTATATTACTTGTTGTATTAATTATTTTTTCATTAAATTCTTGTTTAGATAAATTATTTTGTTTTAGTATTAAATTTTTATCGACACTTTTGCCTAATATAACAGTCTTAAGATAAATCTTTTGTACCTTAAAGTTGTTTTCATCAATTACTACTAGGGCTAAATTTTTATTTGGATATTCTTTAAATAAATTATTTAATTTTATATCCTCTAAATTTTCAATATTTAGACTTAAATTTCTTATAATCTCGATATTTTCTAAAGGCAAAATAAATTCAAGAAGTTTATTATCATTTTTTTCTGTCCAATTCTCATAGTAATAATTTTGATTAAAAATATGAATTTGATCTTTTGTAATTAATATTGGTAATAGATAAATTTCTTTATTAACTATCTCAGAATAAGAAATGCCTCTTTCATAAAAAACTTCATAAAGTTTATTTTTATCGAAAAAAATGTTAAAAGTAATTTTTTTCTCCTCTTGATTTTTATCATCTTCAAAAACCTGATAATAAGAGACAAGCTGTTTAATTTCAGAAAAACTAATTTTTGATATTTTTACTATATCTTTATCAATTAATATTTTATTTATTAATTCATTAAAACCCTTTTTGATTGCTTGATTAGCTAATTCTTTATGAGAAATATTTGCCTTTTTAACCACCTCAATATTATTAACATTGAAAATACTTTGCTCAGATAAAACATTTCCAGTTTTTAAAAAAATAACTAAAATAATGAAATTTAATTTAATTGATTTCATAAGTATTTAAATAACATTTTATAAATGAAAAAAACGCAAAATAGTTACAAAAAAAGTGGTGTAAATATTTCATTAGCTAATAAGTTAGTAAATTATATTTCAAATGTATCAAAAAAAAATGTCAAAAAAAGGAACGATTCATTTAATAAAGAAGTAATAGGCGGGTTTGGATCTTTGTATGATATAAGTAAACTGAAAATAAAAGACCCTGTTATAGTATCGTGCACTGATGGTGTTGGTACAAAAATTGATTTAGCTAATAAATTTAAGAAGTTTGATAGCATTGGGATAGATTTAGTTGCTATGTGTGTAAACGATTTGATTGTTCAAGGTGCAATGCCACTATTTTTTTTGGATTATATTGCTGTGGGAAAACTAGATCTAAATAAAACAAAAAAAATTATTAATGGGATATTTAGGGGTTGTAAAATTTCAGATTGTAGATTAATTGGTGGCGAAACTGCTGAAATGCCAGGAATTTATTCTACAGATAAATTTGACTTAGCAGGTTTTTGTGTAGGTATTGTTTCAAAAAAAAGAATTTTAAATAAATATAATGTTAAAAATAACGATGTTGTTTTAGCAATACCGTCTAATGGTATTCACTCAAATGGTTATTCTTTAGTAAGATCAATTTTAAAAAAAAATAAAATAGATAAAAAATTAAAAAAAGAACTTATTAAACCAACCAAAATTTACTCAAATGAAATTCTTAAATTAGTAAAAAAAAATCTTATCAACTCTGCTGCGCATATCACAGGAGGAGGTTTAATAGAAAATTTACTACGATCAGTTCCTAAAAATCTTTGTCTAAATATTGATTTATCTAAAATTAAAATAGGAAAGATTTTTAAATGGTTAAAAAATAAAGGTTTATCTGACACTGAAATGTTAAATACATTTAACTGTGGTGTTGGTTTTTGTGTAATTGCTCCAAAAAAAAACATAAAAAAAATAAGTAAATTCTTTTCAAAAAAATATAGACCTTACGTTATAGGAAATATATCAAATAAAAGAAAAAAAATTGAAATAAAAAATTATTTGCAATGGTAAAAAAAAATACCTGTATTTTTATTTCTGGTAAAGGTTCAAATTTAAAAAATTTGATAAAAAAGTCTAGAGAATATAATTTTCCAATTAATATAAAATTGGTAATTTGCAACAATAAAGAAGCAGAGGGTGTAATGTATGCAAAAAAAAATTCTATCCCTTTTTTGATAATAAATACAAACTCAAGAAGTTTTGAAAACAAAATAATTTATAATTTAAAAAAACATAATATTTATCTTATTTGTTTGGCAGGTTACATGAAAATTATGTCTAAACGATTTTTGTTTGAATTCAGAAAAAAAGTTATAAATATACACCCTTCATTATTGCCAAAATATAAAGGTTTAAATACTTTTGGAAGAATATTAAAATCTAATGAAATCAAGTCAGGGTGTACTGTTCATTATGTAAATGAAAAATTGGATAGTGGAAAAATTATTACTCAAAAAAGCTTCTTCATAAGTAAACAGGACAATGAATACGATCTAAGAATAAAGACTCAAAAGTTAGAGTATCTGGCCTATCCAGAAGCGATAATAAAAATATTTAAAAATATTAATACTTGAAAAAAAAATCTATTTCTTTTTTAGCATTATCTTTTGAGTCAGATCCGTGTACTGAATTTTTATCTATAGATAAACCATATAATTTCCTAATAGTGTTATCTTTTGCATTTTTTGGATCAGTTGCGCCCATAATTTTTCTATAAGTTAAAACTGCATTTTCACCCTCTAGTACCATAACAACTATTGGACCGGACGATAAATATGAACATAAATCATTATAAAATGGTTTTGACTGATGAACTTTATAAAAATCAGCAGCTTCATCTTTTGTTAAATGAATTTTTTTACTGTCTTTTATATTTAAATTATTTTTTTTTAAAATAAACTTTATTTCATCAATTAAGTTTCTTTCAACTGCATCAGGTTTTATTATAGAAAGCGTTTGTTCAATATTACTCATAATTTTCCTCGATAAGTTGATTCAATAATCTTACACCATAGCCTGTAGCTCCTCCTGAATTTAAGGCACCTCCATATTTAGAAAAAGCCATTCCAGCAATATCCAAATGAGCCCAAGGAGTTTTATTTATAATAAATCTTTGTAAAAATTGAGCTGCTGTTGTTGAGCCAGCTCCTCCAACATAATTTATATTTTGAACATCTGCGTTTTTAGAATTCATAAGTTTATCATAATTTTTATGCAGGGGCATTCTCCACACTTTTTCCTCAACTTTTTCACCAGCGTTAAAAATTTGTTGAGATAGTTTATCGTTATTAGAAAATAATCCCGCATACTCAGAACCTAAACAAACTATTATAGCCCCTGTTAATGTAGCCAAGTCTACAATAAATTTTGGCTTGTATTTTTTTTCAGTGAAAGTCAAAGCATCAGCCAAAACTAAACGTCCCTCAGCATCTGTGTTTAATATTTCAATAGTCTTTCCACTGTAAGATTTAACAATATCTCCAGGTCTTTGAGCGTTTCCACTTACCATGTTTTCAACAAGACCAACTACTCCCACAACGTTAACCTTAGCTTTTCTCAAAGCTAAACTCTTCATTAGTCCTGCCACAGTTGCAGAACCAGCCATATCGTAAGTCATATCTTCCATAAATCTTGCAGGTTTAAGAGAGTAACCACCGGTATCGAAACAAACACCTTTTCCAACAAATGCTAAAGGTTTAGATTTATTTTTTAGTCCATTCCATTCCATTGTTACGAGATAAGAGCCTTTAACGCTTCCCTGACCTACCCCTAAAAGAGCATTCATTCCAAGTTGTTTTAATTTTTTTTTATCGTAGATAGTAACCTTAAGACCATCTTTTCTTAATGAACTCAATCTTTTAGCATATTCATCAGGACTTAAAATATTACCTGGCTCCGAAACTAAATCTCTTGCATAAAAAGTTCCCATTTCAAGAGCTTTAAACTTTGTTTGATCTAATGATGAAATTTTGTTTTTATTACCTAAAACTTTAATTGAAATAATTCTTGTAGTTTTCTTTGTTTTGTATTTATTAAATTCATATGATTTTAATTTAAAACCGTGAAGAAAATAACCTATAAAATTTTTTTGTTTACTTTCAATACTGTCAGATATTAAAGAATAATCACAATTTTTTCCAATATTTACTCGCTTATAAAAATCTGCTCCTAAATTTTCTATATCTGAAGTCTTTAAATTATTTTTTATTGAAATTAATATTATTTTCTTTTTTGAATTTAATTCAAAAACAAATAGATTTTTTTTCAAATCACTCGTTTTCAATAAATCAGATATGTAAGAAATCTCAAATTTAGAAAGAAATTTTTTTATTGGTCCTAAATTAAATTTTTCATTAACAAATATAACTACGTTAGACGAAGTTTTATTCGTATTTTTTGAATAATTTATTTTTATAGACATTATTTTTAATTAAACCTAATTGTGTCAGTCATATAAGTCCAAATATATCTATTTTCAACGATAAATTAATCACGGTTAAACCATTGGTTGAATTTACTTGCTAGATGCATTATTTATATACAATATTTTCATGTTACAAAACAAAATTTATCAGAACTTTATAATAGAAATAATAAAAACTTTTTTTGTTATATTGTTTGGTTTATCAATTATTGCGCTAACTGTTAGAGCAGTAAGTTTTCTTGACCTAATAGTAGACAGCGGATACCCAGTAAGTATCTATTTTGAATATTCTTTTTTAAACCTCTTTGGCTTAGCACCAAAGTTTATTCCTTTTTCTTTTCTTTTGGCTTTAACAATTTTCATAGTAAAGCATATTCAAGACAGTGAGCTTGTAATTTTGTGGACTTCTGGAGTGAAAAAAATTTTTTTAGTAAATTTACTTTTTTTAATTTCATTTTTAATTCTTATATTTTATCTAATTTTATCAACATTTATTACTCCACTTGCATTAAACAAATCAAGATCTTTATTAAGCATGGAACAATTCAATTCATTTATACCGACCGTGAAGACACAACAATTCAGTGATACTTTTAAAGGCTTCACATTCATTGTAGAAAAAAAAGTCAACAATGAAGTAAAAAATATTTTTTTGCATGATAAAGGAAACAATTTGAAAGGATTATCCTCTAATATATCAAATATTTTTAGTACAACTATAGTAGCAGATAGTGGGATAGTTGATAAAAAAAAATTTTATCTTTTTGACGGACAAATAATCTCTTCAAAAGATGACAATAAAAAAAATGAAATTATTAGTTTTGAACAACTTAATATAGATTTGAAGGATTTGACGACTGCTACAATAAAACAACCTAAAATTCAAGAAACACAAACTTTAAAATTATTAAAATGTTTCACCAGAAATAATTTAAGATATGAAATTTGTAAGGGAGATACAAAAAAAGAAATAATATCTGCACTTAATCGAAGAGTAGTTTTGCCATTATACATACCTACTATATCTCTAATTTGCTCTCTTTTATTAATTAATTCAAAAAAGAAATATTTGAATAGGGTAAGTATTTTTTTTTATAGTTTTTTACTATTACTTTTTACGGAGATGACAGTAAGATACACCGGAATGAATGAATTGTTGAGGTTTGCTTTTATTATACTCCCGTTTGTTTTGTCAACGATATTATATTTATTTTTAATCTTCAAGTTTTCTAAAGAGTCAAAACCTTCATGAATAAAATTATTTTCAATTACCTATTAAAAAATTTTCTTAAAACAATTTTAGTATGGGTTCTGATATTTTATTGTTTTGGAGTAATTCTAAATTTATTTGAAGAAATTGAATTTTTTAAAAATATAGATGTAAGTTTTTTAACACCATTAATGCTCACAAGTATTTTTATACCAAGTTTAATAATTCAACTTTTACCATTTATTATTTTTATCTCTAGTATGTGGTTTATGATAAGGATTAGAAATAATAGAGATCTTTTAACAATGAAAGTGTATGGCTATTCTAATATAAAAATTTTTTTTATATTGGCAGCAACATCATTCTTATTAGGATGGTTAATTTTGTTAATTGTTAATCCCATATCATCTTCAATGACAAAATATTACGAGAAAACAAAGTCAAATTATGCGAGAGATATTGAGCACTTGGTAACATTTAATAAAAATGGACTTTGGATAAAAGAAAATATTGATGATGGTGTCAGAATTACTACAGCGGATAGGCCTGATGGATTCGATTTAATTGACGTAAATATATTTCATTTAGATAAAAATTATAATTTAAAAGAAAAAATTATATCTAAAAAGGTTAATATTAAAGATAATAATTGGAAACTAGAAGAGGTTGAAATATTTGAGTCAATTGAAGGAATTTTAAAAAAAAACAAATTTGATAAGTATGAAATGTTTTCAATCTACGATTATGAGAAAGTAAATTCATTGTTTAAAAATTTCGATACAATGTCTTTCATAGAGTTAGTTATTAATTATAATTCTTTAATTAAAGAGGGTTATAACAAAATTTCATTAAATCAAAATCTTCACTCTTTATTATCCTTTCCCTTTTTCTTACTTTTAATGACTGGAATAGCAGCAATTTTAACTCTAAACACACTTAAAAAGTCTGACAATTTGAAATTTATAGTTATAGGATTAATTGTAAGCGTTTTGGTATTTTACTTTAAAGATCTATCTTTAGCTTTAGGTCAAACTGATAGAATTCCTTTAATTTTAGCGGTTTGGGCACCTGTAATTGCACTATCCTTATTTACTTTTGTGGGAATTTTACAAATAAATGAAAAATAAATTAATTTTTATTTTAGTTCTAATATCTTTTTTTAAAGAATATAGTTTTGCTGAAACACTACAAATAAAAGCTAAAAATATCTCATTAAATAAGATTAATAATACTACAATTTTTAAAGATGATGTAATAATTATTACCGAAGATCAAAATATAATCTCTGCTGACTATGTTGAATATGATAAAAAAAATGGTTTTTTAATTTTAAAAAATAATATTGAAGCACGAGATAAGCTGAATAATCTAATCAAAACTAATTTTGCAGAGTATAATGAAAATGACAAAAGATTTGTAAGTAAAGGTCAAACAATTATAATCACAACAGATCTTTATGAAATTGATACAAAGGATATAACCCTAAATAATTCTGATAGAATTATTAGCTCGAAAGAAAATACTATAGTAAAAGATCAGGATGGAAATTCGGTATATTTAGAGAATTTTAAATATTCGGCTCAAAATAATATTTTTAAATCAATAGGTGAAATTAAAATTGATGATGAAAAAGGAAATTCTTACCAATTTTCCCAGATATATATTGATACGAAAAAAAAAGAAATACTTGGTACTGATATTAAAGCCTTCTTAAATCAAAAAGAATTAAAATTTAATGAAAATAATAAACCTAGAATTTTTGCAAATACAATTAATCTAAGTAAGCAAAAAAGCCTTTTCAAAAAAAGCGTGTTTACAATCTGTGACTATAGAAAAAATGATAAGTGTCCTCCATGGACTATTCAAGCTGCTGAAATGCTTCATGATAATAATAAAAAAACAATTTATTATGATAATGCTGTTATCAAGGTATATGACATCCCAATTTTTTATTTACCTAAATTATCGCACCCTGACCCAACTGTTGATAGAAGATCAGGATTTTTAAATCCTACCTTGTACGATACTAAAAATTTAGGTTTAGGAGTATCAGTTCCTTATTTTTTTGACATAGATAAAGATAAAAATTTTACTTTAACAAGTAGATTGTACCAATCTGAAAATCCTTTGTTCTTGGGAGAGTATCACCAAGCATTTAAAAATAGCTATTTTTTTTCAGAATTTGGTTACACCGCAGGATACAAACAAACGAGTACTGCTAAAAGATCAGGGGAAAAATCCCACTTTTTTGGAAAATTTGTAAAAAATTTCTTTGGTAAAAATGGTTCTGAAAACTCATTCAGTTTTTCATACCAAGATACTTCTAATGATAAATATTTAAAGCTTTACCAAATTGAGTCCAATCTTGTAGA
>CACKCM010000008.1 GCA_902598735.1 uncultured Pelagibacteraceae bacterium | reverse complement strand
GGAGCTTTAACTGTAAATCCAGATGTTTTACCGGGTGCTGAACAATTATCTGAAATCAGAGAGGTTATAGAACATGAAAAAGTAAATTGTCTTTTTTCAGAACCTCAATTCAATCCAGCAATTATAAAATCAATAGCGAAAGACACTAAAATTAAAACTGGTGTTTTAGATCCTCTTGGTGCAACTTTAGATAAAGGTAAAGGCATGTATTCTGAACTTTTACAGAGTATGTACGCTTCATTTAAAGGTTGTTAAGAAATTTATCTTTCAATAACTAAAGTATCTTTTGAGCCACCGCCTTGAGAACTGTTCACGATAGTGCTCCCTTTTTTAAGAGCTACTCTAGTAAGTCCACCTGTTGTAACCCAAGATTTTTTACCAGTTAAGACAAACGGTCTAAGATCTAAATGTCTTGGTTCAATTCCCTCTTCAGATATTGTTGGCGTAGTAGATAAAATTTCTAATGGTTGAGCAATATAATCACTGGGCTTAGATTTTATTTTATCAATCATATTTTCTCTCTCTTCCTTTGAGGCTTTAGGACCAATCAATATTCCATTACCGCCCGATCCATTTGTAGGTTTAACGACTAGTTTAGAAATGTTTTCAATAACATGATCTTTATGAATTTTTTTTCTACACAGAAAGGTTTGGACTTGCTTTAGTTTTGGTTCCTCGTCTAAATAAAATTTGATCATTTTATCAACATATGAGTAAATAGCTTTATCATCTGCAATTCCTGTTCCGGGTGCGTTTACAATACCAACATTACCTTTACGCCAACATTTAAATAAACCGGGTACTCCTAGCATAGAATGTTTATAAAAAACTTTTGGATCCAAGAAGTTATCGTCTATTCTTCTATAAATACAATCAACTTTCATGGGGCCTGTTACAGTTTTCATATAAACAAAATCTTTTTCAACGAATAAATCTTTTCCTTCAACAAGCGCGATACCCATTTGTTCCGCTAAGAATCTATGTTCGAAGTAAGCTGAGTTATATCTTCCTGGAGTTAAAACACACATATGTGGGTTTCTTGTTTTTCGAGGAACACATTCAAGCATGCAGTGATATAATTTATTTGGATATTGATGAACTGAAGAAACTTTATATTTTGTAAATAATTCAGGAAAAACATCTCTCATCACCATTCGATTTTCAAGCATGTAAGAAACTCCTGAAGGAACTCTTAAATTGTCTTCTAGGACCATAAACTCACCATTGATATTTCTTATTAAATCAATTCCTGAAATGTTTGACCAAGCTTTATATTTCGGTGAAAAACCATAGCACTCTCTTAGATAAAATGGAGAATTAAAAACTAAATCTTCGGGAATAATATTATCTTTAAATATTTTTCTATCGTTATAAACATCGTCTATAAAAAGGTTGAGAGCTTTTACCCTTTGAAGCAATCCCTTTGAAACCTTAGCCCAATCTTTTTTTAAAATAATTCGCGGAATGATATCTAAAGGCCACTTTTTTTCTTGGAGTTTTTTTCCTGACGAATAAACTCGAAAATTTATTCCCCTTGCGTTAATTGTGCTTGCACAGTTCTTTTCAATTTCGTTTAATTTTTTGATGCCATGTCTCTCTAAAATGTGAGAGATAATTACAGCTTGACTACGCAACTTATGATCAGAGTTTAGATACTCATCATAAGTTTTTTTAGAATCGTACTTTTTCCACAAATTAACCATATTATAATTCTTAATAGTTTATTGGCTTTATCAAATGCACAAATTAGATAATAGCTATGATAATTAAGAATTGAATATTTACTGTTTTTTAAATAAGAATTCACCATGACATATTGTATTGGTATTAAGACTAATGAAGGCGTTGTCTTAGCCTCTGACTCTAGAACAAACGCTGGTTTAGATAATGTAAACATTTATTCCAAAATGCTTACTTATGACGTTGGTGATAGAACAGTTGTTATTGTTACTTCAGGAAATTTGGCAACATCTCAGGCAGTTTTTAAATCCATAGAAAAAGATATTAAAGAAAATTCTGCTGTAAATCTTAATAAATGTAAAGATTTTGAACAAATAGCATCATATGTTGGAAAACTCACGATTAAACATTCGTCTCCAGACGGAGTGAACACTGATAGCCTTGTTTTAGGAGCGACATTTATCATAGGAGGGCAAATTAGAGGCCAGGATTTGGAATTGTATCTAGTTTATCCTCAAGGAAATTATATAAGGCCAGCAGATAGTAAACCTTATTTGGTAATTGGTGAAGTAAAGTACGGAAAGCCTATACTTGATAGAGTTATAACTCCAGATGTATCCATAGGAGATGCATCTAGATGTGCATTAATCTCTATGGACTCCACGCTCAAAAGTGATTTAACAGTCGGACCGCCAATAGATATTGCAGTATATAAAAAAGATCAGAAAAAATTATCTTACCTTAAATGTTTAAATACATCTGATGAAGATTACAAAAAAATTTGTAATCAATGGTCTGATAAAGTTCTTCAGGTGTTTGATACTTTTCCAAAATTTGATTGGGAAAAATAATCTTTAAGCAAAAACCTCACCCCATGTACCTTTTGTAGAAGCTTTAGAATATTCTGTAGCTCTACCTTCAAAAAAGTTCATGTGCTCTACTCCGTTAAGCATTGTATCCAACCATGTTAATGGATTTTTCTTAACATCGTAAATAGGATTTAAACCTAATTGCTCTAATCTTCTGTTACCAATAAATCTAATGTACTGTTTAACTTCATCTGCAGTTAAACCTTGCATTGGACCCATTTGAAAAGCTAGATCAATAAAAGCATCTTCGTGATGGACAATAGTTTTGCACGCTTCATAGATTTCATTTTTTAATTTATCATTCCAAATTTGTGGTTCTTCTTTAACGAAATCTCTGAAAAGTCTAATCATAGAATTACAGTGTAGGGTTTCGTCCCTTACTGACCAAGTTACTATTTGGCCCATCCCTTTCATTTTATTAAACCTAGGGAAGTTTAATAAAATTGCGAAACTAGCAAACAATTGTAAACCTTCCGTGAAGGCAGAAAATACAGCCATTGTCATCGCTATGTTGTGTTTTGATTTAACATCAAAACCTTGCATGTAATCATATTTATCTTTCATTTCTTTATACTGTAAGAAAGCCGAATATTCTGTCTCTGGCATCCCAATAGTATCTAAAAGATGAGAGTAAGCAGCGATGTGTACCGTTTCCATTGCTGCAAAGGCTGTCATCATCATTAAAACTTCTGTTGGTTTAAATACTGTTGTGTAATGTCTTAAGTAACAATTGTTTACTTCAACATCTGCTTGAGTAAAAAATCTAAATATGTGTGTTAAGAGATTTTTCTCTTCAACAGATAAATTTTTCTGCCAATCTCTAACATCATCTCCTAGTGGCACTTCTTCTGGTAACCAATGAATTCTTTGTTGAGTTAACCAGGCGTCGTAACACCATGGATATCTGAATGGTTTGTAAACTGGGTTTTCTACTAATAAGCCCATTTTATTAGGCTGGATTATTGTTGCTTTAGTTTTTTCTGCTACTGACATGATAAACACTCCTCATAGTTATTGCTTTCATTATTTGATTCTTGTTTTCCAGAGTAAACATTTTTTGTCACATCTGTTGAAGATCCATTGTTTACATTTTCAGCTCTCTGGATTGATTTGGATCTACAGTAATAAAGGCTTTTCAGACCTTTTTTCCATGCTTGAAAATGAATGTCGTGAAGTTCTTTTTTATGTATATCTGCGGGAACAAAGATATTTACTGATTGTGCTTGTGAAATATGAGGCGTTCTATCTGCACCAAGTTCAACAATCCATCTTTGATCGATTTCAAAAGCAGTTTTAAAAGTATCTTTTTCATTCGCTGTTAAAAAATTTAAATGTGATACGGATCCTTGATTAGTTGTTATTGTTGACCAAACTTCGTCGGTATCCTTATTGTGTTTTTGAAGTATTTTTTTTAAATATTTATTTCTTACATTAAAAGAACCTGATAACGTTTTATGAGTGTAGCTATTAGCTGCAATCGGTTCTATACCCGGAGAAGATCCTCCACAAATAATTGAGATAGAGGCTGTTGGAGCTATTGCAGTTTTGTTCGAAAATCTTTCTTTCATTCCATACTCAGCTGCATCAGGACATGAGCCTCTTTCATCAGCTAATGTTTTTGAAGCTTCATCAACTTTCTCTTGAATATTTTGGAATATTTTTTTGTTCCAAACTTTGCTCATTACTGATCCAAATGGAATATTTTTTTGCTGAAAGTATGAATGTAGTCCCATAACTCCAAGACCAACACTTCTTTCTCTCATTGCCGAGTATTTTGCGTGAGCAAATTCATCTGGAGCTCTATTGATAAAATCGGTCATGACATTATCTAAAAATCTCATTACGTCTTCAACAAATTGCGGATCATCTTTCCACTGATCGTAAGTATCTAAATTTAATGATGATAAACAACAAACAGCTGTTCTTTGGTTACCTTCGTTATCTATACCTGTTGGTAAAGTAATTTCACTACAAAGGTTTGAAGTTTTAACCTTTAAACCTGCAAGCTTATGGTGTTGAGGAATTTGTCTGTTAACCGTATCAATGTAAACGATATAAGGCTCACCAGTTTCAATTCTTGCAGTCAATAATCTTATCCATAAATTTCTTGCAGGAATAGTTTGTTGAACAGATCCATCATAAGGACTTCTTAATGCCCACTGACCGCCTGTTTCTACTGCTCTCATAAATTCATCGGTTACTAAAACTCCATGATGTAAATTTAATGATCTTCTATTAACATCTCCGCCAGTCGGTCTTCTCATCTCAATAAACTCTTCAATTTCAGGATGATCGATTTGTAAATAACAAGCAGCTGAACCTCTTCTCAAAGAACCTTGACTAATTGCTAAAGTCAAAGAATCCATAACTTTGATGAATGGAATTATTCCTGAAGTTTTTCCAACTTTTCCTATCTTTTCTCCAATAGATCTTAGATTGCCCCAATAACTTCCAATTCCACCTCCTCTAGCTGCAAGCCAAACATTTTCTTCCCAAAGGTTTGTGATGCCTTCTAGACTATCGCTTGCTTCGTTCAAGAAACATGAAATCGGGAGACCTCTTTCTGTGCCACCGTTAGATAAAACGGGTGTAGCAGGCATAAACCATAAATTGCTTATGTAATTGTAAATTCTTTGTGCATGTAAATTATCGTCAGCGTAAACACTTGCAACTCTAGCAAATAAATCTTGAAAACTTTCACTTTGACCTAAATATCTATCTTTTAACGTAGCTTTTCCAAAATCGGTTAAGTTTTCATCTCTCGATCTATCAATCTTGATGGTGATACCCTTCTCGTTTTGAAATAATTCAGTCTCTCCAGATAAAGAAAATAGATCAGGTTTTTTAGGTCCGTTATTCTTTAGTTCGTTTTGGTTTTTTTGGCTTATTGAGCCGACAGCTTTCTCTATTGCCAATGATACGGTTTTATTCATATTTTCCTTGTTTTTAGTCGATTTGATAACACAACAACTACATGTTGTGTTACAGAATTGTTAATATACTATATAACACTGAAATCAATAGAACATTATATGAACATTTAATTAATTTTGCAAGTGGAAAGTTTTGTTAATAAACATTTAATAACAAATGCCTATATTCTCTAGTATTTATTACTAATGAAAATCAATCCAAATGGTTTTAGAGAGTACGACGCGAGGTGGATCTTTGAAAAAGAGATCGATATTGAGGGAATCAATAATTTAGGTAAAGGCCTAGGAACTCAAATAATAAGCCATACCAAGAAAAATAATCCGAGGGTGATAGTTGGTCATGATTATAGATCATACAGTGAGAAAATCAAAAAAGCTTTGGCTGAAGGCTTAATTTCAACTGGATGTAATGTTGAAGATGTTGGTTTGTCAATTTCTCCAATGGTTTATTTTGCTCAGTTTAGTTTAAATTCAGACGCAATAGCTATGGTAACTGCTAGCCATAATGAAAACGGTTGGACAGGTGTAAAAATGGGTATTCAAAAAGGTTTAACACATGCGCCTGAAGAAATGGCAAACTTAAAAGATATTACTTTAAATAAAAGATATTTAAGTGGAAAAGGATCATTAAAAAAAATTAATGATTTTAAAGATGTATATATTCAAGATTTAATTAAAAAAAATAAGATAAATAAAAAAATAAAAGCTGTAGTAGCTTGTGGAAACGGAACGGCAGGAATATTTGCGCCAGAAATTTTAAAAGGTATCGGATGCGAAGTCATAGAATTAGATTGTAATTTAGACTGGTCCTTTCCTAAATATAACCCAAATCCGGAGGATCTTGAGATGCTTCATGCTATAGCTAAAGCCGTAAAAGATAATAAAGCTGATATTGGATTTGGTTTTGATGGAGATGGAGATAGATGCGGGGTTATAGATGAAAAAGGAAATGAAATATTCTCAGATAAAATTGGGTTACTAATTGCAAGAAATCTCTCAAACAAACATAGAGATGCAACATTTATTGTAGACGTTAAATCAACTGGGCTATTTAAAAATGATAAAATACTGAGAGAAAATGGGTGTGAAACCATTTACTGGAAAACCGGTCACTCGCACATAAAAAGAAAAGTAAATAAAGAAAAAGCATTAGCTGGTTTTGAAAAGAGTGGACATTTTTTCTTTAATCAACCCTTAGGGTATGGTTACGATGATGGGATTAATTCGGCAATACAAGTTTGTCGTCTTATTGTGGATCAAAATAAAAAAATGAGTGAAATTATTAAAACATTACCAACAACTTATCAAACTCCAACAATGGCTCCATATTGTAAAGATGAAGAGAAATATAAAGTAGTTGATGAAATGGTAAAAGAGGTAAAGAAATTAAAAGATAAAGGTATTAAGATTGATAATCAAAATATTGTTGAAGTATTAACAATTAATGGCGTGAGATTTTCTTTGGAGGATGGATCCTGGGGTTTAATTAGGGCATCGTCCAATAAGCCCTCTTTGGTAATTGTGGCTGAAAGCACTAAATCAGATGAAAAAAAGAAAAAAATATTTGAATTTATAGATAATCTTTTGCAGAAAACTGGAAAGATTGGGGAATATGATCAAAAAATTTAAATTTTAAAATACTCGTATAAAAATCTAGTTCCAATGACTATTAAAAACAATCCAAAATATTTAGTCATTCTCATTTTATCAACTTTATGACTGGCCTTTGCGCCTAATCTTGCCATGAAAGCAGTAATAGGGAAAAAAACTAAAAAGGCTGGAATATTCAAAAATCCAATACTCAAAGGTAAATCAGCTTCTAAGTATGAGCCTGAAATTAAAAACCCTCCTGCGCCAAACAAAGCAATAATAAACCCAATTGCAGCAGCACTACCAATAGCTTTATTTATTGGATAACCAAAAAATTTTAAAATTGGGACATTCATCACGGCTCCACCAATACCCATTGGGGCAGAGATAAAGCCGCTCACAATTCCTGAAATGGCTTTCGAAAATAATCCAATTTTAATTTCTATATTTGTTTCTTTTTCTTTCAGAAACAGTAAATAGAAAGCAAGAGCATACACAACAATAGTAAAAAATAATATTAAAGGTTTTGTTTCTAAACTTGCAGCAAATACTGTTCCTAAAATTACTCCAGAAGCAACAAAGAACCCGAAACCTTTTACAACACTAAAATCTACAGCTTTATGTTGGTGGTGGGTTAATACAGAAACTGTTGAGGTCGGTATTATAATTCCAAACGAGGTTCCTACTGCTAAGTGCATGACATAAGCTGTTTCTATTCCAGAAAAGCTAAATATATAAAATAAAATAGGAACAGTTACTAACCCTCCCCCGATACCAAAAAGTCCAGCCGCAAATCCTGCAGGTATTGCTGTAGCAATCATTACTAAAACTAAATAAATTATTTCTGATTGAGAAAGAATATCCAAAATTATCTTCCTAAAGAAACAGGATTATTTTTTCTTACTTGATCCATTATATGATTTACTTTTTGCAGATCTGCATCTCTAATGCACAAATTTTTAGAAAGATATTGTTTCCAAGTTTTTGATCCATTTTGTCCATGAAACAAACCTACCGTATGTCTCATTATATGATTTAACTGCACGCCTTTTGATGTTTGTTCTTGAATGTAAGGAATTAGATTTTCCATAACTTCTGATCTTGTTGGTACATTTTCATTTTTAAAAATTTCTTTTTCAATATCTGCCAAAAAATAAGGTGAATGATATATAGCTCTGCCAATCATCACACCGTCTACTTTTGTTAAATGATTTTTTATTTCTTCTGTTGTTTTTACTCCTCCATTAATAATAATCTCATCATCTTTAAAATGATCTTTCAATTTATAAACAAAATCATATTTCAATGGCGGAATATTCAAATTTTCTTTTGGAGTGAGTTTTTTAAGTAAAGCTTTTCTTGCATGAATTATAAATTTTTTTGAACCTGCATCCTTAGTAGTTTGAATAAAAGATTTTAAGAATTCAAAATTTTCTATATCGTTGTAACCAATTCTAGTTTTTATTGTTACGGGTAGTTTAGATGCCTTAGCCATTGCTTCAATACATTTAGCTACAAGATCTGGTTCTTGCATAAGACATGCACCAAATTTATTTTTTTGTACTTTTTTACTTGGACAGCCTAAATTTAAATTTATTTCTTTATATCCGTAGTCTTCAGAAATCTTACATGCTTCGGCAAGTTCATTTGGATTTGACCCACCAACTTGAAGTGTCACTGGATTATTTATTTTTTTAAATGAAAGTAATTTAGTTTTATCTCCTCTTATAATTGCATTAGCTACAATCATCTCGGTATACAAATGTATATTTTTACTTATAAGACTTAGAAAATAAATTTCGTGCTTATCAGTGCAATCCATCATAGGCGCAACTGAAACAGTTTTCTTCATAAACTACTCTGATTTATTTTCCTCTGCTGGAACTTCTTCGCTTAATTCAAGAGGAGCTTCCTCTGTGTCTAAGTTTTCTTCTTTAATCTCTGGTTGCTCTGCTTTTAGCTCTGAAAGAGCTTCGTCAGCTAAGCTAGGTTTTTTTACTTCAGGAATTCTTCTTGTTCTTTTTGAAGGCAATATGGCAACACCACTTTTAGAAACCTGCCCTTTATATAGATTTTCAAAATCGTCGTTAGTGTCCTCTTCGATTTCCTCTTGTTCTTCAGTTTCGTCTGGTTCTTTTCTTAATCTTTTAATCGCACTAGCTTCAACTTCCTTAACATCTATTTTTCCATCTCCAATTTCTCTTAATGATATAATTGTTCTTTTGTCATTATCCTCTTCAACTAACATTGGAGCGCCAGCATTTAGTTGAACTGTTCTTTCTTTAGCTAACAAAACTAGATCGTATTGATTATCAACTTTTTCTAAACAGTCTTCTACGGTAATTCTTGCCATGATGCAGAGTATATATTCAAATAATCCTAAGAAATCAATTATTTTCTAAGCTTAATAGGTTCAAGCTTATTTCTTATGAATATTAAAAGAAATAAGGAAATAACTATGTATATGCCTGATACAAAAGCAATATTTTCAATTGAAAAACCGTTGTCGATCATTAAACCAAATACTGCTGTTCCAAAAGCAGTTGAAAACACCATAAAAGCTGTGGTCAAAGCTTTTATAGATCCAATAAATTTTACTCCATATATTTCGGCCCAAGTAGATGATCCAAGTACGTTAGCAAATCCATTTGAAATGCCCACTAAACCTAAAAAAATAAACGCCGAAATTTCATGTTGATAATAAAATAATATAAACATTGATATTAAAAGAGGTATATTCATAATTGGAATTAATTTTCTACTTGTAAATTTATCGACTAAAAAACCTGAGAAGAATAAAGTTATAATTGAAGCTAAAGAATAAACCATAAATCCTTTTGGTATTGTGTAAATGTTCCACATTTTTGAATCTGAAATAAATGACTGGTAAACAAATACTCCTGTAGCTATCCAAGGCATTGCAAGCATATTAAGCGAGACAATATAAAATCTATAATCTTTAATTACTTCTCTTCTTCTCCAACTTTTAATTTTAAAATTTTTTTTAGGACCTAAATCTTTTTCCCTAGAGTCTAATTTAATTTGTTTGATTGTATTCAAAACAACAAATGGCAAAAATATAATTACAATAATTGCTATTCCTTGCCAAACTGATCTCCAAGAATAAATAACAAATAGATAAGTTATTAATACTGGTAAAATAAATTCTGCTGATGATAATCCAAACCAAATTGTACTTAGAGCTTTCCCTCTAGACTTTTCAAAAAATCTTGAGATTGTAGTCGTAGATGTATGGCTCATTAAACCTTGGCCAGAAAATCTCATTAAAAATATACCAATTGATAAAAAAATAATACTATTGATGAAAGAAAAAAATAAAGATGACAAAAACAGTAATAGAATAACAAAAAAAGAATAATAGATTATTTGATATTCATCGATCTTCTTTCCGACCCAAATAAGTAAAAGACTAGAAAATATTGTTGCAGTAGCATAAATATTTCCGAATTGTCCGTGAGTAATACCTAATTCATTTCTAATTGGTGCGTTAAACAATCCCAAAAAAAAACTCTGTCCAAAACTTGAAAAAAATGTAAATATAAACCCAAATATTATTACTTTTTTGTTTATTGAGAGGTTAATCATTTATGACTTGTAAAGTTGCTTTCATAGGTTTGGGTGTTATGGGATACCCTATGGCAGGTTATATATCAAAAGCTGGTCATGATGTAACTGTTTATAATCGAACTAAAGCTAAAGCAGATAAATGGGTCAAAGAATACAAAGGTAAAACAGCAGATACTCCAATGGATGCTGCAAAAGACTGTGATTTTATTTTTACATGTGTCGGAAACGATAATGATTTAAGAGAGGTGACTTTAGGTGATAAAGGTCTGTTTAAAACTGCAAAAAAAGGTGCGATCTACGTAGATAATACCACTGCATCTGCAAATATCGCCAGAGAACTTTACAAAGAAGCGAAATCAAAAGGATTTGATTTCTTGGATGCACCTATTTCAGGTGGGCAAGCAGGCGCTGAAGGTGGAATTTTAACAGTGATGGTTGGAGGAGATGAAACTCCTTATAAAAAGGCTGAACCAGTGATCGATTGCTACAGTAAAAAAATTAAACTTCTTGGTCCATCAGGAAGTGGTCAGTTAACTAAGATGGTTAACCAAATTTGTATTGCAGGTTTAGTACAAGGATTATCTGAAGCAATAAATTTTGGAATGAGTGCAGGATTAAATATGTATGATGTGATTGAAGTAATTTCAAAAGGTGCAGCACAATCTTGGCAAATGGAAAATAGACATAAAACAATGATTGAAGATAAATTTGATTATGGTTTTGCAGTTGATTGGATGAGAAAAGATTTAAAAATAGCGATGGATGAAGCGAAAAAAAATAATTCACCTTTACCTATCACAAAAATTATTGATGAATATTATGCTGAAGTACAAAAAATGGGTGGTCAAAGATGGGATACTTCAAGTTTAATTAAAAGATTTAGAAAATAAATCGTGTCAGAAACAGTCAGTTACTACGAAGATTCAAAAGAGATTGAAAAAAAAATTTGGGATTTATTATCAAAAGCTGTCAAAGATAGATCTTCCGAATTTAGAACTCCAGTATTTATTTGTGGAAATGATAAAGATCTTGACGGTAGGGTGGTTGTTCTTAGAAAGGCAGATCAACAAAATAAATTTATTCAGTACCATAGCGATATTAGATCTTCAAAAATTGAGAAAATAAAAAAAAATCCTAAATGTTCAATTTTATTTTATGGCAAGGAAGAAAAAATACAGCTTAGAGTTAAAGCTGAATGTGAAGTAAATTATAATAATGATATTACAAAAGAGTCTTGGGAAAAGACAGGCCATATCAGTAGAAAATGTTACTTAGTTACTAATGGACCTGGAACTGAGTCTGAAAAACCAACTTCAGGTTTAGATAATAAGTTTGATAATTTTGACTTTACTAAAGAAGAAAGCGAAGCCGGTTATAAAAACTTTTGCGTCATTAAATGTAAAATTAAAAGTATTGAATGGCTTTATTTAGCAGCCAAAGGTCATCGAAGAGCGATAATCGACCTAAATGGATCGAAAAAATTTACTTGGTTAGTTCCCTAATTTTTTGGTAACTTTTTCTTTTGTCGAGCCTAAATTAACTTCATCGAAATAAACGACCATATTTGGATAGGGTTTATCTCCATGTTTCCTTTTCCATCCGCTTACAAATGTCTGATAAATTCCAAAATCTAGTCCTACACCTCTTTTAGTGTATGGCGTAATATTTTTTATATTCTCAGCATTTAATATTAATTTATTATTAATCCAAACTTTCATGAATCCATTTTCTTCTCTAGAGTATCGAGCGTTAATTAGTACATCAGTCCATTTTCCTCTCATATCATTTATCCTGATTGCCTTTTTCATTTCAACATACTCGCCACTCCACATTCTTCCTACTTCTAACCATTCACCACTTCTATCTGTAATCATAAGAATAGGTTTCCAGCCTTTTTCATAAAGTTGAGCAAAAGTAGTTCTAACAGGGGCTACTGATTGATAGTCTTCGGGTAAATAAATTGATGCAGAATACCAATGATCTTTTTTACCCATTTGATGTTTTTTGAATTGAAGCTCAGTTCTTTGTCTATCTTTTTTACAATCATCATGTCCGCTATCTTTACCGCAATCACCTAATCTTACTTCAAATCTGTAAGATTTTTTTCCAGATCTTACAGGATGACCATCTTTACTATTAGCTAAAGTTAGAGAATATTTTTTTTTGTGAGAGGTAGTTTTTCTTTTTACCTCAGTATTAGAGACATCTTTACTATTTTTAGCTTCCAAATCTGAAAAGCCTGATAATAAAATGGAAAATAAAAAAAAACTATTTCTTATATTTTTTAATATTTTCAACATAGTCTCTGGCGTTTTCTTTAATGTGTTCTATCTCTTCATCAGTAACTTGTCTAACCACTTTACCAGGGCTTCCTAAGACAAGTGATTTATCTGGAATAACTTTATTTTCTGTTACTAATGAATTAGCTCCGATGATACAATTTTTTCCAATCTTTGCTTTGTTTAAAATAGTTGAGCCTATTCCTATAATACAATCATCTGAAATTTCACATCCATGTAGCATTACCATATGTCCTACTGTAACACCCTTGCCTACAATAGTTGGACATCCTGGGTCTGTGTGTATTACGCTACCATCTTGAATATTTGAACCTTCGCCAATAATAATTGGTTCTAAATCACCTCTTAAAGTTGCATTAAACCAAATATTTGAATTTTTTTTTAATTCAACTCTTCCAATAATTACTGCATTAGATGCTACCCAGCTGTCTGGATCCATTTTAGGAGTGTGACCGTTAACATCGTAAATCATAAATTTGCTGTAATGTATTATTAATTATCTTATAATATACTATGGCTTTAACAAAGACACCAGTTTGCGATTTTGGAAAAAAAGCTGAGGATTTCAAACTAAAATCGATAGAAAATAAACTAATTTCTCTTAATGATGTAAAAGGTGAAAAAGCTACACTTATTATGTTCATATGTAATCACTGTCCTTATGTAAAAGCTATCATTCGTGATTTAGCGATAGATTGTAATGCATTAAAAAAGTACGGGATTAACTCTGTAGCAATCATGTCTAATGATACTAAAAATTATCCTGAAGACTCGTACGAGAACATGATTAAATTTGCAAAAACAAATAATTTTGGTGAGATAAATTATTTAATAGATGAAACGCAAGAAATTGCAAGAAAGTACGGTGCAGTTTGTACACCTGATTTCTTTGGATACAATAAAGAATTAAAGCTTCAGTATCGAGGAAGATTTAGAGAGCTTAAAGATTTAAAACCTGTTTCAGGTGGAGATAGTGATTTAAAAATAGCGATGAAAATGATTTCTGAAACACAATCTGGTCCAAAAGAACAAATTCCTAGTATGGGATGTAATATAAAGTGGTTTAATTAATGTTTTTAGTATCTACAAGAAATTTTCCTCCTGAACTTGGTGGAATGCAGAACCTAATGGAGGGTTTATCTAACGCTCTTACAAATCATGGTCCAGTCAAGGTTTTTGCGGACAACCATGAGCATGCTATTGAATATGATCAAAATTCTAAATTAAATATAGAAAGAATTTCAGGTTTTAAAATATTTAGAAAGTATAGAAAAGCTAATTTAGTAAAAGATTTTATTAAACAAAATCAAATACGTGCATGTTTTTTTGATCATTGGAAAAGTATTGAAAATATTGATTTAGAAACCCTAAAGAACACAAAATCTTTTTGCTTAATTCACTCTAAGGAAATAAATCATCCTGTTGGTTCTTCTTTAAATAAAAGAGTTTTAAAATCTTTAGGAAAAGCAGATTTTGTAATTGCAAATTCAAAATTTACTAAAGAATTAGGTTTTAAACTTGGAATAAAAGACATTTATGTCATCAATCCTGGTTGTAACTATCCTATTGATGTTAGTGAAACAGCAAAACAATTTTCTAAAAATATTTATGCCAATGCATCACCAAAATTAATTACTATTTCTAGATTAGATGGGCGTAAAAGCCATCAAAATATTTTAATGTCAATTAAAAATCTTTTACCAAAATTTCCAAATTTAAAATATGTTTCAATTGGTGATGGGGATGAACGAAAAAATCTTGAGAAATTAAGAAAAGAATTAGGTTTAGAAAAAAATGTCGAATTAATTTTTAGCTCTACAGAACAAGAAAAAGTTGGTTTACTTGAACAATCAGATGTATTCGTAATGCCTTCAGTTGTTTATAAAAAATCGGTTGAGGGATTTGGTATTACTTATATTGAAGCTGCATGTTACGGGAAGCCATCAATTGGAGGAATATATGGCGGTGAAGGAGATGCAATAAAATCTGGTGTAACAGGATATCTTTGTAATGGTAACGACCTAAATGCTATTTACGAAATACTTTTAAAAATTTTATCCAACGAAAAATATAAAGAACTCGGTGCTAATGCTTTTGAATTTTCCAAAGGATTCGCTTGGAATAAAATTATCAAAAATTATATTAATTTAATTTAGATTTTACTTTTTCTATAACGGTTTCGATTGTTAAATTATTTAGATCTTCAACAGTAATTGCTTTAAAATTAAAATTTTCGATACTTACTTTCTTTGCAGTCGTGTGACTTCCAAAAAGTACAATTCCTGCTTTATCTAAATGTGAAGCTATGTGAGCGGGTCCTGTATCATTTGCAATGATAAATTTAGCGTTACTTATTAAAGACACTAAAGTTTTAATATTAATTGGCTGATTATTATCTAAAACTACTTTAGCATTCATCTCATTAGCTTCATCAATTTCGTCTGGTCCTGGAGCTAACAGAATCGGATATTTGTTCTTATAATCTTGTTTTAGTCGCAAAATTAAATCTTTAAAAAAAGGCCATTTTTTTTTTGGAAGTTTTTTTGAACAAAAAGGAAATAATAAAATGTAGTCATTATTCGCATATTGTTTTTTTAACCTGGAGATATCTGATATAGCCCAATTCAAGTCTATATTTTTTACAAACTCAGTTTGTATGCCACTTTTTTTTAATTGAATTTCCATTCTATCAAGAACAGGGTCTTTGTCGAAATCACTCTTTTTTTGACCTGGCTCTAAGGAGGTTTCAGTGGATGACCACTCAACGTTTTTTAAAATAAATCTTTTATAAAATTTTGTTCTACTTGAATTTTGCAAATCATAGATTTTCGTAAAATTATATTTTGCTAGATTATTTTTTAGATTTTTTAAATAAAATAAATTCCACCTTGGTAATCTTTTGTCTATTATTACGCCGTCTAAATAAGGGCATTCCGACATAAAAATTGCATAAGGCTGGGCCGTAAGTAAAAAAACTTTTCTATTTTTGTGAAAATTTTTTATATCTTTCATAGCTCCATTTGCTTGAATTAAATCGCCTAAAGAACCATGCTTTATTATTAATATATTTGACATTATTATTTCGAAGTATATTTAATAATTAATATAGTCAAATATTAATATGGACAAGAAAATGGACAAAATATTGGCAGAAATCTCAGCTGGTGAATTAATAGATAAAATTACCATTTTAGAAATTAAAAAAGAAAAAATAAGTAATAAAGAAAAATTAGTAGAGGTGAACAAAGAACTTAGTTCATTAAATGAAACTTTAAAAAACTCGATTAATGACGAAAGTAAAATAATTAACTTTAAGAATGATCTTAAAAAAATAAATTTAAAACTTTGGGATATTGAGGACGGAAAAAGATCTGCTGAAAAAAATAATAAATTTGATGAAAAATTTATCGAACTTGCTAGAAGTGTTTATAAATTTAACGATGAGAGAGCAAAAATCAAATTAGCAATCAACAATGCTCTCGGATCAAATATAAAAGAGGTAAAATCTTACGAATAGTTAGTCGCCACTTAAACTAGGTATTCTTAACCTAAGATTTTTTGATAGTTTAGGATTTACAGCAGTTGTGATCACGCCCTCTGATTTTTTTAATTCTTTTAATATTTTTCCATCTGGAGAAATTATTAATGAATGTCCAAAAGTTTTTCTTCCGTTATAATGTGTCCCGCCCTGCGCAGGGGCGAAAACATAGCAAAAATTTTCTATAGCTCTAGCTTTCAATAAAGAATGCCAATGTTTCTTGCCTGTCGTCTCAGTGAAAGCAGATGGAACAGTTAAAAATAATGATCCCGCCTTAGCCAGTTTTCTATATAGAATTGGAAATCTAAGGTCATAGCAAATAGTTAGACCGATTTTTCCCCAAGGTAAGTTGAAAGTCTTTATTTTGTTTCCTGGATAAAAACTCTTTGACTCAAAATATTTCTCATTTTTACTTAAAACAACGTCGTACATGTGAATTTTATCATAGTAGGTTCTAATTCTCCCACTCTTATCAATTAAAACAGATCTATTAACTAATTTATTTTTTGAAATCTTAATTATTAAAGATCCTATCAAAATCCATTTCTTATATTTTTTTGCAAGTTTTTTAATTCCATTTAGATAAATATCATTTTGCATTGACGTACAAACTTTTAGCAATTCTTTTTTATTTAAAGAGAAATGTGACGAAACTTCTGGAGTAATGATGAAATCAGTTTTTTGCTTTACCGCTTTAATTATAAGTTTCGATGTTTTGTCTAAATTACTATGAATATTATTATTTGATCTTAATTGAATACAAGAAACACGAAACATTACTTCATTATAGATGAAGCAAAATTCCATTTACAGTCAAAACTAGGAATATAAGCCCCGGATAATTTAACGTTTCCAAAGCTTTTTCCTAAAACCTTGCACCAGTTATCAACTTGTTTAGGTTTTTTATCCTGGCTTCCGACTTGAGCAGTTATCACGCCGCCTTTTTTTAGAATTCTTTTTAAACCTTTCATATTTTTTTTTGCTAAATCAATGCAATATTGATCATCATTTAAATCTACAAAAATTTTGTCGTATTTTGAGTCTTCTATTTCTTTTATACTTTTGAATGCATCACCCCAGAATGTTTTAATTTTATTACTTTTTTTAACCTTGGAGCAAACTTTTGGTAAGTGACGAAAACAAACATCTACTA
Organism: uncultured Pelagibacteraceae bacterium; assembly: GCA_902598735.1. Lineage (GTDB taxonomy): Bacteria > Pseudomonadota > Alphaproteobacteria > Pelagibacterales > Pelagibacteraceae > Pelagilacustribacter. The sequence goes on along the minus strand of CACKCM010000008.1, from coordinate 30,890 downwards.
TCTCAGGATCTAGTTCAAACCAATCTATATAATTTGAATTATTCTCTAAACAGGCTCTAGCAACACCGCCGTCTCCTCCACCAATAATTGCAACGTTATTATTTTTTTTACTCAAATCGTAACTGGATTTAAAAAAATTAGAGCTATAAATTTTTTCATCTTTTTCAGCTACTTGAATTTCATGATCAATAAACAATGCGTGACCAAATTCTTCTAGATCCATTATTTCAACAAATTGACCGACTTTGGAAGTGAATTTTTCTAAAACATCTTTAACCACGTAGAATTTCTTTTGACCTGGAGTGCTATAAATATCATCATAAAGACCTATGCTACTTCGATCGAAAGCATTAGTCACTACTCTTTTATGATCTATCTCTTTTCTTAAAATTTTTAGAGCAACTTTAGGATTTACTTTTCCGCATGTAAAAAAATCAAAGCTTACAACACCTCTTTCGGGGAATGTATGAAAACTAAAATGGCTTTCTGACAATAAAGCAATTAAAGTAAAGCCTTGTGGTTCAAATTTGTGGGAAGCAACGTTTAATATCTCCACTTTTGCAGCTTTTGCGATTTTATAAATAATTTTTTCATAAAATTCAGGTGAATAATCTTTTTTTACACCTAGAAAATCAATAGTAATGTGCTCACCAACTTTAATCATTAAAAACTATCCTTTTTTATAATTTTTAAATTTACCCAAGACAATTTTCATTTCTTTTTTCGAAAGTATCTTTGGTATTCCAATTCTTATGGCATTTATATATTGATGGCAAATATTTTCGATCTCCTGAGCAAGCTCAAAAGTTTTTTCTAAATTTTCTCCAAAAGCAACCTGACCGTGATTGGCAATCAAACACGCTGTTCTATTTTTTAATGCTTTAATAATATTTCTTGAAAGATTTTTCGTTCCAAAAGTTGCGTATTTACTACACTTAATGTCTTCCCCGCCTGCAACTGCAACCATATAGTGAAAAGCTGGAATGCTTTTTTGATGAGTAGATACAGCTGTAGCACAAGTAGAGTGTGCATGAACTATTGCTTTTGCCTCCTTTTTATTCACATAAATATCTTGATGAAATCTCCATTCTGATGAGGGTTTGCCTTTTTTTTTATTATAAACACCTTTTAACGAAATAAAGACGATGTCTTTTTTTTTTAAAGAAGAATACTTTCTACCCGATGGAGTTATATAAAAACCATCCACTCCTTTTTCTTTTGCTCTTACAGAGATATTTCCTGATCTTAAAGCAGATAAATTTGTTATATTTAATTTTTTTGAGTATTTAATAACACCAGCTTTTAATTTGCTCACTTAAATAAACCTTTCAAACCTTTTTCTGAGGCTTCACAAATTCCTTTTTCAGTGATTAAACCTGTAACTAGTTTAGCAGGTGTAACATCAAAGGCTAGGTTTAAAGATTTACTTTTTTGTGGGTAAATTCTAACTTTTTTAATCTCATTATTTTCATCTATTCCCTCAACATGTGATAGTTCCTCTGAATTTCTTTCTTCAATAGGAATTTGTCTATGATCTTTGATACTCCAGTCTATAGTTGAGCTTGGTAAGGCTACATAAAAAGGAACATTATTATCTTTAGCAGATAATGCCTTTAGATATGTTCCAATTTTATTACATACATCGCCATTTGATAAAGTTCTATCGGTTCCAACGATACACATATCCACTTGCCCCCTTTGCATTAAAATACCACCTGCGTTATCTGTTATAACTGTGTTTGAAATTCCCTCTTCATTTAATTCATAGGAAGTTAAATTTGCTCCTTGATTTCGTGGTCTGGTTTCATCAACCCAAACATGAACTTTAATACCTTTTTGATGAGCATGATATATAGGCGAAGTGGCTGTCCCCCAGTCAATAGTAGCTAGCCAACCTGCATTACAATGGGTTAAAATATTAACTGTATCTTTTTTTTTATTAGCAATATCCTCAATAATTTTAAGACCGTTTAAGCCGATATTTTTACAAAATTTTTCATCCTCTTCTGTAATAGCTTTTGCCTCATCTAAAGCTAATTTCAATATATCTTTATCATTAACTCCTGTAAGCTTTTTCATCATTCTGTCTACTGCCCATTTAAGATTTATTGCTGTGGGCCTTGATGCAATTAAGTCCTTGCTAGATTTCTTTAGAAAAGATAAATCATTTTTTTCAATAATAGATAAAACCAAACCATATGCAGCCGTTGCGCCAATTAATGGAGCGCCTCTCACCTCCATTGTTTTAATTGCGTTAATTGCGTCTTGGACGGTTTTTAAACCTTTGACGATAAACTGATGAGGAAGTTTTGTTTGATCAATGATTTTTACCAAGTTGCTTTCAAACCAAATTGTTTTATATGGTTTTCCCTCTATTTTCATTTTATTTTTCCATTTTTTTTAATCTTTTTCTTAAACTTACTGATAACGAATTAAACCATTTTTTTTCATATCCTGATTTAGGTAGAACCTCTCCATACTCAATCATTTGATCCGGTAATAAATCTTCTAAGTAAACCCAAACAAAATCTCTCTGCAACTTTGTGTTCTTAATCAAAATTTTTCTTAAACCTAAAATTAATTGTTTTTTAACTTTTGATGTTCGCCCAGCTCTTATCTGTCCGTTTAGGAAAATCTCTTTAGTCTTTACTAGTTTGCCACCCATGAAATGAGAATTTTTTTCATTTTTTTGAAATATAACTTGAGCAAAAAAGGTATTTGCGCCAGTAAATTTACTATGAGTATTTGTTATATCATTTGCAATAGAGTTTTTTTGTTTTTGTGAAAGAGTAATATTGGAATATTTTACTGTATAAGTTGGCATTGAGGTTATTTTTTATTTAAAACTCTACCTGCAATATTTTTTAATTTTTTAATTGTTTTATTTGTTCTTAGCTTTGGATCAGTTATTATGGCAACATCTAAACAGTTGTTTGCGGGATCCTTCTCTACTGAATAGTTTTTAAATGTTTTTATTATTTCTTTAATCATATTTTGTGCATTTGCTGCATTTTTCATTAGAGTTTGAACTACCATGTTTACATCAACTTCATCATGATCAGGATGCCAACAATCGTAATCCGTCACCATTGCTACAGTGCTATATCTAATTTCTGCTTCTCTGGCCAGTTTAGCCTCGGGCATGTTAGTCATGCCAATTACGTCGGCTCCCCAAGATCTATACAAATTCGACTCAGCTAATGTAGAGAATTGAGGTCCTTCCATTACAACATATGTGCCTCCAGCTTGATAGTTGATATTTAACTTCTTTAATGAGGCCTCACAACAATTTGAAAGTCCTGGACTTGTAGGTTTAGCCATTGAAACATGGGCTACTATTTCTTCATTAAAAAATGTTTTTATTCTTGAAAATGTCCTATCAATAAATTGGTCTACAATTACGAATTTTCCTGGTTCTAAGTTTTCTTTAAGAGATCCTACAGCAGATACTGAGATGATATCTGTAACTCCTAATTGTTTCATCGCATCAATATTTGCCCTAAAATTTATGTTTGACGGGTTTATTTTGTGACCTCTTGAATGCCTAGGAATAAAACAAATTTCTTCTTTTCCAATACTAGCTAATAAAATTTCATCTGAAGGTTTTCCCCAAGGGGTATTAATTTTTTTCCATTTAGTTTTTTCAAAGCCTTCCATTTTGTAAAGGCCGCTACCCCCAATTATCCCTAACTTTCTTTTTTTCATTATTTAATTATTAATGCTTTTTTGTTAGAACTTGAAGCTAAATATGGATTTAAAAAAATTTATCAGATCAATACCAGATTACCCCAAAAAAGGAATATTATTTCGTGATATTACTACTTTAATTAAAGATGCTGAAGCATTTAGGTATACTAATGATAAAATAATTGATATTTCAAAAAACATTAAATTCGATAAAGTTGCAGCAATTGAGTCTAGAGGGTTTGTATTTGCGTCTACAGTTTCTTATCTTTTAAAAAAGCCTTTTATTCTTTTGCGCAAAAAGAATAAACTTCCCGCACCAACACATTCAGTTGATTTTGAGCTGGAATATGGAAATGCAACAATAGAGGTGCACAAGGATTCTATAAAAAAAAATGAAAAAATTTTGATTATTGATGATTTAATAGCAACCGGAGGTACCGCAGAAGCAGCTGCTAAACTAATAGAAATTTCTGGCGGTGAAGTTGCTGGATTTATATTTGTGATAAATCTTTTTGATTTACCTGGAGATAAATTGTTAAGAAATAAAGGTTACCTTACAAAAAGTTTAATTGAGTTTCCTGGACACTAAATTTCCTTTTTTGTCCAAGTGGTTGGTGTAAGTTCATTTTTAATTTCTAAATTAATATTATAATCGAATGGTCTCACCCCTCTTTTTTTAATATAATCAAATGTTTTTTTAATCCCATCTTGCAGTGAAACTTTTGTTTGATATTTAAGTAAATCTCTAGCTTTATCAGCAGAACAGGTAGCGTGCTTTACCTCCTTTGGTCTATCTTTCTTATATATTGGGCTAAGATTTATCCCCGTTATATTAGAGCAAATTTCAGCAATTTTATTTATAGTTACAAATTCCTCGTCGGGTCCGATATTTATAATTTCTTTATTTAAATTTTTTTGATCAAGCATTGGTATCAAACAACTTAAACAATCATCTATGTAAGAAAAACATCTAGTTTGTTTTCCATCGCCGTAAATTATTGGTGCTTTTCTTTGAAGCATTCTATTAATCATAATTGAAACTACATTTCTAAAAGGATCATCATATTTTTGTCTTGGCCCAATTATGTTGTGAGGTATCGCTATAACCCACTCAATGTTATTTAGGTCACACAAATTTTTAAGAACTTCTTCAGATGCAACTTTAGAAATAGCGTATGGATCTATTGGCTTTGGTTTCATTTTTTCATTAAAAGGTGCTGGTTGATCTCCGTATCTTGCCATCGAAGAACAGAAAATTATTCTTTTGACTTTCTCGTTGACTGCTGCTGAAAAAACAGAAACAGAAGCTAAATAATTATTTTTTGTAATTTCATAGGGTGAAAAAACAGAAAGACCCTCGTGGGCAGTGGCTGCACAATGATAAACAACATCAATACCTTTCATAATTTTGTTAATTTTTTCAAAATCACAACAATCTAATTTGTAAAACTTAATTTTTTTTGGGATATTATCCTCATACCCCCCAATCATATTATCTATACCTATAATTTCATGACCTAAATCTGCTAGTTTTTCACTTAAGTGCGATCCCAAAAAACCTGCCACTCCAGTTACTAAAATTTTTTTATGTTTTGAAGACATATTTTTTTTATATATAAAATTTGACAATTATCAATTTATTAAATTTTTGGTCTATACCAAGAGCTTTTACCAATCATAGAGTTAATTATTCCAGATATACGATGAAAATAAATTCTTCTTTTTTTTTCATTGAATATAATAGAAAAATAAATCGTTTTTAAAACCGCAGAAAATAATTTTCCACTTATTTTAATTGAGGAAATAATATAACCACTATGTTTTTTGTTAAAATAAAAAGTGGACCACATCCAGTGCCAATTCCTGGAAAGCTCCATTTCAAAGTTTATAGAACTATTATGAGATTTTCCACCCAAATGTTGAATTTTTATTTTTTTATCTAAGTAAATTTTCTTATTATATTTTTTTATTCTTTTACACAAATCAATTTCCTCCAAATAAATAAAAAAATTTGGATCAAAGAAACCAATATTTTTAAATTGTTCAAGATTTAAAAACATTGCAAAACCCTTAATTGAATCTGTTTCAAAGACGTTTTCACTATTCTCAGAACTATCTTTTTCATTAAACTCATCTTGTTTGGCGGGACCAACAATAGCAAATTCTTTTATCTTATTTGTGAATGAAAAAAAATTATTCAAAGTATCAGTTTCAAGTTTTGCATCAGGATTTAACACTAGAGCATACTTAGTAGTGACTTTTGATATTCCCAAATTATTTCCTTTCGCATATCCAAGATTTTCTCCTGTTAAAATACATTCAACGTTTGAATAGTTTTGTTCTATCCTTTTTTTAATTTTAATATCATTTGAATTTTCAATGACAAAAACTTTGAAATTGGAACTAATTGTATTAAGACATGAAAAAATAATATCTTCACTTTTAAAGGTATTAATAACAATTGTAAGGTTAGGATCTAACATCTTAATCAAAAAAATATTGGTAGCGAGGGGCGGATTCGAACCGCCGACCCCAGGCTTATGAGTCCTGTGCTCTAACCAACTGAGCTACCTCGCCATTGGTTAGTTTTATAATATATTTGATAAACTAAATCATTAGTTTAGTTTTGAATTAATTCCTATGATTTTGGGTTTTTTTTAAAGAGTTAAAATAATGCCAAATACAGTGACTGCTGAAACTGCAGCAACACTTAACGCTAAATTTCTATTTCTCTCAATCTTCTTTTCTTCGTTTATTCTAGATAAAAGGTCAGTAAGTTTAACCTTACTCTGATGCCTGATTTCTTCAGCGTGATTTTCGAATTTATACTGTGAACTCATAACTCATTAAAACATATTTAGGAAAGTCTTAAATATTAATCTTGATCAAATTGGTCTCATAAATTTGATTCGACCCAAAATGAATGATTAATATCAACTTATGATCTAATGTGGTTTGTAATACCAAGACGTATTTTGTCAATAATCTCGTCAATATCTCTCTTTTCACAAACAAACGGAGGTGCAATTATAAGTGCATCTCCGGTTGGTTTAATGTTTACTCCTGCGTCATAACACTTCTTATAAACATTAAATCCTGCTTTACCTGGCTTATCCCTCATTTTGATGTCAATACCACCTAACAATCCATAATTACGAATACTCTCAATACAATTAAGATCTTTTAGAGAGTGTAATCCATCCTCAAAGTGCTTTGAGATTTGTTTGACTCTGTTAAAAATATCCTCTTTTTCAAATATTTTTTGAACAGCAATGGCTGCTGATACAGCCACAGGAATTCCAGAATATGTATATCCATGAAATAATTCAACTGCTCCATCTGGTGAAGCATCCATAACTGATTGATAAATTTTTTCTCTTACTGCTACCACTCCCATAGGTACGATTCCATTTGTTGTAGCTTTAGCCATTGTTATAATATCAGGAGTTACACCAAATTCTTGTGCTGCAAATGCTGAACCTGTCCTTCCCCAACCAGTGACAACCTCATCAAAAATTAAAAGTATACCGTGATTATCACAAATTTTTCTTAACTTTTGTAAATAATCTTTAGGAGGGATTAAGGTACCAGTAGATCCTGCAATAGGTTCAACAATACATGCGGCTATATTTTCACCGCCTAATTTTTTTGCAATAACTTCTAAATCATCTGCTAGTTCAGATCCTGTATCAGGTTGGCCTTTAACAAACTTATGTTCAGGTAAAAAAGTATGTCTCATATGCTCTACACCTGGCATTAAAATATTTTTAAATTCTTTTGAATTATTTGGAATACCGCCAACTGTTAAAGCCCCAATATTCATACCATGATATCCTCTTTCTCTTCCAACAAACTTAAATCTATTATTTTGACCTACAGATCTAAAATAGGCCACCGCAATTTTAATCGCTGTTTCTACAGCAGTAGATCCACAAATTGTGTAAAAAATTCTATTTAAATCCTCTGGTGTTTTTTGAGCAATCATAGATGCTAATTCAAATGAGCCTCCATAACCTTGTTGAAAGGGCATGGTGTAATCTAAGTTTTCTAGTTGATTTTTAATTGCTTCAATGATTTCTTTTCGACCATGTCCAAGAGGGTTACAATACAACCCAGAACTCCCATCAATTAAAGTATTTCCATCATGAGTTTTTAGGTAAATGCCTTCAGCCTTTACAATAATACGAGGATTTTTCTTAAAATCTTTATTAGATGAAAACGGCATCCAATGTTCATTTAAAGAATTAGGTATTTTGCTCTGAAATGATGTGCTCACTATTAAATTATAGCAAAGTAATTTTTTGAATGCTATCTAAATATTATGAGAAAATTTAAACAATTCAGAAGTTGGCTTAGTTGAAAATGTCGCAAAAAAATGTTTCTAATATAAAGTAATATGGTTAATAATTTGTAATGTTTAAGTAAGGATTAATTTTTGATATCTCAATTAGAAAGATGTTAGACAAAACTATTCCTTTACTACGAATAAGTTAATCAGTTGAAAAATTTATGATTGGTATACTTGGTGGAATGGGCACACAGGCAGGTTTAGACTTTTGTTCAAAGCTTGCTAAATTAAATAGGGGAAAAGTAGATCAAAAATACCCCTTATTTGTTCTATACAATAAAGCTAACATTCCTGACCGAAAACAAAATCTTAAAAAATACAACAAGGTTTTAAAAAGTCTTATTCACGGATGTAAGTTTTTACAAAAAAATAAATGTAAGTTTATATCAATCCCATGTAACACTGCACATTATTGGTACAAAGATCTTAAAAAAAAAATAAAGATTCCGATTTTAAATATGCCAGAGATTGTATATTTAAACGCGAAAAAAAATTGTAAAAAGAATTCTAAAATTGGTCTTTTAGCGACAGATGCCACTATTAAAACAGGGGTTTACAGTTATTACTTTAACAAAAATTACAAATTAATATCGCCTAATAAAAACCTTCAAAAAAAAAGCGTAAATAAGTCTATAAAACTGGTTAAAATGGGTAAAACTAAAGAAGCTGAGAGAGCTATTAAACCTGCTGTTAATTATTTAATTAAAATGAACTGTAAAAAAATCATTTTGGGCTGTACTGAGTTGCCAATAGCAATTTTTGCCTATAAATCTTTTATGAAAGCTAAGCTATCAAAATTATTTATGGACCCAAACTTAATATTAGCTGAAGCTTCCATGAGAAAATACAAATGAAAAAAATAAGACGAATAAAAAGAATTTAAATAAAGATATATCTATTCCTAAAAAAATTTTAAGAGAAATGGAAATATTAAATGCTGAGTAAAAAAGATATTATTTGTCCTGAGAATTTACTTAATTTAGCTAAAACAAAAGGACCTGCAAAAGCAGTAATAGTGAATGCTGCTGTTGTTGCGCTTTAATGAAAAGACTTTTATCGAATTTAATTTTAAGCATACTTTTGATAAATACAAGTTATTCACTTGCACTAGCTCATCACGCTAATGAAAAATACTGTTTTGATTGTATGCACAAATATAAAATAGGTGATAAGAAAAATGACACCTACAATTTTGATATAAATTTACAAAATAATGATTTATCTAAAAAAGTAGATGAACAACTTAAAAATAAAAAAACAGGCTTAGTAAGTTATATCTTATTTGAAAATAATAAAATTTTAGTTGATCAAAATAGAAAAAGTAAATACATAGGAGGTTACTATCCTTCACATTCTGTAGGGAAAAGTCTAGTAAGCCTTGTTACTGGTTATGCTGTATGTGATGGTTATATTAATTCTGTTTTTGATAATATAGAATACCCAACTGTTGCCAATACTTTATATCAAGATCAAAAATTATTAAACTTACTAAATATGCAAGCAGGTGATGAACCCATTGTTGGTCAAAGATTTTACAAAAAAGATAACAGAATTAACGGTAAAGGAACTAATGTTAATTCAACACCTATTAAATCTATATTGAAAAGACACTTTGAAGGTAAAACCGGATATGGTCCTGGCAATCATTACAACTATAGTGCCATGACTACTAACGTAATTATGAATTATGTTATTTATAAAACTGGTGATGATTGGGAAAAATTACTACATAAAATATTTGTCGTGGACGCGAAGGTAGAAAAAAACGTTTATTTTGGAAAGTCTTTGGAAAAACATAAATTTAGTAACAGAAAAAAAGGAGAATACGGCAGATATTCTTTTTATGCACAAAGGTATGACTATTTGAGAATAGCTAAAATAATAATGGATCATTGGAAGAATGATACTTGTGTTGGCAAATACTTAAAAACAATCTACGATAATAGAGTCGATAAGAAAAAAAATAAATACAGTAAGTTTATCGGTAATCATGCTGCAGCACAAAGTTATGGAGGTCAGTTTCACTTTGATCCTATTGGGGTTGAAGAAAGACCAATATTAATGATGGATGGTTTTGCTGGTCAACAAATAGTAATTGATTTTAATAAGAATAGAATTATTACTATTCATTCCACTGATGCTCACTATGATTGGTATAGTCTTGTTTATTTACAATTAGAACCAGACCTTCTTTATAAACCTGTTAAAAATAATTAAATGAAAAAACTTAAAAACTGGGATAATAAAACCTGGTTATCATCTAAATCGTATATCTCTCAATTTAATAAATTTCTTAAAAGAAAAAGTAATTTAAATAAAAATTCAAAAATATTGGATATTGGATGTGGAAGAGCAAATATTATTAGCGCCCTTCAACAGAAATATAAATTTAGAAATAAACCTATTGGAATTGATATTGTTGTTAATAAGGGTGTTAAAAAAAATATTATATTTAAGAGAGTAGAAGCTTTAAATTTTTTAGATAAACAAGAGAAATACGATCTAATCTTAATCAAACAAACTATTCATTTTTTTTCAAAAAAGAATTTAAATCGTCTTCTAAATCTTGCAAAAAAAAGTTTAAATTCCAAAGGTAAAATATTGATTTTTTCGCTTAAAACAAAAAATAATAAGATACCTTGTTTTAATAAAATGAAAAAAAACTTAGAAAAGAGTTTAAAAAGAGATGAAGTTTTATTTAAGATTATCAAAAAAAACTTAAAAAAAATAACCTACACAAATTTTAACTTTAAAGTGAGTATCTCTAAACAAAAATACGTTAGAATGATTAAAGAAAGATATATTTCATGCTTATTAAATATGAGTAATAAAGAAATTAAATTTGGTATCAGTGAAATAAAATCTAAATATAAAAATCAAATAAAATTCACTGATACCTTAAAATGTATTTGCTACAGAAAATAATTATTTTCCTGGCTCTTTGTATGATGAGGCCATTTTCTGAGCAGTTTTAGCTATCTCATTTAGATTTACATCTTCTAAAATCGTAAAATCTGAAACAGCTCCACTAGAAACAGCAACCATTGCAGCTGCAGCAGCTTGTTCAAAAGTTCCCTCGATCACTGCCATAAAATCATATTTTCCTCTTAGGCCTGAGTATTGAGTTACTTTAGCTCCCACAGAAGCAGCAAGTGCAGATGTAGCAGCTTTTCTGTCTGTAGACGGATTGCTTACAAATCCTCCAAGACCTTTAGCTGTGTAACACCCAAGTGTATAAAATTTTGCCATTGTTACCCCTTTCCTATTTCTCGATTACAACTGTACCAGAATGAGGATCAGTTACTCCTAAATCTGATGACAGCTCTTCTAAAGTATGCCGAAGTGTGTCCAAGAATGCAATCATTTTTGGTCTTGCTTTAGCAATGTCATCTTCAGAATTCCATTCACCTATCATAAAAAATTCGTTAGGTTTAGTTTCAACGTACTTTGCTGAAATCTGCCCATCGAACTTTGACATTTCATCTATTTTTTTTAAATATTCTTCTCTGCTAGATGATTTCACTTTACATCTAACAATATTCATAAACTTTGCCATGTATCTCCTTAAACGTAAATTTTATCTGCTAAACCGTAACAAAGAATAGCACTGATAATAACAAGAACGAGTGGAGCATATATTCCATCGTTTCTAGTTTTTTTAGTTAAACCTGTTTTATCAATCTTTAATGTATAAAAATTTACAACTAATATCGAAACATTCATTATAAAAACTAAGTTAAAGAAAGCCCAAGTAGCCTCTACACCGCCTGATCTTATAAAAGCAATATATATTGCCATTAAAACAGTAGCGATCATAAACGAACCTGCAAATCTCGTAATCAAGGTAGCAGTTTTATCAACTCCTCTACCCTTTAGAAATTTTTTAGTATCAAAGACTAATTGGTACGCGTAACTACCAACTATAATAAAATGTGCTAAGTAAATTATTAAATAAAATGCGTTTCCAAATTTATCGATCATAAATATCCTATGCGTTGTAGTCCATGACTTGATCTGTGCACTCAACAAACTTATGTGGAGTAAAAAAATCATTCATTTGACCTAGTTGATTAATAATTGCTTGCTCATCCTTTCCTTTCCACCAACAGTACATTTCCATTGTGTCTCCTGGTGTATTCCAAGTCATTTGACAAGCAGCATTGTCACTTTTCATGCTCTTAACAATATCTTCCATCTTCATAGAAGCCACTGTATCAGTAAATTTTTTTTTCATTTCAGCAGACTTAAAAGTATGCGTTACCATATAGTTTTTCATTTTTCCTCCTTTATAGATTTATTTTTGATAGCTCATATAACTGAGCACTATCTACACATTCTGCATAAATCGCTTTAGCTGTAGGATTGTTCCCAGTTACAAACTCTTTCATCCCAGCTTCGTTATGAACATTAACTTTAAATAACATTCCGCTTTTATCAGGAATCATAGCCCCGACGGTTTTTTCTGGGTAAGCAACACTCTTTCTAACGCCCATACCTTCATCTGATTGCATCCAGCTAGTAAAAGTTTCTAATTTGCCCTCTTTGAATTTAAGATGTACTAACATTTCTTTTTCCATTTTTTTTCCTTTTATTTAAATTCCTTTAATTATTATTCCATTAGCAACTGAATTTGCTAATCGAATTGGTTTTACCGGTTTATATTCCTCAGAGTCATACCACTCTAAAGCTTTTTCATAAGTTGGAAATTTAATTACTACTGTTCTAGGGTATTTCCACTCACCATCTATAACTTTGTACTCGCCGGCACGTACTAGGTATTCACCTCCGAATTTTCGAACAGTCGGTAACACCTTACCAACGTATTCCTTATAAGCTTCAGGATTTTTAACGTCTATATTAGCTATCACGTATCCACTCATGTCTATCCTGCATAAATTGTTCTGGATAGTTTCTCAATTTTTTCCTCTGAACCTTTAATTTGCTTATATATAAATTTATTACACTCAGTATTTTTAGATTTATTAAAAGGCTTACCGTAAACTTTATCTACATAAATATTCATACCTTTATTCATTTCATCATCTTTTACGCCTTCAGATGCAAGATACTCCCTTATTACTTTTACCGAAGCTAAAGCTAATTCCATATTTTTAACTTCAATAGTTTCTGCAGGCAAGACTGCTGTAGCGCTGTAGTGTCCTAAACACTCTATTGTTTTTTCTTTTTGAGCTTTTGTTATATGTCCCGCGGCTATCGCTGAGCCCATAAATAATAGAGTTGCAATTAAAATAAATTTAAATTTCATAAGTAAATTTTAATTAAATTTAGAATAGTTTAACTATGTTAAAATTTAATTACAGGTATGCAAATTGTCTACAACTTGAAGATGATTTATTTCCAATTAGGCTTTGTTTTATTAAGAAAACTTTTTATTCCAATTTTTTTATTTTCACTATCAAGTAATTTGTAAAACTCTTGTCTTTCCTTTTTAAGTGATTTTTTTAAATTTTCTTCTGAGTTAACTAAATTTTTAATAATTTTAAGTGACTTTTTTGGCTTTGATGAAATTTTATTTAAAAAGTTTAAAGTAAATTCTTTAAAATTTTCTTTAGGAATAATTTGCGAAACAATCCCATACTTCATTGCAGTTTCAGCATCAATAATTTCTCCTGACATTGCTAAATATTTAACATTTTGATTTGAGGTAAATTTTTTTGTTTTTTGGGTTCCTCCGATGCCTGGAATTAAACCTAAATTAATTTCCGGTAATCCAAATTTTGCTTCTGAACTTGCAATTATTAAATCACTTGTAAGAGCAAGTTCAAAACCGCCTCCTAAAGCATAACCCTCTACAAAAGAAATAATAGGGATTTCGATTTTTTGTAAATCGTCAACTTTAGAAAAAAGTTTTTGTTTTTTAGCTTTCTTTGAGTCTAATTTTTCAAGTTCTTTTATATCAGCCCCAGGTGAAAAAAACTTTGAACCGCCTATCAGACCAATACATCTAATTTCTTGTAATTTATTCAATTCTTTGGATGCATCACCAATTTCATTGAGGGTTTTTTGATCTAAACTATTATTTTTATTGTTAGCAATTTCAATAATTGCGTAATTTTCTCGCTTTTCTACTTTAATATTTTTATATTTCATCAATTAATAGAATATAAATTTCATTATGACAGAGCAACTAATTATATTAATAGAAATAATACTAATAGACTTAGTGTTAGCGGGTGATAATGCAATTATTATTGGGATGGTTGCTTCAAAGTTTGAAGACTCAAATAGGAAGAAAATAATTTTCTGGGGGATAGGTGGAGCTGTAGTTTTAAGAATTTTTTTTACTTTTATTACTGCTTATTTATTACAAATCTCAGGTTTGAGATTGATTGGTGGCATTTTATTACTTTATATTTGCTACAAACTTTATAGAGATGTTATTCAAAATAAGATTGAAGAAAAAAAGATTGAAGTTGATAATTCAAATCTTAAAAAAGCAATTTTTACTGTGATACTAGCAGATGTGACGATGAGTTTAGATAATGTTTTAGGAGTAGCTGGTGCAGCTAAAGATCATTATATGCTCCTTGCATTTGGTTTGGGATTATCAATATTGTTAATGGCTTTTGCAGCAAACTACACAGCAAAACTTATTAAAAAATATTCTTGGATAAGTTGGGTTGGATTAATTGCAATATTACTTGTGGCTTTTCAATTAATATATGAGGATTTAAAATTACTAATATGATGAAATTAACAATATTTTTTTTATTAATATTTAATTTTTCTCATGCGGTTGAATTCATTGGAGATTTTAAACAAGGATCCTTTATCCTGGGAAAAACAGATCCAAAATCGGTAGTATTCATCGATAATAGAAAAATAAGAGTTTCAAATGAAGGTTTTTTTGCATTTGGATTAGATAGAGATAGAAAAAATAACGTCTTAATTAAAATAAAAAACAAAAATGAAACTAAAGTTATTGAAAAAAAAGTTTTTAAAAGAAAATATAAGATACAAAGAATTGATGGACTTCCTCCGAAACAAGTGACTCCACCACCTGAGGTATTTGACAGAATAAAAAGGGACAACAAATTAATTGGGAAAGCCAGAGCCATTGATAGCAAATTAGTATTTTTTAAAGATAAGTTTATTTATCCAATTGATAAATATATAATTACTGGAGTTTACGGTAGTCAAAGAATACTTAATGGAAAACCAAGACGACCGCATTATGGAATAGATTTTCATGCACCTGAGGGGACCCCAGTAAGAGCTATGATGGACGGCGAAGTTACTTTAGTTGAGAAAGACATGTATTTTACTGGTGGCACATTAATTTTTGATCATGGCCATGGTATCAGCACTTTATTCATGCACATGAAAGACATAAATGTAAAATTGGGTCAAAAGGTGAAAAAAGGTGAAATAGTAGGAACTTTAGGTCAAAGTGGTAGAGCAACTGGGCCTCATCTTGATATAAGATTGAATTGGTTTGAGGTTAAATTAGATCCTCAAACAATTTTGAAATAATTTATGTTAGAAAAAAAAGATTTAGAGTATTTTAATTACGGTAAATTTGAGAACGATAAGTTTTGGAAAAGACTAGGTGGAAAACCCAATTTTAAAAATAAAAATATACTTGATTTCGGTTGTGGCCATGGCTCACTTTGTATTGATATGGCTAAAGATGGTGCTAAGATTGTTAATGGTATCGATTTAAGTGATAAACTCTTAAAATTTGCTTGTAGTAATTTATCAGAAAATTATAGCAGTTTAGAACAAAATATTATTTTTGAAAAAAAAAATTTATTGAATGCCCAGTTCAATAGACAATATGATTTGATAGTTACTAAAGATACATTTGAACACACAACTAATTTACCAGAAATACTTGATAAATTTTACGATATATTAAAGACAGATGGTAAAATTTATGCAGGTTTTGGCCCTTTATATAACGCATATAATGGTGATCATGGTAGAACTCAATTAAGATTACCGTGGATGCATGTCATGCTTTCTGAAAAGTTTATTGTGAATAGATACAACAAAAATAATAAAGATAAGATATATAAAATACAAGACCTTGGGTTAAGCAAATACTCATTTAAAGAATATTTAAAAATATTTAAAAATTCTAAATTTCAAATTGAATATTTCTGTACAAATAAATCTGATCACCCAATTTCAAATATTTTTAATTTTTTAAGTAAATTTGAATTTTTAAAAGAATATTTTACCTATAACATTTATTGTATTTTGAAAAAATGAAATTTATAAAAATTTTTTTTTATAATTTATTAGTATTATTTTTTGCTTTTATTTCTATTGAAATTATTTTCGGTTACTGGTTTGATAAAGATAACCTCGGTCCTTATATGAGAGAACATAGAATGAAAAAGAATTTTTATTCCCTTAAATACTACGATCAAACTTATGACTATGTTTATAAACGAAATTATTATGGTTTTAGAGGAGAAGAGATAAATCTTAAAAATATTAAAGCAGTGATGATAGGAGGAAGTACAGTTGACGAAAGATATAAACCTGATGATTTCACAATAATTGGATATTTAAACAAAAAACTTTCGAATGAAAATATTGAATTAGAAATTATAAATGCTGGAATTGAGGGGCAATCAACGCTTGGTCATATCTATAATTTTGAGGTTTGGTTTCCAAAATTAAAGGAGTTTAATCCCCAATATTTTATTTTTTATATCGGTATCAATGATCACATAGCTAGTAAAACAACTGATAAATCGAATAATGGTCATGTTTTAAATCCATCAAAGTCACAAAGATTAAAAGACAATATTAAATCAAGAAGTATTTTTTACGATCTTTTAAGAAAAACAAAGCACAAATATTACAACAAAGGAGAGAAGTTGGTATACGACTTTAATTATGCATTAAAAAAAAATGAGAAATTAGAAAAATTTAATTTTTTGAAATATCAAGATGCAATTAAATTATACGATTTAAAAAAAATTAAAGATGATAATAAATCATTAATCAAAAACTATTTATTAAATATTGATAAATTGGAAGGTCATGCAAAACGCTTAAATGCAAAAGCGATTTTTATAAATCAGCTCACTAATAATGGAAATTATAATAAAAAATTATTCATTCTTAATTATTCGCTTATTAAGCATTGTAAAGAAAAAAAATTTAACTGCATTGATTTAGCAAAAAAACTTAATGGAAAAAAGGAATATTGGTGGGATGGAATTCATACTACACCGGCTGGATCAAAAAAAATTGCAGATTTAATTTATCCAGAATTAAAAAATTTTTTAAAAAAAAATTAGTCTAATTCAAATTTATTTTTGTAGTCTTTAATTAATGATTGATCTTGCTCATTTTTAAACAAGATAAAGTTCTCTAAAACTAATATATCAAGATTTGTTCCCATAAAACAATTAAATGCATCCTCTATTGAACATACAATTGGCTCACCTCTCACATTAAATGATGTATTCACTAAGACAGGGCAACCTGTTATTTTTTTAAATTCATTTAATAAATCATAATACTTTGGGTTTGTTTCTTTATGAACTGTTTGTATTCTGGCAGAATAATCGACATGAGTAATAGCAGGAATACTAGATCTTTTGATATTTAGTTTTTCTATTCCAAATAGTTTTTTATCTTTTTCAGACATATTTATTTGCATGTTCTTTTTAACTTCAGAAACTAAAAGCATATAGGGACTATCATAATTTAATTCGAACCAATTATTTACTTCCTCTCTTAAGACCGAGGGCGCAAATGGTCTAAAACTCTCTCTAAATTTTATTTTTAGATTTAATTCTTTTTGCATTTTCTCAGATCTAGGGTCAGCTAAAATTGATCTTCCCCCTAAAGCTCTTGGCCCAAATTCCATCCTGCCTTGAAACCAACCAACTGTTTTGCTGTTAGATAATTCTTTTGCAACAATTAATGAAATCTCATTTGAAGTTTTTCTATAATACTTTCCTTTTAATTGAGACAGTTGTCTCTCTATTTGCTTTTCAGAAAACTTAGGGCCTAAATACGCTCCCTTCATTTGATCTTTAAAAATTTCTCGAGGTTTCTTTAATTCATGATGCCAGTATGCCAGGGCAGCTCCAAGAGAACCTCCGGCATCTCCTGCAGCTGGCTGAATCCAAATATTATTAAATATTTTTTCACGTAATATTCTTCCGTTTGCTACACAATTTAGAGCAACTCCTCCAGCTAAACATAAATTTTTAATTTTATATTCATTAGCTATGTTTTTTGTAAGTCTAATCACAATTTCCTCTGTTACTGCTTGAATTGATGATGCAATATCCATATGAAAATCATTTAACAGATCTTTTTTTGGATCTCTAACAGGATGGCCGAATAAATTAGAAAATTTTTTATTTGTCATTGTTAAACCTGTAGCATAATTAAAATATTTCATATTTAATTTAAATGAACCATCTGCTTTAAGATCCATTAATTCTTTAATTATCAAATCTTTATATTTTGGCTTTCCGTATGGCGCCAACCCCATTACTTTATATTCACCACTATTTACTTTGAAACCTGTGTAGTAAGTAAACGCAGAATAAAGCAATCCAAGTGAATGAGGAAAATGAATTTCTTTTATCATTTCTAATTTGTTATCTTTGCCTACAGCTACTGTTGTAGTTGCCCACTCTCCTACGCCATCTAATGTTAGTACAACAGCTTCCTTAAAAGGTGATGGAAAGAAAGCGCTTGCAGCGTGACTAAAATGATGTTCAGAAAACTTAATTTTTGCAATATCTTTAAAATTTACATCGTGTTGTTTCAATTTTTCAAATAAAAATTTCTTTTGAAATAATTTTTCCCTTAACCATAAAGGCATAGATAAACTAAAAGATGTAAATCCCCTGGGTGCAAATGCCATGTAAGTTTCCAATAATCTTTCAAATTTTAAAAATGGTTTCTCAAAAAAAATTATGTAATCAACTGAACTTAATTGTATCTTGCCCTCATTGAGAACATAGTTTATTGCATTTAACGGGTAACTTGGGTCGTGTTTCTTCCTTGAAAATCTTTCTTCTTGAGCTGCAGCAATAATTTCACCATCTACTACTAGAGCTGCTGCGCTGTCATGATAAAAAGCTGATATGCCTAAAATAGATGTCACTTAAAAAATTGTGTAAATAAATGGTGCAACAGCAGATCCTTGGCTTAAAACAATTAGAGTACCAAAAAGCGCTAAAACTATAATAATTGGTAATAACCAATATTTTTTTCTTTCTTTTAAAAATTCAAAAAATTCTTTTAAAAATTCAACCATCTAAAATTGTTTGTCCATACTTCCAGTATTTTTTTTTCTTTTCAGCCAATAAGTCTCATTTTTATTTGAGTATTTCAGATTAAGTAAATCTTTACCGAAAATTCTAATAAGAAAACTGATTGGGGTCAAAATAACAAAATAAATTAACCCCATTACCACCGGAGCAATAATCATACCCAAAAGTTCTCCAATTTTACTCCATAAGTTATTTAACGGAGTTAAAAACTTCGAATTTATTAGCCCTAAAATTAAAAAAATTAGAGAAAGTAAGATTAGATAATAATTTGGAGCACCGCTGTTTAACATGGGCCAAAATGCAATGACCAAAAAAACGACAAAAAACACTATTCCGAAACTTCTATTTGATGACCTCTTGTGCATAATTTATTAATTAATTATATTGTTCTAAACTTCATATCATTTTAGTTAGTTTTATGTAAAGTATAATCAGAATATTATGATTATTTATGGAATTTTTTGAAGCTATTGATTTAACAATTGGAAACTTTATATTTTTTTGTGGAGTAATACTAATCGCTTCATTTGTTAGAGGTTTTAGTGGATTTGGATTTTCTGCATCTAGCATATCTTTGTTAACTTTTATTCTTCCTCCAGTAGAAATTGTTCCTATTATCCTTTTATTGGAAGTTATAGCGAGTTTTTTTATGATACCAAGTATATGGGGTAAGATTAATTGGAAGTTTGTTATCTATTTGCTTTTTGGAGTAATTTTTGGAACCCCAATAGGAGTAAAATTGCTTTCAATATTAGAACCTAAATTAATGCACATTGTAATTTCTTTAACAGTAATTTTTTTTGCTATAATGCTGCTCAAAGGATTCAAAAATAAAAAACTAAATCAAAACTTTTCTAAATTTTTTGTTGGAGTAGTTGCTGGTGCAGCAAATGGTTTTGGAACTTTAGCTGGCTTGCCAATAGCATTGTATTTTTTAATAATCGCAATAGAGCCTGCAGTTATAAGGGCATCAATTGCTGCTTTATTTTTTTTCACAGATTCATACGCATTAATTTTAACTTATTTTAGCGGTCTCCTCGAATTATCATTTTTATATAGAACTTTTCCATTGATTTTTATAGTTCCGGTAGGTGTTTTTATGGGTACAAGATTTTTTAAAGGTAGCACTAAAGAAAGTTATAAAAAATATATTCTATATTTTTTAATTGTTATATCTATTTTTGGATTAATAAAGTCTGTTATCTAAATTTTTTTAATTAAAATTTTATTTCTATATTTGCTCAATAATTGTCTAATACCAGCGCTAATTACTCCTAAGACAATAGCTAAAATTATTGTAAATGAGCCATATAGGAGTGGACTTTTCTCAGATAATTTAATTATATATTTAGAAAAACTATTCAAATTTCTGACATCAAAATTTTCTTGAATATTTAAAGTTTTTACACCCTCAAAGAAAAAAGTATCGTAAGCGATAGCTATTGCTACACAACACAAAAGCATAGCAAATAAAGTTTTTAGATGTGAGCTATCTAAATGCTGTCCAACTTTTTGTCCAACTTGCACTCCAATTATTGACCCAATAATTAAATTTATTGCTAAAACTAAATCGATAGAACCATAATTAAATGCATGAAGCACAGTGACTATCGCACTAATAAAAACTGTCACAAATAAAGAGGTGCCTGGAATTAATTTCACCGGCATACCAATCAAATAAATCATTGCTGGTACCATTAAAAAAGCACCACCTACTCCAATTAGCGCAGCTACAAAACCTGTAAAAACACCAAGAATAATTGGAGTAAATACACTTTCGTATAATCTAGATTTTGGAAAACGAACTTTAAACGGTAATCCATGTATCCAATAGTGACTGTGAAGTTTTTGTTTTAAGTTTATTTTTTTTCTCTCTCTATCTATCTCTGCAACACCTTGAATTAACATTAATGTTCCAATTATTGCTAGTAAATACATGTAAGATAAAGAAATTATTAAACTTAATTTCCCAATTTCGTTAAAAAAATTAAAAGCTGTCATACCCAATGTAGTGCCTACAACCCCGCCAATAATAATCATTGAACCCATTTTATAGTCTAAAGTACTCTTGAACCAATGCGTTAATGAACCTGATACAGAGGTTGATAAAATATTTGTAATTTCATTAGGTACAGCATAAACAGGCGGAATGCCTAAAAAAATTAGAAAAGGTGTCATTAAAAATCCCCCTCCAACTCCAAATAGTCCAGATAAAACACCCACACCGAAACTTAAAAATAATATAAAGATTATATCTATTTTAACTTGAACAATTGGTAGAAAAATTTCCATACCTAAAACATAGGTATTCCCCTTAAAGATGTTTGTCAAACTAGAAAGAAACTATTTGATTTTTCCTTCTTTTCTCATCTGTTCTCTAATTTTAGTTGCTGATATTTGTTGAGTTTTTTCGTCTAAAATAATCTCTTCAATCTTATAGCCTACCCCCCTGCCATAACAAATATTTGTAATATTTGGAACTAGAGTGACTTTTATTCGGTGCTTGTAGTCTTTTAAAGCTTCAATTATGTTTGATTTAACTGTTTCAAAATCAAATGGGTTATCTTCGACCCCTTGAACATCCCTAACCATAATATTTACTTGGCCAGTTTTTTTTATAATTTCTTCAAAAAGTTTTTGGTGTCCTGCGTGCCAAGGTTGCCATCGACCTAGCATTTGCGCTGTAGGATGTTTGTTATTCCAGACGTGATTATCGTTCTTCATTTGATATTTTAGCTATATAAGTTTAAGCCGCAATAGTTTGTAGTTTATGCTTAGTAGTCATACCGCTTAAGAAGTTCCAAAGATATCTAGCGGTTAATAAAGAAGCTGTTTTAGCCTTCTCTTGCTCCTCTTTTGATAAACTATCCAATAATTTTTCACACTCAGCTCTATGAATTACATCAGCTGATTTATGTGCTTCAAAAAATTCAAGACCCGCCTTTGAACTCACCCCATAGAATTTCTTTAATCCTTGTATTTTTGTTTCAGCAATTTCAGGTATTTGTCTTTCATAAGTATATAATGAAGCGAGACCCTCAGCATATGATTTTCTTGCTTGAGCAAAGAAATTATCAATCATATCTTTTGTGAACCAATCGAGTTTTACTTTTTCAATCTCTTTTTCATCAGCTCCCAGCGCTTTAGCGAAATTTTTCCATAGCTTAGGGTGATCCCCGTCCTTATTTTCTTCGTCTTGTAAATTTTCTAAAAGAATTCTCCTTTTTTCGATATCTTCACAAATAGAATGCGTAGCGCTAATATATCTTGGAAAGGCTTTTACGTGCTGATAATACTGCTCAGCATAATCTTTTATAATCTCTCTATTTAATTTTCCCTCGTTCCAATAAACTTTATAAAATGGATGTTTTAATAAATGAAACTTATCTAATTTTGCCCCTAATTCTTTTGAAAACATTTTGCTCCTTTTGTTGATTTAAGACTACTTCTAAATTATAAATTATTTAAGTAAAAAATTATCCACACTTTTTAGTTGAGTGTTTTAAATGTTCACGTTTTGATTCACTTTTGATTCACTTAGGGACTCAAAATACAACCTTAGATAGTTTTATCCACAGCAGCTATCGGTCTTTCATCAATTGGTAGGTGTAAAGCTGAAGCTATAAAAGATAGTACTATTGCTAAATACCAAGCATAATCAAAACTTCCAAACTGATCATAAAAATACCCACCTAAATATGCACCAAGAAATGATCCGATTTGATGGTTCAAAAACACTATACCAAAGAGGAGTGTTAAATTTTTTGTTCCAAAAATTTGAGCAACTATTCCATTAGTTGCTGGCACAGTCGCAAGCCATAATAATCCAAACGAAGTTCCAAATAAAATTGCTGATAAATTTGTGGCTGGTAAAAAAATAAATAATATTAAAGCTATTCCTCTTAGGAAATATAATCCGCTCAAGAGTATTTTTTTACTGTATTTATCACCTAAATAACCCATAACAAGTGTTCCTATAATATTAAAAAAACCTATTAAAGCTAAAATTGCCATTCCCGTCCAGTCTGCTAATCCTTTATCTTGAACATATCTTGGAACATGGGTTGCTATTAAAGTAATTTGAAAACCACATACAAAAAATCCAATAACTAATAATCTAAAACCTTTATGTGCAAAAGACTCTTTTAAGATTTCTTTTAAACTTCGATTGTCTAAATTAGAATTAATTGTTGTTATTTTATTTTGAGGTAATTTCACAAAAAATCCAGGTATGCACATCAAAATTAAAATTATAGAAAATAGTATAAAAGACATCTGCCAACTAGAAATATTATTAAATAAGTTTGATAATATTGGAAAAATAAACATGCCTAGGCCCCCACTTGCAGTTACAAGACCTGCAGCTTTACTTCTATTTTCATTTGGAAAATGTTTTGAAATCATTGGAGTTAGTATTGTTCCCGCTGCACCCGCTAAACCTAAACCAACAAATAAACCAAGATTAATTTGTAACCACATGCCCGAAATATAATTGTTACCCATTAACATCATTGCGATTGAGTAAAAAATTAAAGCTGGAATTATTACTATGTATCCCCCCAATCTGTCTGAAATTCTACCAAAAATTGGAGTAAAGATTCCCCAAAATATTGCGTGAACAGCAATTGCTAATCCAAATTCAGTATTTGATGTTCCTCCTGATGACTCGAATTCACTTGAGTAAAGTCCAAATGTTTGTCTTACTCCCATTGTAGCGCATACAACAAAGCATGCAGCTATTAGGGCATACAAAGCAGTTTTATTAGGAATAAAATTTTTTATCATCTAATTTTCTTTAATCCTTGTTTTAAATCATTAATCAAATCTTTTGTATCTTCTAAACCAATATGAAGTCTTACAATATGCTCATCTTTTTTAAATCGATAAAATTGACGTCCTTTTAAATATTCATCTTTTTTTGAACTTTTTATCTCTTGAAGAATAGCAAGACTTTCAAAACCACCCCAGCTATAACCAATTCCAAATAATTCAAGAGAATTGACAAAGGCAATTACCGAAGATTTTTTTCTACTTTTGATAACAATAGAAAACAGCCCTGTTGCTCCTGAATAATACTTTTTCCAAAGTTTATAATTCTTACTTAAGGGATTGTGTGGGTATAGAATTTCTTTTATTTTTTTTTGTTTTTTTAAAAATTTAATTACAGTTTTTGTATTTTCATAATGCTGTCTAAGTCTGGTATCTAAAGTTCTTAAACCTCTTATTATTAAGTAAGCTTCATCAGCTGACATTCGATATCCTGATAATTTGTAAAAAAACATTATTTTTTCAAAAACTTTTTGACTTACAGCTAAAGAGCCACCCATAGCATCGGAGTGACCAGAAAAATATTTTGTGGCAGAGCAAAAAGACATATCAAATCCTAACTTCAACGGTTTAAGGTATAGTGGTGTCCCCCAAGTATTATCAAGTAAAGTGAAAATTTTTTTTCTTTTAGCTAACTTGACAATCTTAGACAAGTCTTGAAATTCAAAAGTATTACTTCCTGGATTTTCAACTAAAATCATTTTCGTTTTATTTGATATTTTTCTTTTTAAATCATTAAAAGAATCGGGGTTATAAAATCTAGCATCAACTTTAAATTCTCTCATAAGTTCTTGAGATATTTCTTTTGTTGGACCGTAAACATTATCTGAAACTAAAATTTCATCTCCAGGCCTGCAGAGAGACATTAATGCCAAAGCTATACCGCCAAATCCTGTGCCAGTAAGGAAAACATGATAAGCCTGCTCTAATTCTTTTAAAATATTTTCAAGTTCAATTGTAGTCGTACTACCATATCTTCCGTATGTATAATGAGATACTTTCTTGTGTTTCTTAATTTTAAGTTCATGTTGATACATTTCCTGCATTGAATTAAATAAAATAGTAGATGCACGAGTTACAGGGGGATTTGCGGATCTATTTGAGCTATCTTTTGTTGGATGTTTTAGAAATGTGCTTATAGACTTTTTCATAAATTAAGTATAATTGAACTTTATATATAACTTTACACATTAAAATAAAAAAAAGGAGGCAAAAATATGGGTTACCCAAAAAAGCACCGTGGTAGAAGAAAAATTGGCTCAAAAAAAAGAAGAGCAAGAAAAAGAAATAAAAAGAAATAATCATAAAATTTTATGCCTGAGATAACTCAAATAAGAAAATTGAGTTTGTGGATATTTTTTGTGCCATTATTGGCAATAAACTTTTGTTTATTAATATCTCAAAATTATGAATTATTAGAGAATACAATTTTTTCTGTAGACTACATTGGTCGATCTAATTTTTCAATTCCTTATCTAGATGGAAGTCTATCTATCAGCCGAGCTTCGAGAACTTTTCCTCAATACTTAATTTTCAAACCATCAATGATTTTTACTTCTGTGCTTCTATATTTTTACTGGAAAAGTAATAATCAATTAATAAATAAATTTTACGAAACAAACATAAATTATAATTTTAAAACATTCGGTATTTTATCAGCTGTATTTCTAGCTGTTCACTCTGTTTTTTTAGGAATAAAGTTTGATATTCAAATTTACAAATTATTTAGAAGAGTGGTGCTAGTTTTATTTATTATATTTGAAATTATTGCTCAAGGTTATTTGGTTTTTCATTTTTACAAATTGAAAACAAAAATTGATAAATTTATAAATAGAAAAATTTTATTGTTTAAACTAATATTGGTTGCAGTCTTAGCTGCCGTAGCAATACTTAGTTTACCTATACTAGTGACTAAAGGAAATACACATATCAAACATGCTTTAGAATGGAATTATTTTGTTGGAGTAATTTTATTTTATTTATTTTCAAGAATGTTTTGGATAAGAACCACTTAAATTTCTAGGCTTTCGCCCAGAAATTTAGTAGTTTTGGCTCGTCGTTTTAGGCGCTACCGCCAAGCCATCCCGATGAACTATTCTAGCGCTACTAGGTTCATCTTTCTGCCCTTTAAGCTTAGACCTCTCGGTTTTTCCTTAAATGGTCAGTTAAGAGTTGCCTCTTAATTAAAATTATTAAAACATAGCTTTGTGAAAAATGTAATCACTTATTACGTGTTTGATGAAAGGTTGTTAACTAAGTGGATAAACTATTATTATATACCTTATCTATCCATCCTCCACCTAGTACTTTATCCCCAACTTCGTCTTTTGAATAAAAAACACATGCTTGCCCAGGAGAAATTCCAGTTTCTTTATCTAAAATTTCTACTTGAGGATGGTAATCTCGTAAATTAATTTTAGCTTTCAAGAGTTTTCCCGTTGACCTTACTTTAATATTTATTGTTTTCTCAAATTCTTTCGTTGGTGCTAAAATATTAAGTTCTCTTAATTGTATTTTATTAATTTCTAAATTTTGTTTACTACCTACTATTACTGTATTATTTTCTGCATTAATATTTATTACATAAAGTGGCTTTTCACTCGATATTTTTATTCCCTTTCTTTGTCCTATTGTATAATTAATTATTCCCTCATGTTCTCCAATTTGATTTCCGGTCAAGTCAATTATTTTTCCTTTTTTAAAAGACTCTGGTCGATACTTTTTGATCACAGAACTATAATCACCATTAGGTACAAAACAAATATCTTGACTATCTGGCTTATCCGCTACATTTAAATTAAGTTTTTTAGCCAAAGCCCTAGTTTCAGATTTATCAATCTCACCTAATGGAAATCTTAAATAATTAAGTTGTTCTTGGGTAGTGTTAAATAAAAAATAACTTTGATCTCTATTGTGATCTTTGGCTCTGTACATACTCGCTTGTCCATTTTTTTGAATTCTTGAAACGTAATGTCCTGTTATTAGAGCGTCAGCTTTCATATCTTTTGCATATTTAAATAAATCTCTAAATTTAACTGTTTGATTGCACTGAACACAAGGAATTGGAGTTTCTCCAGCTGCGTAGCTATCAATAAAAGAATCGATTACTTCTTTTCTAAATTTTTTTTGATAGTACAAAATTTCATGATTTATATTAATTTTTTCTGAAACTCTTTTTGCATCTATAATATCCTGCCCAGCACAACATTGTCTACCCTCTTTAGACTGTTTTGAATCATCGTAGAGTTTTAAAGTAATTCCAGTCACGTTGTAACCTTCTTGTTTCATTAGAGCTGCAACAACTGAGGAGTCAACTCCCCCAGACATAGCAACTACAACTTTAGTTTCTTTCTTTGATTTATTAATTCCTAGAGAATTCATATCTAAAAGTGTATAATATATTTACTATTTATTTTCCATAATGCTAATTGATTTTGAACCAGGTGATTATGTCAAAAACCCTACTAATAGTGAGTGGGGAATAGGTCAAGTGCAGTCAATTATTGGTAATAAAGTAACAGTGAACTTTGAAAACTTTGGAAAGAGAGTAATAAACATTGAAAATATTAAACTAGAAAAAATAGAAGATGAATAGAGATGAGCTTAAAATTTTAGCAGAAGGATTAATTGAAACATTCGATTATGCTGGAAAAGAATCAGTAAGAATTTATCAAGAGGGCTTAAAAATCCAAATTAAAGAGGACAGATCTCCAGTTAGCAACGGTGACTTGAGAGTGAATGAATTGATATCAAGAAGAATTTCTGAAGTTACTCCAAATATTCCAATTATTTCTGAAGAAACAGTAGATCTAAAGATTAAAAACACATCAAAAATTTTTTGGTTAATTGACCCAATAGATGGTACAAAAGAATATATAGCTGGTAAAGATGAATACACTATTAACGCTGCTTTAGTCGTTAATAAAGTCCCTGTTTTAGGTCTTGTAGGAGCTCCCAAAAAAAATAGATTGTTTTTTTCATACTCTCCAGGTGAAAGTTATCTAATTGAAAAAAATAAAACTAAAAAAATAAATTGTGAGAAACAACAACCTAAAGGGAAAATTGTTGCTTTATCTAGTGCATTTAAACCATCTGATATGATTTTGAATAAATTAAAAGAGTACAATGTTAACTCAATTGTTAAAATGGCTAGCTCTTATAAATTCTGTGTAATAGCGACTGGTGAATATGACATATATGCTGCTAAAGAAAGAGCTAATGAATGGGATTATGCAGCAGGACATGCAGTCGCTCAAAATGCAGGGGCTATAATTAAGACGTTAGATGGTAAGCCTTTTTTATATGGCAAAGAAGATTATAAGAATCCTAGCTTATTAATTAGACGATCTAAAAATTTAAATGATTAAAACTATTTTAATAATAATTTTGTCCGTAACCTTTTTAGGTGTTCTTTTTTTTATTCTTGTAAGAAATGCTCTAAAAAGAAAACTCGATATTTTACTAGAGGATGAAAAAAAGAAAAAATCAGATAATCTTGATTAATTTATTAAATTCCTTTGTATCGAGATCTAAAACTCTTTTAGATAAATCAAAACTAAATCCTCCACGAGCTAAAATACCCATATCTTTTTTGTAAAATAATTCACGATTACTCTCAGGCCGTAAAGGGCCTATTCTTCTTCTTCTGCAAAGTTTCAAAGCAGATACAAAATCTGGTTCAATTTGGTCTTCTTTTATTTTTTCTATGCTTTGTTTAACATATTTATCTTCAATCCCTTTATTTCTTAGCGATTGATTTATCTTGTTCAAAGAATAGCCTCTTCTCAAAAACATTCTTGCTTTTGAGTCTGAGTACATTTCATCATTTAAAACTTTA
This sequence comes from uncultured Pelagibacteraceae bacterium, assembly GCA_902598735.1. Lineage (GTDB taxonomy): Bacteria > Pseudomonadota > Alphaproteobacteria > Pelagibacterales > Pelagibacteraceae > Pelagilacustribacter. Next base: position 1,912 of record CACKCM010000008.1, on the reverse strand, counting down.
TTTTTCTCTAAGTTTGAAATGATTTCATCGATTATTGATGTTACCTCTTTTTTAGATTTAGAACCCTTTATTTTTAATAGATATTTTTTGAGTAAGTAAACTTTAAGTTGTTGTTTGGAGGGATTATATTTCTCAAGATAAGAATAAGCTAAATCTTTCAAATTCGTAGTTAGATCTTCAAAATCACTTTTATTTGATGTGGGATTCATTACTTTAATATACTATATTATTTTTTATGTTAAATGATGTAATAGCGTTCATCACCACAGAAAATATTTATTTAGTTGCTAATTGGGGAGTTATACCTTTTTGGTTGTTATTAATTTTAGCTCCTAATCATGGTTTGACGAACTTTTTAGCTCAATCAGTTATTGCTCCTTTGCTTTTAGCAACAGGATATTCTTATTTAACATATAATCTCTATTTAGAAAAAAATGTATTTGATGGTTTTGAATTATATAGTGGATTAGATGGTTTATATTCAATGTTTTCTAATGAGATTTTGTTACTTATTTTCTGGCTACATTTTCTTGCAATAAGTTTGTTTGCAGGCGCTTGGATAATAAGAGATGCCAGAAGATATTTGATACCTAAAATAATTACTATTCCTACTCTTATTCTAACATACTTTTCTGGACCAGTAGGAATAGTGATTTACTGGCTTATAAGAATTTTCTTTGCTAAAAAAATAAGCTTTGATGATTAAACCATTTGATTTTTATTTTGACTTTATTAGTCCGTATTCATTTCTTGCACATAAAGAAATAAGAAAAATTGAGAACAAAGCTTTAATCAAAGTTCGATATAAGCCTATTCTTTTAGGTGGTTTACATAACTTACATGGAATTAAAGCACCAGCTTTTATACCTGCTAAAGCTAAGCATATGATTAGAGACTGTAAATTAATTGCTGAGCGAAATAATGTAAAATTCAAATTTAATTCCTATTTTCCCATAAGAAGTTTAAACTTAATGCGGGGTGTTTTTGTTGCTGACGAGGACAACTTCAAAAGTTATTACATTGACAATATTTTTGATGCAATATGGCAGGATGGATTAAATATGAATGATGATAATATAATTCGAAAAGTACTGAAAAACTTAAATGTCAATCCTAAGACTTTTGCTCTAAGAGCTACATCTTCATCTATAAAAGACTCTTTAAAAAAAAGAACTAGTGAGGCTTACGAAAAAGGAGTTTTTGGGGCACCAACATTTATTTCAAACAATAAAATTTTTTGGGGTCAAGATAGAATTGAATTTGTTTTGAAAGAAGCTAGTAAATAAATTATTTTTTTTCTTTCGGCACTATTTTCAGTCCAGCATTTTTTAAAGCATCAAATCCACCACTTGCATTTGCAACATTTTTAAAACCCATATCAACTAAAGCCTTCGTGGCTAAAGCAGATCTAAAACCTAAAGCGCAAAACAAAACCATTTTTTTTAAATCTTTTATTTTGTTCTCTTGATAGTAAGAACTATTCGGGTCTAGCCAAAATTCTAACATACCTCTTGGAATATGTTTTGAATTTTTTATAGTTCCCTCCTTCCATAATTCTCTAATATCCCTTACGTCAATTAGAGTAATTTCGTCTTGTTCTACTAAGCTTTTAACTTCATTCGCGCTTAATGTTTCGATATTTTCATTAGCTTCCTGAACTAATTTTTGTGAAGATTTAATACTCATAGATCAAATAATTAAACTATTATATATATTTTACTAGTATGAAAAATATTCGAAGCTCAAATAATTCAGGTTTTTTAAAAAAATTCTTCATTAAATTATGTAGGAAATTAGGTTTTGAAATAATTGATCAAAATACATTTGAAGTAGTCACTGTTGGTAAAAAGATTAATGATGAGTTAAGCCTAATAGGCAAAAGTTCAATTAACCTTCCCTTGGGAAAAGTCAA
>CACKCM010000007.1 GCA_902598735.1 uncultured Pelagibacteraceae bacterium | reverse complement strand
TTTTTCATTAAAAAAAATATTACAATATAACTTAGGGGTTATTTTAAGTTCGGCTTTTGTAGATCGAATATTTGAAATTAATTCTATTATATTATTAATATCATTTTGACTTTTGTTAAATTTACTTAATTTTTTATAAACTGGCCAATCTGAAGAAATCAAATAATCTTTATAAATATTTTTAAATTTGTTAATAGACCAAACTTTTTCTGTAAAAAAAGGAATAAAAGGGTGTAGAATTTTGAGTATATTAGCCATAATAAATGAGGAAAATATTCTAGCTTCTTGACTGTCTTTTTTATTAATTGAATTTAAAATCGGCTTCAAAAACTCTAAATACCAATCGCAATATGAATGCCAAACAAATTGATAAACATGTTTGGCTGCCTCATCGAATCTAAAATTTTCAATATTATTTGAGACTAAATTTTGTGTTTTAACAAATTCGTTAAACATCCATTGATTAATTGGAAGTTTTATTGAATTCAAATTTATTTTTTTGTTTAGTTTGCAATTATTTATTTTTAAAAAATTATTTGCACTCCATATTTTTGTAATAAAGTTTCTATTTCCAGTCACTCTATCTTTTGATAATTTTACGTCTCTTCCTGGAGACGCCATAGAAATTAAAGTAAATCTCAAGCTGTCGGCTCCATATTCATTAATCAATTCTAAAGGATCAATTACATTGCCTTTAGACTTTGACATTTTTTGACCTCTTTCATCTCTTACGAGTGCATGAACATATACTTTGTGAAACGGAGTATCTGAATTAAAGTAACTACCCATCATAAGCATTCTTGCGACCCAAAAGAAAATTATATCAAAACCTGTTACTAAAACTGAGGTTGGATAAAATTTATTTAATTCCTTGGTTTTGTTAGGCCAACCGAACGTTGCGAAAGGCCATAGTGCAGAAGAGAACCATGTATCTAAGACATCTGTTTCTTGACTTAGTTTAAACTTTTTTTTCTTATGTTTTTTCTTCGCAAGAAATATTGCATTCTTTTCATTTTCAGCTACAAAAATATTACCTTCTTGATCATACCAAGCAGGTATTCTGTGGCCCCACCAAATTTGACGTGATATACACCAAGGCTCAATCTCACTCATCCATTGAAAAAATGTTTTAGACCAATTGTTTGGAAAAAAAGAAGTTTTCCCTTTTTTTACTAACATAATCGGTTTCTTAGATAATTTTTTTGCATCAACAAACCATTGTTCTGTTAATAATGGCTCTATTATAGTATTTGATCTATCTCCGTATGGAACTTTGTTTTTTATATTTTCAATTTTTACAAGATTTCCATTTTCTTTTAGTTTTTTAATTAAAAGTTTTCTTGCTTCAAATCTATCAAGGCCAACTAGATCAGATATTCCATTATCATTTATTTTACCATTTTTTTCAAAAATATTTATTATCTTTAAACTGTTTCTTTTACCTACCTCATAATCATTAAAATCATGAGCAGGTGTAATCTTAACTGCTCCCGAGCCTTGCTCTGGATCAGCATAATGATCTGCAATAATTTTAATAGATCTATTTACAATTGGAATATTAACTTTTTTGCCAACCAGATTAATATATCTTTCGTCCTTAGGATTTACAGCCACTGCGGTATCTCCCATCATAGTTTCTGGTCTAGTTGTGGCGATTGTTATTTTTTGATTAGTATTCTCAACATGATACTCAATATAATATAATTGAGATTGAACCTCTTTTTGTATCACTTCTAGATCTGAAATAGCTGTTTGGAGATGAGTATCCCAATTTACCAACTTTTTATCTTTATAAATTAATTTATCATTATAAAGATCTACGAAAACTTTTATTACTGCTTTGGATAAATCTTCATCCATTGTAAATCTAGTTCTTGACCAATCGCATGAACAACCAAGTTTTTTAAGTTGATCAATAATTATTCCACCTGAGTCCTCTTTCCAATCCCAAATCTTTTTAATAAATTTTTCTCTTCCCAAATTATTTTTTTTAATACCTTTTTTTTCTAAATTTTTTTCAACAACTGCCTGAGTAGCTATTCCAGCATGATCGGTGCCTGGTTGCCATAAAGTTTCCAAACCTTTCATTCGATTAAATCTTATTAAAACATCTTGCAGACTATTATTTAATGCATGTCCCATATGTAATTTTCCTGTTATATTTGGAGGTGGTATTACTATTGAAAATTTTTTGTTATTTTTCTTTTTTTTTGGCTTAAACAAATCTTTTGATATCCAAAGATTTGAGATTTCCTTCTCTTCTTTATTATGATTATATTTTTTAAATTGCATGAGTTTCTAATCGTTATACTTTTTTCTTAAAAAATTCATTAATACTTTCGTAAAGTTTAATATCATAATAATTGTAGAAGGTTGCGATATTGCGCTTAATTTTATCATCGTATCCTTTTTTTTCAAAAGATCTATAATGATATTTATCTGTGCTTGAAATTTTATAAATTTTTTTTATAATCTCAAATTCTTCATCAATTTTATCAAAGAATAAAATATGCTTAAATTCTTTCAAATTATTGAAAGCTAGCCTATATATATTTTCATCTACATCTTTATCTAATTCACCCGAGTAATTTTTGCAAAAATTATTTTGTGCCTCTGGACAAAATCGCATAAATGTTGAAAAACCTTTTAACGCTAGCGTATGATATGGAGATTTTTTATCTCTGCAATAATGATTATAAAGAGAAATTGATCTGTCAATTGGATTTCTAATAATAGTACAATAAACTGGTTTATTTGGTTTCTCAGCTATAGAGATACCAAAGTGGACATTATGTTTTATTTTAACTCCTGTTTTTTCGATTTCTTTTAATAATTCATGAAATGAGGTACCAGCAGTTTTCATAATATGAATAAAAACTAAATCATAACCTGATATTTTATAGTCATTTTTATAAAATATTTTTGAGCTTTGAGAAATCAGTCGTGGATAAAAATTTGTATTTAAAAGAAAATCTAGATATTTCAAAAAAGGTTTTATTAGCTCTTTTATAATCATAATAAAAATTTTATTTGTATCTAAAGATATACATTAAATAAGAGGTTCTAAGAATATTAAAGATTAAATTTTTATTTAAAAAATACATGTTTTATGATTTTTAAGCGATAGGTATGAGATCATACTGGAAGCGCTGATGAATTTAGACTAATACCACTCATGTATTATTTAATTTCAAATCTAAATATAAAGCTGCAGACCAAGAAAAATTTTTCGCGCCCAATCCTAAGCCTGTCTTAGAACTATAATATTCTCGAAATTTTTGTTTTTCTATAAGATTTATGGTTTGTTTTCTTATTATTTCAGAAAATTTCTTATCCTTATTTTTTAACCCTTGGTAAATAATCCAATTACAATTTATCCACACTGGGCCCCTCCAGTATCTTTTATCCTCAAAAGATTTATGATTTGAACTTATTGAAGGAAAAAAATATTTATCATTTTTATAATATTTTTTTAAACTTTTAATCAACTGTGTATTTATTTGATTATTATTTAAATCGGCGTATAACATAAAAAAATTAGTTATTGATGGTATTTCTATTTCAGTATTGTTTTTAAGATCTTTATTTTTAAATTTCATTTTTTTTAAGTTGAATAATTTTATAAGTTTACTTTCATTTAAAAGAATATATTTTTTAAAAGAGGAGTTTTTTTTACCTATTAATCCAAGTAAAAAATTTAAATCTTTTAAAGCTTTTAAAAAAAGAGAATTAAATCCTACATCAACAACATTAAATTTTGATTTGTAAAAAAGTTTTTTTGGATCATATTTCATTTGTCTAAAATGATTTTTAATTGTTACATACCTATCATAATCTATTTTCAATGGTCTTTGGTTTTTGTTAACAATTTGATTATCCTTCCTCTTATATTCAAGTTTGCTATCTATTTTAATCTTACTCATAGGTTTATCCCATAGAGGAGAATTGTCATAACCACTCTCCCAAGGATGAAGTATAGAAATTAAACCAGTTCGTTTAGGATCTCTATATTTGATAAACCATTTAAAATATTTTTTGATCTTCAAAATTAATGCTTGATATTTTTTAATTTCTTTTTTTGAAAATTTTTGTCTCTCAATTATTATCCTCAAAATACTTGCCAATATAGGTGGTTGTGTTATTCCAGACGAAGAAATTTTTTTACCACAATTCCAAGCTTTATAGTTAGGTGTATAACTTAAATCTTTAACATGAAAAAGAATATGTGGTATCATTCCATCACTCCATTGTCCTGAAACTAAAGTTTCAATTTCTTTAAATGAATAATTTAAATTAAAATTAGAATATCCTAAGGCAATAAAAGCTGAGTCCCAATTCCATTGGGCTGGATAAAGTTTTGTGTTAGTAGGCAAAGTATAATTTAATTTTCTATTATTTATTAACGTTTTTTTTGCAACTTTAATAAGTCTATTCATTATCCTTTTACACTTCCAGCTGTTAAACCGCTTACTAAATATTTTTCAAAGTATATAAAAATTAAAAGTATTGGCAGTGTAACCACCACTGATCCAGCCATTAAATATTGTCTTGGCGTTTCTGCATCTCCAGTTAAATGATTAATTGCTCTAGATAATGTGAATGTTTTTGGGTTATCTAAAAACATTAGAGAAAATAAAAATTCATTCCAAGCTATCATAAAAACATATAAAGAAACTGAAGCTATAGCAGGTAAACTAAGTGGAATAATTATTCTAATAATTATTCCATACCAATTTTGTCCATCGATAAGTCCTGCCTCTTCAATTTCTTTTGGTATGCTTTTAAAATATCCCTGAAGCATATAGATCGCAACTGGGAGAGTGGTCGCTGTGTAAACAATTAATAAGCCTTCAACAGAATTTCTCAAACCTAATTGACTAAAAACAGTATATAAAGGAATTACTAATACAATTGCTGGAAACATATAGATTATTAAAATTGATGTTGAAAGAAAAGTTTTACCAAAGAAATTTAATCTTGCAACCGCGTATGCTGCTGGGATAGCAAATAATAGAGTTATTAAAACAGTTCCAATTGATACATATGAACTTGTAAGAATATATCTACCAAAATCATAAGTTTTGAAAATGACAAAGTAAGATTTAAATATTTCAATTATATTTTTTGAAAAATCAATACTAAGATCAAGAGGGTTAATCAATAAGGCAGTTTGTGTTTTGAAGCTGGTAACGAACATAATGTAAAAAGGAAATAATATAACTAATGCAAAAAATATAATTGCAAATAAAGATAAAAACTCGAACACAATTATTTCTGATATAAAATCCTGATTTAAATATTTAAAATCATATTTTCTTAACACATTTGTAAAAAATAAAATTAATAAAAATATACCGCCAGAAAACCATAAAGGGGAGCTCTCATTTAGAAATGTATATAAAATTGTAAATGACGAAGATAATATTAAAATTTTTAAAATATGATTAAACTTGTTTCCAATAAATATGCAAATTAAAGTTAAACCAAGTGATAGCAATAGATTGAGATTTAAATTAAGGCTTGTAAAACTTAAGCCTTGTAAAGTTGATATTATTTTCCATATACAAATAATTGTTGTTAAGAAAATTGAGGATGCAAATACTGTTATTATTAAAGATTTAAATTTCATTTGCCTTCTTTCCAATTAATTTGAAATAAATAATCATAAAAGTAATTAATAATAAAACGATTACTATTGATACTGCTGAGCCCATACCAATATTTGATACTGCAAATCCTTGTTGATAAACGCTTATTGGTAATGTTAAAGTGCCCGAAGCGCCGCCAGTTAATAAGAATATATCTTCAAATTTATTAAAGTTCCAAATAAATCTAATCATAAATAAAATTGATAAAATCGATGTAATTTGTGGAAGAGTAATATAAAAGAATTTTCTAAACGGCCCGGCTCCATCTACATCCGCGGCCTCATAAAGATCTTTAGGAATAGCTTGTAACCTAGCTAATATAAATAAAAAAGCTAAAGGAAAATATCGCCAAATCTCAAAAAAAATAACTGTTGTCAATGCTAATCTGAGTTTTAACTCGAAACCTAAAATATTTATGATTAAATATTTTTGTCCAAGTAAATTTATTGGTTTTTCTATGACTCCATAATTAACAAGTAGTGAATTTATTATGCCACTATTAGGATCTAAAAGTAAAGTCCAGGTATAAGCCAAAGCAACCACAGGTCCTACATAAGGGAAAAGAAGTATACTTCGCATAAAAGTTCTCCCATAAAATTTTTGATTTACAAGTTGGGCAGCGAATATGCCAAGTAAAATAGCCCCAAGTGTTCCAAAAAAAGTAAAGTAAAAAGTTGTCATTAGTAGCTCAAGAAAATTGTTGTTCATGAAAACATTTTTAAAATTTTTTAAAGTAAAATCTGTAGACAATAGGATATTATTAGATTTTCCATTCAAATCTGGTTTGTTAGATTTAATATATTGACTGTCGATTGCGTTGTTATTTAAGTCTTTTACAAAAATTTCAAAATTTTCTCGATATCCTGCATCCCAGTTTCCAAAAAAACATTTGACTTTTGATGACTTAAATTCACATCTTTTATCCAAATTAATTGGTTCAATGTTTTTAGGTAATTTATCTGAAAATCTAACTTCTCTAATATCTTGGACCAAAGAGCTATTTCTTAATTTATAGATAATTATTAATTCAGAATTATTGTCTTTTATATTTTTGATGATTTTTTTAGCCCTGGGCTCAGGAATTCTTATATCCTTAAGTCCAACTTCTTTAAAACTAATCCAGACATTTGCAAAAATTGGAAATAAAATAATTGCAAAAACCAAACATACGGCAGGTAAAAGAAGAGTGTATGCTGTTCTTTTTTCTATTTTTGATAAAGATGTGCTCATCTAAAAGCGGATAATAGCTTATTATCCGCTTTTTAGAAATAAATTTACTAGAATTTTGCTAATTCTGCGTTAATTTTTTTAACTGCTTCATCAACGGTTATCTGATCATCAATATATTCTCTTGTAATTCTATTTAAGAATTGAGCATTGATAATTTTTGATGCTCTAGAAAGTTCCCCTTCTTTTACACCCCACCTGTTTGCAGTATCTAACCCAGCAACAATATTATTGATTACATCTGATGAATAAAGTTCAGTTAATGGTTTTTTTCTATCTACACCAACTGGTAATTTACTCCAAGCTTTTGTAAACGCAGCAGGATCTGAAGAATTTCCTCTTCTTACAGGAAACTTACCTTCAGGAGCTATTGCTAATGTACTTGTGTAACCCTCGTCCATAGAATACTCAATAAACTTCTTTGCTTCATCTGTATCAGCGTCAGCTGTGATACCAAAGTATCTAACATCTGCCCATGCAGCTCCTTTTTTATTATTTGGTCCGCTAAAATTTGTTATGAAACCAGTTTTTGAAGCAAGCTCTGGTGATGTTGGATCGTTATTTATTGTTGGTGGAGCAGAGTCTCGTAAACCAGCCAATTCATCCATAATGAATGGTGACCAAATTATCATTGGAGTTTTACCAGCAAAGTATAACTCTCTAGATTGTTTCCAGAATAGTTCTCCTGGAGGACTTGCTTTAGCAATAACTTTATAAAATTCTAAAGAGTTTTTAAGAGCTTTACCTTGTTTTTTTGTACCACCTTTTTTAACAAAGTTTACTCCGTTTGCTAAAAGAACGTGCTCAAGAACTTGGCTCATAAAGTTTTCATCAGTTTTAGTTGCAGCTACAAATCCAAACATATCTCCGCCAGAGAGAACTTTCACAGCTTTAATTATGTTTTCGTAACTCGTTGGTGGTTCAAGACCTGCTTGTTTAAATAAGTCTTTCCTATAAACTACCATCTGTGTCCACCCATCAACTGGAACAGCAGCAATTTTTCCACCTTTCTTTGCCATGTTCAATGCTCCTGGAGCAAAAGTATTTTTTCCTAAACTTTTAACAACATCATTATTAGCATTTACATCGAGTATACCCGCCTCTGCCCAAGGTAAAACATATTGAAGTGTATGATAAATCACATCAGGAAGGTTACCTGCTGCTGCAGCTGCAGTAGCCCTGGAACCTAAATCTTTTTCTTCTACCGGTATGACTTCAACTTTAATTCCAGTTTTTGACTCAAATGATTTAGCCATTTCCATTTGCTTTTCCATTCTTGCCGGTTGAACTTCAGTAGTCCAAAAAGTAATATCTGCATAACTATTAGACGACAAAAAAGTTAAAGCAAAAACGAAAGCTATGATTTTTTTCATTTTTCCTCCTATTAATTATTTAAATAATGCTTTAAGTTTAACAATAAGGTAATGAAATCTTCTATGATTAAAATGCATACGAGGTTTGAAAAAATTAACAAATTGAAAATTTGTAGAATATGGCTTTTTTAAAACTTGCAGATATTGATAAATCTTTTGGTGAAAACAAGGTAATTAGTAAATTTAACCTAGAGGTTGAAAAAGGAAAATTTATAGTATTATTAGGTCCATCTGGTTGCGGAAAATCTACACTACTAAGAATGATAGCTGGGTTAGAAAAAGTAGATAATGGAAAAATACTTTTAGAAAATAATCTTCTAAATAATTTGCTGCCATCAAAAAGGGAAATTGCGATGGTTTTTCAATCATATGCTTTATATCCACATATGAACGTTTTTCAAAATATCTCATTTGGTTTGAAATCTGAAAAAATGCCAAAAAATCAGATTAAAGATAAAGTATTTGAAGCTGCAAAAATCTTGCAAATTGAAGAGCTTTTAGATCGAAAACCAAAGGAATTATCAGGCGGTCAAAGACAACGAGTTGCTATTGGAAGGGCTATTACAAGAAATCCTAAATTGTTTTTATTTGATGAACCACTTTCTAATCTTGATGCGGCTCTAAGAGCAGAGATGAGGGTTGAAATTTCTAAATTACATAAAAAATTGAAAAGTAATATCGTATATGTAACTCATGACCAAATTGAAGCTATGACTTTAGCTGATAGAATTGTGATTATGAATAATGGAAAAATAGAACAGTTTGATAGCCCAGAAGCTATCTACAACAACCCAACTAATATTTTTGTAGCCGAATTTATAGGAAACCCTAAAATGAATATTTTAAAGATCAAAACTCAAGATATAGTGAATAAAAATACTTTTAAATTACTTGATAAAGAAATTAAATTTGAAAAATCTAATTTTGATAATGAATTCTATATAGGTATAAGACCAGAGGACATCTCTTTAGAAAATAATAGTGAAATAGCAATCAATATAAAAGCTGACCTTATAGAAAATTTAGGTTCAGAAAAAATCATATATACTCATCTTAATGGTAAAGAAATGAGAATAAAGTCGAATAAGAATATTAAAGATAAAAATATTACAATTTACTTACCAAAAAATAAGTTATACTTATTCGATTATAATAGAAATAGAATAAAAACATGATATCCATCATGATTTTATATAGATGGCCACGTGGCGGAATGGTTACGCAGAGGATTGCAAATCCTTTTATCCCAGTTCGATTCTGGGCGTGGCCTCCAAAAAATAAGTTGTTTTATAGTAGTAAAAAAAGTATGTTCATTTCTATTCCTCGGTAGCTCAGTTGGTAGAGCAGTTGACTGTTAATCAATTGGTCGCAGGTTCGAGTCCTGCCCGAGGAGCCAATTAACCAACTTTTTCAAATTTAGAAGTATTACTGAGGATTTGTAATATTTTTTCTTTATGGGCTTTTGATAAAGAAGAGAACGTTCTACTTAAAAAAGAATAGTTAAGATCATGATTTGACTCATCTTCTGAATTGATATCTTTAAACTCTTTAAAATCCTCAAAAAAGTATATTATTGGAACTTTTAAAAATTGCGACAGTTGCATTAATCTATTGGAACTTACGCCATTTGTACCTTTTTCATATTTTTGTATCTGCTGAAATGTAACATTTATTGCCTGTGCAACTTTGGTTTGTGTCAATCCTAAAGATAATCTTCTCATTCTTAATTTTTTGCCTAAGTGAACATTGAAATTTTCTTCCATAGAACTCCCTAATTTTTAAATATAGAACCTCAAAATGAACTTTTTGGCAATACCTATAATTTTTTTTTTTAAGGGAAAAAAAAGGCAAAAAAACATATATTTTGTATTGACTAAATCAAAAAAATAAAGATTTGAATTTGACTATTTTGCTTTTTTTAACCTATATTCCCAATAACCAGTTTTATCAAATGCTGCTTTTACCCAAAGATAGGTGCTCTCCTCATACCAAATATCAGTATTTAGCTTCTTGTCTTTTGATAAACTCGGGTCGGAAGAACTAAAATTAAATCTTAATGTTTTATAAACTTTATCTCCGATTACGACTTCCTCTTTTCCAATAAATTCAACTTTTTGTTCAATAATTCGTCCAGAAACAGCACTAATTTGAGCTTTTTTTTGAACTATTTCATGATTCCACCAAGTTCCAATGATCATTTCTTTTGATGCCTTGCCTTTAAAAGAAGAGCCATCAATAATTAAATTTTTATCGACTGGATCTACTGAAATATTTACGTATTTTTTTTTTTTATTTTGATTTGTCTTTGAGTTAAAACTTAAAAAAACTCCATTTTTGTACTTTTCCACCCCCTCTGCTTCATATTTATAAAGATCTACACCTAACTTTCGGATCTTAAAACTTACATTATTGTCAATTACTAGATTTCCGTTATTTCTCTGAAAAGAGTACTTATGATAACCAATTAATTTATTATTTCTAAATAATTCGTATTCTAAATAATTATACTTGGAATAGTGACCGACATGAGCGTTAGTTTCTAAAAATAAAAAGAGTATTAAAGCAATTGAAAGTAAATATTTTTTCATATATTTAATGATATGGAAACTAACTCAGTAATTTCTCAAATTGGGAATACACCATTAGTGAGACTAAAACAAGCCTCAGAATTGACTGGTTGCAATATTTATGGAAAGGCTGAATATTTTAATCCTGGAGAGTCAGTAAAAGATAGAGCGGCATTATTTATTGTTAAAGATGCAATTAAGAGAAAACTTATTTCAAAAGGAGGAACTATTGTGGAAGGTACAGCCGGAAATACCGGAATAGGTTTAGCAGTAGTTTGTAAAGAATATGATCTGAAACTTAAAATAGTAATTCCAAATACCCAATCAATTGAAAAAAAAGAAACTCTTAAAAAATTAGGTGCTGAATTAATTGAAGTCGATGCTGTTCCATACTCTAATCCAAAAAATTATATAAAACAGTCTAAACAAATTGCTGAGGATTTAAATAGAAAAAGTGAGAATGGTGTATACTGGGCTAATCAGTTTGATAATGTTATAAATACAGATGCTCACATCAAAACTACAGCAGAAGAAATTTGGAACCAAACAGCTGGTTCGGTTGATGGTTTTACTTGTGCTGTTGGCACAGGTGGAACTTTAGCTGGTGTGTCCATAGGGCTAAAAAATAAGAATAAAAATATAAAGATTGCTTTATCAGATCCAATGGGTTCTTCATTATTCTCGCACATTAAGAATAATAAATTAGAAAGCTCGGGCAACTCGATAACAGAAGGCATTGGTACTGCAAGGATTACCAAAAATTTTGAAAAGGCATTGGTTGATGATGCTTTTCAAACAAATGATACAGATGCTTTAAATATAGTGTATGACTTAATTGAAGAGCAAAAAATTATATTAGGTGGATCGTCTGGTATTAATATCGCTGGTGCAATAAAACTTGCACAAAAAATGGGTCCTGGAAAAACTATAGTTACTATTCTTTGTGATCATGGAAAAAGATATGCTAGTAAAATTTTTAATAAAGAATTTTTAAAAAGTAAAAATTTGCCAATACCAAAATGGCTATAATATTTGACTTAAAAATAGTTTAGTACGATCTGATTTTGGATTTTCAAAAAACTCTTTTGTTTTTGCTCTTTCAACTATTTTCCCTTCATCCATAAAAATCATGTAATCAGCTACTTCTTTTGCAAATCCCATTTCGTGAGTAACCACTATCATTGTCATTCCACCTTTTGCTAAATCAACCATTACATCTAAAACTTCTTTAATCATTTCTGGATCTAATGCAGATGTTGGTTCATCAAATAACATTATTTTAGGTTCCATACACAAAGCTCTTGCGATTGCAGCACGTTGTTGCTGTCCTCCTGAAAGCTGTCCCGGGAATTTCAAAGCTTGATCATCAATTTGAACTCTTTTTAAATTATTCATTGCTATTTCTTCAGCTTGTTTTTTTGGAAGTTTCTTAACCCAAATAGGCGCCAAAGAACAATTATCTAAAATAGATAAGTGAGGGAATAAATTAAACTGTTGAAATACCATTCCAACTTCAGCTCTTATTTTCTCAATATTTTTTGTATTCTCAGCAAGTTCTGTTCCATCAACTATTATATTTCCCTCTTGATGCTCTTCTAATCTATTAATACATCTTATTAACGTTGACTTACCAGATCCAGACGGTCCACATATAACAATTTTCTCTTGTGGGGCTACCTCGAGATCAATGTCCTTAAGAACTTGAAATTTATCAAACCATTTATTTACATTTTTAAGTTCAATTATTTTTGACATAACTATCTTTCTGTACTTAATTTTTTCTCTAAATTCTGACTGTATCTACTCATTGCATAACATATTACCCAGAAAACTAAACCTGCAAAAACATAGCCCTCCATTGCCATTCCAAGCCATTTAGGATTAGTTTTTGCTAAACCTATCATACCTGCTAATTCCATCAACCCTACAACGAAAATTAATGGAGTATCTTTTACAAGAGCTAAAAGAGTGTTTGCTATTCCAGGTATCACTAATTTAAGCGCTTGGGGCAATATTATGAGTGCATTCATTCTCCAGTACCCCATTCCTAAAGATTTAGCAGCTTCGTATTGACCTTTTGGTAAAGCTTGCAATCCTCCTCTTACAACTTCCGCCATATACGCAGCTTCAAATAATGTAATTGCTATTAGCACTCTTATTAATTTATCAATAAAAGTTCCATCAGGTAAAAACATAGGAAACATCACTGCTGACATAAATAAAACAGTAATAAGAGGAACTCCTCTCCAAAGTTCTATAAAACCAATAGAAATATATTTAATTGCTGGCAAAGAAGATCTTCTTCCTAGGGCCAAAATCACTCCAATTGGAAAACAAAAAAGTATTGCAAAAGCAGAAATAATAAAAGTTAATGAGAGGCCACCCCAAGCTGCACTTTCAACATATTCAAGTCCAAAACTTCCACCTGAAATAAGTTTAATTCCCAAGAATGGAAAAACAAAAACCAGGAATAAGATAAAATATTTTTTTAGTTTTTCAGTTACGAAAAATGAAACTCCCACAACAGCAAATAAGATTAAAAAAGCTGTATTTATTCTCCATTGTTCTGCGTCAGGATACAGGCCGTACATAAATCTGTTGAACCAAACTTTTATAAAAACCCAACAAGCACCATCACCTGTACAGTCATCTTTTGAATTACCTGCAAAATTAGCCTCTAAAATAAACCAGTCCAACATTGGAGGAATGGATTTTATGATAATAAAAATTGTGAAAAGTGTTAATAAAGCATTAAAATTATTAGAATTTATGTTCTTATTTAAAATATCTAAAGAACGAACACCGCTAAACTCAATTCTGATAAGGTAAAAGCCAATTAAGCCTATTATCAATGGTAAAAAATAGCTTAATTGAGAAGGTAAAAATCCCGTAAAATTTAAATTGAAGAAGGCATTAACAAAAACATCTAAAAAACTTAAAGAAACAAGAGATAAACCTATAGGAACATAAGTTTTAATATTATCTTTTGAAGGCTTTGCAATTAAATTCATTATTTTTCCTTTATTGCCATTTTTTTATTGTACCAATTCATAAATATCGAAATTGAAATACTTAAAGTTAAATAAGTAAGCATAGTGATCGAAATTATTTCAATAGCTCTACCAGTTTGCATTAAGGCAGTCCCCGCGAAAACTAATACTATATCTGGATAAGCAATAGCGGCTGCTAATGAGGAATTTTTTGTTAAATTTAAATACTGATTTGTAGTTGGTGGAATAATTATTCTCAATGCTTGAGGCATCACAACGAGTTTTAAAATTTGATTTTTATTCAATCCTATACTTGCTGCAGCTTCTTTTTGACCTTTGCCAACGCCCAATATTCCAGCTCTTACATTTTCAGCAATGAATGTAGCTGTATACATTGATAAAGCTAAAGCTAGTGCAATTAATTCTGGAATAATGCTAACACCACCCGCATACGTAAATACTGTAGGAGAAAGTTGTTTTAAAACAGGATATTCAAAAGTAAGAGATACTCCAAGAAAAAGAAATGTAATTAAAGGTATTAATATTAAAGTTGTTAAGGAAATAATAGTTGTTGGTATTTGTTTTCCAAATTGTTCTCTTTGTTTAGTTGCATAAGAATTAATAAAATAAATTGCTATAAATGCTGCTATTAATGATAAAAGAAAAATATTAAAGTTTGTCCATATAAATTTTGGAACATACCAGCCTTTAATTGTTAAAAATGAAATATCATAAAAACTTATACCATTTTCAGGTAAAGGTAATGCTCTTAATGCTGCAAAGTACCAGAAAAATATTTGCAAAATTAAAGGAATATTTCTAAAGATTTCAACGTACCACTCTGCTACTTTAGCAATTAAGTAGTTATCTGATAGTCTAGCTATACCAACTATTACTCCAATAATTGTTGCAAAAAATATTCCTATTACCGAAACTAAAATTGTATTTAATAAACCAACTAAAAATGCTCTTCCATATGAATGTGAGCCATCATATTCTATCATTGAAAATGTAATATCAAATGATGCTTCTTGATTTAAAAAACCAAACCCGAAAGATATTCCTCTATTGCCCATGTTGATTTGAGCATTAGTCGCAAAATAAATAATAACAGATAATAAGGCTAAAACAGTGATCGCTTGTGGTATTAAATCTCTTGCTTTTTTGTTTTCAATGTTGAATTTTTTTAAAATCATTATTTTGAGAATAAAAAAAAGGGCCAGATTAATCCAGCCCTTTTTAATTTTATTAGCAATTATCTTGCTGGTGGTACGTAAAGAATTCCACCTTTAGTCCATAATTGATTTGGACCTCTATTAGGTAAAATTCCAGTATCAGCTATGTGTTTTTTATAGCTTTCACCATAGTTACCAACTTGCTCGATAATTCTTAAACTCCAGTCATTATCTAGACCAAAAGCAGCACCTAATTCACCTTCAGAACCAACTAATCTCTTGATAGCTGGGTTCTCAGAGTCTTTTAGGCTAGAAGCGTTTGATGAATTAACACCATACTCTTCTGCTTCGATCATAGTATTTAGAGACCATCTTACGATATCTTCCCATACTGCATCCCCTTGTCTTACAACAGGACCTAGTGGTTCTTTAGAGATCGTTTCAGGTAATACTTTATGCTCATCTGGGTTTGACATTTTAGTTCTTTGTGCCGCTAAACCAGATTTATCTGTAGTGTAAGTATCACATCTTCCAGCATCATAAGCTGCAACAACTTCGTCTGCTTTTTCAAACGCAATTGGTTCGTAACTTATGTTTTTAGAATTAAAGAAGTCTCTCATGTTAAGCTCGGTAGTCGTACCTGTATTTGTACAAGCAGAAATACCATTTTTGAAATCATTCACAGAATTAATTCCTGAATTTTTTCTCACCATGAAACCTTGACCATCATAAAAGTTTACACCAACAAAAGTTAAACCAATGTCAGCATCTCTTGATAATGTCCAAGTAGTGTTACGTGCAAGTACATCGATTTCACCTGATGTTAATGCCGTAAATCTTTCTTTAGCACTTAACGGAGTATATTTAACTTTGTCTGCATCACCTAATACAGCTGCAGCAACAGCTCTACATACATCTACGTCAATACCAGACCAGTTTCCTGCTTCATCAGCATTAGAAAAACCAGGTAGACCTTGTGAAACACCACATTTCACAAAACCAGCTTTCTTAGTATTGTCTAGAGTTTTAGATTTTTTTGAACCAGATCCCCCTCCACCTTGACCGCAAGCAACCAAAAGCAAAGAAGCAAATCCTACTAAAATCCAAGTTTTGATATATTTCATCATTTAAGATTTCCTTTTTTTATTGTTAACAATATTTTTGAATTATGAATTCAAAACGGGTTTAATATAATTTATTTTATTCTTACTTCAATTTAATGATCATCAATATATAGAAGCTTAGTCGTAATCATTTACTAAATACCTGCATTTACAACCTAAAATTAAGAATTTTTTGATGTAGTCATTTCGTAAAGTCTACTTACTGTTCTTTTGAATATTTCAGAATGTCTTCTTGAAGAACTAATTTTTTCAAGTTCTGACTCCAAAGATAAAGTTAAACTAATTTTTTTATCATACAAAATATCTATTAAAGTAATAAATCTTAATTGTTGATTTGAATTATATTCATCAAAGTTTGGGATCTCTTCTATAAAAATATGGTCACAAACATTAGCTAAATTTAAATAATCTTCAGCTCCCAAATTCTCATCACATAATTCTTTAAAATTAAACCTGGCCACACCCTCATAATAGTTATTAATTTTAAATTTTCTTCCTTTTGTATTAATCATTTTTTTCTCTTTTTTGAGGTTTCTCGTTAAAACTCTAAAATTTTGATTCATGCTAAATAAGGTTTTTTCATTTACAGGATAAAAAATTTTTTGGTTTTTATCTTTTTTCTGAATTCTATAATCGTCATCTAAAAGTAATTCTTTTTGTATTGAGTTTTTTTCGATAATATTGATAAAGGGTAAAAATTGATCTCGTTGTAATCCTTCCTTATAAAGTTCATTTACTTTTGTATTGGTTGAAATAATAACTTTAATTTCTTCTAAAAAAATTGTCTCAAACAATTTACCTAATATCATCGCATCTACGATATTAGTGACCTGAAATTCATCTAAATAGATCAATTCATATTTATCTTTTAGCTCTTTTACAAATTGAAGAATTGATTTTTCGTCTTTTTTCTCGTGTCTGAAATCATGAAATTTAATCATAAATTCATTGAAATGACTTTTCATTTTTTTTACTTTTGCCATGTCGTAGGCAAAATTAAGTATCATTGTTTTGCCGACACCGACGTTACCATGTAGATAAAAGCAAGATTTAAAGTTTCTATTTTTAAAAAAAAGGAAGGATTTTGTTTTACTATTAATGAATTTCTTCAATGAATTAACTATTTCAATTTGCTTTTCATTTCTCTCATATCTTTTTGATTTACAAAATTCTTCGAATTTCTTTTTAAAATTGATTTTAATCATTGTGAATGTTCACTTTAAGGATTGGCGCGCCCTGAAGGATTCGAACCTACGACCCTCGGTTTAGAAAACCGATGCTCTATCCAGCTGAGCTAAGGGCGCCAAATATCATTATATTTACTTAAAAACATACTAAGTGGTCAATATAAATCGGAGATTTTACGCCGAATTGTTCAGATTTTTCGTGTTGGTGAATATGATGAGAATGAACAAAAACAGGTAAATGCTCCCCTTTTTTAGTTTTAAGAGTGTATATAAAATTAGTTCCCCTAAACTTTCTGTCTACTACTTCTAATTTTAATTCGCTTTGATCATCATGAATTAAATCTTCGGGTTGTAAAAGAAGTTTGACTTTAGAGCCAGATGGAAAATTGTTTGATAATTTTCCCCTAATTTCACCAAGCTCATCATGTTTTAACCTATGTACTGCACACTCACTATCTACGACTTGAACATCTATAAAAATTCCTTTATTTAAAAAATTAGCAACATCAATTGAATTTGGCTCATGGTGCACATTATAAGGTACATCGTATTGTTTTAATTCTTGGTCTAGAATAATTCCACATTTATCAGCCATCGAAAAAGCTTCATATGAGTCATGTGTTACGATGATGGTTGTTAAATTAATTCTTTTTAAAAGCTTTTTAACGGACACCTGTATTTCTTCCTTTAAACTCTGATCTATATTTGAAAAAGGTTCATCTAATAATAATAAATCAGGTTTAGACATTAACGATCTAGCTAATGAAACCCGTTGAGCCTCCCCAGCGCTTATTTGATGAGGGTATTTTTCTAATATAGGTTCAATTCTTAATAATTTAATTATTTCTTTAACATCTATATCAGATCCATGGCCATTAGATCTTTTTTTTCCAAAATTTATATTGTCAATAACTTTATAGTTAGGAAAAAGAGAATTATCTTGGAAAGAAAGAGCCACATTTCTTTTTTCTGGCTCAATATGAATATCTTCAGAAGCTAAAATTCTATCTCTAAGTTTAATTTTACCTCCGCTAAGTTTTTGTAAACCGGCAATCGTTCTTAGAATAGTGGTTTTACCTATTCCAGAAGGACCTAACAAAGAAATAATCTCTCCCTGCTTTTCTATTACTAGATTTACCTTATTTACTTTATTTTTTTCACTTGCAGTAAAATTACCATCTTGAATCTCAAAAAAATTACTGATCATTTTTCTGATTATATTAATTTTTTTTTGAAAGTATATATTTAGATGAGAGAAGTATCAGAATTGTAGACCAAAATATTAAAAAAAGAGATGGTAATGCGGCCGCTTCAAGCAAATCTTGGGACGCATATATATAGGCCTGAGTGGCAAATGTTTCGAAATTAAAAGGTCTTAAAATCATTGTCATGGGTAATTCTTTAATAACCTCCAGAGAAATTAACAAAACTATCAAAATTATATTTGTGCTTAAATAAGGAATATGAATTTTAAAAAACGTGTTAATCTTAGAGTAACCAAGAAGATAAGCACTTTCGTCAATGGAATTATTAATTTTTTCGTAACTCGATTTTATTCCATTAAAAGATAATGAGAAAAATCTTATAAAATAAGCTAATAATAATCCAAAAATAGATCCAATAAATAAACCTTTTGAACTTTTAAAATCAAAATTATTTGTAAAAAAATCACTTAAATTTGAAAAAAATGTAATAAATGCGACTGCTAAAATAACTCCTGGTATCGCATAACCTGAGATAGAAAAAGTTGTAATATAATTTAGAATTTTGCTTTTTGATATTCTGCTTCCATAATTAATGAATAAAGAGATAGTTACAATAAAAGCGCTAGCTAATAGGACTAAGGTTAAAGTATTCAAATTTATTTTAAATATATCTATGTCTTGAATATATTTAGGAAATTTTGCAGTCCAATAAATCATCTGGGAAACTGGAAATATGAAACTCAATAGAAAGATCAATGAACAAATTAAAACCGGGAATATAGACTTTCTTCCGGTTAATTTAATTTTGGTAATTGGCTTAAACCCCCTGCCTGGTTGATGATATCTTGCTTCTTTTCTTGAATAAATTTCTACCGAAAAAAGCAAAAGAATAAAGATTAATAATATAAAAGATATCTGATTTGCGGTATTTAAGTCATCAAAGGATAACCATGAATTATAAATTCCAGTTGTCAGTGTATTAACACTAAAAAATGATACCGTGCCAAAGTCTGATAAACATTCCATTGAAACTAAAGCTAAACCAGCGATAATTGCTGGTCTTGCAGATGGTAATACTATCCTAAAAAAAGTTTCATTAGATGATAGGCCTAAGTTTTTCCCAACTTCAATATAATTATTCGATTGATAATAAAATGATGCTCTTGTTAATACATAAACGTAAGGAAACAAAGAAAACGATATAGATAAAATGGCTCCAATTAATCCATCTATTTTAGGAATAATTGTATTGTAATTATTTTCACCAAAAAAAAATGTTAATAATGAAAAGGCTGTACCGTAATTTTCAAAAAAAGCTATTATTGAAAATGCGTAAATATAGCCAGGGACGGCAAATGATAGAATTAACGCCCAACTAAAAAAGTTTGATAACGGAAAATCGTAAAAAGATACAAAATAAGCTGAAAAAATTCCTAGAATGAATGTAAAAAATATAACGAAAAATAAGATTGTTATAGAATTAAAAATATACTCGAATAAAAATGTATTTTTTAATAAGTAAAAATAGTCACTTGTTTCAGTAAAAAAACTTAAGAAAACCGTAATAGTAGGCATAGCTACTATTGAGGCTACCATCAATGAACCAAAAAACCAGATATTATATTTTGTCATTTTAATATGCTTTTAATTTTTTTTATTTTCTGCCTAATATAATTAACAACTACTTCCAGCCTGCTGCTGTCATTACCTCTAAAGCATCTGCTTGTCTTTTTCCGTAATTAACAACTTTTGTTTTAAGATCTTGTTTGAAATCTAATCCCATATTTACAACAAGTGGATGTGGAGACACCCCTTTTATCATTGGATACTCAAAAGTATTATTTACAATGTGATTTTGAGCCTCCTCACTTAATAAGAACTCAACTAACTTAATTGCATTAACTTTATTTGGCGCGCCTTTTACAAGTCCTGCGCCACTTATATTCATATGAGTTCCTCTTCCATCTTGATTAGGAAAGAAAGGTTTTACTTTTTTTGCAGCAGCTTGCTGTTCTGGTCCTTTTTTTCCGGATAACATTAACGCCAGGTAATAAGTATTAGCCACAGCTATATCTGCCTCTCCTGCGGCAACAGCAAGTATTTGTGCTCTGTCATTACCTTTAGGTGATCTAGCCATATTTGAAACCATGCCTCTTGACCAATCAGCTATTTTACCTTTTCCATTATATTTAATTAATGAAGCTACAAGTGATTGATTATAAATATTGTTAGAAGCTCTAATAACTAATCTACCTTTCCATTTTGGATCAGCTAAACTCTCGTAAGTTAAACCGGCTAATTCTGCACCACTCACTCTTTCTGGAGCGAAATATACAATTCTAGCTCTCTTAGCTATACCAGTCCATTTTGATGTTCTGAAATTACTAGGCACAGCTGACTTTATTGCTGCGCTTGTAAGTCCACCTTGAAGGTTAGCTTCAAAAGCAACAAGTCTTCCTGCATCTGCTGTAATGTAAAGATCAGCTTGGCTGTCAGCTCCCTCTTCAATTATCCTTTTTTCTAAAGCACCTGATTTACCTGATACAACGTTTACTTTTATTCCTGTCTTAGCAGTAAATTTTGCATAAAGTTGAACATCAGAGTCATAATGCCTTGCGCTAAAAATATTTACCTCATTAGCAAACAAACTGCCTACAAATGAAACTAAAAAAAGATAGCTTATTATTATTGTCTTTTTTAACATTTCCCCCGTTTATTGATAATGATTATCATTTACAATATATTGAGAATGATTATCATTTGCATAATTGACGCAGTTTACCTCCTATTAACTTGTTGATAACTTTTCAAAAATGGAGTTAATAGACCTATGTTGCAAATCAACCCTAAAAAATTTAAAAATATTGAAAACAAATCAATTCCTTCACCTTTAAGACCTAAATTTAGAAATAAAGCTGAAACAAATATCTATTTCCTCTCAAAAAGAAAATTTCAAAGCGAAAAAAAACAGTCATTCCTAAAAAATATTAAATTAATCTCTGGAATTGTAATTTTAGTAGTTGGTGGCTACTTGTTGTCTAATTAATTTTAGTTTTAACTGATCCCAATTTTTCAATTTTTCCTTTGTAGATACCTTTGCTAAGAATTGGAACAACTCCCACTGATGAACCAGTAAAAACATAAAAATCTTTATCATGTTTAATTTTGTCCTTCTGAAGCTTTTTTAAAACAAATAATAAAGAATTCATTGGATTTATATAAACGGTATTGGTATTTCCATTTACGGATTGTTTAATCTTTGAATTTGAAATATTGGTTTTTAAATTTTTAACATTATTATTTCTAAATTTCTTTTTTGAACCGACAATAAATTTTATATTTGCTCCAAAATCAGAACATAAATCGCCAAAACTCGATATTCCTTTTTTCTTTTGCCTATAACCAACTACTTCAATGCATGGGGCAATATAATTTATAAATTTTTTCATATTATTTTTTGATATTTTTTTTTTGAAATCAAAAAAATTTTTTTTAAGCAGATAGCAAACTTCAAGTTCAATACCTAAAGTATATTTGTTTATTTTTACAGATTTGTTATTTTTCAATACGTTATGCTTATATACAGAAGCGTAGAAAGGTTCTTTTTCTTTTAGTTTTTTAATAACAGGTATCCCGGTTCCCCCCGCTTTAAATCCTATAATTGGTTTTTTAATTTTACTTTCACATAATTTTCTAAATTTATCAGCATTTAAAAGTTTTTTTGTGTACTTGCTTGAAATAGGATTTATAATTTTATTTTTTAGAAAAGCTTTTACAATTCTGTTAGCGACTAAATTTGAATTTTTATCTTTCATTAAATATCGTCTCCTAAATAAATTCCTAATGAGAGAGCTGTTTCAACTAAAGAGTCTTTTCTTTCGACATTTTTATATGTTTTGATGCCTTCATCAATAGGCACATCAACCACTCTTCTGTCTCTCCATGCAACCATTCGATCAAATTTTTTTTGGTTTAATAGATCTACAGCGTAAACTCCAAAAGCACTAGCTAATATTCTGTCACTCGCTGTTGGGGGAGCTCCTCTTTGAACGTGACCAAGTGATGTTACTCTACATTCAACATCCGTTTTCTTCATCAATTCTTGAGCTATATAATCTCCGATACCGCCAAGTCTTTGTTCACCGTCCATATATTTATGAACAACTCTTGAACCATCCTCTTTTTTAACCGCTTCAGCGACTACGATTAATGAATGTTGAATATCATTTTTTTTCATAGAATTAAGTTTATTAATAATTCCATCAATTGAATACTTTAATTCAGGGATTAAAATAATGTCTGCACCTCCTGCTATACCTGCATTAAGTGCGATGTGTCCTGCATCACGGCCCATAACCTCAAGTATCATAGATCTTCTATGGCTGGCTGCTGTGGATTGTAAATTATCCAATGCTTGAGTTGCAACATCCACAGCGGTATGAAAACCTATCGAGCTTTCTGTTGCTCCTACGTCGTTATCTATTGTCTTTGGAATAGCTACTATTTTCATATCACCATCTTTTGCTAATTTTTTTAAAATTTGCATACTACCATCTCCACCGATAATTATTAAACCATCAAGTTTCATTGAGTGGTATCCCTCTATAATTTCTTTTGATTTATCAACGTGTTTGCCGTTACTTGTAGGAATTTTAAAAGGATTACCTTTATTAGTAGATCCTAAAAAAGTTCCACCTTGTCTTAATAAGTATCCTCCAAAAGTTTTATGAGTTAGTTGCATGACATCTACTGGACGTTTGATTAGGCCTGCAGTACCATCTCTTATTCCGTACACATCCATTTTGTATTTATTTTTGGCTCTATAAAAAATTGATCTAATTGCAGCATTAAGGCCTCCGCAATCCCCTCCACTAGTTAAAATTCCTATTTTTTTATTCATTTAAATAAATATTTCTTTAATATTCTTTTTTAAGAGAAGTGGTGTTATAACATAAAAATCTCTTAATGGAAAAAAAAGCAAAAATTATAGCTACTTTAGGCCCAGCAATTTATAGCGAAAATAAGTTAAAAAAGCTTGTAGATCTCGGTGTTGATGCATTTAGAATAAATTTTAGTCATAACACAAATGGAATAAATAAAATAATTTCACGGATAAGAAAAGTAGAGAAAAAAAATGCAAAAAAATTATCTTTGATAGCCGACCTACAGGGCGTAAAACTCAGAATAGGAAAAGTTAAAAATGAAAATCAAAAGATTAGTTTTAATCAAAAATTTGTATTTGATAATAAACAAACACCTGGAGACTCACAAAGAGTAGCTTTTCCTTATCCAAAAATTATAAAAAAATTAAAAAAAGGTAACAAAATTTTAATTGATGATGGAAAGTATCTATTCTCTGTAATTGGAAAAAAAGGAAATTCCGTAATAACAAAATGTAGAAGTCAAAATTGTATAATTAAAAGTAATAAAAGTTTTCATGTTCCTAATTTAGATATAACTTTCAATAAACTTACTCTAAAAGATAAGAAGGATATTAAAACCGCAATTAAACTTGGATGTAATTGGATTGCCCTTTCTTATTTACAAAATGAAAAGTTAATTCTTGAGACAAGAAAATTAATTAAAAAAGATATGGGCATAATTTCTAAAATAGAAAATAAACATGCCTTAAAAAATATTAAGAAGATTATTCAATATACTGACTCAATAATGATTGCGCGAGGTGATTTGGCAATTGATATTGGTCATAGCGAAGTACCAAAAGTTCAATTAAGTCTTATAAAAAAATGTTCTCAATTTTCTAAATCCGTAATTGTCGCCACACAGATGTTAGAAAGTATGATTGAAAATAACACTGCAACTAGAGCAGAAATAAACGATATTGCGACAGCGATATTCCAAGGTGCAGATACTGTAATGTTGTCTGCCGAAGCTGCAGTTGGCAAATTTCCAACTCAAGCTGTTTCAACTATGACACAAACAATTCTATCTACAGAAAAATATAAAAGAGAACACATAGAAGATTTCAAAAATTCTATCATTACCAACAAGGATCCAGTTAAATCTATTCTTCTCTCTGTCAAAGATATGGCTTACAACCCGGACGTTAAAGCCATAATTGTTTTTTCCAATTCTGGAAAATCTGCGAAACTTGTTTCTGCTATGCGTCCAGCAGCTAAAATTGTAACTATTTCTCCAAATATAAACGTAAGTAGACAAGTGTCATTACTTTGGGGTGTTCAATCTATAAATAGTAGAGATGCAAATGGATGGAAAGATATGATGTCTATTTCTAAAGAAATTATAAAAAAACTAAGATTTATTAAAAAAAATGACTTTGTAGTTATTACTGCTGGTTTACCTTTTGGAAAAGCAGGTATGACTAACATGGTGAGACTTTATAAAGTTGGTTCCTAATGGAAGACAATTATAGTATTGATGAGATTCTCTCAGCAGTAGATGATCTTCAAAATTTTAAAAGGAATAAAACTAAAAAGGTTTCAAGCGTTTCAAATGCTAAAACTGATAATTCTGATATTCCAAAAAATACCTTAAAATTAATTGAGGAAGCTGAAAAATCAAATAACTAAATTAAACCGGCTATTTGTATTGAAGTATCACACATTCTGTTAGAGAAACCCCATTCATTATCGTACCATGAAAGTACTCGACTAAATTTTCCTTTTATTACTTGAGTTTGGGTTACATCAAAAATCGAACTATGAGGATTATGATTAAAATCTTTTGATACGAGAGGTTTTTGGTTTACATCTAAAATTCCTTTTAATTCACCTCTCGCTGCTTTTGTCATAGCTTCATTAATACTTTCAGGTGTTGCTTCTTTATCAGTAACTAATGTTAGATCAATTAATGAAACATTTGGTGTCGGAACCCTTATAGCTGTTCCATCTAACTTTCCTTTTAAACTCGGCAGAACTAAACTCATTGCTTTAGCAGCTCCTGTTGAAGTAGGTATCATTGCTCCTTCTGTAGAACGAGCTCTTCTTAAATCTTTATGTAATGTATCTAGCAATTTTTGATCACCTGTATAACTATGGATTGTAGTCATATAACCATAACTAATTCCAAAAGTTTTTTCTAAAACCATTGCAACAGGAGCTAGACAATTAGTCGTGCACGAACCATTAGATATAATATTATGCTCTTTTTTTAACTCCTTACTATTAACACCCTGAACGATTGTAAAATCTACTTCTTTACCAGGAGCAGAAATTATTACTTTTTTTGCACCACCTTTTATATGTTTTTCTGCTGATGGCTTGTCTAAAAATATACCAGTGCATTCTAAAACTACATCAGCACCTACTTTTCTCCAAGGGATATTTGCTGGATCCTTTTCTGCAAAAACTTTAATTTCTTGATTACCGATTTTAAAACCGTCTTTTGAAGTCTGAATATCTTCATTTATGATACCATGAGTGCTATCGTATTTAATTAAGTGCGCATTTGTTTCTATTGATCCTAAATCATTAATTGCAACAACTTGAATTTTATTTTTATAATTTTCTAAAATAGCTCTTAAAATTAATCTGCCTATTCTACCAAAACCATTAATGCCAACTTTAACCATTTAATCTCCTTTAATGAATAATATTTAGACGTATTTAAATACAACAACTGCATAGCCAATGCAAATTATTGTTGCAATCCACAATACACTTCCAACTAGAGCCAACCAAAATAAATGAATGAACGCACTGCCTAGTAATGAAATAAATAATCTATCGCCTCTAGTTGTGTCTAATCCTAAAATTCCTTTTCTTGGACTGCCTCCTGGTGATTTTTTTTCCCAAATAACCATTGCCGTTAAACATAAAGCTATGAATATAAAAAATGCAGCTGTCTGCCAGGTCCAGGCCATCCAAGTGATAAATTCAAAATCGAAGAATCCCTTCTCTTTCTTTTTAGCCATGTCACCCCAAGTAGCGGCATTTAAAATATTAAACATCATCATACTCGTCCTAACGCAAATCCTTTCGCTATATAGTTTCTTACAAAGTAAATTACTATTGCACCAGGTATAATTGTCAAACTTCCTGCAGCAGCAAGTAGTCCTAATTCATATCCTGATGTACTAGCGGTTCTTGTCATTGTTGCAGCTATAGGTTTGGCTGCTACAGCTGTAAGTGTTTTAGCTAATAATAATTCTACCCAAGAAAACATAAAACAGAAAAACATAGTAATACCTATACCTGCAGTAATAGTGGGTATGAATATTTTAAAAAAAAATCTCCAAAACGAATAACCGTCGACATAAGCTGTTTCATCTAACTCTTTTGGCACAGAAGACATAAATCCTTCTAAAATCCAAACTGCTAAAGGAATATTAAACAAACAATGTGATAAAGCTACAGCCACATGAGTATCAAACAAGTTTACTGATGAATAAAATTGAAAAAATGGTAAGGCGAATACTGCTGGTGGGGCCATTCTGTTAGTTAATAGCCAGAAAAATAAATGTTTATCTCCTAAAAATTTATATCTAGAAAAAGCGTAAGCTGCGGGTAGTGCAGCTGCCACTGAAATCACGGTGTTCATCACTACATAATAAATAGAATTAAGATACCCAGTATACCAAGTACTGTCGGTAAAAATTTTTTTATAGTTATCTAATGTAAATTCTTGAGGCCATAATGTGTAAGTGTTTATAATCTCAGTTGTCGTTTTGAATGACATGTTAAGCAACCAATAAATTGGAAGCATCAAGAAAATAATATAAATTGTAGGAACTACCCACTTAGCTTTTTTCATGATTTTTCCTCATTTCTCATCATTAATGTGTAGAATACCCAACAAACTAAAAGTACTATAAAGAAGTATATCAACGACATTGCTGCAGCTGGTCCTAAATCAAACTGTCCTAATGCCATTTTAACTAAGTCTATAGATAAAAATGCAGTAGCGTTACCTGGACCACCTCCAGTTAAAACAAACGGCTCTGTATAAATCATGAAACTGTCCATAAATCTTAAAAGTATTGCAATAGTTAATACTTTTTTCATTTTAGGTAATTCAATTTTCGTAAAAATTGCCCAACGACTAGCCCCATCAATTTCTGCTGCTTGATAGTAAGCAGGTTGAATAGATCTTAATCCTGCATAAGACAACAAAACTACTAACGATGTCCAATGCCATACATCCATTAGTATAGTTGTGAACCAAGCATCACCAATTTGTTGAGTAAAGTTATAATCAAATCCTAAAGCATTAAGTGAATGACCTAAGAAGCCAATATCTGGTAACGCAAAAATATTCCACATAGCTCCTACAACGTTCCATGGAATTAAAAGTGGCATGGACATTAAAACTAAACATACGGGTACTCCTATTCCCTCTTTAGGCATAGTAAGTGCAATACCTATCCCTAGTGGAATTTGAATAAATAAAATTATAAACGTAAATAAAAATTGTCTTCCAAGTGATGCGTGAAATCTTTCGGATAACATGATTTGTTTAAACCATCTTGTGCCTTCCCACATAAAAACATTATTCCCGAAAGTTTCCTGGAAAGCGTAGTTCACTACTGTCATTAATGGAATAATGGCATTGAAAGCTACCAGCACAAATACTGGTATTACAAAAAACCATGCTTTTTGATTTACTGTTTTATTCATTCAATTATCCAACTATCTCCATATGTATAAGTATATTCTTTTTTAAATTTTAAAAATGCAGATCCTGACGGAATATCTTCATTAGATTTTGCAATAATTTTAATTTTTCCAGTTGCACTCTCAGTATCTATAATTTTGTGTCTTCCAGTATTACTTACTGATAAAACTTTGACTGGAATTCCCTCATTACTAAAAGATATAAATTCAGGTCTCACACCAACTTCTGTCTTGTTAAAATTATTTTTTTTAATTTGTTGGTGAGTTTCTATTTTTTTTCCATTAACAATCACATCATTTCCTTTAATTTGACAAGGTAAAACATTCATGCCTGGTGAACCAATAAAATATCCAACAAATGTATGCTTTGGTTTTTCAAATAATTCTACTGGTGTTCCTGTTTGAACAATTTGACCTTCATGCATTACAACTACTTGATCAGCAAATGTTAAAGCTTCTGTTTGATCGTGTGTTACATAAATCATTGTTCTATTAATCTTTTGATGAAGTTCTTTAAGTTTAGATCTTAAAATCCATTTCAAATGTGGATCGATTACTGTTAATGGTTCATCAAACATAATAGCATTTACATCTGATCTTACCAATCCACGCCCTAGTGAAATTTTTTGTTTACCATCTGCAGTTAGACCAGAAGCTCTATTGTTTAATGTTGAAGATAATTCCAACATTTCAGCTATCTCATGAACTTTTACTTTGATTTCTTCCTCTGGAATTTTTCTATTTTTTAAAGGAAAGGCTAAATTATCATACACTGTCATCGTGTCATAAATAACCGGGAATTGAAAAATCTGTGCGATATTTCTCTCTACAGGACTCAACCCTGAAATAATTTTATCATCAAATAATATATCACCTTTAGTTGGTGTAATTAGTCCAGAGATAATATTCAACAATGTTGTCTTTCCACAACCTGACGGGCCTAATAAAGCATAAGCACCCCCATCATTCCAATCAATGTCTACTCCTCTGATTGCCCAGTCAGCATCTGAAGACTGAGTTTTTAAATAACTATGGCTTAAACCTTTTAATGTAACTTTAGCCATTAGATACCAACCTTTCATTTTGATCAAAATAAACAAACTCATCTGTATTCATGTATAAATTCATCTCATCGCCAACTTTTTTTTGAAAAACTCCGTTAGACAAAGAAACCCAATTCAAATTTCCGTTTGTAAAGTGAATTAAGCTCTCAGAACCACTGATTTCAGAAATTAAAACTTTACCTTTTATCTCAAGTGTATTTTTGCCCTCTTTATAAGTGGTAATATTGTGGGGTCTAATACCTACTTTATATTCACCATCTTTGATATTTAATTTAGTCTTCCATTGAATGTCATTTTGTAAAAATGAACACTGGTCTCCTGATTTTTTTATTTTAGCTATATTCATTGGTGGATCACTAAAGACCTGGGCTGAAACTAGAGAGTTAGGTTTATTATAAGTATCTAAAGTTTTTCCATATTGAATAATCTTACCTTCCTGTAACGTTGCTGTGTTACCACCTAAGAGTAAAGCTTCTGAAGGTTCTGTGGTTGCATAAACTACAATACAGTCTCTATTTTCAAATAATTTTGGTAATTCTTCTCTTAATTCTTCTCTTAATTTAAAATCTAAGTTAGCAAGTGGTTCATCTAAAAGAATTAAGTCTGAGTCTTTTACAAGTGCTCTTGCTAAAGCAGTTCTTTGTTGTTGTCCTCCAGAAAGCTCATTTGGTTTTTTATTCAACATTCCAGAGAGTTTTAGTAATTCTGCAACTTTCCCAACTCTTTGTTTAATTTCATCTGAACTTACACCAGTTATTTTTAAAGGTGATGCAATGTTGTCATAAACTGTAAAATTAGGATAATTTATGAATTGTTGATAGACCATTGAAACGTTTCTTTTTTGAACTTTCATTCCTGTAACATTCTGTTCATTAAACCAAATTTCACCATTCGTAGGTTTATCCAAACCGGCCATAATTTGCATAAGTGTTGTCTTGCCAGAGAGTGTTGGTCCTAAAAGAATATTAATAGTATTTTTTTCTAATTTTAAATTTGTTGAATAAATATGAGTATCTAATCCTATTTTTTTTTCTACGTTTTTTAATTCTAGGCTCATATTTTTTTGAATTCCGTTTTAAAAAAAGGGGGCTGTTAAGCCCCCTTTAAATTTAGATTAAACCTAAATTACTTCCAAGCTCTTTCGAATGGAACTGTTTTACCTTTAGGTTTCTCGTTACGTTTAGCTTTAGGCGATCCTGGTTGTTTTAACCAATAATCAGCACCTTTCGGTTTAGCTAATCTTGGACCACATCCACCGTATGTATTATTTGCTTTATCAGCAGCTTCCATACGAGACATTACTAAGTTCATCTCTTCTGCAAGACGATCCATAGCTTGTTGTGGAGTAAACGCACCTGAGTTTACATCTCCAATTTGTTGCCACCAGATTTGTGCAAGTTTCGGATAGTCCGGAACATTGATACCTGTTGGTGACCACAATACTCTGTTTTTAGATCTGTAGAATTCTACAAGTCCGCCAAGTTTTGGAGCTCTTTTAGTAAAGTGCTTGTGGTTAATTGTGCTATCTCTAATGATAGTTAAACCAACATCACTTTTCTTAAGATCAACAGTTTTTGATACTACGAACTGAGCGTATAACCATGCAGCTTTTCTTCTGTCAACTGGAGTAGACTTAAATAAAGTCCATGATCCAGCATCTTGATAACCAAGCTTCATACCTTCATCCCAGTAAGGACCTTTTGGTGATGGTCCCATTCTCCATAAAGGATTACCGCTATCGTCTACTGTTTTGTTTCCAGAACTCTTTGGAGCAACCATTGACGCCGTGAATGCTGTATACCAGAAAATTTGCTGAGCAACGTTTCCTGATGATAAAGCTGGCAGAGACTGATAGAAATCCATCGCTGCAGCACCTGGAGGTGCATAAGCTCTTAACCACTCGTCCCATTTTCTGATTGCATATACGGCAGCAGGACCATTTGCAGCCCCACCTCTTGCTACGTCAGCACCAACTGGATTACAAGAACCTTTTTCCATTCTTATTCCCCACTCATCTACTGGTACTCCGTTAGGTTTACCAACTGAACCTGCGCCAGCCATAGATAACCACGCGTCAGTCATTCTCCATCCTAAGTCTGGAGCTCTCTTACCGTAGTCCATGTGACCGTATACTCTAACACCGTCTATATTCTTCACATCATTTGTAAAGTATGCAGCGATATCTTCGTAAGCAGACCAGTTTACTGGTACACCTAGATCGTATCCGTATTTAGCTTTGAAACCTTTTTTGATTTCAGGTCTGTCAAACCAATCTTTTCTAAACCAGTAAAGGTTAGCAAATTGTTGGTCAGGTAATTGATATAAATCACCATCTGGACCTGTAGTAAATGATTTACCGATGAAATCATCGATATCTAATGTTGGTAAAGTTACATCTTTACCTTCACCTTTCATCCACTTTGTTAAGTTTACTGCTAACTGAAGTCTTGAGTGCGTACCGATCAAATCAGAGTCATTGATGTATGCATCATATAAGTTTCTTCCAGTTTGCATTTGAGTTTGTACAGCTTGTACTACTTCTCCTTCTCCAAGTAACTGGTGATTAACTTTAATCCCAGTTATCTCTTCAAAAGCTTTTGTTAAAACTTTTGACTCATATTCGTGAGTTGGAATTGTTTCTGACAATACATTTACTTCCATTCCTTTGAATGGCTTTGCAGCATCATGAAACCAATTAAGTTCTTTCTCTCTTTCTTTTGCAGAAATTGTTGAAAGACTAAACTCACCATTAGACCATTTCTTAATTGCAGCTCCGTGTCCGTCAGCTACAGCATTTGAAATAGTAATTAGAGAAATTGAAACAGCAACAGCTAAAATATTCTTTAATGTTTTAAACATAGATTATTTCCCTCGTTGTTGTTGTTTTTTGATTTCTTATTGAACCAAAATAAAACTAAAAAGTACAGTGTAGAAAGTTTCCAAATTACAACTCTGAAGTGTGTATTAGTTGATTAAGGCGCGCTTAACAGCTTTTTCCCAGCCATCAATTAGGATGTTTCTCGATGAATTTTTCATTTTTGAAGAAAACTTTTTATCCAATTGCCAGTTTTTAGAAATATCTTTTAAAGATTTATAAACTCCTATTTTTAAACCAGCCATAAAGGCCGCTCCAAGAGCAGTGGTCTCTTGAACTTTTGGTCTTAAAACTTTTACGTTAACAATATCAGACAAAAATTGCGAAAACCAATTATTCATAACCATTCCACCATCTACTTTTACAATTTTTGGTCTTAAACCGTCGTGTTTCATGGCTTCAAATAGATCATGAGTTTGGTAAGCTACTGCTTCAATTGTAGCTCTTACTATTTCTTTTGGGCTTGTGTCTCTTGTTATACCACTTAACACTCCTCTTGCATTAGCGTTCCAATAAGGTGCGCCCAATCCAGTGAAAGCTGGAACTAAATAAATATCATTGTTATCTTTAAGTGATTTAACAATTTTTTCTGTTTCAGGAGCTTTCTTAAAAAATTTCATTCTATCTCTTAACCATTGAACACCTGCGCCAGCTATAAAAATAGACCCCTCCATCGCATAAGTTGTCTTTCCATTAATTCTGTAAGCAATAGTCGTTAATAATCTATTTTTTGAGTAAATCTTTTTTGAACCAGTGTTTAATAATACAAAAGCTCCAGTTCCATAAGTGCTCTTTAAAGAACCTGGTTCAAAACAACATTGTCCAATAGTAGCTGATTGCTGATCCCCTACTACGCCATTTATTGGTATAGACTTACCTGTAATCGATGAGTGAGTCTGACCGTAATCATCGGCACAATCTTTTACTTCAGGAAGAATATGTTTTTTGATTTTTAGCAAATTTAAAATTGCATCATCCCATTTGTTTGAGGAAATATTATATATCATTGTCCTACTAGCATTTGTAGCATCAGTTGCGTGTATTTTTCCTCGAGTTAATCTCCAAATTAAAAAGCTATCAATTGTTCCGAACAATAGTTGTTTTTTGTTCATTAGGTGTTTAGCTTTAGAAACATTATCTAATATCCATTTAATTTTTGTTCCTGAAAAGTAAGAGTCAATTAAAAGGCCAGTTTTATTGAAGATCATAGTATCTTTGTTTTGTTTTCTTAATTTCTTACAAAACTCCTCCTGCCTTCGATCTTGCCAGACTATTGCATTATAAATAGGTTTTCCTGTTTTTTTATCCCATAAAACAGTTGTTTCCCTTTGATTAGTTATTCCTATACTTAAAATCTCTCCTCTTAGTCTTTTAGCTTTTTGAATTACATCTTTTAAAGTTTTTAAAGTAGTCCTCCATATTTCTTCAGGATTGTGCTCGACCCATCCACTTTTTGGGAAGTATTGGGTAAATTCTTTTTGAGAAGAAAAAATTGGTTTTCCTTTTAAATCAAAAAGAATTGATCTATTAGATGTCGTTCCAGCATCGATTGAAATGATAAATTTTTTCACAATTAATTATTTAAAACCTTTTTTTTAGCTTTTTCAAACTCTTCTTTTGTTAAAGCTCCAGATTTATATAATTTATTTAATTTAATTAGTTCTTCTGCAATATTATCATTAGAAAATTTTAATTTTTTTTGTTTTTCTTTCTGCTTACTGGCAATATAATCACCTAAATCTAACTTTTGAGATTTTTTTGCTTTTTGAAATATTTCAAAATCTTTATGTAATTGTGCAGATTTTTTTATCCATTTTTGCATAATCTTTTTAGCTTCAGGAAAATTTTCAATCTTATCAGGATGAAATTCTGTCGTGTCTCTCGATGTAAATTTAGGTTTATAATTTGCAAAACTTTCGGGTGTTTCTGCATAAAGCATTACGTACCATTCATCTCTTACTGACATTGAAAAAAAGCTCGACTCATATTGTAAATAAATTTTTGGTAGATTTATTTCATTTTTGTCTACCCACCTTCTGATACCTAGAGTGAAAACTCTATCAGAGTCATAATCTGATGGATTTAGGGCTCTTTGAATATCCAGCATTGTTACAATTAAACAATTATGCGCATTACCTTTTTTATAAACATTTAGGTAATTATAATGTTGTCTTTTTCTACATCCGCCTTCTTTTGTATTAAATGTTGATGCTTCTATAATGCTTGTTAAATATGCTTGCCATTTACTTAAACCTGTAGCTCTAGCGATCTCAAAAAATCTAATTGGTGTATTGTTTTCCATTTCAACAAAAGTCACTCCTTCTACTTTTATCCCCCAGCCTATGTAATCACTATATTTATCAATAGCTTCCCATTCTCCAGGAATAGAAAGTTTCATTTTTTTATTTATTTTAAACTCATTAAAAATTTTTTCCCCTTTTAAAGAATTAAAGTCATTTGCAAATAAAATGCTTTGAAAGCAAATTAGTATAATTATTAGTAAAATTTTTTTACCTAAAAGCATCCCAATCAAGCTCCAATTTTTTATCGTTTACTATCGCATTGATCATGCCAAGCATTAAAGGTAGTTCTTTTTGATCAAAATCTTCATTAACTTTTTCTGCTATCTCTTTCGCCAAATCAGCTCCTTCAACAGTAACTTTTTCCATTTTCGTTTTTTTTGCTTCTGAGAATGTTAATCCTTCTCCAATATAAGCTCCCATTTTAGCATTTCTTCCTCCGCCTGAACTTACGTAGAGATCTCCTAATCCAGC
This sequence comes from uncultured Pelagibacteraceae bacterium, assembly GCA_902598735.1. GTDB lineage: Bacteria > Pseudomonadota > Alphaproteobacteria > Pelagibacterales > Pelagibacteraceae > Pelagilacustribacter. The sequence goes on along the minus strand of CACKCM010000007.1, from coordinate 29,300 downwards.
TAACCCTTTAACAGTCTCTTTTTTTCCTTTTAGATGCTCTACAAAAATTTCCATTTCAAAAATTGATTGTTTAATAAGCGCTGAGGCAGTATTTAAATAATTCTTTTCTCTGATCTCATTAGATATATTTTTACTACATAATCCCTTTGCAGCTCCAACTGCCATAGAAAAAATATTTTTAATTGCAGCTGATACTTCAACTCCATTTAGATCATCTGAATAAGATGTATGATAATAACTTGTGTTTAGCATGTCAGCTATTTTATTAGCTGTTTGAATATTTTTGTTTGCAATTACCACATTGCTGTGAACTCTATTAGCTAAACCTGTGGCCAAACAAGGTCCTCCTACTGCTGATATATCAACATTTTTAATTTTTCTTTCTATTAATAATCTTTCTAATTTATCTACTAATAATTCATATTCATTATTATGAATACTTAAACCTTTTGTAAGCATTAACAATTTCGGAACCTTTCCATCATGATAAATTCTACTTAATTGATCTGCCACCCACTCTATTCCTTTTGAGCTTACACCAAGTACTATCAATTCAACATTTGATTTCAATAATTCATTAAATTTTTCAAACTTGAATATTTTTACTTCTTGTGGGATTTCTACCTTTAATCCTGGATGTAAATTGTTATTCTTTTTTAACTCATCAATAAAATTGTTTTCTAGGTGTGTACCAACAATATTGATATCGTGACTATTATCTAAACATGGAAAAGCAAAAGCTGATCCCATTGCGCCTGCACCAATAATTACAATTTTAGACATTTATTCCTTAAAAATAATTTTTTTGAATATTAAAAATATTGATATTAGCTCAATTTTTCCAACAATCATAAAAATAATTAAACTTAGTTTAGAGGATGTTAGTAAATTACCAAAATTAAAGTTTTGTAAGCTATACATTTCAGAGTTAACTGTATTTGTTAAAGTAAGAATTGATAATTTAAATGATCTTTCAAAGCCAATTTCATCGATTACTAGTAAGCTAGATAAAATAAACAAACTTAAAAAAAAAGAAATAAATATCAGGAATGATATTCTTATGTTTTCATCAGTTATTTTAGTGCCAGAATTAAAAATGGTTTTATTATTTACACTGTTAGGGCTTATTAATTTAATAATCTCTGAAGCAGTTATCTTTATTAGAATATAAAACCTAACCAATTTTATACCTGAAGTATTAGAAATCAAAGACCCTCCTATGATAGTAATTAATAAAAAATATAGATTTAAATTTTGTTGATCACTAATTAAAGTAATGCCTGAATTTGCTAAGCTGCTAGATACTGCTATTATGATATTTAGACCATCCGAATTATTAAAAAAAATAAATAAAATTAATACAATTAATGTAATTATTAAATAAAAATCCTCTCTATGACTATTCAATTTTTTTTTATTGAATAAATTGAACAACAGATAAAAGTTTAGAATTGATAGGATTAGTAAAATTATCAAAACTATTTTTTGAGTATTTGACTTAATAATATCTCCAAGCGTATCTGCAGGTAAAAATCCTCCACTAGAAATTAATGTCATACTTAAATTTAGAGAATTAAACAATCTAACACCTGAAAAATTCAACAATAATAAAAAAATAAAACTTAGTACAATATAAAAAATGAATAATTTAAAAATACTATTTTTAATACTTTCTTCAGAACCAAAATTACTATCACCAGAATATGTTAGTTGAGTCATTTTAAAATTGAACGATTTATTTGAAAATAGTGTCACCAGAAAGATTAAAAAATATAAGCCTCCAATCCATTGCGATGATGATCTCCAAAGTATTAAAGTTGGATCTAAATACTTAATATTTTTAAAGATAGAAAAACCTGTGCCTGTCACACCAGAAATAGCTTCAAAAAAAGCGCTAGAAAAACTAATTTTAAAATTACTAAGATAATACGGGATGGAAACAAAAAAACCAACTAGAACATAAATTGAAATAATTAAAACCAATTGTTCAATGAAATTAATTTTTTTATTTGATTTCCTTCCATAAAAATAAAGACCAAAACCTATTAGAGTTGTTAGAAAAAGTGTTACTAAGTAAGACTCAATGCTTAAAAAATAATCAAAATATGAAGAATAAAGAATATTGATAAAAGCCAAAATACTTATAGGAAAACAAAATAAACCTAAATAAAAACTAATACTTTTAAAATTCATCAAATACTAAATAGTTCCTACGCTAAAAATATTTTCAACTGCTTTCAATTGCTCTCTTTTAGCTAGGAAAACTACTAAATCATCTTTTTCAAATATAAAACTTGATCTAGGTATGATAACTTTTTCTTTTCTTACTATTGCGCCAATTCTTATATCTTCTGGTAAGTTAGAGTCTCTGATTTTCTTATTCACCAATTCTGATTTTTCTAAAATTTTGGCTTCAATAAATTCATATTCTCCATCTAGCAATGAGTATACCGTTCCTATTGTGCCTCTATGCACATGTTCCATAATCCTTGAAACAGTTGTCATTCTAGGATCAACTAAATCATCAATATTTAAAGAGTCTTGGAGTAAATTATAATTAGATTTATTTACTATAGCTATGGTTCTTTTTTTTAAACCTGTTTTTTCAGCTAAAACACAAGCCATCATATTATTTTCATCATCATTAGTTAAAGCCAATACTGTCTCAGATCCCTCTAAATTTGCTTCTTTTAAAATTTCTTCATCTAAAGCATCACCATTAATAACTATTGAGGATGATAGTTCATTAGCTATCTCCTCCGCTCTTCTTTTGTCTTTTTCAATAATTTTAATTCTCGAATCTTGAAAATTTTCCTCTAACATCTTTGCTAAATTTAAACCTATATTTCCACCTCCGATAATTAATATGTTTTTTGATACTTTTTCATTATGTCCGAATGCTTTTAAAATAGGATTAAGTTGATCGCTATTTACAACTAAATATACATTATCATCTTCTAAAATTTGATCATTTTTTTTAAGATAAATAAATTTATCTTTTCTTAAAGCTCCTAATATATTTGCCTTAAAATCTGGAAATTTTTCTGTAAGTTTTTTTAGCGGTATATTTTTTATAGGACAATTTTTCTCTATAGAAATCTCTAACATCTTAACCTTATTTTTTCCGAAAGGAACGTTATCTAAAGCTCCAGGAGCCTCTAATCTTCTGTATAGAGATTTAGCTACTTCTAATTCTGGTGAAATTATTACATCAATTGGGATATTTGACTTGTTATAAAGTTTACCCCATTTACCTTCGAGAAAATCTTTAGTCCTAATTCTAGCTATTTTTTTTGAAACATTAAAAAGCGTACTTGCAAGTTGACAAACAATCATATTTGTTTCATCGTTTCTTGTAACTGCAATGATCATATCTGTATTTTCAGCTCCTGCATTTTCAAGAACGGATGGCAATGACGCTCTTCCAACAATGCCTTTCACATCTTGAGTGTCGTTAATCTTTTTAATATCCTCCGATGATTGATCGATTACTGTTACAGAATGGCCTTGAGCGGATAGTTGTTTGCTTATTGAAAAGCCGACTTTGCCAGCTCCACATATTATTATGTTCATTTTAGTTTATGCCTTTGATTCCAAGCTCTTTTAGTTTTCTATGTAGAGCAGATCTTTCCATACCAATAAAATCTGCAGTTTTTGAAATATTTCCGTGATTTTTTTTAAGTTGGGTTGTGAGATATTCTTTTTCAAAATGTTTACGAGCCTCTTTCAACGGGGAGGTTAAAGATTTTTCCAATAAGTCCTGATTTGCGATTGGATCTGAAGGATTTAAAATATCTCCTAATAATTTATTAATATCTGATTTAGTTTCATTTGAGGACAAAATAGTAATTCTCTCCACTAAATTTCTTAACTCTCTAACATTTCCAGGCCAGTTGTAAGTATAAAGATTATCATTTTTAATATCAATTTTTGGTTGCTGAACTCCATTTATTTCGGCAAGTTTTTTTTTAAAATATTCAATTAACAAAGGAATATCCTCAGTTCTTGAAGCAAGTGATGTAAGCTCTATCGGCATAACGTTTAATCTGTGATAAAGGTCCTCTCTAAATTTATTTATTTTTACCAGTTCAACTAAATTTTTTGAGGTCGAGGAGATTAGCCTTATGTTTACATTAATATCTTTAGAACCATTTAATCTTTTAAACTTTTGATCAATTAGAACTCTTAAAACATTTGCCTGAGTTTCGAAAGGAATTTCTGAAACCTCATCAATTAATAATGTACCTTTGTTTGCTCTTTCTAAAGCTCCGAACGATATATTACCATCATCAAACTCTTCTCCAAATAATTCTTTTTCATAAGTATTTTCTTTTAGTAATGCAGCATTAATAATAATAAATGGTTCTTTTGAACGAGAAGAATTTTTATGTATTTTTCTCGCTACCAGTTCTTTTCCTGCTCCAGTAGGACCTGAAATAAGAATTCTGCTCTCAGACGTAGATAATTTATCTATAATTTTTTTAATTTTTATTATAGAAGGACTTTTCCCAATTAGTTCAAAAGAGTGAAATAATTTATTTTCAATGATATCTTTTTCTTTCTTAAGCGCGGAAGACTCTAATCCTCTATTTATATAATTCAGTATCTTTTCTTTTGAAAAAGGTTTTTCAATGAATTCATATGCACCTAATCTAGTAGCTTCCACTGCAATTTGAACTGTTGCATGACCTGAAATCATGATCACTGGGATAGATTTGTCTTTTTTATTTATTAATTTTAAAAGATCAATTCCATCTTTGTCAGCTCTATCTAGTTTAATATCGATAACTGCAAGATCTGGGAGTTTTTTATTTATTTCAAAAACCGCTTGATCATAATTAGCTGCATTTCTAACATTGAATTTCTGCTCCTCTAGAATGTTGCTCACAAGAGCTCTTATATCTGGGTTGTCATCTACTACTAAGATTTCTTTAATCATTATTTTTTGGAAGCGAAATATTTATGATAGTACCAGTACCTTTTTTTTTGTTATTTATTGAAAAATTTCCAGCATGTTCATTTATAATTTTTGTTACAATTGGTAAACCTAGTCCTGTACCAGATTGTTTAGTCGTAAAATAAGGTGTCATTGCTTTTTTTGAGTCTGTAATACCTGGTCCATTATCTGTCAATCTACAAGTTATATAGTCTTTATTACTGTTAATTTCTATGTCAATATTACCTTTAAAATTAGGGTTTTTTTTTGACATTTCATAAAAGGCCTCTTCTGAATTCTTAATTAAATTTATAAAAACTCTATTGAGTTGATCTTCATCTCCATTAATTAATGCATCATCTTTGGAAAATATATTAATCTTAGTTTTTGAAGTTAACTTTATAAATTCAATATTTTTTTTAATTAAATTAACAAAATTAATTCTTTTAAGTATAGGTCTTGGCATTCTAGCGAAGTTAGAAAATTCGTTAACAAGTTTTTCAATTTCTTTAATTTGTCTATTAATTGTTTCTAAATATTTTTCAAATTCTTGACCTTTATTATTCAGGCTGTTTTTATACTTTTCTCTTAGACTATCTATCGATAATTGAATGGGCGTTAAAGGATTTTTGATTTCATGAGCTAATTTTCTAGCAACACTTTCCCAGGCTTCATACCTTTCGGTAATCAAAAGTTTATCTTGTTGTTCTTTTAATCTCTCTATCATTAAATTAAAGTTTTTATTCAATTGCTTAAATTCCTCATCTGTCTCGAGTTCAGGAACCTTTACGTCAAGCGCGCCTTTGCTAATTGAGTCAGAGGCTCCGATTAAATTTATTATTGGCTTAGTAAGTCTTGAAGCAAAAGTAATAGCGATTGATGTAGACAAAAATAAAAGTAAAGTAACTACTATTATATATATTATTGCAAAAGTAACTTTAATACCGGTTTGGCTATTTTCAACGGAATAATAAAAACTCACCGCTTGTTCAGTTTCGTTTAGATATCTTAAAATTTCAGGATCAATATTTCTTGATATATATAAATAGGTATCCACCAATGAATTAAGCTTTGTCATTACCGTTGTTTTATAATCCAGGTTATTTGAAATAAATACTGGTTTACCCTCTAAAACTTGATCATAATCCTCATCAGAAGGTACGGTAAATTCCTCAGATATATCCCCTACATCTGATAGCAAAATATTTCCTAAGCTATCTATTAAATAAACATCGTCTACTCTTCTCAAAAGTTTTTCTGCTCTCATTATATTTTTAAATCGTTTAGGGTTTGAATAGTAGTCACTTGAGGCTCTATTTAAACCTACGCTCATTAATATTACATCAGATAAAACATTTTCTTTGCTTTCTTCTAAATAACTTTTCGCAACATCAAATGAGTTATTTACAGCTTTTGTTATTTGTTTATCAAAATAATTTTGAACTCCAAAATTAAAAATGAACAATGAAAATATTGCTACTACTAGAGACGGAATAACAGTAAAAAGTGAAAAAACAGATATATATTTTAAGTTTGTTTGAGAACCTTTTTTATTTTTTTTACCAGTATAATAAAATCTATAAAAATTTTTAAAAATTAAGCCAAAGAAAGCCAATAGTAAAAAAATATCAATTATTAATAAAGTCTGTAAATTTTTGTCAGTTAAAGGAACAAAACCCTCATTTATAAAAGTTAAAAAAGTTACTATCCCCATAAAAATACATAAAAATGAGGATATTATTATCCAATTAAAATTTTTAATAATTTTAAACATCTTAAATAAATATTAAATATCTATATAAATATAATATAAGTTTATACCATGAGTTTTTGTTTAATAATTCTTGCTGCTGGTAATAGTCATAGATTTGGGTCTAATGTTGGCAAACCTTATCAAAAAATTGGCGGCAAATCATTAATTGAAATTAACGTTATTAAAGCTCGTAAATTTAATGAAATTAAAAAGATAATTCTTGTTTATAACAAAAAAGACTCAAAAAGAGTCAGGTCAATTAAGCTCAAGAATGTGAAGTTGATTGTAGGAGGAAAAAGCAGACAGCAATCTACTTATAATGCTCTTAGATATCTAGTAAGTCAAAAAGGAACGACTAAAGTTTTAATTCATGATGTTGCAAGGCCAAATTTTTCCACAAAACTTTTAGGTTCAATATTAAGAAATATGAGAAATGCTAGAGCGGTTATACCTAAAATAAAAATTCAAGATGCGATAAAACAAATAATAGATTCTAGCAAAGAAGAATATATAGTTGGAAAAAAAAGAAATAATTTATTTTTAACCCAAACACCGCAAGGCTTTAATTTAAATGAAATATATCATTTACATAAAACACAATCTGGTAAATATAAAGATGACGATATTTCTCTATATATGGATCTTAATAAAGTTAAGTTTATCGATGGGGAAAAAAATAACTTTAAAATTACAGACAAATCTGATTTTGAAACTCTACGGAGTATTTACAAATCTAAACAAAGCGTTGGAATAGGATTTGATGTACATAGACTAGTTCCAAAAAGAAAACTTTATTTAGCAGGATTAAAAATTAAATCAAAAGTAGGGACATTAGGTCATTCAGATGGAGATCCTGTTCTTCACTCTGTAACTGATGCGATTTTAGGTGCTTCTAAAATAGGAGATATTGGCCAAATGTTTTCAGATAAAAGTAAAAGATTTAAAAATATAAGATCTGAAATTTTACTTCAGCAAGTTATAAAACAAATTAAATTTAAAAATTATTTTATAAATAATATTGATATAAATATTATTACTCAAACACCTAAAATTAAAAACATAAAAAATAAAATGAAAAACAATATTGCTAGACTCTGTGAAATTTCCAAAAATCAGATAAATATTAAAGGTAAGACAACCGAAAAATTAGGAGTAGTTGGAAAAGGAAATGCAATTGCATGTGAAGTAATATGCTCAATTATAAGATATGATTAAAACTATTAATTATTTATTTGTTACGTTTTTTGGTATTGGGTCTTTTAGGTTTGCTCCAGGTACAATAACTTCTTTAGTTACTATTGTTTTTTTATACAGTTTATTTCACATAATAAATTTACCAAGTAAAATTGTGTTATTAATCTTATTCATAATTTTTGTATATTCTTTTTATGCAGTGTCCGAATATATCAAATTTAAAGAGAACAAAGATCCAAAAGAAGTTGTTATAGATGAATTTATTGGACAATCTATTCCTATCTATCTTTATGAAATTTCACACGGGACGTCTAAAGGATCAGAGGAGAGTGTTTTGTTTTATTTATATATTTTTATTTTATTTAGATTTTTTGATATCAAAAAACCTTTCCCAGTGGATTTTTTTGATAAAAAATTTAAGAATAGCGTTGGTGTAATAATGGATGATGTAATTGCTGGTCTCTATGTTGTGCTTACGTTAATAATCTTTATGGTGATAAAATCTAAGTTCTTGTAATGATGTTAAAAAAAAAATTAGTTTCACTGCTTAACAAAAAGAAACTAAAAGTAGCTATTGCTGAGTCTTGTACTGGTGGAATGCTTTCCAGTACAATTACCTCTATTAGTGGGTCTTCTAAAGTATTTTCAATAGGTTTAATTACCTATTCAAATCAGGCAAAAATAAAATTATTAAAGGTTCCAAGTAAAATTATAAAGAAGTACGGAGCTGTGAGTGTTCAGTGTTGTATGTCCATGGTTAATAATTTGAGTAAAATAAGCAAATCAAAAGTATGTATTTCGATTACAGGAATAGCCGGGCCTAAAGGTGGAACTAAAGAAAAGCCAGTGGGATTAGTTTATATTGGAATGAAGCTTGGAAAAAAAGTCGTTATCAATAAATATATATTTAAAAATAAAGGAAGAAATTTCGTTCAAAGGCAAGCTGTTAAAAAATCTCTAAATTTATTAATTAAACTGATTAGACAGGATAACTGAAATCTGGATTAACAATTACATCTAAAAGATGGGCAGTAAAACTGTTAAGTAGTAAGAAAATACTGAAAGCTACAATATAAAGTATAAAAACTAAAAAATTTCTAGCTCTTTTTCTTTGTAATAATTTTTTATCTTCTGGGACCCATTCTTTACTTTTAGATTTAAAGTCATAAGAAAACATCCAATATGTTAAGTTAGTTTCATTAGGGTCACCTGTTCTTATCGTTTTGATATATGAAGACAACAATTTGAAAGTAAGAATAAATAAAATTAATAAAGATGAAATCGTGAACATTATTTAAATAATTTAATCGCTCTTTCCTCAAAAGCTTTGGCAATTTTGTTTAAACCAAGCTCAAAAGATTTTTTCATTATTCCATTCAAAATCGGATTTTTCAATTCAAAATCGATAAAAAATTCCAACTGTGTCGAATTATTTACTTCCTTAAATTTCCACTCATTTTTCAGATGTTTTAAAGGTCCATCAAGATTAGTTACTATAATTGTATCTTTTTCTTTATAATAAGACACGTGACTTGAGAAAGTTTCATTCAGGATGCTCTTACCTACTTTTAAATCTCCATTAAAGGTAATAAGATCTGCACTTTCATTCCTATCATAAATTTTACCCTCGATGCACCATGGAACAAATTCCGGATATTTTTCAATATCTAGAACCATTTCCACTAATTGTTCTTTTCTACAAGGAATAATTTTTTTTATTGATGCGGAAGACATTCAAGCTGTTTATTTCTTGCATCTTGTAATTTTCTAAAGTCTTCATCTGCATGGTAAGAAGATCTCGTAAGAGGTGATGAAGAAACAAGTAGAAAACCTTTCGTCTTTGCAATTTGCTCAAACTCTTTAAATTCATCAGGATGATAATAACGATTAAGTGGATGATGTTTGGGAGATGGTTGTAAGTATTGACCGATAGTAATAAAATCAACTTCGGCAGATCTAAGATCGTCCATAACTTGAATTACTTCTTCTTTATCTTCGCCTAAGCCAACCATAATTCCTGATTTAGTAAAAACTTTTTTGTTAAATTTTTTTGCATTTTTTAAAAGTTCTAGTGAAGCAAAATAACGTGCTCCTGGTCTAACCGTTGTATAAAGTCGAGGAACAGTTTCTATATTGTGATTAAAAACATCAAGATCCGCTTTCAAAACTTTTTTATACGCCTCTCCTTTTCTCAAAAAGTCTGGTGTTAAAACTTCTATAGATGTTTCTGGATTTTTTTCTCTAGTAGCTTTGACAACTTTGTAAAAATGTTCTGAACCACCATCTTCTAAATCATCTCTATCCACAGAAGTAATAACAACATGTTTTAAATTTAAGCTTTGGACAGCCTTGGCAATTTTAGCTGGTTCAAAAATATCTAGCTTTGTTGGTTTTCCGGTTTTGACATCACAAAATGCACATGCTCTAGTGCACGTATCTCCCATAATCATAAATGTAGCGTGTTTTTTGCTCCAACACTCAGTTATATTTGGACAATTAGCTTCCTGACAGACAGTGACAAGGTTATTTTGATTAACGACTTGTTTAGTTTGAAAGAAAATTTGAGAGTCTGCTATTTTTGACCTTATCCATTCTGGTTTCTTTTTAATTGGATTAAAAGGCTTATTAACTTTTTCTGGATGTCTTGGTTTTGAGCTCATTTTAACTTAATAATAATTTCATCTTTTGTACCAAATCTAAATTTTTCCCTATAAAGCATGTCTAAATAATCTAAATCATTATTTTTAATTAACGATATTTTTGCTTCCAAGTCTTGTAAATTATTAGTCAACATTTTTTCTTTAATTTCTAATTCTTTGAATAATTTTTTTTTATCAAAATAAGAAATTAAACCTCTTTCACCACCAATTAAATTGATTCCAATATAAAGAGTTAAAAAGATATTCAATAATATAAATTTTCTTTTTTTTAAACTTTCAATAAGTCGCATAAGTTAGATTTTAGCCATTTTTGCTTGATTTCCAAGTTCTTCTTCAATGCGTAATAATCTATTATATTTCGCTACTCTTTCAGATCTCGCCAAAGATCCAGTTTTAATTTGAGAAGACATAGTCGCAGACGCCAAATCAGCTATAAATGTATCTTCAGTATCCCCGGATCTGTGAGAAATTATAGTATTTAAATCTGCAGCTTTTGCCATTGAAATTACTTCCAAAGTTTCAGTCAAAGTGCCTATTTGGTTTGGTTTTACTAAAATACTATTTGCTGACTTTTCTTTTATCCCTTTACTTAAACGTTTTACATTTGTAACGAATAAATCATCTCCTACAATTTGAACATTTTTTCCTATTTCGTTTGTAATTTTTTTCCACGAATCCCAGTCCTCTTCAGCGAAAGGATCCTCTATTGATTTTATTGGATAGCTAGATGTAAGTTTTTTATAATAACTAATATTATCTTCAACTGATGTGTAATTTTTAGATTGAATTGAATACTCCCCTTTTTCATTAATTAATTCATTAGCTGCTACATCCAGACAAATAACTATATCTTTTCCTGGTTTTAAATTTGACTTATCTATTGCATCTACAATTAACTCCAAGGCTTGCTCATTTGTATTAATTGATGGAGCAAATCCGCCTTCATCTCCGACATTTGTGAGCATTTGATTTGATTTTAATAATTTCTTCAAATTTTGAATAACAACATAACATTTTTCAATAGCATCCATAAAATTTTTTGCTGAGTCAGGTCTAATCATAAATTCTTGGATATTTAGGTCATTGTCGGCATGAGCACCACCGTTAATAATATTCATTAACGGTATGGGTAAAGAAAAAGTGTTCCCTAGATATTTAAATAGTGATTTTTTATTTGATAAAGCTGAACATTTTGAATTAGCTAGTGAGACTGCTAGAGTAGCATTAGCTCCCAAATTTGTTTTATTTTCACTTCCATCTAAATCAAGTAAAATTTTATCAATTTTTTTTTGGTCTTCTGACTCGAACCCTTTAAGTTTTTCTGAAATTCTATTATTTATATTTTCAACTGCTATATTTACACTTTTGCCTAAAAATTTATTCTTATCCTTATCTCTTAATTCATGTGCTTCAAATGCACCAGTTGATGCACCTGATGGAGAAATTGCAGTAGCAGAAATATTATTTTCTAAAAAAACTTCTGCTTCCACTGTTGGATTTCCTCTGCTATCAAAGACCTGTCTGCCTTTTATACTTTTAATTTTTGCCATTATTATTTTACTATCTTATCGATCTCGGAAAGTTTTTTTAACAAAGTTTTTACTTCACTTAATGGAACCATATTTGGGCCGTCAGAAGGTGCATTATCTGGATCCTCATGTGTTTCCATGAAAATTGCTCCTACGCCAACAGCAATAGCAGCACGAGCTAAATAAGGAACAAATTCTCTTTGTCCACCACTTTTCTCTCCCATGCCACCTGGTTGTTGTACTGAATGAGTTGCATCAAATACAATTGGAAATCCGAATTTCGACATTATAGGTAGGGCTCTCATGTCTGAAATAAGAGTATTATAACCAAAGCTCGCTCCTCTTTCTGTAATTAAAATATTTTTATTCCCGGAGTCTTCAATTTTTTTTATTACATTAGCCATATCCCACGGAGCTAAAAATTGTCCCTTTTTAACATTAATTATTTTACCAGTTTTTGCTGCAGCAATTAATAAATCAGTTTGTCTACATAAGAATGCAGGAATTTGAAGGACATCCACGTGATTGGAAACTACAGCACATTGTTCAACAGTATGAACGTCGGTTAAAACTGGGACACCAACTTCTTTTCTAATCTTATCGAAAATGGGAAGTGATTTTTCTAAGCCTAGACCTCTTTTTCCTTTTAAACTTGTTCTATTAGCTTTATCAAATGAAGTTTTGTAAATAAGATTAATACCTAGATCGTTTGTAATTTTTTTAAGTTCATTTGAAATCTTAATAGCATGCTCTTCACTCTCAAGCTGACAAGGGCCAGCGATTAGAGTAAATGGTTTGTTGTTAGCGATCTCAAAATTAGAACATTTTACTTTATGATTATTCATTTTGTAGTATTGATTTTTGCGGCTTTTATAAATGATGAGAATAAAGGATGTGGTGATAAAGGTCTAGATTTAAATTCAGGATGAAACTGAACGCCAATAAACCAAGGATGATTTTCTAATTCTATAATTTCTGGTAATTTGTTGTCTGGAGATAAACCTGAAAAAATCATACCTTTATTTTCAAAATCTTTTTTATAATTGATGTTAACTTCATATCTATGCCGATGTCTTTCGTTTATTTTTACTGAATTGTAAATTTTACTTATTTTTGTGTCTTTTTTAAGTCTTGCTTCATAACTACCTAAACGCATTGTTCCACCTAAATCTTTGTCAGTGCCTTTCATCAATTTTCCATCTTTTGTCCATTCACTCATAAGTCCAACGACTGATGCTTTAGATGGTCCAAATTCACTAGATGTAGCTTTTTTTATATTTAATTTATTTCTAGCAAATTCAATCACTGCCATTTGCATACCAAAACAGATGCCTAAGAAAGGAATTTTGTTTAATCTTGCATAATTAATAGCTGCTATTTTTCCTTCTGTGCCTCTTTTACCAAATCCTCCTGGTATCAAGACTCCAGACACTCCTTTGAGTTTATTTTTTATTTCATTTGGTTTTAAAAAATCAGACTCAATTCTTATTAAATTCACTTTTAAATTATTTGCTATTCCACCGTGTGTTAAAGCCTCGTCTAGAGATTTATATGCATCTTTAAGTTCAACATATTTGCCAATTATTGCTATATTAACTTTATTGTTTGTGTTCAAAACTAAATGGGTAATTTTTTTCCAAGGAGAAAGATTTACCTTTTTCTTAGATTTCATTCTAAAAAATCTTAATACCCTTTCGTCTAGTTTCTCTTTATTAAAACTTATCGGAGCTTCATAAATTGTTTTTACGTCCACAGTTTCTATAACATCTTCTATAGCAACGTTGCAAAATAATGAAATTTTCTTTCTTTGATCTAAAGGTATAGATCTTTCAGATCTGCAAATAATAATATCTGGTTGGATACCTATGCTCCTTAATTCTTTAACTGAATGTTGAGTTGGTTTTGTTTTTATCTCATCGGAGGCCTTCATGTAAGGAACTAAAGTTAGGTGAATGAATAATGTATTTTTCTTACCCATTTCATTTGAAAATTGTCTTATAGCTTCTAAAAAAGGTAGACTTTCAATATCACCTACAGTACCTCCTATCTCGCAAATTACGAAGTCCTCTTTAGCAACATCATTTTTAATAAATTCTTTTATTCTATTTGTGATATGAGGAATGACTTGAACAGTTTTTCCTAAATATTTACCTTGTCGTTCTCTTTTTAACACATCATTATAAATTTTTCCTGTTGTTATATTATCTGATTTTTTGGCAGATATTCCTGAAAATCTTTCGTAGTGTCCAAGATCTAAATCCGTTTCTGCGCCATCATCCGTAACAAAAACTTCACCGTGTTGAAACGGACTCATAGTTCCTGGGTCAACATTTAAATATGGATCAAGTTTTCTTATTCTTACTTTGTAACCTCTTGATTGTAACAAGTAAGCTAAAGATGCAGAAGATAATCCTTTTCCTAAAGATGAGACCACGCCGCCGGTAACGAATATATATCGCGCCATGGAAGTATGTTATACTTCAAAAATTAACAATTACAAAGTTTTAATTACTTAGATTGTGGTATTTGTGGAAGATTAGAGTTTTCTTCTTCTTGTTTCTCCAACACTGATTGAGTTTCACGTAATTCATCTCTGGAGATAGCTACAATTGCAATACTACAAATAATAAATAAAGCAGCGATTATTGATGTAAATTTTGTTAAGAAAGTGCCTACGCTTCTTGTTGACGTGAAATTATCCTGTGAAACACCTAAGCCCAAAGCTCCACCTTCAGATCTTTGAAGAAGGATTACAATAATTAATACTATTGCAAGGATTATATTAACTAAAATCAGTAAATTTTCCATGTAGCTTATCTATAGTAATTTTTTATTATATCAATAAATTTTTTTGAGGATTTTGAAGCTCCACCAATCAAAAAACCATCTATTTCTCTAATATCTTTAAACATTTTAACATTGTTTCCATCAACTGATCCTCCATAAAGCACGGCAGGACTTTTTTTATTAAATATAGATTTTAAAACTTTTTTAATAAAAATAGTTATTTTAAGTAATTCATTTTTGGATGGTATTTTTCCTGTTCCAATTGACCAGATAGGTTCGTAGGCAACAATTATGTTATTTTTATTAAATTTTCTCTCTAAAACTTTAATTTGATTTTTCAAAACAGAAAAAGTTTTTTTATTATTTTTTTCTGTCTTATTTTCTCCGATACAAAAAACCACTTTTAAATTATTTTTTAAAGCGAATTGAACTTTGTTTTTTAACATCTCATTTGTATCACCTTCGCTTCGATTGTCTGAATGACCCACTAAAGTATATTTAGCCCCAACACTCCTAATCATATATGGACTTATAGCAGCAGTATTTGATGAAAACTGTTCTTTTTGATAGCAATTTTGAGAACCTATACAAACACTCTTATTTTTAAAATATTTAGAAAAGGTCTCAATTAAAGTAAAAGGAGGTGTTATAATTACTCTATATTTTTTACGATTTTTATCTTTAGAGTAAAAAGAATTAATTTTTTTGACTATATTTATAGATTTTGGAACACCAAACATTTTCCAATTACCGATGAAATATCTCATTATTTGCCTTAATATAAATTTTAATCTATAGGTGTATAGTTTTAAGAACTTAATAGATTATAATAATGCTAACATCAATAGGTAAAATTTCTAAGTCTTTTTTTATAAAACTCTTAGTGGGTATAATCATTCTTCCATTTGTTTTTTGGGGAATGGGCGATGTGTTTAGAGGTGGAAATCAAAATGTCATAGCTTCAATAGATTCTGAAAAAATAAACACTCAAGAATTTGTTGAATATCTTAGACGACTTAATCTAAATGAAGAACAAATAAAAAATTTACCAAATACTGATTTAATTGAAAAAATTTTATCTGAATATATTGGAAAAAGAGTAATGGTTTTAGAAATTGAAAAACTTGGGATAACTGTTAATGATAATTCTTTAAGAAATATAATAAAAAACGATACATTATTTTTTAAAGATAACAAATTCTCAAGAACAGAATACGAAAAATTCCTAATTAAAAGTGGCGTTACAGCTCCACTTTTTGAAGATAATATTGCAGAACAAGAGAAAAAAAGACAATTCTTAAGTTTTTTATCTGGAGGGATTGTGGTTCCAGAATTATTAGTAAAAAAAGAATATAGAAAAGAGAATCAAACAAAAACAATTAAATACATTGATTTAGAAAAATATCACTCAAAAAATAAACCAACTGAAGAGAATAAAAAAGAACTTTATGAAAAAAATAAAAATATTTTTTTTACAGAATTTAAAAGTATTCGTTATGTTGAAATCGACCCTTTAAAAATTAGTGGCAGCAAAGAATATAATGAAACTTTTTTCAAACAATTAGATGCAATTGAAAATAATATATTAGATGGACAATCTTTTGATGAAACAATTAAAACTAACAATTTAAAGCCAATTTTATTAAAAATGGTGAATGCAAATAAAGAGAACGAAAACAAAAAAAAAATAGAGAATTTATCTGACAATTTGTTTAAAAAAATTTATAATTTAAAATCTATTGAAGTGCCTGAAATTATTAATTTAGAAAATAAATATTATTTAGCTGAAATTAAAAAAATTGAGAAAAAAGATAGACCATTTACTGATCCAGAGGTTCAAAAAGCACTAAATGCTCAGCTAAGTTTTAAAAATAAAATAGAGAGTAATACTTCGATAATCAAGGATATAAGTATGGGCGCAATTGATAACGAAAAGTTTAAAAAATTTGCATTAGATAATCAGTTAGAAACGAAGGAATATAAAATAACCAATTTAAAACAAAACGATATTTTTTCCGAGGGTGTTATCAAAAGAATCTTTCTTATAAAAGATGGTGAAATTGATCTAATTACCAACAATACTTTAACAAAAAGTTTTTTAATTTTAGCAATAAATACTGAGTATAAAGACTTAAAAAAAGATAGTAATAAATATGAACAATACGAAGCGAAAGCTCGTTTAAACTTAATTAATCAAATTTATCAATTACACGATAATAATCTTAATGAGAAGTACAAAGTTAAGTTAAATCAAAGAACAATAGACAGAGTTAAAAATTCATTTTAATGCGAATAAATACAAGCTTTAAAAATTTTCAAAAAAGACACGCGAAAAAAAATCATCAAATTTTATTTAGATCTTTTAATTGTAAAGATTATTATAAAGTGGAAAATCTATTTAAATTCCTTTTAGCTGAAAAGAATAGTTTTATTTTTGAGTCAGTTGAAAAAGGAATTATAAGAGGGAGATATACAATTATCGGTCTTAACCCTGATAAAATTTGGGATATTAATAATAATGTAATTACATTAAAAACTGATAAAAAAAAAACTAAAATTAAAGCTAATCCTTTAAAATACTTAAACAAACTAGTTAAAGATTTTAAGATTAAGACTCCAAGTCAATTACCTTCAATGGCTTCAATGATTGTTGGTTATTTCTCTTACGATATAATTCGTTATATTGAAAAAATACCTAACAGATGTAAAGATGATTTAAAGATTCCAGACGTGAGGCTTTCTCGTCCTAGGAACCTGGTTATCTATGATAATTTAAAGAAAAAAATTCATTACATTGAAAATATTTATGCTGATACTAAAATTAAGAATTATAAAGAAGCTTATGACTTTATTATTAAAAAGTTTGAGCTATTCAAGAATTTTGAAAATATAAAACTTCCAGAACAATTTACATTTAAACGAAATAGAAATGTAATAAAATCAAATATAACTAAAAAAAGATTTCATCAATTAGTAAAAAAGGCAAAAACTTACATAAAAAATGGAGATATCTTTCAAGTAGTTTTAAGTCAAAGATTTGAGAGAAAAATAAACAAGAAACCTATTGAAATTTATAATCAATTGAGAAAATCAAATCCCTCACCCTTTATGTTTTATTTTAATTATGAAGATTTTAAAGTTTTAGGTAGCAGTCCAGAAATATTGGTCAGACTTAGAAAAGGGGAAGTTACAGTTAGACCAATTGCTGGAACAAGACCAAGAGGAAGAAATTTAAAAGAAGATAAAAAATACGTGTCAGATTTGCTTAAAGACAAAAAAGAGTTAGCTGAACATCTCATGTTGCTGGATCTTGGAAGAAATGATGTAGGAAAAGTCTCAAAAATTAATACTGTAAAAGTAACTGAAAAATTTAAAGTAGAAAAATATTCTCATGTAATGCACATCGTTTCGAATGTAATTGGAAAGTTCAACAATCAAACCTCAGTTTTTGAAACGCTTTTATCAGGTTTTCCTGCAGGCACAGTAAGTGGAGCTCCAAAAATTAGAGCGATGCAAATAATTGACGAACTAGAGAAAAATAAAAGAAAATTATATGCAGGTGGAATTGGTTACTTCACCCCTAATAATGAATTTGATACTTGTATTGCCCTTAGAACAGCTTTAATTAAAAAGGATAAGTTTTATGTTCAAGCTGGAGCAGGAATTGTAGCTGACAGCAGGCCTGAAAAAGAATACGCAGAAACAGTAAACAAAGCTAAAGCATTAATGAAAGCAGTAGATTAAATGAAAATTTTATTAATAGATAATTATGATAGTTTTACTTACAATCTGTTTCATTACATTTCAAAAATTAAGAAAAATGTTGAAGTAATTAGAAATGATAAGATTGACGGAAAAACAGTTTTAAGAAAAAAATATGATAAAATTGTAATATCCCCAGGACCTGGAAATCCTAATCAAGCCGGAAATTGTCTTAAAATCGTAAAAGAAGTTTACAAAAAAATTCCAATTCTTGGAGTTTGCTTAGGTCATCAAATCATTGGTCAAGTTTTTGGAGGAAAGATTATCCATGCTAATAATCTAATGCACGGCAAAACAAGTAAGATTAGACATATTAAAAAGGGTTTATTTAAAAATATTCAAAATAATTTTGAAGCGACTAGATACCATAGTTTAGTTGTCGATCGTAAAAAGTTCCCAAAAAAACTATTAATTACTGCTGAAACTAAGAATAAAACAATAATGGGATTAATGCATAAAGAATATGATATTCATGGCTTTCAATTTCACCCTGAAAGTATAAGTACTAAAGTAGGAATGAAATTAATTAAAAATTTTATTAGTAATTAAATGTCTAATTTTGTAGAAAGTTTAAAAAAAGGACAAAGCCTTTCCTTCGAAGAAAGCAAAGCTCTATTCAATGAACTTATGGAGGGTAAATATAACGAAAATTCGATTATAGAAATTTTAGAGTCTCTCGTAAAAAAGGGTGAAACTAAAGATGAGCTAGCTGGAGGGATATTTGTTTTGAGAGAAAAAGCTACTAAAGTTAAAGCTGAACAAGACACTATTGATACCTGCGGAACAGGAGGAGACGGGCAAAACTCTTTAAATATTTCTACTGCTGCAGCTATAGTTTTGGCAAGTATGGGTGTAAAAGTTGCTAAGCACGGTAATAAAGCTGTATCTTCAAACTGTGGATCTGCAGATGTATTAGAGGCATTAAAAATAAATATTAATTTGAAAGCAAATGAGGCTGAGGAAAGTATAAAAAAGTTTAATTTTGCTTTTATGTTTGCACCTAATTATCACTCAGCAATGAAACATGTTGGGCCAGCTAGAAAAAAAATGGGAAAGAAAACGATCTTTAACTTAATAGGTCCCTTAAGTAGTCCTGCACAAGTAAAAAGACAGGTAATAGGAGTATTTGATAAAAAATGGATGAAACCTTTCGCTGAGGCGCTTAAAGAAAACGGAGTTATTCACGCATTGATCGTTCATAGCGAAGATGGGATGGATGAGATATCACCGTTTGCAAAAACATATGCGGTAGAACTGAAAGACTCAATAATTAAAGAATTTATAATTGATCCGAAAATTTTAGGGATTAATTCTGTAAATAAGGAGAATTTAAAAGGAAAAAATGCAGAATATAATTCTGAAAAAATTATTGAAATTTTTAAAGGTAAAAAAAATGAATTCTCTCAAGCTGTTGCTCTTAATGTAGCAGCAGGTTTAATAGTTTCTAGCAATGAAAACGATTTTAAGACGTCGTACGAAAAGGCCACAAAACATTTAAATTCGGGAAAGGTATTTAACCACTTAGTGAAAATTCAATCAAATTAATGACTAATATTTTAGAAAAAATTATCGAGGAAAAAAAATACTCTTTGGACCTGATTAAAAAAGAAAAATCTTTAGATATTTTAGAAAAAAACATCAAAGAACAAAGTTTTTTAAATTTTAAAGAAACAATCAAAAAAAATCAGAGTATTTCTTTAATAACCGAAATCAAAAAAGCTAGCCCATCTGCTGGTGTTATTGTAAATAATTTTAATCATTTAGAAATCGCAAAAATGTATGTAAATAATGGTGCGACTTGCCTCTCGGTTTTGACAGAAGAAAAGCATTTTTTGGGAAAATTAGATTATATTCAAGATATAAAAAAACAAATTAAAGTACCAATCTTAGCAAAAGATTTTTTTATTGATCCTTATCAAATTGCATTATCTAAAAGTTATGGTTGTGATTGCGTCTTAATAATAGTCGCAGCTCTAAATGGAGCCCAAGCTGACGAAATTTATTCTGAAGCTTTAAGACATAATTTATCTGTCATAGTAGAAGTGCACGATCAGAAAGAAGCTGAAACAGCCTTAAAATTTGATCAAGCATTAATTGGAATTAATAATAGGAATTTGAAAACACTTGAAGTTTCTTTAAACAATACTATTTCAATTTTTGAAGTTATTAAAACACACAAAGGTCCTATTATTTCTGAAAGCGGGATTAAAACTGAAAATGACGCAAAATATATTTACGAAAAAACCGGAATAAAAAATTTTCTTATTGGAGAATCACTTTTAAAATCCGACAATCCTAGTGAATTGATGAAAAAATTAATTCAAATTAATCAATAAATTAGCCATTAATTTGAAGTTGTAATTCAAAAAGAACTTTTATAGAACATAGATGTACAAGGTTTGTTCTATGCTTACAAAAAAACAAAAAAACTTATTAATATTTATCAATAAGAAGATTAGATCTTCAGGTATTTCTCCGTCATACGAAGAAATGAAAAATTCACTCAACCTTAAGTCGAAATCAGGAATACATAGATTAATTTCTGCATTAGAAGAAAGAGGATTTGTTAAGCGATTAGCACATAAAGCTAGAGCATTAGAGGTAGTAAAATTACCTGAGAACGCAAGTGCTAATGATATATTTAATACTTTCACTCCAAGCGTTATCAAAGGTGGATTAGATAAGAATAATAATAAATCCACTGATGTTTCGGTATTAGGAAGTATTGCCGCTGGTACACCAATTGAAGCAATTCAACAAGAAGTTGATAGAGTTGCTTTACCAGAAGATCTTCAAAATAATGGTGAGCATTATGGCCTTAAAGTAAAAGGTGACTCAATGATTGAAGCTGGTATTGCTGACGGTGATACAGTTATAATAAAAAAAGTTTCTAATGTAGATAATGGTCAAATAGCAGTGGTCTTAATAGACGACCAAGAAGCCACATTAAAAAGAGTTAGAAAGAAAGGCAACACTATAGCTCTTGAAGCAGCAAATCGAAACTACGGAACTAAAATTTACGCCGCGAATAGAATAAAAATTCAGGGTAAACTTGTTTCTTTATATAGAAACTTTCATTAAAATAGTCTAATTAATAAAAATGTCTTTTAATTGTAGGTTTGCGCCCTCTCCTACTGGGCCTCTTCATATTGGCGGAGTTCGAACAGCTTTATTCAATTGGCTTTTAGCTAAAAAAAATAAGGGTAAATATTTTCTTAGGATAGAGGACACTGATAAAGAAAGATCTAAAGATGAATTCAAAAAACAAATTATTACATCTTTAGCTTGGCTTGGTATTGAACATGATGGAAATGAGTATATTCAATCTAAAAATATATCTAAACACGTTGCAGTTGCAGATGAATTGTTAAAAAAAGGTTTTGCCTATAAATGTTATTGTTCAGAAGATGAAATTAATGAGCAAAAAGAAAAATGTAAAAAACAAGGAATACCATATGTTTATAATAGAAAATGGAGAGATGCCAAAGATTTAAAAATTCCAGAAGGAGTAAAACCGGTAATAAGATTTAAAAGTAAAATATCAGGGAATACGATTATAAAAGATTTAGTTCAAGGGGATAGAAATATTTCAAATTCTACTATTGAGGATTTTGTAATTCTAAGAAAAGATAATACTCCAACATACCAGCTATCGGCCACGGTTGATGATCATGAAATGAAAATAACTCATGTTATTAGAGGAGATGATCATATGATTAACTCTTTTAAACAGAGGCAAATTTATGAAGCAATGGGTTGGGGGGTTCCAAACTTTGCACATATTCCTTTAATTCATAGTGAACAAGGAAAGAAATTATCAAAAAGAGATAATGCTTCCACTCTTGAGGATTATATTAAAATAGGGGTGATATCAGACGCTTTAAGGAATTATTTATTAAGATTGGGATGGTCTTACAAAGATAAAGAAATTTTTACAAAGCAGGAAAGTATAGATTTATTCGATCTAAGTGGTGTTGGAAAATCACCTTCAAAATTAGATATGAATAGGATTTATTCAATAAATGAGACATATATAAAGAGCATCGATCAGAAAGATCTTTTTAATTTTTTTAAAGAATATGTTTCAAAATACAAAAAACCTTTAAATCAATCAAAAGAGAATATTCTTTTAAAATCTATGGGTTTTTTAAAAAATAAAGCAAAAACCCTAGAGGATATTTGGAATAACGCACAGTATATTATTAACGACAAAATTGAGATTAACGCAGATGATAAAAAATTAATTGATGATTTATCAAAAAAAATAATAAATGAATTTGCTAATGAATATGAAAAACTTTCCTCATTATCTAGAGAAACTTTGGAACCTTTAATAAAGTCTCTAATAAGTAAACATAAAACTAATTTTAAAGGTGTAGGACAACCTTTAAGGATAGCACTAGTTGGTTCTAGATTTGGGCCTGGTCTTTATGATGTTATTCTCTCATTAGACAAGGCCGAAGTACTTAAAAGACTAAAACAAATCTAAATGAAAGACGCTGTATCTTTCAGAACAAGAAAAACCTCTATTTACGATAAAAAATCTAATTCTCCTTTTAAAATAAGTAGGTCTAAATTTTTCAACTTTATGAGCTGCAAAAGGTGCTTTTATTTAGATCGTGTAAAAGGACTAAAAGAACCCTCAATGCCTGGGTGGGCTCTAAACGTTGCAGTCGATGAGTTATTAAAGAAAGAATTTGATCAGTATAGAAAAGAGCAAAAACCCCATCCAATTATGGTTAAACATAACTTAAATTTTATACCTTATCAGCACAAAGATTTAGATATTTGGAGAAATTCTTTAAAAGGTGGCATTTCGTATTTGGACGAAAATACAAACCTTATAATTCATGGAGGTATTGATGATATTTGGTTTGATTTGTCTGAAAAAAAATTAGTTGTTGTAGATTATAAAGCCCAATCGTCAACTTATCCTGTGACAGTGTCTTCTTATCTCGATGCTGAATGGCATCTTAGTTATAAATTACAAATGGACATTTACGTTCATATCCTAAGAAAAATGAATTTTAAAGTTTCAGACCGAACCTTTTTTTATGTTTGTAATGGAGAAAAAACAAAAAATAAATTTGATAATAAAATAGATTTTAAAACCACACTAATCCCATATCGAGTAAATACTGATTGGATAGAGAAAAAATTAATTGAAATGAAAAAAGTACTAAACTTAGATGAACCACCTAAAATTGAAAAAACTTGCGAAAAATGTGCTTATCTTGAAGGTGGAAAGAAATTTTAATTTATCTGTTATTATTTTCATCATCATTATTAGATGATTGGTCTTTATTTTCCGGTTGAGTTTCTTCTTGAATAGTTTCTGTTGGTTTTTCCTCTTGAACTGGTTGTTCAGGTTCTGGCTGAGGTTCAGTAGTTGGTTCTTGTGATTGAGATCTAGCAATATCTGCTGCACTTTGTGGAGCTGGTTCTCTTCTCATAAAGAAATATATTCCAGCAGCAATAACTGCAATAGCACCTAGAATGTACAACATGATATTTACAATGCTTAATCCCTCTTTTTCCTCTTCAATTGGTTTTTCTTCAGTAACTGGTTTCACTTCCTCTTCTTCAGGTTTAGCGTCTTGTTCTTGGTTGGCTTCAGCATTAACTTGTTCTTTAGGCTCTTCAGTTTGAGGAGCTGGTTCTGGTTCTGGTTCTGGTTCTGGCTCTGGTTCTGGTTCTTTAGCTGGTTCTGGTTCTTGGGCTGGTTCTGGCTCTGGCTCTGGTTCTGGTTCTGGTTCTTTTGCAGGTTCTGGAGCTGGTGTAGAAACTTGAGTCTGAGCTGTTTGAACTATTTCCTCTGTTTTGTTTTCTCCTGAATTAAATACTCCAGAGGAAACCATAATTACACTTGCAATTATTACACCAATTAAACTCATAGACTCAATTTAAACTATTAAAAATTTTAATCATTATTGATTATGAACGAATTGGGCTACATGTGAGTAAAAATCCCTGTTTATAGTAGCGTTTATAGTAAGTATTTCGCTCAATTTGGTTTAAATATTAAACACAATCCATTATTACAAAATCTCTTACGTGATTCTGTAGGCCCATCATCGAAAACATGGCCATGGTATGCCCCACATTTTGCACAGTGATACTCAACTCTTTTAATACAAAAATAATTAATTATAATGATTGGATGAAAACAATTTTTTTATTTTTTTTGATGTTATATATTGGATATTATCTTTTTAGGCCTGTAACAAAAAAGGAAATAGAAAAATTTGAAAACCCAGATAATTGGTCAAACATGGGTTTTTAGGGCATTGAGGTGCTCTATAATGCTTTCAGACAAAGCTGTTAAGTCATAACCACCTTCCAGAAAAGAAATTACTCTGCCTTCAGAATGAATATTAGCAATTTCAACTATTTTTTTTGTAATTGTAAAAAAATCATTAGACTCTAAGTTTATATTTGCCAAAGGATCCCTTTTGTGTGCATCAAAACCCGCTGATACTAAAATGACATCTGGTTTGAATTTTTCTAAAGGTGTTAAAACTTTTTTTTCAAAAATTTCATGAAATTCTTTACTTGTTGTTCCAGATTTTAAAGTTGCATTAAAAATATTTCCTACACCTGTTTCATTTTCAGCTCCAGTTCCAGGAAATAATGGAAATTCGTGAGAAGAACCATAAGCAACTGAATCGTCTTCGTAAAAAATTTCTTGAGTTCCGTTACCGTGGTGAACATCAAAATCTATAATAGCTACTTTTCCTACATTATACTTTTTTTGTAAGTATCTTGCTGCAACGGCAACATTGTTAATAAAACAAAATCCATTAGCTCGAACAGTTTCTGCATGATGACCTGGGGGTCTAATTGCGCAAAAAACTCGTTCATTTTTTTTTATAAGATCATCACAAGCAGCAATTCCCGACCCACAAGATCTTAAAATTGCGTTCTTGCTGTGAGGGCACAAAATTGTGTCTGCGTAAGGTTCTTTCTCAACACCAATAATTCCCTCCTCTGGTATATTTTTGAAAATCTGTTCAATATGTTTCTTAGGATGAACCAAAGAAACTATTTCTAAATCAACTTTGGGAGCCTCTTTAAAATCTACTTTTAAATTTGATGATTTGATAGATTTTAAAATACTATCTAATCTTTCTTTTCTCTCTGGATGACCTTGTCCGTTAAATTTTAATAAACAATCTGGGTGAGTATAAACAATCATCTCAAATTTTTAATTTTTCCACCGTCTATTGAAAAGTTTTTAAAATTTGAATTTCTATCTTTGATAAGTTTGAAAACTAAATTTGCAACTTCTTCAGGTTTTGTAGGTCTTTTTATTTTTTCAGCTTTACATCTTAGGTTTAAGATTTGCTTAACACTTTTTTTAAATATTTTTGCATCAATTTTTAAAATTTTTTCTAATCTTCTTGTTAAGGTCATACCCGGATGAATGATTGAAACTGATATTTTATCTATTTTACCTTGCATAGCTAAAGCTTTAGAAAAATTATTTAACGCTGAATTAACAGCACCACCTATCATGAATGTGTTCGAAGGATTTCTGGCAGCCCCTCCTCCAATATTAATAACTTTTCCCTTGCTTCTTTTGAGAGCTGGCCAAAAAGCTTTGCTTAATCGTACAGCTGCTTTAAATTTTAAATTAAAACCATCTTCCCAAATATTATCATTTAAATCTAAAAACTTTCCTCCCTTAGTTGCTCCAGCTACATTAATTAGATAATCCAATTTTTTAATTTTTTTAGCAAGAGAGTTGCATACAGATAGTGATCTTAAATCTTTAGAAATAATTAAAGAATTTTCAGGAAATTTTAAATTCATTTGAAATTTTTTTAATTTATCTTTTGACCTTGAAACTAAAATAACTTTAATTTTTTTATTATTAAGTTTATCAGCTATTGCTGCTCCAATACCTTGGCTAGCGCCTGTGATTAATGCTATTTTCATAAAACTTTAATCCTAATATCTCCTAAATTTTCATAACTAACAATAATATTATCATTTTGACTAATACTATGTGGCTTAGTTAGAGACCCACATAAAAGATAGTCACCATTTTTGAAGCTTATATTTTTATCTTTAAACTCATCGACAAAAGCTTTCAAAGAATCTCTTGGATCTATTCTCTTAGTCCCTGTAAAGTATGGTTCGGTTATTTTATCGTTTACCCTTAATTTAATCTTAATGTTATTGATATCTGAACTTTGCCAATTTTTTAACTCCTCTCCTATAATAATTTTACCACCATTTCCATGATCAGAAATTCCAAGATACATTTGTATTAGTTTATCAAATTTATTTTTTGAACTTTGAACGTATCTTGAGGATGTAATATCTATAGCGGTATATAATTTAAAATCGTTTATCTTGTTTAGTAAATTATCTTCAATTTTTACATCTTTATGAATTTTAAACGCATATTCACATTCCAAGTTGGAGTAAGGGATTTCTGAATATTCAATTGTGCAATTAGAAGGTAAAATAGTTTCTTTTAAAATTTTACCTGGCACAGGTCCATCAAAACCTTCTTCTTTTTGAACTTCTTTAGCGACTGCTCCTATTTTCCAACCTACTGTCTTTTTATTCAATTCTTTATAAAATAGATTTAAAGCTTTGTATGCTTCATCTCGATTTTTTGGAATTTCATTTTCACTGAACCCATTTAGATCAACTAAAGTTTTCTTCATCCACGCATTTGCTAGTTCTGTGCCTAACTTGTTCATAATAAAAATTATATTTAATTGATAAACTTCTTTAAATGATATTAATAGATTATGGAATTAACAATCGAAAAAGCCAAGTTTCATCAAATTTCCTTAAAACAAGTTAGCGAAGCCTTAAAAAAAGGTTTATCTAAAAACTATATTGAAGTTGATGTTTCAATTGTTGAATGCCCTGATCTAAGAAAATGGGATTGCCCTGCTGAGGGTATAAGTGGAAACCAAAGAATTATTGATGTTGGAGGTGAACCATACATGCACGATAAAAGGTTCATAGGTACAGAATTTGATTATGAAGAAATAGCAAAAAGAATAGGCTCTGAACAATCATATGCTTTAGGTGCAGGTTCAGGAGCAATGTCTTGTTTGGAGGGTCACTGCGGAGAACTTATAATTAATGAAAATTTAATAACTAACGAGTCAAAATCTATAATTGCTCAAGTAGATAAAAATAATAAATGTAAATCAACTTCTTACAATCACCGAAAACATGGCGGACTAGGAAATATCTATTACTCCGAAGGCAAAAAGGGAGATGTTATAAAAATTAAAATTAAAGGAAGGTCAGGTGAGCAAGGCTCTTTACCTCAATCTATGAGAACTGCTTTAATTGAAAATTTACAGAATGTAAGTGTTGCTTTGGGAGGAGTTTTTAGAATCTTAAATGGTAAGATTAAATCCCATGTCCAACCAGACTATGCAGATATAAAACATGAATATTACGATCCAAAACAAATGAAATGTGTTAAGGATTTTTTACAATTTTACGAACCTATAGGGCCACATTTTCAATGCTATTCAGTTTTATGGACTAATGATCCCTCTGGAGGAAAATTAGATTTAAGAGAGTCAGGAGAGCACACTCATTTTCATTCTTATAAAGGTGCTCAAGATGCCGGCCACTATCATTTCGATGTAACCCCTAATGAAATTGAATATGAATGCTATTTCAATACCGCCGAAGAAGTTCATAGAGTAAACAATATTTATAAGGAATTGAAAAATACTAAGTAGTTTGATTAAATATAAATATGAAAAATATTTATACTTGGGCGGCTAATCCTGCAAAAAGAACTGTCACTGTAGGTGATATTATTGAAGCTAAAGGAAAAAAAATTCTTACACAAGTAACTGCAAATAATTCATTAGAGGCAAAAGCAGCTGAAGAAGCAGGTTTTGACATGATAATAGGAAGTGCTTCAAATGTTAAGAAGGTTCGTGAAGGATCCAAGTCCCTTTTTTATACGGCAGCACTCGAACTACATAATTATCCCACAGCCGAGGATGTGTTACGTGGAGCCTTTAAAGCTTTAGAGAATGGTGCTGATGCGGTTATGACTGCAAGAAGTATGGATGTTGTTTCTATGCTTGCAAAAGAAGATGTTCCAGTTATGGGTCATTTAGGTTTGGTTCCTAGAAAATCAACATGGATTGGTGGCTTAAGAGCTGTAGGTAAAACTGCTGATGAAGCATACGAACTATTTAAAAAATTTAAACGTTTAGAGGATGCTGGGGCCTTTTCAGCCGAATGTGAAGTTATTCCTGAAAATATTATGGGGGAAATATCAAAAAGGACGAGTATTGTAACTGTATCTCTAGGATCTGGAAAAAAAGCTGATGTTATGTATCTATTCATGAATGATATCTGTGGAGAGCAAGA
This sequence comes from uncultured Pelagibacteraceae bacterium, assembly GCA_902598735.1. Lineage (GTDB taxonomy): Bacteria > Pseudomonadota > Alphaproteobacteria > Pelagibacterales > Pelagibacteraceae > Pelagilacustribacter. The sequence goes on along the minus strand of CACKCM010000007.1, from coordinate 308 downwards.
AAAGTCCCCTAGACATGCAAAAGCTTATACAAATTTAAAAAAGATGAAAGATGAAATTGAAATCGAAAGAGTTAAAGCCTTAAAAGCATTTATAAAAGATAGTTTAGAGGGGAAATTTCCTGGGCCTGAAAATTCAGTAAATGTTAGTGAAGAAATTCTAGAAAATTTTAAAAAGAAACTTTAATCTTTTTTAATTGGTATAGTTGGGTGCCTCGCAGTAGATGTAACTATATTTTTCTTTAACTTCATTTCTCTCATAACTATGTAAAGTCCAGCTGCAATAATTATTGCATTTCCTACATAATTAT
>CACKCM010000006.1 GCA_902598735.1 uncultured Pelagibacteraceae bacterium | reverse complement strand
TAATTTTTCCATTACCTCTAACAGGCCCATCAAGTCTTTGAAGGTTACAATTAATTACAAATATTAAATTATCTAATTTTTCTCTTGCAGCTAAACCGATTGCTCCCATAGACTCCGGCTCATCCATTTCTCCATCTCCTAAGAATACCCAAATTTTTCTACCCTCATCTTTGACTAAACCTCTATTGATTAGATATTTTAAGAACCGAGCTTGATAAATTGCCATGATAGGACCAAGACCCATCGACACTGTTGGAAACTGCCAAAAGTCAGGCATTAACCAAGGATGAGGATAAGATGATAGACCATCTTTACCAACTTCTTGTCTAAATCCATCTAATTGTTTTGCTGAGAGCCTTCCCTCTAAGAATGCTCTTGCGTACATACCTGGAGCCGAGTGACCTTGAAAATACACCAAGTCTCCACCAAATTTATTATTTTTTGCTCTCCAAAAATGATTCATACCAACGTCATACAATGTTGCTGCTGACGCAAAAGTTCCTATATGTCCGCCTAGCTCAGAACTTTTCTTATTAGCTTTTACTACCATTGCAGCGGCATTCCATCTTATAATTGCTCTTAATTTTTTTTCAATATTTTGATCACCCGGAGATTTAGCCTCTGCCTCGGGCGGAATAGTATTTATATATGGCGTTGTTCTAGTATCAGGTAAAACCAAACCAGACTTATAAGCTTGATCAATAACTTTATTTAATAGATAACTTGCTCTTGGCGCTCCATCAGACTCAATTACAGAGTTTAATGACTCTATCCATTCATTAGTTTCAACTGGATCAATATCATCCTTTGAAGCCGGTTCTGCAAAAACTTTTTTAACTTGTTTTACAGGATTTAAGTTACCATTAGATTTTGGTTGTTCTTCAATTATATCCTCTTTCACAGCTTCTTTTTTTATTTCTTGTTTTGATGAAGAAGCTGCTTGACCATTTTCAATAGTTGCTAATAAGCTTCCCTCTGAAACTTTATCTCCTATCTTTACTTTTAAATCTTTTATTTGGCCAGCTGAAGGAGATGGAATTTCTACACTGGATTTATCACTTTCGATTGTAACTATAGGATCATTTTTATCTATTTGATCACCAGGTTTGACCAAAATTTCTATTACTTCTACGTCTTTAAAATCACCTATATCTGGAACTGAAATATTCTGAGCCATAACTCTATTATAAACTGGATGGAACATATAAAAAAGTTATTGAATAATAAACTAGAAAGAATAGCTCTTATTGGTTGAATAGTTCGATTTCTGACACATTTTTTGCCATTTTTTGTCACCTCAGAATGGTTCTATAAGCTATGAAATGGCTAATTAATTTATTGTTTAAAAAAAGAGAAATAAGAAGCAATCAAGGTCAAATTGTTCAGAAATTTCTATTAAAAAAATATCTATTAAGATAATTTTATAAGAGCTAAATTAGCTTTTATGAACAAACCACTCTGGCAACCTTCAGAAAAATTAAAAGAAAACTCCTTATTAAAAGGTTTTTGTAAATTTATAAATTTCAAATCATCAAATAATTTTAAAAAAATTTGGCAATGGTCGATTGATAACCCAAATGACTTTTGGTCAAAGTTTTGGGATTTTTCGAAAATTATTGGAGATAAGGGATCTGAAATAATTAAAAAAGATAACGTATTCAATAAAACTAAATTTTTTCCAGACTCAAAATTGAACTACACAGAAAATATTCTTAAAAAAAAATCTGACAAAATAGCTATTAATTTTTTATCTGAAAAAGGTTTTGAGGAAAATATTTCTTGGAATAAATTATATGAAAAAGTTTGTAAATTTTCATCTTATCTCAAAAAACTAAATCTTCAGAAAGGAGATAGGGTTGCAGCATATGTACCTAACAAAATAGAGTCAATTATTTGTTTTTTAGCTTGCGCCAAAAATGGAATTATATGGTCTTCTTGCTCCCCTGATTTTGGAGTTCAGGGCGTTGTAGACAGGTTTAAACAGATAGAACCAAAAGTTTTTATCACATGTGATTATTATTATTACAATGGAAAAAAAATAGATATTTTAAATAAAGTAGAAGAAATTCTTAAACAGATACCCTCAATTAAAAAAGTAATTGTATTCAATTATAATAAAAAAGAAAAAAAAATTTTAAAAAATTTCATAAGTTTTGAGGATGCTTTGACTAGTGATTTAGACGAGGTTTTTGAAAGATTTGAATTTAATCATCCTATCTACATTCTTTTTTCAAGCGGTACTACAGGAAAACCAAAATGCATTACTCATGGATCAGGAAATGTATTAATTGAACATAATAAAGAGTTTATGCTTCATTGTGACATTAGAGAAAACGAAAAATTATTTTACTATACTACAACAGGCTGGATGATGTGGAACTGGTTAGTAGGTGGATTAGCGACGGGCTCATCAATCTTTCTTTTTGATGGAGCTCCAGTTTTCCCCAAGATAGATATTCTTCTTGAATATTGTCAAAATAAAAAAATTAATCTCTTTGGTGTGAGTGCAAAATATATAGATCACCTAAAGAATGAAAAGTATAACAGTAAAAATTTGGATTTAAGTTCTGTAAAAATTATTACCTCAACTGGATCACCGTTAGCGGAGGAAAGTTTTAAATATGTATACAATAATATTAAGAAAGATGTTCACCTCGCGTCTATTGCAGGAGGAACAGATTTAGTTGGATGCTTGGTACTTGGTAATCTTTTTTCAAATGTTCATAAAGGTGAAATTCAAGGACAAAGTTTGGGCATTGACGTTGATGTCTTCACAGATGATGGAAAAAGTACCCTTGAAGGAGATAAAGGAGAGCTAGTTGTCAAAAAACCATTTCCTTCTATGCCGGTAAAGTTTTGGGGAGATGATGACGGTCAAAAATATTATAAAGCTTACTTCACTAGGTTCAAAAATATTTGGCACCATGGTGATTTTATTGAAAAAACTGATAAGAATGGATTTATTATGCGCGGTAGATCTGACGCAACATTAAATCCAGGAGGAGTAAGAATTGGAACCTCTGAAATCTACCAGCAAGTAGAAGATATAGATTTCATCACTGAAGGATTGGTTGTCGGGCAAGATTTTGAGGACGATGTGAGAATTATTTTATTTGTTACTACTAAAAATAATCAAGAAATAGACGATGAAAAAATTAAATTAATCAAATCTAAAATAAGAAAAAATTGCTCTCCTAAGCATGTGCCTGCAATAATCATTAAAGCTCCTGAGATACCTAGAACAAAAAGTGGGAAAATAGTTGAGTTAGCTGTAAGGCAGATAATTAATGGTGAAAAAATCAATAATAAAGAGGCGATTGCTAATCCTAATTCTCTTCAATTTTTTGAGAAACTACCGCAGTTAAAATTGTAGCGCGTCAGTTTTAATAATCATTTTATTATTAAAATTAGTTATTTTAATGTTCTGCCTTGACTTTAGTCCCTAAGTTTAGTCCATCTAAAGTCAAGGCCAATTAAAAATAGTTTGCGCAATTTTTGTGTAACATAGAATGAAGTTCTATAAGTTTATCAAAACTCTTATTATAGCCGCCTCCAAGTACACCACATAAAGGAATATTTTTTGAGTAGAAGTTTTCAATAACTATTTGATCTCTTTTATTAATTCCTTCGTCAGTGATTTTAAGTTTTCCTAGTCTATCCTCATAATGGATATCAACTCCCGCAACATAGAAAACAAAATCAAAAGTATATTTGTTTAACTCTTTGAAGCTCTTATTTAAAACATTGAGATATTCTTTATCTTCCATATTATCGTGAAGCTCTATATCTATATCACTTTTAGATTTCTTCGCAGGGTAATTAGAAGCACAATGCATACTAAAAGTTAAAACATCCTTGTCGTTTTGAAATATTTCTGAATTGCCATTACCTTGATGCACATCTAAATCTAATATTAAGATTTTTTTGGCATACCTTCTTTTTTTTAAATAATTAGCTGCAACAGCAGTATCATTAAAAACGCAGTATCCCGCTCCGTAATCAAAAGTAGCGTGATGACTACCGCCGGCAGTATTACAAGCAAGTTTAGACTCTAATGCAAGCTTACTAGCTAGCACCGTTCCTCCGGTAGCAACAAAAGATCTATTCACAACACTATCATTAATTGGAAAGCCAATTTTTTTCTGAGCTTTTATATCTAATGTCTTATTTTTAATATCATTTATATATTTTAAAGAATGAGAAGTTTTCATTGTTTCTATAGAACATTTTTTGGGAATATGAAATTTTTGAACTACTTTGTTTTCTAATAAATGATTTGCAAGGGCTCCAAATTTCTTGATTGGAAATTTGTTATCATCATTAATTTTTGCTACATAATCAGGGTGATTTACAACTGGAAGTTCCATTAAAAGATAATATTTTATCTTTCAACACACATTGCAATACCCATTCCACCACCAATACAAAGAGTCGCTAATCCTTTTTTAACATCTCTTTTTATCATTTCGTGAATTAATGTTACAAGTATTCTTGTGCCTGATGCTCCAATTGGGTGACCTATGGCAATAGCACCTCCATTTACATTTACTTTTTCTTCTGGAATTGAGAGGGTTTTTAATACTGCCAAGCTTTGTGCTGCAAAAGCCTCATTAATTTCAAAAAGATCTACATCCTTTACAGACCAACCTGCTAAATCCATAGCTTTTTTGGAAGACGGGATTGGCCCAGTTCCCATTAAAGCTGGATCAACCCCACAACTTGCCCATGACTTTATAGAAACTAATTTTTCAATGCCTCTTTTCTCTGCTTCATCACTTGACATAACAGCTACAGCAGCCGCACCATCATTTATTCCAGATGCATTTCCCGCAGTTACAGTACCATCTTTTTTAAAAGCTGGTTTTAATCTGGATAAAGCTGATAAATTAATCCCCTCCCTAGGATGTTCGTCTTTATAAAAATCTATCTCAGCTTTTTTCGATTTAATTTTAAAGTTGATAATTTCATCATTAAATTTGTTATCTTTTTGAGCTTTTAAAGCTTTATTTTGAGAGCTAAGAGCAAATTTATCTTGTTGATCTCTTGTGACCTGAAATTTTTCAGCTACATTTTCTGCAGTGATACCCATATGATACCCGTTAAACGCATCCCACAGTCCATCTTTAATCATTGTATCAACAAGTTCTGTATCTCCTAATTTTTTTCCGTCTCTCAAGTGAATAGCATGCGGAGCTAATGACATGCTTTCTTGACCTCCAGCTATTACTATTTTTGAGTCACCAGCTTTTATACTTTGAAAAGCCGAAGCAACAGATCGGATACCGGACCCGCAGACTTGATTAACAATATAGGCTGGCTTTTCTTTAGGAATTCCTGATTTCATAGAAGCCTGTCTAGCTGGATTTTGACCAGTTCCTCCTGTTAAAACCTGACCCATAATTATTTCATCGACATCATTGCTTGTGACTTTTGATTTTTTTAAAACATTGGAAATCACAGAAGATCCAAGATCATCAGCACTAACATTTTTAAGTGATTTTCCTATGGATCCTACAGCAGTTCTTTTTGCTGAGGTTATTATAACATCATTCATCAATTAAGAACTTATATAATTAAATTTTCTTTTCAATTAATTTTTTGTCTTCTCATAATTGCTATAGTTAAAGAGAGTATTAAAAAAATATAAGTAGCGTTAGCAGTAGTGAAGAAACTGCCAGTACTTTTTATTGGAAATATTTCAGAAACAAGCAAAAATAAGAACGGCACAACTGCATAATTTCCACTTAAAGTTGACTTAGAAAAATATCTTCTCAAAATTACTGAATATAAAAGCAAAGAAAAAAATCCGGAGATAATAATAAATCCAATTACCCCTACCTCAGTAAGAATTTCTAAATAATAATTATGAGGATGCATATTACATAAAACTCTTTTTTTGAATCTATTATCTAAGTTAAAAGTAGAACTAACATTTGGACGCTCATTACAATTATATCTAAAATTTTTTATTCCTCCGCCTATATACTTATTCATTAACCATGTTTCATAAAAAGTTGAAAATTCTTTTATATAATTTGGCGCACTTTCTATTTCTGTTTTTTTACCACTTACAAATTCTACTAAATAAATTATTTGATATTTAAAATTACTAAAATTATTACTTACTCTTTCATTAGTTTTTAAAAATACTGAAAAAGTTAAAAAAGAAATGATAATTAATGGCACAGATAGCCTTCTCGTCTCTTTTTGAAAAATTAGAATTAGCATTACTGACATCAAAAAAATTAACAAAGGCATTCTATTCCCAGATAAAATTATTCCAGAGAAAATTATGATAAATAAAAAAATAGTGATGAAAATAGTTTTATATCTACTCACTCTAGAAAAAAATAATGGTATTAAAAAAAAACTGAATAATGAAAATCTTTGTATATAACTTCCAGCTATAAGTTCTTCTCCAAATGGTCCAGATAATTTTCTTCCAGCAATTTCATATCCAAAAATATCTTTTCCAGAAAAAAATTGAATAAATATATCAAAGCAAACAAAAAGCGTGAATAATGAACTAGATATAAAAAAAAATTTTAATTTTAACTTACCATTTTCATAAAGATATCTAATTATAAAATACAAAATAAAAAATCTTAAAAAGGCAAGTGATTTAAAAGTTGTTTTAAAATGGCCTTTCCATTTTGAAAAATCATAATTATTTATAATAGTTTCAATATCGTTAAATAGACCAGTAAAAATTATTAATATAAAGAAAAAAAAGATTAACTTATCTAAAAAAAAAATCTTTATTTTAAATATTGTTAATTTATATAACAGCAAAGCTGACAGTAAAATAAATACAATATTTAAGTTTATAATGGTGTTGCCAGCAATAAAACTTAAAGGCAATAAAGCAAATAAAAAGCTAAAATAAAGATTTTCATCAAATTTGATATGTTTAAAATTTCTTAACATATATAGAAACTAGTGATATTTATTAATATATACTGTTATTGTAATATAACATAAGGTTTATTTTCGCGCCTGTAGCTCAACTGGATAGAGCGCTTGGCTACGGACCAGGAGGTTCTGGGTTCAAATCCTAGCAGGCGCACCATAAATATATTGATAAAACACTATTAAAATAATACATTTTATTGATGAAATTTTTAAGTAATTTATCATTAAAGAATTCAGTTCTTTTATTCTTTTTTTTAGTTTTAATAGTTTTAATTTTATTAACAAATATTTTATAAGTATGCAAAAACTAAAATTATAAGACCTAAAATCATTCTATAAATCACAAAAATCTTCAAACTAAATCTCTTTATAAATTTTAGAAAATATTTAATGGTAATTAATGAGAAAAAAAAAGAGAGGATAATTGAAACAAAGTTTATCATAGTAAAATCATAGTTTTGGGATATAATTAAATTTTTGAATCCATAAATAGAAACAGCACCTAATGTTGGTATCGAGAGTAAAAATGATATTTTTGCAGAGTCAATTCTATTAAATTTTAAAAATCTCGCAGCTGTAATCGTAACACCAGATCTACTTACCCCTGGAATAAGTGAAAAAACTTGACTTAGTCCTATAATAATCGCTGATTTAAAAGTGAAATCTTTTTTAATGCTTTGATTTAATTTAAATTTATCACTAACGTAAAGTAAAATTCCAAATAAAAATGTTGTCCAACCTATCGTTTTGATATTACGAAGTTTTTCTATTAAATTAATTTCAGTTAATAAATAACCAATAAATAAAATTGGTAAAGAAGCGTATAAAATTTTTATCAATAAAATTCTTTTTTTTGTGAAATTTACCAAATCTTTGTAGAAATAAGTGCACACAGCAATAAATGAACCAATATGAAGACTTACATCTATTGATAGACTTTGTTCCTCAAAATTTATTAAATCAGAAACTAAAATAAGGTGAGAGGAGGAGCTAATTGGCAAAAACTCTGTGATGCCTTGTATCAGAGAAAGAATCAGAACCTCTATCATCGATGTGAAATTAAATCTGAAGGGTGTTTTTTTAATGACATATCAAAATGCATATCTGGTATGCATAAAATATCCTTAAAAATTAAGGAAATTTAAATTATAGGTAATTAATATTGACCTTAAAATTATATAAATTTCCATAATTTTTAACTATTTTTGCAAATTATGAAAAAAAAAATGTTGCAGTTTGTTGATTTAAAACAAGAAACGCCAGAAAAAAGAAGTACATCTAAGAGAAAGGGTGACTTTAACGAGATTTACAAAGAATTTATTACTGATAAAGCCAAAGAGCAGTCCAGCAGATGTTCTCAATGCGGAGTTCCATTTTGTCAAATACATTGCCCACTTGGAAATAATATTCCGGACTGGTTAAAACTAACAGCAGAAGGAAGACTTAAAGAAGCATATGAGTTGTCTCAGAGCACAAATAATATGCCAGAAGTCTGTGGAAGAATTTGCCCTCAAGATCGTTTATGTGAGGGAAATTGTGTAATCGAGCAATCAGGACACGGAACAGTTACTATAGGCTCTGTAGAAAAATATATTAATGATACTGCCTGGGAAAAAGGTTGGGTCAAACCAATAAGTGTTAAAAAGGAATTAAAACAAACTGTTGGAGTCATAGGAGCAGGTCCAGCAGGTATGGCTTGCGCAGAAGAGTTAAGAAAATCTGGCTATCAAGTTACCATTTATGATAGATATGATAGACCAGGTGGACTTTTAATATATGGAATACCTAATTTTAAATTAGAAAAATTCGTTGTTGAGAGAAGAACCAAGCTACTAAAAGATAGTGGTATAAAATTTGTCCAAAATTTTGAGGTAGGTAAAGATAAGAGCTTGTATGAACTTAAAAAGAAACATGATGCAATTTTAATTGCGACTGGTGTTTATAAAGCTAGAGAGATCGAAATTCCAGGGCACAATCTAAAAAATATTTTTCCCGCCATGGAATTCCTAACAGCATCAAATAGAAAAGGGCTAGGTGATAAAGTTGCACTTTTTGATAATGGCACACTTAACGCTGAGGGAAAAGATGTAATTGTTATTGGTGGAGGTGATACCGCAATGGACTGTGTAAGAACATCAGTTAGACAAAAAGCTAAATCAGTAAAATGTTTATATAGAAGAGATAGAGAAAATATGCCAGGATCTGCTAGAGAGGTCGGCAATGCTATAGAAGAAGGAGTAGAGTTTGTATGGTTAACTAGTCCTAAAAGTTTCGTTGGAAAAACAAAAGTTGAAGCAGTAGAAGTAAACAAAATCAAACTTGGTGAACCAGACTCTTCAGGTAGAAGAAGTCCAGAAATACAAGTCGGTTCAGAATATAAAGTAAAAGCTGACCTGGTAATAAAATCTTTAGGATTTGATCCAGAGGATTTGCCAAAATTATTTAATGCAAATGAACTTGCAGTTTCTCAATGGGGAACAATTAAAATTAACCTTAAAACTATGCAAACAAATTTAGATGGAGTGTTCGCAGCCGGCGATATTGTTAGAGGTGCTTCATTAGTTGTTTGGGCTATTAGAGATGGTAGAGACGCTGCAGAACAAATTGAAAAATATTTGCAAAAAAGAATAGTTAAAAATAAATCCTCTGTAGCGGCATAAATGAATAATTATAACAAAAATAAGACACTTTTAGAAAAAACTTACAACTATAAATCTGAGATGGAGCACGATGCTTGTGGTGTAGGCTTGATTGCTTCAACGAATGGAAAAAAATCAAGAAAAGTAGTTGAATATGGTATTGAAGCTTTAAAAGCAATTTGGCATAGAGGAGCAGTAGATGCCGATGGAAAATCTGGAGATGGTGCTGGCATTCAAATAGAGATAGCCCCAGATTTTTTTAAAGAAAAAATTCTAAACACAGGTCATACAGTTGACGAGGAGAAAAGGATATGCGTTGGTATGGTTTTTCTTCCAAGAACTGATTACTCAGAACAAGAAAAATGTAGAGAAATAATCGAGTCAGCCTTACTTGAGGGGAATTACTACATTTATGGATGGCGGCAAGTTCCAATAAATCCAGGAGTTCTTGGTAAGACTGCTGATCAAAATCGACCAGAGATAGCACAAGTAATGTTTAAAAAAAATGAAAATTTAAAAACAAATGATCTTGAAAGAGACCTATTCGAAACCCGAAAAAAAATAGAAAAACTTGCAAGAAATAGTCAATTAAAAGATTTTTACATATGTTCATTTAGTTCTAGGTCAATTGTTTACAAAGGGATGTTTTTAGCTGAAATGCTTTCAGAATTCTATCCGGATCTGAATGATAAAAAACTAACTTCTAGATTTGCAGTCTTTCATCAGAGATATTCTACTAACACCTTCCCAAGTTGGGATTTAGCACAACCTTTCAGAACTTTAGCACATAATGGGGAGATAAACACTCTGAAAGGAAATATCAATTGGATGAAAATTCACGAGCAAGATATGTCAAGTTCCCTATTTAAAAATGTAAAAGATTTAAAACCAGTTATCAGAAGCTCTTCAGATTCAGGTGCACTTGATAATGTTTTTGAATTGTTAGTACACTCAGGAAAATTAGCACCTTTGATAAAGTTAATGATGATACCTGACGCATGGTCAAAGAGAAGTAAAACAGTTCCTAAAAATCACCAAGATCTATTCAATTTTCTAAATAGTACAATTGAACCTTGGGATGGGCCAGCTGCTGTATGCGCCACAGACGCTAAATGGGTTTTAGCGTCCTCGGATAGAAATGGATTGAGACCTTTGAGGTTCACGATAACTTCAGATAATTTATTTTTTGCAGGCTCTGAAACAGGTATGATAAAAATTCCTGAAGAAAAAATTATTGAGAAAGGTAAATTAGGCCCAGGACAAATAATTGCAATTGATTTAAAAAAAGGAAAGTTATTTAAAGATAAAGCTATTAAAGATTTGTTAGCTAAAGATTATAGAAAATATAACAAACAGATTATCGATTTAGAAAAGAAAATTTCAAACGAAGATGAGAAACCAAGTTTCATCGGTGAAGATTTAAGAAAAAGACAATACTTATCTGGTTTAAGCGTGGAAGACTTGGAATTAATTCTACATCCTATGGCTGAGGAAGGCAAAGAAGCCTCGGGTTCTATGGGAGATGATACTCCTGTAGCTGTGTTATCTAGTCATTTTAGGCCAGTTTCACATTATTTTAGACAAAACTTTAGCCAAGTTACAAATCCACCAATTGATTCTTTAAGAGAAAATAAAGTAATGAGTTTAAAAACTAGATTTGGAAATCTTGGAAATATTTTAGATTTCGACAATTTAACTGAAGAAAATATATACGTTTTAGACAGCCCTATTTTAACAAACTCACAATTTAAAAGATTTAAAAAGTTTTTTTCAAAAAGAAGCAAAGTAATTGATTGCACTTTCGATATTTCCTTATCTTTAAAAGATAGAATAGAAGCAATCAGAGAGGAAGCAGAAACCTCAGTAAGAGAGGGAAGTTCGTGTCTAATTTTATCTGATAGAAATATTTCTAATCAAAAAGCAAGTATTCCAAGTATCCTAACAGTTGGTGCTGTTCACTCGCATTTAGTAAAAAATGGTTTGAGAGGATATTGTTCATTAAATGTAGAGTGCTCGGATGCTTTGGACACTCATTCTTTCGCTGTATTAATTGGAGTAGGTGCTACAACTGTGAACCCATATTTAGCAATAGATAGCATTTATCAAAGATTTGAAAAAAAATTATTTGGTAAAAATGATTTTGAGAGTTGTGTAGAAAAGTTTAAAAAATCAGTCGATGCTGGACTACTTAAAATAATGTCTAAGATGGGAATATCTGTTATAAGCTCTTATAGGGGCGGATGTAATTTTGAAGCGGTTGGTCTTAGTAGAGCGATAGTTTCTGATTATTTTCCAGGAATGTCATCAAGAATATCTGGCATAGGTATAACGGGTATTGAGAAAAAAATTAAAAAACTTCACACAAAATTTCATGCAAAAAACGTGTTCACCTTACCTATCGGAGGCTTGTATAGGTATAGAAAAAGTGGTGAAGATCATCAATATCAAGGTAGATTGATACATTTGCTTCAAAGTGCAGTGGGAAGTGGTTCTTATGAACAATATAAAAAATATTCAGCAGGCATACACAATCTTCCACCAATAAATATAAGAGATTTATTAGAGTTTAAAAAATCTAAAGATTCAATAAGTATTGAAGAAGTCGAACCGCTTGAAGAAATTTTAAAAAGATTTGGAAGCGGAAGTATGTCACATGGAGCTTTGTCAGCGGAAGCACATGAAACACTTGCTACTGGTATGAACAGAATTAAAGGAGCATCTTGTAGCGGCGAGGGAGGAGAGGATGCTAAAAGATTTAAAATTCTTCCAAACGGCGATAGTGCTAATTCAAGAGTAAAGCAGATCGCGTCAGCAAGATTTGGTGTTACAGTAGATTATTTAAATAACGCGAATGAAATAGAGATTAAAATTGCTCAGGGTGCAAAGCCAGGTGAAGGCGGGCAACTTCCAGGCTTTAAGGTTACTAAGGAAATAGCTAGATTAAGACACTCAACACCTGGTGTTACTTTAATTTCCCCTCCACCTCATCATGATATTTACTCCATAGAAGACTTAGCTCAATTAATTTATGATCTAAAACAAATAAATCCTAAAGCAAGAGTGGGAGTCAAACTTGTTGCTTCAACAGGAATAGGCACAATAGCAGCTGGAGTGGCTAAAGCTAAAGCAGATATTATTTTAATATCAGGGCATTCTGGAGGAACTGGAGCTAGCCCCCAAACAAGTATAAAGTATGCAGGTATACCATGGGAAATGGGTTTAACTGAAGCTAATCAAATACTTACTTTAAATAACTTAAGACATAATGTTACGCTTAGAACTGATGGCGGATTAAAAACTGGAAGAGATGTAGTTATCGCAGCAATGATGGGTGCAGAAGAATATGGCATGGGAACATCTTCTTTAGTTGCTATGGGATGTATAATGGTTAGGCAGTGTCATTCTAATACATGCCCAGTGGGTGTGTGTAGCCAAGATCCTTCATTAAGAAAAAAATTTACTGGTACACCAGAAAAAGTTGAAAATTTATTTAAATTTGTTGCAACAGAGGTTAGAGAAATCTTAGCCTCATTAGGATTTAAGTCTATAAATGAAATAATAGGACGCACTGATTTATTATCCCAAGTAAACAAGGGAGCTTCAAATTTAGATGATCTAGATTTAAATCCTCTATTAGTGCAAGCAGATCCAGGTGAAAATTTAAGATACTGTGAAGACAATCATATAAATAAAGTTCCCGAAACTCTAGACGAAAAGATATGGTCTGAGATTAAAGATAAGATCGACATCTCTAATAAAAATAATTTTGAATATGGAATTGAGAATACCTCTAGATCTGTGGGAACTAGACTTTCACATTATATTTATAAAAAATTTGGTAATGAAAAATTAAATGATGAGACAATAAACATTAAATTAATTGGTTCAGCCGGTCAATCTTTAGGAGCATTTTTGACTAAAGGTATTAGCCTAACAGTGGAAGGAGATTGTAATGACTACGTAGGGAAAGGTCTATCTGGAGGAAAAATTATTGTAAAAATTTCAAATAAAAGTAAATTAATTTCAGATCAAAATACAATCATTGGTAATACAGTTTTATATGGGGCTACTTCAGGGGAATTATTTGCCTCCGGGCAAGCTGGAGAAAGGTTCGCTGTAAGAAACTCAGGAAGTTTTGCAATTGTTGAGGGGTGTGGAGCTCATGGATGTGAATATATGACTGGAGGAACTGCGATTATTTTAGGACCGGTTGGAGATAACTTTGGAGCAGGAATGACTGGTGGAATGGCATTTATTTATGACGAAAAAAATGAATTCGAAAACTTTGCGAATCCAGCCTCAATTATTTGGCAATCAGTGGAAACGGATTATTGGAAAAAGTTCTTAGAAGAAAAAATTAAAGATTTCGAGCTTAAAACAAAATCAAAGAAAGCAAAAAACATAATTGAAAATTTTGATACCGAACTAGAACATTTTAAACAAGTGTGCCCGATAGAAATGCTTGATAAATTAGACAATCCTATTAGTTTAAGACCTCACACTAAGAAAGCGGGTTAATGATTAAACTTAAAATCTTTTGCTTTGGCTTTGGCCAAGTTGCAGAAAGTTTCATAAATAAGTTAATTAATGAAAATAGAAGTTTTGATTTAAGTGTTACTTCAAGACAGGAAACTCATAGGATAGAATTTAATAATATTAAAATAAAGTCATACCAATTTACTTACGACAAGTTTGATAGATCTATTAAAAAAAAATTAGAGGAAGCAGATTATATTTTGGTTTCAATTCCCCCAATTGATGGTAGAGATATCGTAGCAAATTACCTTGATAAAAATCTAAAAAAAATAAAAAATTGTAAATGGATAACTTATTTATCAGCTACTAGTGTATACGGGGATCATAAAGGTAATTGGGTTAATGAAAATAGCCCTACTCAACCCACGTCAACTAACGGGATAAACAGATTAGAAGCAGAAAAAAGCTGGAAAATTTTATCCAAGAAAAACAATTATCCGTTACAAATTTTTAGATTAGCCGGCATATACTCAAATGAGTTAAATATTTTGAAAAGATTAAAAACCGGAAAAGTGCAAATTGTTAGTAAAAAAAATCACTTTTTTTCAAGAATTCATGTTGAGGATATAGCTAACATTTTATTTAAGTCTCTTGATAATTTTAAAAATAATGAAATTTACAATATTTGTGATGATAAACCTGCTCCACAAAGTGAGGTAGCAGTTTATGGTGCAAAATTATTAAAAGTAGAGAAACCTAATTCAGTAAAACCTGAGGAAGTTCAAAGTGAAATGTTGAAAAACTTTTATAAAGACTCAAAAAAAGTAGATAACAAAAAAATGAAAGCTTTTTTTAAATATGATTTAAAATATCCCACATATAAGGAAGGATTAAATTATATTTTTAATAATTGGATGTAATTCTTTAATTATTTTCTTTAAGTGTCTTTGACTTGATAAACTGTGATCACCATTTTTTATTATTACATTTTTCCTTTTAGCTTTACTAAAAACTTTTAATACTAATCTAGAGAAATTAACCGGGACAACATCATCTTTTTGGCCATGAATTGTTGTCACATTTATTTGAGAATTTATTTTTTTATGTAAAACTCTATTTTTTCTCCCATCTTTAATTAGCTGCAAAGTAATTGGATATTCATAGCCTCCATTTTTGATTAAAATTTTTCTTTTTTTCTGCAATTCCCTCTTTGTTTTTGATGAAAATTTATTCCACATAAGCCTAGTTAAAAATTCTGGAGCTGAACCTATACCAATAAAACCTTTAATTTGAGATTTAAAATATTTGAATTGATTCAATGCAATCCATGCTCCCATACTCGAGCCAATTAAGATAAAATTATTTTTCTTTACTATTTTTTTTATTACACTCTTAGCATCATTTGACCAAACGCTGATATTTCCCCTGGTAAAAATACCTGAAGACTTACCGTGTCCAGAGTATTCAAAACTCAAAAAACCCAATTCATTCTTTTTTGCAAATTTTAAAAGAGTTTGAGGTTTTTTACCCTCAATATCAGACATAAAACCAGGTAGAAAAATTAGATAAAGCCTCTTTCTAAAAAAATTGTCTATATATCTAAGTTTTTTAGTATTCGAGAATTTTAGATACCTAAATTTTTTCATATAACGATTAATTAATTGTTATTATATATAAAGAAGATGACTACTAAAATAAATGTTTTGCAAGTAATTCCTAAATTAGGCTATGGAGGGGCTGAAACAGGTTGTTATGATATTGCGCATTACCTAGCTGAACAAAATTGCAGTTCATATATAGCAACTTCTGGTGGAGAATTATTAAAGTTTGTAAAAAAAAATAAAGTTGGAGTTATTAAACTTCCGGTTCACTCAAAAAATCCATTGTTGATAATTTTAAATACAATCCTCATATCGATTTTTATTCTTATTAAAAAAATAAATATTGTACACGCAAGAAGTCGTGCACCAGCATGGTCATGTTACTTAGCTTGTATTTTAACTAATAGAATTTTTGTTACAACTTTTCACGGAACTTATAATTTTAAAAATAGAATTAAGAAATTTTATAACAGTGTAATGCTTAGATCCAAACTTACTATTGCCGGTTCAAACTTTATATTTAATCATGTAAATGAAAATTATAAAGAATATTTAAGTAAAAAAAAAAAACTAAGGGTAATCTTTAGAGGCATAAATATTGATTATTTTAATCAAAAAAATATTTCAATTTTAAAACAAGAAAGATTAAAAAAAGATTGGGGTTTATCAGAAAATAAATTTACAATTTTAATGCCAGGGAGACTCACTTATTGGAAAGGACAAGTAAAATTTATTGAGGCATTAAATATTTTGATTGAAGACTATGATATAACAAATTTTCAAGCAGTTTTGCTTGGATCTGATCAAGGAAGAAAAGTTTACACCAAAAAATTAATTAGTTTAATTGAAAGATATAGCTTGGGCAAAAAGATTAAATTTATAAATCATTGTAAAGAAATGCCTTTGGCTTATTCTTTAGCAGATGTAGTAGTTTCAGCGTCTATAGAACCTGAAGCATTTGGACGTGTAGCTGTAGAAGCCCAGGCAATGGGCAAACCTATAATCGCAAGCAATCTTGGTGGATCTAAAGAAACAATATTAAATAAAAAAACTGGTTTTTTGTACAAGTTTGAGGATCCTAGAGAACTTGCTAAAATTTTAAATACTGTTATTCAATTAAATCACGATGAGTTGAAATATATGGGAAACGAAGGTAGAAAAAACGTAGCTAAAAAATTTGATGTAGAGATTATGTGTGAATCAAACTTAAGAGAATATAAAAAATTATTGAAAAATTAATGCCAGCAATTCAATTATTAGATGGAAAAAAAATTCCTTTTACAAAATCTATAAGTGGTTTTGAGTTGGTAAAAAAAATTAGCAAATCTCTCGAAAGCGCAGCCCTTATAATGGAAGTTAATGGTGAGCTAAAAGATTTAAGCCATAAAATTACAAGAGACTCAAAAGTAAGAATTATCACGCCTAAAGATAGAGAGGGTCTAGAGGTCATAAGACATGATGCAGCTCATATCATGGCTATGGCAGTACAAGAATTGTTTCCCGGTACACAAGTTACTATTGGTCCAGTAATTGAAAATGGTTTTTATTATGATTTTGCAAGGAAAGAACCATTTACGAGTGAAGATTTAAAAAAAATTGAGAAAAAAATGTCTGAAATTATCGATCGTGATGTAAAAACAAAAAGAGAAGTTTGGAATAGGGAAGTTGCAATTGCCCATTTTAAAAAAATTGGAGAAAAATATAAAGCAGAAATTATTGAAAGTATTCCGGAAAATGAAGAACTTTCGGTTTACCATCATGGCGATACATGGCATGATTTATGTAGAGGCCCACACTTAGCCTCTTCACGAAAAATTGGAAAAGCCTTCAAGTTGACTAAAGTGTCAGGGGCATATTGGAGAGGTGACTCCAATAATGAAATGTTACAAAGAATTTATGGAACTTGTTGGAGCACAAAAAAAGATTTAGAATCATATCTTCATCGATTAGAAGAAGCGGAAAAAAGAGACCACAGAAAATTGGGCAAAGAAATGGATCTATTCCATTTTAGAGAGGAGAGCCCAGGATCTGTTTTTTGGCACGAAAAAGGATGGCTTCTGTTCCAAAGATTGGTTGAGTATATGAGAATGAAACAAAGATTAGCAGGGTATAAAGAAATAAATACTCCTGAACTTTTAGATAAGACGTTATGGGAAAAATCTGGTCATTGGGAAAAATTTGGAGAACATATGTTTACATCAGAAACACCTGATGAAAAGACTTTTGCGATTAAACCTATGAATTGTCCAGGATGTGTTCAAGTATTTAATCAAGGTTTAAAAAGTTATAGAGACTTACCGCTCAAACTTTCAGAGTTTGGAAAAGTACATAGATATGAACCCTCTGGAGCTCTTCACGGTTTATTAAGAGTTAGAGCTTTTACGCAGGATGATGCTCATATTTTTTGCACTGAAGATCAAATTACTTCTGAGTCTCTATCAGTAACAAATTTGATTTTAGAAATTTATAAAGACTTAGGTTTTAAAGATGTCATATTAAAATATTCAGATAGACCTGATAAAAGAGTTGGGGATGATGATATCTGGGATAAGTCTGAAGCAGCTCTTTTATCTGCTATAAAAAAAACGAGTCTAGAGTATACGATTAATAAAGGAGAAGGTGCTTTCTATGGACCCAAAATTGAATTTGTCTTAAGGGATGCGATTGGCAGAGATTGGCAATGTGGGACGCTTCAAGTTGATTTAAATTTACCAAAAAGATTAGGGGCCTCTTACGTTTCTAAAGATGGGACAAAAAAAGTTCCTGTAATGCTTCATAGAGCTTTATTTGGATCCTTAGAAAGGTTTATTGGAATTTTGATTGAAAACTATGCAGGTAAATTACCTTTTTGGTTATCTCCAGCTCAAGCAATTATATGCACTATCGCAGAGGAAAATAATAATTATGTGAAAAATTTATTTAAAGATCTGTTTAAAGAGGGTATAAAATGTGACATGGATTTAAGGAATGAAAAAATAAATTATAAAGTAAGAGAACATTCTTTAGCTAAAATACCTTACATTTTAGTTTGCGGAAAAAAAGAAGTTGAAAACAATACCGTTACTGTTCGTAAATTAGGTTCAGATAAACAGGAAGTTTTAAAAAGAGAGGACATCATTAAAAATATGTTAGATCTTAATAAGTTGCCATTAAATTAAGTGCCAAATTCTAAACCACAACATTTTTACAAAAAAAACAAACCTCAAGGACCCAGGGCAAACGAGCGCATTAGAGCGTTGGATGTCCAGGTAATTGGAAGTGAGGGAGGTAATTTAGGCACTATGCCTCTTAAAAAAGCTATTGATTTAGCAAAACAAGAAGGATTAGACCTAATAGAAATTTCTCCAAATGCAAATCCACCAGTTTGCAAGATCATGGATATGGGTAAATATAAGTATGATTTACAAAAAAAAGCTAATCAAGCACGAAAAAAACAAAAAATAGTTTCATTAAAAGAGATCAAGCTAAGGCCAGGGACAGAAACTCATGACTATAACTTTAAAATAAAAAATGCGAAAAAATTTATTGTAAAGGGAGATAAGGTAAAATTTACTGTAAAATTTAAAGGTCGTGAAATGCAGCATACAAATCTAGGCAAAGAACTAATGGATAGAATTATCGAGGAAACTAAAGATATCGCAAAAGTCGAGAGTAAACCAAAATTTGAAGGTCGACAGATGGTAATGATAATTCAACCACTATAACAAAATTTAATTTGTAAGAAATTTGTTTTGTAATTTTTGATAGTTTAATGTGTTAAGATCTTTTAAAAATTCTAAAGTTTCGTTAAATATTTCTTGATAAAATTTTGCATTTTCATCTGGATATTTAAATAAAATTGAAGCAATTATATTACGCCAAATCTGATCAACTCTATTGTCAACTACATAACATGAAGTACAAAGCTTATAGTCATTAATTTTTCCATTTTCATCCATATGAGCTTGCTGTAAATTTTTAAATCCATTGCTATTTTGCATAGTATTAATTTTATTCTGGTTAATATCATCAACCACTAGCGAACCATCATAATCTCTACAACATGCAGAAACTCTTCCATCAACTAAAACATAAGGAGTTAATTTAGAAGCATAATTACAATAAAAGTTTTTCGAAGTATGTTGTTCGAGGGTATTATTTTTTAGAAAATAGTCGTTGTTTGGAGACAAACTATTCATAAAGTTAAAGTGCATATTTTTATAAGGATTATTAATATATTTTTTGTAAAAAACTACAAAGTCACCAAGCTCACTAAAATTATCTTTAGTGATAACTAAATCAATCATAAATTCAAAACCTATTACCCTCAATTTTTTTTGTGCAAGTTCTAAATTTTCAATTAGCTTCTCAAATTTTCCTCCAAATCTAATTTTTTCATATGTCTCTTTTTTTACTCCATCTATTGAAAACCTTATACTTGAACAAATATCAAAATATTCTTTTAAAGTATCAACATGCTTATCGAGCATGAGTGCATTCGTACTTATCCCAGCTTGCAAATTATATTTTCTTAAAATTTTAAGATAATCTTTTAATTTAGCATTAGCCAGCGGGTCGCCTATAGTATGTAATAGAACAGAAGTAACTCCATCCTCTTTCATTTGTTTAACACTTTTTTCGCAAAGATCTAAGTCCATTAATTTTTTCTGCCTCGTTGAACTTTTAGTATCACACATCACACAATTAATATTACAACTATTATTTATTTCTAAGATACCAGTTTTACTTTTAGTGTCTTTATTTTTAAAAAATTCTTTTTTTTGATATTCAAAAAAACTCTCATTTTCTACGCTTTTAATAAGACCAAAAGTTTCAAGTTCTTTTTTTTTAATGTAATGTTTTCCAAATAAAATTTTATTTTTTATAATTTTTAAAAAAATATAGAATCTAGGAAATGTCTTCTTTATTACTGATATTAAATAATTATACATGGTATTGGTTTAAACTTTTAAGTAATTATACAATTTTTCTACAATTTAGAACAAATTTATAAATATTAAAAGTAAATTTAAAAGAGAGAATCATCTTGTAAAGTATATTGATTATATATATAAATCCGCATAATTATGCCAAAACTTAAAACAAAAAGCTCTGCAAAAAAAAGATTTAGATTTACAGCCTCAGGTAAAATCAAAATGCCTCAGGCAGGCAAACGTCATGGTATGATCAAAAGAACTAACTCTCAAATAAGAAAACAAAGAGGCACTACGATAATGACAAAACAAGATAGCAGAATTGTTAAGTCGTATATGCCATATAATTTAAGAGGATAATATGGCAAGAACCAAACGTGGTGTAGTAAGTAGGGCGAAACATAAGAAAGTCCTTAAATTGGTTAAAGGACAATACGGTCGAAGAAAAAATACAATCAGAATAGCTCGTCAAGCAATGGAAAAAGCCATGCAATATGCTTATCGAGACAGAAGAGCAAAAAAAAGAGAATTTCGATCACTATGGATTCAAAGAATTAACGCTGGCGTAAGAGCAGAAGGCTTAACCTACGCAAAGTTTATTAATGGTTTGGCTAAATCCAAAATCAAATTAGATAGAAAAGTTTTAGCTGAATTAGCCTATGATAATCCAGAAGTCTTTAAATCAGTAGTAAAAAAGGTTCAATCTTCCCTTGGTTAAAAGGGTCTTTGATTTAAAGCAAACTTTAATATAAAAAATCAAATATCTGATGAGCGATTTGGACAAAATAAATTCTATCTTCAATGCTAAAATTGACTCTGTTAAAACAAAGGAAGATCTAAAAAATTTAAAAACTGAGTTTTTTGGAAAAAACGGACAAATCACACAACAATTCAAAACATTAGGTGCGCTGGAACCTGAAAA
The DNA here is from genome assembly GCA_902598735.1 of uncultured Pelagibacteraceae bacterium. GTDB lineage: Bacteria > Pseudomonadota > Alphaproteobacteria > Pelagibacterales > Pelagibacteraceae > Pelagilacustribacter. The sequence continues at coordinate 48,342 of CACKCM010000006.1, read as the reverse complement.
AAGAAAAGATTTTGCCTCAAATTTAAACAAGATTAAATACGATTTATCCAATCAGATTGAACAAAAAAGTTTTGAAATTGAGAATGCAGAAATTAGCGATAAGTTAAAAAATGAAAAAGTGGATGTAACTTTACCGATCCGACCATATCAGCTAGGAAAAATACATCCGGTATCTCAAGTCATAGATGAAATTTCTGCTATTTTTTCTGAAGTTGGTTTTACTGTTGTAGAGGGGCCGGATGTTGAAACTGAGTATAATAATTTCACAGCATTAAATACACCCGAGGATCATCCGGCAAGGGATATGCATGACACATTTTATTTGGAAAAAAATAAAAAACTTCTTTTGAGAACACATACTTCTCCAGTACAAATTAGAGCAATGCTTGATGAAAAACCACCATTTAAAATAATAGTTCCTGGTAGAACTTATAGATGTGATAGTGATCAAACTCATGCTCCAATGTTTCATCAATTAGAAGGTCTTCACATTGATAAAAATATTACTATGGGCCATCTTAAGGGATGTTTAGATTATTTTATTAAAGAATTTTTTGAAGTCAAAAACATTAAAATGAGATTTAGACCTAGTCATTTCCCATTTACTGAACCATCTGCTGAAGTAGATATTGGATACAGAATTGAGAATGAAAAAATCGTTATTGGTGAAGGCAATAAATGGTTAGAAATATTAGGCTGCGGAATGGTTCATCCCAATGTTCTTAAAAATGTAAAAGTTGATTCAAAAAAGTATCAAGGATTTGCATTCGGGATGGGTATTGATCGTTTGGCCATGTTAAAATATGGAATTAATGATTTAAGAGCTTTTTTTGAATCAGATTATAGATGGTTAAGTCATTTTGGTTTTGACCCTTTAGATGTGCCAACAAACTATAGAGGATTAAGTAAATGATTATTACGCTTCCATGGTTAAAAGAGCATTTAAAAACTAATGCAAACGAAAATGAAATTATAAATAAACTCACTAATATTGGCTTAGAGGTTGAAAGTGTAAAAGAAAACTCTGGAGAGCTAAGTGATTTTAAAATAGCTAAAATTATCAAAGCCGAGAAACATCCTAACGCAGATAAATTGAAAGTGTGTGATGTTAACATCGGTGGAAAAGAAACTTTAAAAGTTGTATGTGGAGCACCTAATGCAAGAGATGGACTCATAACAATTTATGCTCCGCCAGGGGCTATAATACCTAAAACAAAGTTCCAATTAAAAATTGCTAAAATAAGAGGAGTTGAGTCCCGAGGCATGTTGTGTTCTGAGAGTGAGCTGAATTTATCAGATGCGAGTGACGGAATAATAGAATTAAATACTAGGGAAAAAGAAATAGGAAAAAATTTCTTTAAAAGTAAATCAGTAAAAGCAATCGAAATTGCAATTACACCAAATAGGCCAGATTGTTTAGGTATAAGAGGTATAGCAAGAGATTTATCTTCTACTGGAATAGGAAAATTAATAACTTCAAAAAGAAAAAAGATAAAACAAAGCTTTAAGCATCAGGTTAAGACTTCTATAATTAAAGATAAGCATCAAGGGTGTCTCACATTTGGAAGTTGTTATATTAAAAATATAGTTAATAAAGAGAGTCCAGAATGGTTAAAAAATAAACTTTATGCTCTTGGCTTGAAACCAATCTCTGCTGTTGTTGATATTACTAATTATGTGATGTTTGATTTGAACCGTCCATTGCATGCTTATGATGCAGATAAAATTGATAGAGAGATAATTATAAGAGACTCAAAAGAAGGTGAGGAATTTGAAGCACTAGATAATAAGAAATATAAACTTAAAAAAGGGATGTGTGTTATCACTGACAAGTCTAGTATTTTGGGCCTCGGTGGAATTATTGGGGGAACAAAAACTTCGACAGAATTCGATACTAAAAATATTTTACTTGAATCTGCATATTTTCTACCATCTTCAATTAGAAAAACATCTCGAGAATTAGCAATTAATACTGATGCAAAATTTAGATTTGAAAGGGGCATTGATCCCAAATCTGTATCAGAGGGCTTACAAGTTGCTACCGATTTGATATTGAAGATATGTGGAGGGGAAGCTAGCAAATTTACGATTACCGGAAAAAATTCTCAAAAAAGAAAAATTATAAATTTTGATATTGATAATTTTGAAAATTTAATTGGTATACCAATTTCTCTTAATGAGGCACAAAAAATTCTGATTTCATTAGGATTTATTTGCAAAAAAGAAAAAAAAAATCTTAAAGTAGAAATTCCTTCATGGAGGCCAGATATTAGTCAAGATGTAGATATAATTGAGGAACTTATACGAATTAAAGGTTTCAAAAATATAAAACTAATCACCCCTGATAGAATTAGAGAAAATGAAACTTTAAATTTTAAACAAAAACTATTTCATTTGTCACAAAGATCTCTTGCATCAAAAGGATTTCTCGAGTCAGTTACCTGGTCATTTACTGACTCTAAAATTGATAGTCAATTTTCAAAAGGTGAAAAGGAAATTCAAATTTTAAATCCTATTTCTTCGGATCTTAATGTTTTGAGAAGATCAATCTTTTCAAATCTTTCAATTTATCTAAAAAAAAACCAAGATAGAGGTTATGAGGATGTATCTCTATTTGAAATAGGGCCAGTATTTTTTGGAAAAAATCCTGGAGAACAACAAATTGTAGCTGGCGCTTTAAAGTCAGGGAAAGTAAATAGAAAAAGCTGGATTGAAAAGGAGAGAAATATAGATGTGTTTGATATAAAAAGCGACGTTGTCAAAACTTTAATTGAATTTGGATTATCTGAGAGAGAGCTTTTTATAAGTGATAATACAAAACAGTGCTACCATCCTGGAAGATCTGGTTCTATAAATTTAAAATCACAAAAAGGCCCTCACCTCGCTTACTTTGGAGAATTACATCCTGCCATAGTAAAAAAATTGGATTTTAAAGAGCCAAATATTTATGGACTAGAAATATTTTTAAAGAATATACCAGAACCTAATAAAAAGTTAAGACAACTAAAAAAAAGTTTTAAACCTTCAGATTTTCAAAAATCTGAAAGAGATTTCGCTTTTGTAATTGATAAAATTTTTAAGATAGGGTTGTTAGAAAAGATTATTAAAGAAATAGATGAGTCACTCATTCAAGAAGTTACAACTTTTGATGTTTACGAAGGAGAAAATATTCCCAAAGATAAAAAATCAGTTGCAATTAATGTTACTTTACAGTCTTTAAATAAAACTTTGAGTGAAAAAGATATCGATCAGATTAGTAAAAAAATTATTGATGTAGTTAAAGAAAAAACAGGCGCTACAATTAGGTCTTAATGTCAGATATAAAAAGAATACGTAATTTTTCTATAATTGCGCATATTGATCACGGTAAATCTACTATCGCAGATAGAATAATTCATAAGTGTGGAGGGTTGTCGGACAGGGAGATGAAACAACAAGTTTTAGACTCAATGGATATAGAAAGAGAGCGAGGTATTACAATAAAGGCTCAAACAGTAAAACTTGATTATAAAAGTAAAGATGGTCAAAGTTATAAACTTAATATAATCGATACACCTGGACACGTGGATTTTGGATATGAGGTAAGCAGATCACTATCGGCATGCGAAGGCTCACTTTTGATCGTCGATAGTACCCAAGGAGTGGAAGCTCAAACCTTGGCGAACGTATATCAAGCCCTTGAGATAAATCATGAGGTAATACCTGTATTAAATAAAATAGATTTACCTGCTTCAGATATAGAAAAAACAAAAAAAGAAATAGAAGACGTAGTTGGAATTGAAACTACAAATGCGATTCCTTGCTCAGGTAAAACTGGTGAGGGTATTGATGATATTTTAGAGGCAATAATAAATAAGTTACCCCCGCCAAAGGGTATTTCTAACGAAAAACTCAAATGTTTATTAGTGGACAGTTGGTATGATAGTTATCTCGGAGTAGTTATTCTAGTTCGCTTAATTAACGGTAAATTAAAAAAAGGCATGAAGATAAAATTAATGTCTAATAACCAAGAGCATTTAATTGAAAAAGTAGGAGTCTTTACACCTAAACCGACCGACATAGATGAACTTAATTCAGGAGAAATTGGATTTATAATAACAGGTATAAAATCTCTTTCAGAAACAAAAGTTGGAGACACAATATGTGATGCTAACAATCCAATTAATGATCCTTTACCTGGATTTAAGCCGAGTAAGCCAGTTGTATTTTGTGGGTTATTTCCAGTTGATAGCTCAGAGTACCAAAAATTAAAAGATGGTTTAGCCAAACTTAAATTAAATGACGCGAGTTTTTCATATGAACCTGAGTCTTCAAGTGCCTTAGGTCTTGGGTTTAGATGTGGTTTCTTGGGTCTTTTACATCTTGAGATAATAACAGAAAGGCTTGAAAGAGAATTTGATGTAAGCTTAATAACAACTACGCCAGGAGTTATTTATAAAGTTCATACGACTACAAGTAAAATTTTGGATTTACAAAATCCGACAAACATGCCTGATCCCTCGCAGATTGAAAAAATTGAGGAACCTTGGATTAAATCCACTATTATAACTCCAGATGAGTACTTAGGTTCAATCATGAAGATATGCCAAGATAAAAGAGGGGTTCAAACAAATCTATCTTACTCTGGAAACAGAGCAGTAGTATCATATGATTTACCACTTAATGAAGTAGTATTTGACTTTAATGATAGATTAAAATCGGTTTCGAGTGGTTATGCTAGCTTTGATTATGAAATCTCTGATTATAGAGAAGGCGATCTAGTTAAGTTAGGAATTTTAGTAAACTCAGAGCCCGTCGATGCTTTAGCAATGATTATTCATAAAGACTTTGCTCAAAAAACTGGAAGACAAGTCTGTGAAAAATTAAAAGATTTAATTCCAAGACATAACTTTATGATACCTGTACAGGCGGCGATTGGTGGAAAAATAGTTGCTAGAGAGTCTATCAAAGGATTTAAAAAAGATGTCTTGACAAAAATTCATGGTGGTGGAGCTACTGATAGAAAAAGAAAACTTTTAGAAAAACAAAAAAAAGGTAAAGCTAGATCAAAGCAATTTGGAAAAGTTGAGATACCACAAGAAGCTTTTATAGGTGTATTGAAAATTAATAAGGAAAATAATTAAGGCTTTAATAATTATAAAAATATGTATATTTATGTATCAATTAATTAGTTAATAAAAATGAATTATCAAAAATTACTAAAATCAAAAAAATTTAAAATAGCAGTTTGGGGTACTGGTTATATTGGTTTATCTACGATGGTTTATTTTGCTAAGAAAAAAGTTAAATGTGTTGGTTACGATATCAATAAAGATAAAATTAACAAAATTAATTCAGGAGTCCTTCCTCTTGCTGATTTAGAAAATTGGTTTGGGTTCGATATTAAAAAATTAGTAAAATCAAATTTTTTAAAAGCTACGTCTAATTATAAAAATCTTATAACTGAAGATTTTCTAGTACATTTTATCGCAATTCCAACAGAAAAAGATGGCAAACCTTATTATAAACCATTACTTAATGTTCTTAATAATATATCTAAAATAAATTATAATCCTAAAAATCCTCCAATAATAATTGTGGAGTCGACTCTAGCCCCCAAAGTTTCTGATAAAAAAATTATCCCCTTTTTAAAAAAGAAAAAGAAGATTGTTGGCAAGAATATTTTGTTATCAATTGCCCCAAGAAGAGACTGGTTTATAGAAGGTGGCAAGAATCTTGAAAATTTAGACAGAGTGTATGGATCTACAGATAGACAATCTACGAAAGTTGCAAAAGATGTGCTGTCTATTGTTTGTAAAAAACTTCATGTAGCAAGTTCTTATAGAGTTTCAGAAATGGTAAAAAGTGTAGAGAATGCCTATAGACATATGGATATTACTTTAGCAAATCAACTTTCTTTAGCTTTTCCAAAAGATAATATAAGAGAAGTTCTGAAACTTGTCGGGACTAAGTGGAATGTTGAAACTTTTCATCCTGGTATAGGTGCAGGAGGATATTGTATTCCTCTATCAAGCAGATACATTTTATCTCAAGTGAAAAATATAAATAAGCTTTCCTTGCTAAGAGAAACAATCAAAACAGATGATGGAATGAGTAAATCAATTGCGAATTCTATCGCAAGTAAAGGTTTGAAAAAAATTGGTATTCTTGGTTTATCCTATAAAGGAGATTTAAAAGTAAGTGTTCTTTCCAAAGTCATTCCTTTAGTTAAGTCTCTGTTGAAAAAAAAGTTAAAAGTAAGATTATTTGATCCATATTTTACTAAAAAAGAGATATACAAAGCTGTAAAAGTAAAAACTTTTAATTTTCCTAAAGATTTACAAAACTTTGATTGCCTAATAATTACTGTTGAACATAGACAATTTAATATATCAAAAAAAATTTTAGAAAAGTATTTAAAAAATTGCAGGTTAATTATTGATCATGATGGAGCGTGGAAAAAATATAATTTAAAGAATAATTATCATTTATCTGGGGATAATGGATGGATTTAAAGATAAAAAAATAAGGAATTATAATCAAAGTGAAGTTTTCAAAGTCAATCATCACAGGAGGCGCAGGTTTTATAGGCAGCAATTTAGCAGATCACCTTATCAGGATTGGACATAAAGTGATTGTTTTAGATAATTTTGTATCTGGGAAGAAATCTAATTTATCTCACCACAAAAAAAAAAATTTAAAAATATTCAAAATAGACATCTCTAAGAATAAAAACTTAGATCAATATTTTAAAGGTGCAGATTATGTTTTTCATTTAGCAGGTCTTGCTGAGATTATTCCAAGTATTAAAAATCCTAGAAAATACTTTATTAATAATGCTATTGGGACACTTAAGGTAGTGCAGGCAGCAAAAAAGGCAAAAATTAAAAAACTAATTTATGCTGCATCATCAAGCTGTTACGGAAATACAAAAAGTTTTCCAACTTCAGAAAAAGAAAAAATCGATCTCAAACATCCTTACGCAGCAACAAAATTCATAGGTGAGGAAATAGTAATGAGTTATGCTTTGTCATTTGGTATGCCAAATATTTCTTTGAGGTTTTTTAATGTTTATGGCCCGCGATTAAATACTTCTGGACAATACAGTGCGGTTATAGGCAATTTTTTGAAACAAACGAAAAATAAAAAACCATTAACCGTAGTAGGTGATGGAAAGCAAACAAGAGATTTTATACATGTGGATGATCTTAGTGAAGCTTTCATAAAAATCATAAAAAGTAAATTAGTTAATAAAATATATAATTTAGGATCTGGGAAAAAAACTTCGATAAATTCTATCGCAAAATTATTTGGTGGAAAAAAAAAATATGTTCCTTTAAGACCAGGTGAACCAAAACATTCTCTAGCTAATATATCTAAAATAAAAAAAGATATTAATTGGAGACCAAAAATTTCTATTAAAGAGGGAATCAGCAATTTAAAAAAAGCTAATTTTTATTAATTACACTTGCAATTTGTTTAAACATATCTCTCTCTAAGGGAAATTTATTTTCCTGAATTTCTTTTTGAATATCAATATAATTATTCATTATAAATTTAATTTTTTCAGTCAAGGAAATCACATCTCTTTTTGAAACAAAAATACCTTTCCTTCCCTTAATGATATGTTCTATATCTTCGAATATAAGCACAGGGCGTCTTCTAGCAAGTGACTCATCAACTACGTATGGTTGACCTTCAGTATATGATGGTAGAATTAAAATATTATGCGTATCAAAAGTATCAATTAATAATTTACGATCAGATATGTAACCTGGAAATTTTATATTAGGACTATTTTGAATAATTGATTGAAACTTATTTTGTAAAGATTTATTTTTAATGTTTCCTACTATTGAAATTTCAGCATCTATTTTTAATTGTTTAAACATTTCGAGAAATTCAAAAATTCCTTTTTCAGGATTTACCCTTGATACATTTAGAAATTTGATTTTATTTAAGTTGGGTTTCTTAATATTTTGAAGCCATTCTTCATTTAAAGTTGAAGATGATATTACATAACCATTTTTTTTTTTATAAAGTCTTTCATGTAATGCGATGACTGTAGCTTTAGAAGTAACTATAGAGTACATTAAATGATAAATCCAAACTGACCAGGAGCCTAAAATGAATTTCCATTCTTCATATCCATTACTTATAAGATATACAAAAACTTTTTTTCTAAATAATATTAAAAATAAGAATGCTAAAAAGGTGTAGGGAGTAATTGTGATTATATAATATTTCGTATTCTTTTTTTTAAAAGTTGATATTACATAGTAAATAAATTGAATTATATTAGAAGCAATTTTCACTTCGTTCAAATTTAGCTCATGGTGTTCATCATTATTAGATTTTCTAGCTATATACTGAACATTAAAAAACTTATTTAAACCTTCGGGGAGAATTTTAAAATTAAAATTTCTGCAATAAAATTTGTTGTTTTTTTTTGAAATTTTTTCATTATTTAATACAACTAAATTATCCATATTATTTTATAGACCATATGCTATAAAAAAAAAGAGATAAGTATCTGGGAGAGGTGGCCGAGTGGTTTAAGGCGCACGCTTGGAAAGCGTGTAAACGGGAAACCGTTTCGAGGGTTCGAATCCCTCTCTCTCCGCCATTATATATCCACACTCAACTAATAAGAGTCTTAAATTATTAAGTCGAATCATTTACTTTATTTATAAGGGCAGTGGAGGGAGACTGAAGCTGCCTTTGCTTTTTATAGCCTCTTAATTCCAATCACTTTTAATTTAGCAGTTTCTTCAATTCTTTTAATTGTTTGATTAATTCCCATAACTACTGTTTTTTTCATAGGGCCATAAGCATGAATAAGTTTTTTATTTGAAAGAGCTATTGCAACGTGACCCTTCCAATAAATTATGTCATTTTTCTTAATTTTATTAAGTTCTATATTTTTTTTAAAAAATTTGACCTGATCTTTGGCATCTCTTGGACAAAATTTATTATTAAAATTTAAAAAGATTTGTATTAAGGCTGAGCAATCTATTCCTTTAAATGTTTTTCCGCCCCATTTGTATTTAATATTTTTAAAAATTAAAATTTTTCTAAAAGGGTTATTTTCTTTATAGGCAATAGGTTTCAAGTCATTTTTACTAATCCATCCTTCTGAAAATCTAAAAAATTTTTTTCTAATCTCTATAGCTTTAATTTTAGAGCCAAAAGGTAATTCATTTATTTTTTTTCTTTTATTTGGAAACTTGTAAATTTTAGATTTTAATATATTTACTTTGTGCGTTGGTTTTAACACAAACGAAAAATTTTTATTTTGAATATAACCCTTGTAGCTATCCTCTTTAATCTGAATTTTAAGCCAGTTTTTACTTCTTTTAGATACTGCAAAACTATCTCCATAAATCATTTGCGTTACAATTTCAGATTTGGTCGAAGGTTTTTTATGAAGGTTTGTTACGGCAAAATTATTTGTAAAATATTTATTCATTTAATTTAAGTTTGTCTTTAATCATATAAAGAAATATTAGTGACGGTATTACCATTACTGCAGTGATAATGAAAAATATTCCCCAATCTCCATTCAACCAATCAACTAAAGCCCCTGAGGATGCTGCAAGGGTAGTTCTTCCTGCTGTTCCAATAGAAGCAAGAAGTGCATATTGAGTAGCTGTGTAAGTTCTATCTACAAGCATTGAAATAAAAGCAACAAATGCAACTGTTGCGAAGGCTGCGGCCATATCATCAAATATAACTGCTATAGCAAATAATAATTCAGACTTGCCAAACCAGGCTAGTAAAGAAAATAATAGATTTGTAGAAGCCATCAGTATTCCAGACAAAAACATTGCCTTAATAACCCCTGAGCGAATAGCAAATAACCCACCAAGTAATGTAAATATTACAGTTGTAATCCAACCAAGACCTTTAGAATAGAGAGCGATATCTGTTTTCGTAAAACCTATTTCTTTATAAAAAATAACAGACATTCTACCTAAAAAAGCTTCTCCAATTTTAAATAAGAAGACAAAGCCCAAAATTGCTATAGCAATATTAAAACCATTTTTTTTAAAAAAACTTATTACAGGTCCTATTATCGTTCCGGTTAACCAAGCAGCTATTTTAGTAAAGAAATTCGATACACCTAACTTATCTTCAATCATTCTATCTGTCAGTCTCTGCTTTTCTGTCCTGTCAATCGGTTGAGGTTCATTAACAAACATAAGACCAATATTGAATGCGATTATTATTATTCCCAAAACTAAAAAAGTTATCTGCCAGTAGTTTTCAAAACCTGTTTGTTCAAAGAACTCGGCTGCATTTAAAGCTATAACACCACCTAATTTATAACCAGTCCACCAACCAACTACCGCCATTGCTGCTCCGGCTTGCATGGACTTTCCCTCGTTCTCGCCTATTTGTTCAATTCTTAAAGCATCAACAGTAATATCTTGGGTTGCTGAAGCGATTGCAATAATTAGACCAATACTAATTATTAACGTTAAATTAGTAGTCGGATTAATTAAACTCCAACAAACTAAACAGATTAAAATTAAAATTTGCATGGTAATGATCCAACCACGCCGGTGACCTAATTTATTTGTTAGCCAAGGTATTCTTATTCTATCTATAATTGGAGCCCAAAGATAATTAAATGCATATACTGCAAATATTAACCCTGCCCAACCAATTGTACTTCTGCTCAAACCATCCTCTTTAAGCCAAAGACTTAAACTACTTCCAATTATAACCCAAGGAAACCCACTTATTGCACCAAGTAGTAAAATTTTAATCATTCTTTTGTCGAAATAAACCTTGAAAGTTTCTGATAAAGACTGTTTTTTATATATTTTCATAACTTAATTTCTCCAAAATGATGGAAAGAATAAAACTAAAACTGCGAAAAGTTCTAATCGCCCTAACAACATTCCAACGGATAAAATCCATTTTGAAACATCAGGAATATCTTTATAATTTCCATTTGGACCAATAATATCTCCTAAGCCAGGACCAACATTTGAAATTGAACTTGCTGCTCCTGAAATAGATGTAATAAAATCTAGACCACTAATTGATAAAAGCATGGCTATTATTAAAAAAATGAATAAAAAAGTAAAAATAAATATAATTACAGAGTTGATAAAATTATCAGATATTTTTTGATTATTGTATTTAGTAATAATCACACTATTTGGAGAAACAATTTTCTTTATTTGATTTTTCAAAAATATTAATAACATTTGTAATCTAAATATTTTAATTCCACAAGCTGTTGATCCCGCACATCCACCAATAAACATTAAAAGCAAGAAAAAAATTAGAGAAAATTTTCCCCATAATCCAAAATCATCAGTAACATAACCTGTTCCAGATAATATTGAAATTACATTAAATGAAGAAATTCTAATTTTATCTGATAAATTACTTTCGTAATTAATAAATAAGAGATAGATAAACATTATAATGATCGAAATAAAAAGTAAGTAAATTAAACCTTTAATTTGAACATCCTGAAAAAAAACCTTTTTATTACCTTGAGTAAATTTCAAGTATGATATGAAAGGTATACTGCCTAATATTATAAAAACACTTGCGACTATTTCAATATTTGAACTTTTGAAAAAACCAATAGAATCATTATGTGTTGAAAATCCACCAGTTGCGATTGTTGTCATTGCATGACTTATGCTATCGAAAACTGTCATACCAAATATCCAATAGAATAAGCCACATATTACAGTAAGAACAACATATGTAGATATTATAATTGTTGCAACTTCAGCAGTACGGGGAAGAATTTTTTCAGTACTATCAGGTCCTTCCATTTTGAAAAGTTGCATTCCTCCAACTTTTAAAAGTGGTAAAATTGTTATCGCCATCACTACTATTCCAATTCCTCCAAGCCACTGCATGATCGCTCTCCACAAAAGAATACTTTTTGGACTATTGTCTAAATCTGCAATGATTGTTGCCCCAGTAGTTGTAATTCCTGACATGCTTTCAAAAAATGCTTCACTAAAACTAAAATCTTGAGACGATAGTAAAAACGGTAAACTTCCAAAAGCTGCTACCATAACCCATGCTAAAGATGAAAAAAGAAATGTTTGTCTTAAATTTAATTTAAATTCTTTTTCTAGATTAGCTAAAATGAAAAGTATTCCAATAAACATTGTAACAAAGGATGCTGCGACAAAGCTGTGACTGCCCTCTTTAAAAATTACTTGAAGCAAGTAGGGTGCTAACATAGAAGCGCCTAAAACAATTAATAATATACCTATTAAAAAAAAGACTGTTTTATTTGTAGCCATTAAAATTGAGATTATTTAAATAGATCTAAAATTCAACTTAATATCATGTAATTATATCTGTATTTTGCGTATAAAATTTAATAAACCATAGTAATGCTTGATAATAATTTAATACAATCAACTTCTTCATGGCCTTTTGTGGAAGTAAGGAAGCTTTTGAGGGAAAGAAAAAGTTTAATAAAAAAAAAAAATAAAATTACCTTTCAAACAGGGTACGGTCCAAGTGGTCTACCCCACATTGGCACCTTTGGTGAAGTTGCGAGAACATCAATGATGATAAATGCTTTGAATTTTATTCAAAAAATCGATCATGAATTGATTACATTTTCTGATGATATGGACGGTCTAAGAAAAGTTCCTGACAATATTCCAAATGACGAAGTGCTTAAAAAAAACTTGGGAAAACCACTTACGTCAATACCTGATCCTTTTAAAAAGTTTAAGAGTTTTGGTGAACACAATAATGTAATGTTAAAAGAGTTCCTTAAAAAATTTAATTTCAAATTTACTTTTAAAAGTTCAACTGAAAATTATAAATCGGGAGTTTTTAATAATTCTTTAATACGAGTTTTAGAAAAATATGAGGAAATTATGAATATAATTTTGCCAACATTAAGAGAAGAAAGAAGAAAAACTTATTGCCCTTTTTTACCTATTTGTCCTCAAAAAGGTGTTGTTCTAGAAATTCCTTTGATAAACATGGATAAAAAGTCAGGAAAAGTAGTATTTGATAATAATGGCGAAAAATTAGAGACAAATATTTTAAACGGTAATTGCAAATTACAATGGAAGGTAGACTGGGCTATGAGATGGTTTACTTTTGATGTTGACTTTGAAATGTATGGAAAAGATTTAACCGAAAGTGCAATACTATCAAATAAAATTTGTCGAATTCTTGGGAAAGATCCACCAAATGGATTTGCTTACGAATTATTTCTTGATGAGAAAGGAGAAAAAATTTCAAAATCTAAAGGAAACGGGATCTCAATAGAACAGTGGTTAAGATACGCTTCACCTGAAAGTTTAGCTTTGTATATGTATCCAAACCCGAAAAGAGCAAAAAAACTTTATTCAGAAGTGGTTCCAAAAACCGTAGATGAATATCTTTCTCTTATTGAAAAGTACCCAGCGCAAGATTTGAAGGATCGAATACAAAACCCAGTTTGGCATGTACATAACGGCAATCCACCAACAGAAAAAATAGTTATGCCTTTTTCAATGCTATTAAATTTAGTTGGATCTAGTAACGCGAATAACAAAGAAATACTCTGGAAATTTATAAATAGATTTCATAAAGAAATTAACCCAAAAGACCATAGTATACTTGATGGATTAACAAGTTACGCTATTAACTATTTTAAAGATAAAGTAGAACCTAAAAAAAAATTTAAAAAACCTAATTCATTAGAAAAAAAAGCTTTAGAACATTTAGTTAAAAAGTTAGAAAAGATTGACCAATCACTTAGCCCTGAAGAAATTCAAAGTCACGTTTACACTGTAGGAAAAGAAAATGGATATGAAAAAAATCTAAGAGATTGGTTCAAACTTATTTATGAAGTAGTGTTTGGAGTTGAAAATGGACCAAGAATGGGTTTTTTTATAAGTTTTTTTGGACTTAAAGAAACAATTCAATTAATAAATGATAAAATAAAATAATGTTTTCAATTTTCAAACCTTTAATTTTTTCACTAGATCCTGAAATTGCTCATGACTTAGCAATTAATTCTTTAAAACTAAATATTTTACCAAAAAACATCTTTCAAGTTGAAAATGAAGAATTGCTAGAAACTAATTTATTTAATGAGAGATTGCCAAATCCAATAGGTTTAGCTGCGGGATTTGACAAAAGTGCTGAAGTTTATAATTCTTTGTTTAAACTTGGTTATGGTTTTGTAGAAATAGGAACTGTGACGCCTAAAAGGCAGCTCGGAAATCCAAAGCCTAGAATTTTTAGATTAGAAAAAGATCTGGCCCTAATAAATCGGCTTGGTTTTAACAATCATGGTTCTGAAATGGTTTCTAAAAGAATATCAGACAACTTACCTAGTGGTTTTTTAGGAATTAACATTGGTCCAAATAAAGAAACTGTAAAAAAAGAGGAAGACTATTACACATGCATCTCTAGACTTGCATCATTGGCTGGATATTTGACAATTAATATATCATCTCCTAATACTGAAGGGTTAAGAGATTTTCATGACCAAGAAGAACTCGAAAAACTTTTAACAGGCATAAACAAAATTAGAAGAGAAAAAAATATTTCAAAGCCTATAACTTTAAAACTCTCTCCAGATATTAACAACTCAGAAATTAGTAAAATAATAGAATTAATTACTAAACATAAAATCGACGGAATTATAGTATCTAATACTACAGACAGTAATCGTGAAAATTTATCTGATTTTCAAAAAGATGAAAAAGGAGGATTATCAGGACAACCTTTGAAAAATTTGTCTACAAATTTAATAAAAAAATTTTATAGAGAAATAAAAGGAAAAATTCAGATTATTGGTGTAGGTGGAGTTGATTCTGGGGAGTCAGCTTTTGAAAAAATATCTGCAGGAGCTAATGCAGTTCAACTTTACACAGGAATGGTTTATAAGGGACCAGGTGTAGTTAGAGACATGAAAAAAGAGTTAATTTCAATTGTAAAAAAAGAAAATCTTAAAAATATAAGTGAGGCAGTCGGAATTAATGCTTGACCACTATCATCACTCCACTTATATAGCTGTAGGAAAATTTTATGTCTAAAAGATGCGAACTAACAGGTATATCACCTTTAAAAGGCCATAACGTGAGCCATGCTAAAAATAAAACTAAGCGAAGATTCTTGCCTAATCTAAAAAAAGTGACATTTAGAAGCGACATATTAAAAAAAAATATTAAATTAAATGTTGCAAATGCAGCTTTAAGGACTGTAGATTTTAAAGGTGGTCTTGATAAATTTTTAATATCTGCAAAAAATTCAAAGTTGTCAAAAAAAGTAAAAAAAATTAAAGCCTCTATTTCTTCGAAGTCATAAAATGAATTTATATTATAAATTGTCAATTCTTATGGGAATTGTTGTGGTTCTTTCAAATTATCTTGTTCAGTTTCCGGTTCAACAATTTGGATTAAGTGAAATATTAACTTACGGAGCTTTCAGTTATCCAATTACTTTTTTAATAACTGACTTAGCAAATCGTGCATATGGTAAAGTTGTTGCAAGAAAGGTAGTTTACATAGGTTTTGTAATAGGAATAATACTGACATTTCTTGTTTCTACTAACTTTGCAGATGTAATTTCAATTAGGATCGCAATCGGCTCAGGATTAGCTTTTTTTGTTGCTCAAAACTTAGATGTACAAGTATTTGACAGACTGAGAAAAAAAAGTTGGTACATTGCCCCTCTTGCTTCATCAACTTTGGGATCAGTAGCGGATACCTTTTTATTTTTTTCTATAGCTTTTTATGCAACAGACATTCCATGGTTTACACTAGCTATAGGAGATCTCATTGTAAAATTACTAATTACACTTATAATGTTAATTCCATTTAGACTTATGATAAATGTAATAAAAGATTATTCAGAAAGCTCTATTTCTGATGTAAAATCTTAATGAATAGTCTTTTTGTTTCTTTCAACAAACAAATCAGTTAATTGATTTATCATAACATCACCTAAGTCTTGAACATCTGTAATTTTGACAGCTCTGCTATAATATCGAGTTACATCATGGCCTATTCCAATAGCCAAAAGTTCAATATTAGATTTTTGTTCAATCCATTTAACAATATTTTTTAAGTTATTTTCCAAATAATCACTAGTATTGGTAGAAAGTGTAGAGTCGTCAACCGGAGCTCCGTCTGAAATTACCATCAATATTTTTCTATCTTCTTTTCTTTTATTCATTTTATTAAAAGCCCATTTTAATGCTTCACCATCAATATTTTCTTTTAGCAATCCTTCTTTTAGCATAAGACCCATATTATTTTTTGCCTGTCTCCACTGAGTATCTGCTGATTTATAAATTATATGTCTTAAATCATTAAGCCTTCCCGGTAAAATTGGTTTGTCGTTCTTCATCCATTTTTCTCTAGATGATCCACCTTTCCAATGCTTAGTAGTAAATCCAAGTATTTCAACTTTTACTGAGCATCTTTCAAGAGTTCTTGATAAAATATCAGCGCAAATTGCAGCTACTGAAATAGGCTTACCTCTCATCGAGCCAGAATTATCAATCAAAATTGTTACTAATGTATCTCTAAATTCAATGTCTTTTTCTTTTTTAAAAGATAGAGAATTAAATGGGTCCATAATGACTCTTGTGAGTTTTGAGGTATCAAGCAAACCTTCCTCTAAATCAAAATTCCATGATCTATTTTGTTTAGCTAAAAGTTTTCTTTGTAATTTATTTGCTAATTTAGAAATAAAATTTTTTAGTTGAAGCAATTGTTGATCTAAATTTTTTCTAAGCCTAATAAGTTCTTCTACACTTTCAAGTTCCTCAGCTTTTATTATTTCATCAAATTCCTCGGTGTAAAATTTATATTTTAAATCTCCAAAATTCGTACTTCCTTTTTTTTTCAAATCTGGTCTAGAACTATTTTCAATTTCTAACTCTTCTTCAGCTTTATCTGCTTCTTTTGCCTCATTTTCTAAATCAGGCACACCGCTATCGATTGACATTTCTTCTTGTTTTTCCTCTTTTTGCTTGGATTTTTGCTCCTGATCTTTAGGTTTTGATTGCTTATCTTTATTATCATTTTCCTCTTCTCTTTTTTCTTCTTCATCGATATTTTCATCTAAACTCAAATCAGCAATAAGTTGAGAAATTAGAGAGTTAAATTTTTCTTGATCTAACATAAAGTCTTTCAGTTCAGATATCTTATTTTTAAATTGATCATTAAGGTCTTTTCTGTATGACTTAAACTTTTTATCAATTTGATTTTCGTTTTTAAAATCTAAGAATTTTATCCTTAAATAATTCTCAAACGACTCAACTATTTTGTCTTCACTGCTTTTTAAATCTAGACCAGAAATTCTTTTTTGATAAAACTTTTCAATATTATTTTTCACACCTTTAAAGTAACTTGCGCCTATTCTTTCACATCTAATTTTCTCTGAAATTTCATAAAGTTTCTTCGAAATATTTCCACTTGGCTCATGTTCTTTTAACGTTTTAGGGTTTGAAAATCGCAATCTTAATGATTTCGAGTCAGCTATCGCTCTTATCTCTTCATGATTAAATCTATTATTTACTAGGTTAAGATCTGGTAATTTAATTGAATTTTCACTTGATTTCGAAACTTGATTACCAAAATGAACCTCGATTTTATCTAAGTTAGATAATGATTTTACCGTAGAGCTTATAGCTGTTTTAAAATCTTCTATTTTATTTTTTTTAATTTCCACACTATATAGATATGTTAATTGAAGACTCTGGCAAATCTTCACTAAAGCATCTTTGATAATATTCAGAGATTATTTTTTTTTCTAGATCATCGCATTTGTTTAAAAAAGTAATTCTAAAAGCATAGCCTTTATCTTTGAAAATATCTGTATTTTCTGCCCAATGCAAAACTGTTCTGGGACTCATAACAGTTGAAATATCGCCGTTAATAAATCCTTTTCTTGTTAGATCTGCAACTTTGATCATGTTTGAGAGTATTTCTTTTCCATCTTTATTATTAAAATTTTTATTTTTTGACAAAACAATCTCTAGTTCTTTATCAAATGGAAGATAATTAAGAGTTGAAACTATGTTCCATCTATCCATCTGTCCTTGGTTAATCTGCTGAGTACCATGATATAAACCGGTAGTATCACCTAAACCGACCGTGTTAGTTGTTGCAAATATTCTAAAAAAATCATGTTGATTTAATACTTTTTTTTTGTCCAACAATGTAAAATTTCCTTCACTTTCTAAAATTCTTTGAATTACAAACATTACGTCAGGTCTACCAGCATCATACTCATCAAATACTAAAGCAATAGGGTTTTGAATTGACCAGGGAAGTATTCCCTCCTTAAATTCAGTAACCTGTTTTCCGTCTTTCAAAATTATTGCATCTTTTCCTATTAGGTCTATTCTACTTATATGACTATCTAAATTTACTCTCACACAGGGCCAATTTAATCTTGCAGAGACTTGTTCAATATGTGTTGACTTTCCAGTACCGTGATAGCCTTGTATCAAGACTCTTTTATTGAAAGAAAATCCAGCTAAAATTGCTAATGTTGTGTCTTTATCGAACTTATAATCTGAATCAATTTTCGGAACGTATTCGTTTTTTTTTGAAAAAGCATTTACTTTCATATCGCTATCAAAACCAAAAGTTTGCTTCACTGATAGTGTGATATCTGGTTTTTGCAAAAACTGTTCCGAACTCATTTTTTTCCCAATGTTTTTTTTAGTTGGCTATATGCCAAAGTAATTTTTTTTAATTTATCTTCAAATCTTTTGTTGCCATGGTTTTTATCAGGATGATATTTTTTTACAAGTTGTTTAAATTTTGAGTGAATTTGTTCCCATTTTACATCATCGCTTAATTCCATCACGTTTAAAGCATCTTTATCAGTTTGAGATATTTTAGTTTTCTTAAAATCTTTAAAATTTGAACTTTCGAATATATTTAATTTATCCTCTAAAGCATTATTCCAAAGTATATTGAAAAAATTTTCTGAAGACCCAAATTTTTTTGTAGCCTTATGCCAGGTAAGATCCGATTTGATAAAAAATTCTATTTCTTGATCATTCATATTTTCAAAATAGTTCCAGTTCTTGTTAAATACTTTTATATGATCCAAACAAAGCAATCTATACTTTCTGCTATTATCTTTTTCGATCGGGGCTTTATAAATACCCGTTTTATTACAATTATTCCAATCACATATAATTTTCATATTATGATTCTATATAGTAAAATTCATTTAATGAAATCTTATTTTCAAGAAATTGAAAAAAAATTAAAAAAAAACATTCAATCTGAGTCATTAGAAATTATTGATAATTCTTATTTGCATAAATCTCATAAATCTTTTTCTCCAGACAAATTTCATTTACATTTGAAAATTAAATCAAGTTATCTTAGCTCAATTTCAAAAATTAATGCTCATAAACTTATAATGAACATACTTAAAGACGATTTGAAGGATAAAATACATGCCTTAGAAATTAGTATTGAACAATAAATTTACTATAAGATTTTAGTTTTTTTAAAGAAATTTTATTCGAATTCGGTAAAGTTGTTTTTGATATTTTTGAAAGTAATATGAAGTTTATTTTTTGATCCTCATTTTTTTTATCATTTTGAAGATATGGTAAAAGAGCATCTATTTTTTTTCGATTATCGAATTTTTTAAAAGTAAAATCTAAATTATTATTACTATAGATTTTTTTGATTTCATCAAAAGTTTTTTGAGTACACTTTCTTCTAATTACTGAAAGCTTGCCCTCAAGAATCATTCCGGCAAGAACAGCCTCACCGTGTGTAAATTTATTTGAAAAATTATTTTTTACTTCGATTGCATGTGCAAATGTATGTCCAAAATTTAAAATCATTCTTAAATTTTTTTCATTAACATCTTTACTAACAAAAAAAATTTTGATTTGGCAACTTTTTTTAATTGCATATCTCAATTTTCTATTATCTTTCAAAAGAATATTTTTTGTATTTTTTTTTAACCAATTAAAAAATTTTTTGTCCTTAATTATAGAATGTTTCAAAATTTCTGCATACCCACAAATCATCTCTCTTTTTGATATAGTATCTAAAAAAGATGTATCGCTTAGAACTAATCTAGGTTGAAAGAATGAACCAATTAAATTTTTTCCATATTTTGAATTTACACCTGTTTTTCCACCGATCGATGCATCTACTTGGGCAAGGAGAGTAGTTGGAACATTTATAAAATTAATTCCTCTTTTAAATGTACTTGCTACAAACCCAATTACATCGCCTGTGATACCACCTCCAACTGCAATTATTAAATCAGATCTATTAAAGTTATCTTTAATTAGTTTCTCTAAATAATAATTGGCTGTTTTTAAGGATTTTACTTTTTCATTTGCTGTGAATGAATAAAAAAATAAATCATAATTATTTAACTTTTTTTTTAAAATTTTAATAAATTTATTTGGTACATTTTTGTCAATTATTAAACCTATTTTCTTTGTCTTAGAACATAGGTGTTTTATTTTTTTTGGTAAAATACTTAGGATATTTTTACCGATAATTATGGAGTAGTTCTGACCTGAACCTTTAAATTTTATCTCATGAATTTTCATAAAATTTCAGAATTTCTTTAACAATTTCCCCTGGTTTCAAAAAACTACAATTTATTTTAAAACTTGCCTCATTATAAGTTTCCTTCCTCTCTAAGTAAATTTTATTAATTGTTTCACTTATATTTTTTTTACCTAACAAGGGTCTATTCACGTTATTTTGCAATCTTTTTGTTAGAATATCTAAATTTACATCAAGCCAAAAACTTATTGAAAATTCTCTTACTGCTGATCTAATAGATCGACTTAAAAAAGCGCCACCTCCTAATGATATAACAGAATTTCTTTTATGAATTTCCTGTAAGACTAATTCCTGTTCTAATTTTCTAAAATAATTTTCACCATGTCTGCCAAAAATGACCTTTATTGGACTTCCTTCTTTTTTTTCAATTAAAGCATCTATGTCTACAAAGTTAAAAGATAGCTTTTTAGCAAGCAATTTACCTACAGTACTTTTGCCCACACCCATCATGCCAGTTAAAACTACGTTTTTTTTCAATTTATTATCAGATTTTGAATTTGATTTTTCATAAATATGTCTTAATTATTGAGTTTAAATTAATTCTTAAACTATGCAACTTAAATACAACAGACAACCAAGTTTAGGTAGTTCAATCTTAAGATGGTTGATTAAATTATTTATAGCCATTTTAGTTTTTATTTTTTCAATTTTTTTAATTGAAAAAATTAAATTTCCTAGTCCTCAAAAAAAATACGACATAGATATTACAAATGATATTAAAAAGCTTTAAAAACTTTTTAACATTTTTAATTTTGATTTCATCCTTAAGCCCTGTGCTGGGAGAGGAGAAAATTGATATTTGGAAGAATAAAAAAAAGGATATAACTACAACATCAAATACACCCGAAAATAGTAATTCAAAAAAAATAAATTTAAACAATTCATTAAATTCTAATGATGAAGAAACTATTAAAATTGAGGATAACCTTTCATATGAAGGCGAGGTAGTTAAAGTATTTGGAATTTATGATCCAGCCGATTTCGATTTTAATTTAAATATGTGGTCTACTTCTGATGCAGAGGATATCAGAGCTAGCATTAAAAGATTAAATAAAATAAGATTATCAAAAACATCAAGTGAAATTTTTGAAAATATTTTTCTATCGTTTTCTTATCCTCCGGAGGGAATGAGTGATAATGAATTTGTTAAATTAAAAATTAATTGGCTTATAGATAATAATAAATCGGATCTGATAGAGTCTTTTTTGAAACAAAATGAGGAGTTTGAGGGTAAAAGTCGAGTAATACAGTATCTTGTTGATGAAAATATTGCGCAGGCAAATATAAAAGAGGGCTGTGAAAAAATAAAATTTATCGATAGCAAAATAAGAGATCCTTATTTAGAAAAATTCAAGATTTACTGTTTTGTTTTTAGTAACCAGAAATCCCAAGCTCAGCTTTTACTAGATCTTTTAAGAGAGCAAAAAAAATCTGATGCCTTTTTTGACGACAAGATAAATTTTTTATTAGGTATTTCAGATAAGACTACAAATAAGATAAATGAAAAAAATTTACTTAATTTTTATCTTTCAAGTGTAACTATTAAAGATTTTAATTATGAGCCAACAAAGAAAACAAAAAAAGAGATTTGGAAATACTTAAATGCTGCCAACTTAATTAAATTAGAAGATACAAATGATAAAGATAAATTAAGAGATTTGGAACGGGCAGCAAATAATGGGCAAGTTAATGCAAAAATTATCTTTGACATATATAAACAAAAAAAATTTGAATTAAGCACACTTATTAATGCCAAGAATATACATCAAACTTTAGAATCAAGTGATGGACGTTCATTAATTTATCAAAAGTACTTACTGTCAGAAAATTTTGAAACAAAAGTCGAATATCTCTTTTTACTTGAAGAACTATTTAAGAAAGATAAAATTTTAAATATCTACTCTAAATTCTTAAGTGACTCTCTGAAAGAAATTGGTTTAGAAAACGTGCCTAAAAACTATCGAGAACTTGCCGAAAGTAGAATGTTAAATGATCAAGAGTTTGAACTAGGTAAAATTAAATATAACGATAAGGTTCTTCATCAGTCAAAAATTCTTAAATTATATGTTGAAAACGATAGTGACAAAAAAATTCAAAAAGAGATACAAAAAATTTTCAAAAAAATTAGCAAGAATAGAAAATATTTTTATTCTGCAAAGGATTTAGCGTTAGTTGACTCACTTATAAAAGATGGTTTTAAAATACCAGCAAATTTTGATTATAACGATCTATCCTCAAAATATTCTGTGCCTGAGAATTTATCTGAATTAATAGAAAAAAAACAAAATGCATTCTTAACATTAAAAATTATTGAGATAATAGGTGAAGATGAACCAAATGAATTAGATGCTGAAACAATTTATTTTATTACAAATCTTTTAAATAAAATGAATCTTATAAAAATTAGAAATAAAATTTTAATTTCTGCTCTACCCCAGAGAGTTTAATTAGAATATAATTGGAATATGATTAAAAGAGAAATAGTAATAGAGCCTGATCCTATTTTAAGAGAAAAAAGCCAACCTTTGGAAAATGTAGATGATAAATTACGTAAGTTAATGGATGAAATGTTAACAACAATGTACGAGGCTCCCGGAATTGGTTTAGCAGCTGTTCAGATTGGTATCCTTAAACAGATTATAGTAATAGACATTTCCAAAGAAAGTGAAAAAAAAAACCCCTTATTTTTGATTAATCCGATAATTACTTTTAAATCAAAAAACACTTCAATTCACGAAGAGGGCTGTTTATCTCTCCCCGGACATTTTGCAAAAATAGAGAGACCAGCTGAGTGCCATTTAGATTATATTGATTATTACGGTAAGAAAAAAAATTTAAAAGCTGAAGGTATTTTAGCTACTTGTGTTCAGCACGAGGTAGATCATTTAAATGGAGTATTATTTGTTGATTATTTATCTAAACTTAAAAAGGATATGATTATAAAAAAATTAATTAAACAAAAGAAAGACACGAATAAAATTATTTTATAAAAATGTCATTAAAATTAATTTTTATGGGAACCCCAGAATTTGCTGTTCCAATTTTAAATTCTCTTCTTAAATCTTCACATAATTTATTAGCTGTTTACACTCAAAATCCAAAAAAAAGTAATCGCGGACAAAAAATAAATATTTCTCCAGTTGAAGAATTTTCAAAAAAAAATAAATTAATTGTTAGAAATCCTAAAAAACTAGATTTTGAAGAATTAAATTTTATAAAAAAACTCAACCCTGATGTTGTTGTGGTTGCTGCCTATGGAAAAATCATTCCAAGAGAGTTTTTAAATATTAAAAGTATAAATTTTATCAATGTTCATGCATCGCTTTTACCAAGATGGAGAGGGGCAGCACCAATACAGAGATCAATAATTGAAATGGATAAAGAAACAGGAATATCTATAATGAAAATTGTTCCTAAACTTGATACAGGACCTTGCTTGCTTCAAGAAAAAGTAACAATTGAAAAAAAAGATAATTTAAATTTATTGAGCAAAAAATTAGCTAAACTGGGTTCTAAACTTATTTTAAAAACACTTCTTTTGATTGAAGAAAATAAACACGTTTTTAAAGATCAGGACGAAAGCAAAGCGACTTATGCAAAAAAAATTGATAAAAAAGACTCCGAAATAAAATGGAATATGCCAGCAAAAAATTTAATAGCTATAATCAATGGTTTAAATCCTTTTCCTGGCGTCTGGTTTAAACATAAAAATAATAGAATAAAAATTTTTGAAGCAATAGAAGTTGACCAAGCTGGAAAAACCGGAGAAGTTTTAGACAAAAAGCTTACTGTTGCTTGTGGAGACAAGGCAATTAGGATTTTATCTTTGCAAAAAGAAGGAAAGAAAATTTTAAAAACTGAGGATTTTTTAGCTGGTTATAAGATAACAGAAGGTGAAATATTGATTTGACAAATTATCAAATTGTTATTGAATATTTGGGTAGAAACTTTTCAGGGTGGCAAATTCAAAAAAATAGTAAATCGATACAGGAAACATTGGAAATAGCCCTTAAAAAAACACTTAGGACACAAATAAAAATAATTGGATCTGGTCGGACGGATGCTGGAGTAAATGCTATAGGACAAAGTGCTAATTTTTATTCTAAAAGTGAAATAAAAAATGAATATAAATTTTTATCTACAGTAAATTTTTTTTTAAAAAAATATCCAATTTCAGTATTAAGTTTAAAAAAAAAAAAATTTAAATTTCATGCTAGACACAGTGCAAAAAAAAGAGAATACGAATATGTAATTATAAATAGATTAGCAAAACCAGTTATTGATTTTAATCGGGGATGGTTAATTAATAAGAATTTAGATATAAGAGAAATGAAAAAGGCAATTAAATATTTTATAGGCACTCACGATTTTTCTGCATTCAGATCCTCATCATGCACTGCTGCTAGTCCAATAAGAACTATTAAAAGTGCGAATATTATAAAAAAAGGAGATAAAATTTTTATTAAATTTATTTCTAAGTCTTTTTTACAAAAACAAGTCAGATCAATGGTTGGATGTTTGAAATATGTTGGCGAGAGAAAATGGAATTCAAGTAAAATTAAAAAAATTATTAAATCAAAAAGACGTTCAAGTTGTGCCCCTCCTGCGCCTGCAGA
Organism: uncultured Pelagibacteraceae bacterium; assembly: GCA_902598735.1. Classification (GTDB taxonomy): domain Bacteria; phylum Pseudomonadota; class Alphaproteobacteria; order Pelagibacterales; family Pelagibacteraceae; genus Pelagilacustribacter. The sequence goes on along the minus strand of CACKCM010000006.1, from coordinate 23,171 downwards.
AGGTCTATTTTTAAAAAAAGTATTTTATTAAAAATTAAATAACTTCAAATATTTTAAGCCAACTTTCTTCCAATTAAGGCCTTTGGAAAATTTCAATGAATTTTTTGATAATTGATTACATTTTTGTTTATTTGTTTTTAAATTTGAGAATTTTTTAATTAAATCTTTGTCATTATTGTAGCTTAGAACATTTAAACCAATATTTTGTGCAACTTTTTTAGAACATATAACAGGCAGTCCCCACGACATATATGTAAGCACTTTTCCCTGAACACCTGTAGCTATTTCTAAATTTGCTAAACCACAGATAGAATTTTTTATATATTTTGATAAATCTTTTTTTGCTCCTAAAGTTTCAATGCTTGAGTTATTTTTTAAGAAAAATCTATTAAACTTATTTATGCTACCTATCATACAAAACTTGATCAAAGGAAATTCAAGTTTAAGTTTAGGAAAAATATTTTTAATAAAATATTTGCAGGCTAACAGATTTGGAAGATAATTAAGATTTCCTACAAAAAGTATTCTAAAATTGTCTTTTGAAAATACATATTTATTTTTTATTTGATCAATAGACTCATTAATTTGAATAATCTTATTTTTAAATTTTTTGTCAATTCGGTCTGCTTCTTTTTTCGAAAATAAAATAATTTTATCAAAATCATTTAAAATTTTATTCTCTATTTTTTTTACTAAATAACTCTCTAAATAATAAATAAATTTTAGTGGATTTAAAAAATTAAGATATTCATATGTCTGATAATAATTTTCTGAGTATAAATCACCCATCTCAATTATTGTTTTTCCATAATAATTTTTTGGCAAATATTGACTTGATCTAATATGATAAAAAAATAAATAGTCATATTTATCTGCATTATCTTCAATATAAATTTTGAGATCTCTGGAAAAAAAAAGACCAAATTGTAATGGTTGAAATTTAAAAAAAGAAATCAAGCAATAAATAAATTTTAAAAACAAATTAGGATAATTAAATGAAATTAAATTTTTCTCGTTATTTTTTTCACTTTTATCTTTTAAACAGATAATGTGTAATTCAAATTTTTTCTTTAAAAGATTTATTATTTTTAATGATCTTATTACATCTCCAGAGTAACGTCCGGAAAAAGGATTTCTTGTAGTTACAAATAAAATTTTTTTCATATCTTCAATCTTTTTCTTTTTTTAGTATTTTTTATTCGCCATCTAGAACCCTCACGAACTATATAGCCTGCACAATTATTAGATCCGCAATTGCACGGAAATTGTTTAAAATCTGAGTCGAAACTGAAACCATAATCATAAGATAGCTCCTCGTCTTTTAAAATATCTTTCATTGCATATACCCATATCTTTAATCCTGAACCAAAAACTTCGCAATTTGGTTCGCAGGAGTGATTAATAAGCCGGGCTGTATTAAATTTAAAATCTCCGTCAAGATCATATTTTTTATTAATATTAAAAAGATAAATAGCTTTCTCATTGTCAAATTTAGGATTTGTTTCACTTTGTTTTACTGAGATAATTTTTCCTTTATACTCAATTATCTTAGTTCCTTTTTTAATGTTTTGGTTGGCGTATAAACCGTTTTTATCAATCCTAGACTTTTTAATTTTGTATATCTTCACTTAAAATACTCGACTAAAATATTGTTATATATTTTCGTAAGTTTTTTTAAATCAGTTAACGAGACGCACTCATCTACTCTATGCATAGTTTTATTTACAAGTCCAAATTCAAGACAAGGAGAAATTTTTTTAATAAATCTTGCATCCGAAGTGCCCCCAGTTGTAGATAATTTTGGATTTATTTTTGTTATTTTTTTTATAATTTTTTTTGCCATAAAAATAGTCTTTCCTGGTTTTGTCAAAAAAGCATCACCGTTTGTCATAAAATCAATTTTATAATTACACTTATTTTTTTTACTCAATTTTTTAACGATAAAGCTTATTTTTTTCTTTAAAGATCCAGCCGTATGCAAATTATTGTATCTAATATTGAATTGAGCTTTTGCCCTAGCTGGAATTACATTATGAGCTTTATTATCCACGTTTATAGATGTGAACTCTAAATTAGAGGGTTGAAAATTTTTATTACCTTTATCAAGTTTATTTTCTTTAAGTTTTTTGCATATAGCAACCATAGTATTTATTGGATTATTTGATAGATGAGGATATGCTATATGCCCTTGAGTACCAGTGATTTCAATTTTTCCTGAAAGACTTCCTCTTCTTCCAATTTTTATCATTTCGCCAAGTTTGTTTGGATTTGTCGGCTCACCTACAATACAAAAATCAATTTTTTCTCCTTTTTTTTTTAGGTAATCTACAACTTTTTTTGTGCCATTTATTGCGTAACCCTCTTCATCACCAGTAATTAAGAAACTTATTGAACCATTAAATTTTCGATTATTTTGTAAAAACTTACTTGCAGCTGCCACAAAGCACGCTATTGAGCTTTTCATATCATTAGCACCTCTTCCTATTAAATAATTTTTTTTGACAAGAGGTTTAAAGGGATTAATAGTCCAATCTTTTATATTTCCAGGTGGCACTACGTCAGTGTGCCCAGCGTAACAAAGATTTGGTCTTTTTTTACCTATTCTTGCGTAAAGATTTTTTATCGGTTTGCTTTTCTTGTCTTTAAATTCCAATATCGTACATTTAAAGCCTAATTTTTTTAACTTTTTACTAAGAAATTTAATTGCTCCAGCATCTTTCGGAGTAACACTAGGAAATCTTATTAAATCTTTGGATAATTGTAATTCGTTAACTATAGTCATTAATCTCTGAGTAAATCGTTTATTGAAGTTTTGCTTCTTGTTTTCTCATCAACTTTTTTAACTATAACTGCACAATACAATGAGGGCCCGCTAGAGTTTTTTTTGTTAGGTAAGCTTCCAGGAACAACTACTGAATATGCAGGAACTTTTCCAAAATGTATTTCTCCAGTATCTCTATCCACTATTTTTGTTGAAGCCCCAATATAAACTCCCATAGATAATACCGCACCCTCTTGAACTAGAACACCTTCAGCAATCTCAGATCGAGCGCCTATAAAACAATTATCTTCGATAATTACTGGGCCAGCTTGCAGAGGTTCAAGCACACCTCCAATACCTGCGCCTCCTGAAATATGACAATTTTTTCCTACTTGTGCACATGAACCAACAGAGGCCCAAGTGTCTATCATTGTCCCTTCATCAACATAAGCGCCTAAGTTAACAAAGCTAGGCATTAAAACTACACTTTTAGCAATGTATGCACCTTTTCTAACAACCCCATTTGGAACATGACGATACCCTGCTTTTTTCCAGTCTTTTTCTTTCCACTTCACTGTCTTTCCAGGTACTTTATCATACCAAGTAGTGTAGGGACCTTTCATCATTTCCATCTTATTTATTCTAAAGCTTAACAAAATAGCTTTTTTAATCCATTGATTAACAACCCAATTGCCATTTTGTTTATTTGCTACTCTAATTTTTCCACTATCGACTAGATTTATTGTTTCATCAATTGCTTTAATCAATTTTTTATCCGATTTTGGACCTACTTTTTCTTTTTTTTCAAAACTCTCGTTTATGATTTTTTCTAATTTATCGTAACTCATTAATCTCCTTTAAAAATTTTGTTAGGCTGTCAGTCTTATAATCAATGAAAACTGACTCAGAATATTTTGCTGCCCAAGGTTCATCATTTTTTATCCAAACGGTTTTCATCCCTAATTCGTATGCTGGTTTTAAATTTCTAGCAATATCTTCAAAGAATATACAATATTGTGGCTCAATTTTGTAACTTTCTACCAATTTTTTATAAGGCTCTTTAGAAGGCTTTGGAATAAATTCACAATCTCGTATATCAAATATTCCATCAAAAAGCTTATCTATTCCAATTCTTTTTGTGACATTGATTGCATGAGCTCTAGAGCCATTTGTAAAAATTATTTTCTTTCCATCTAATTTTTTAATTTCTTCCTCAAGATCTTTATCTTTGGCTAAAAAACTAAGATCAACATCATGAACAAACTCTAAAAATTCATCCGCATCAATTTTGTGATTTTTTATCATACCGTTTAAAGTTGTGTTATATTCTTGAAAATAGTTTTTTTGAATTTTTCTAGCCTCTTCGATACTGACGTTTAATTTTTCAGAGATAAATTTAGACATTTTTTTATCTACTTGGTCGAATACTTTTGTTGCGCCGTCATACAGCGTATTGTCTAAGTCAAATAACCAAAATTTTATATTTTTTAAGTCTTTCATTCTCTTATTAATGTTCCAGATCCTGTGTCTGAAAAAATTTCATGTAAAATTGAGTGAGGTTTTCTACCGTCTAGAATAACTACACCTCTTACTCCGTTTTGGACTGCATCAACACAATTTTCTATTTTAGGTATCATGCCTCCTTGAACAACTTTCGATTTTATAAGATTTTCTAGATCGAATGGTTTAATTTCCGATATTAGTTTTTTCTGATCATCGTAAACCCCTTCAACGTTTGTCATTAAGATCAGCCTTCTAGATTTAAGTTTTTTTGCAATAGCGCTTGCTGCAGTATCACCATTAATATTATATGTTTGATTATGCTCTCCTAAACCTAACGGAGCTATAATCGGAATTATATTTTTACTTAAAGCATTATGAATAAAACTATCATTAATCTTGCTTGGTATCCCTACAAATCCAAGTTCTTTTCTTTCTGGCTTTACCTCTATGATATTTTTAGTTTTAGTGTGAAATGAAGTTGCTTCCGAACCTAATTTTTTTAGTGAACTTACTATATCTTTATTAAAATCAATTAATACCTCTTCGACAGTATCAATTATATTTTTGTCAGTAATTCTCAAACCATTAATAAATTTTGAAACAATTTTTTTCTTATCTAGTTCTCTTTTAATTCTTGGGCCACCACCATGAACTACAATTATGGATAAACCTAATTTATTAAGAACATTTATATCAGAAATAAAGTTATTAAAAACATTTCTATCTATAAGAACATTTCCACCATATTTAATTACAATTTTTTCTTTTTCATATTTTCTAACATATTTTTGAACAATATTAATATTAGGAGCTTTTTCAGGCCAAAATTTTTTTATCTCATCTAGAGAAATATTTTTTGACATTTAATTTGTTTTCACAGTTGTTTTTTTAACAATAACGTATTGTTGAGCGATCGTTAGAATATTATTAATTGTCCAATAAACAACTAAACCAGAAGGGAAAGAAGCAAGTATGATTGTTAAAAACAATGGAAAGAAAGCAAATATTTTTGCCTGAATAGGATCAGCGGGAGCAGGGTTTAATTTTTGCTGAACCCACATAGAAGCCCCCATTAATATTGGCCAGATTCCTATAATCATAAACCCTGGTGGATCCCATGGAATTAGACCAAATAAATTAAATAAAGAAGTCGGGTCTTGTGCTGACAAGTCTTTTATCCAACCAAAAAATGGCTGATGCCTCATTTCTAAAGAAATAAAAAGCATCTTATAAATTGCAAAAAAGAACGGTATTTGAATTAAAACTGGCAAGCAACCTGATGCAGGATTTATTTTTTCTTTTCTATATAAAGCCATCATCTCTTGCTGTAATTTAACTTTATCGTCTTTATGTAGTTCTTTGAGCCTCATCATCTCCGGTTGAACTGCTTTCATTTTTGCCATTGACCTGAATGAGAAATTAGCAAGTGGGAAGAAAATAAGTCTTATAGCAATGGTTAATAACACTATCGCTGTTCCAAAATTTCCTGAAATTTTAAATAAATAATCTATAACAAAAAACAAAGGTTTTGTGAAAAAGTAGAACCATCCCCAGTCTATAACTAAATCAAATTTATTTATATTTTGGTCTGCAGCGTATCCATCAATTGTCTCAACCTCTTTAGCGGCAATAAATAATCTGAGTTCATTTGCTCCAGTTGATGATTTACCAATACTTACCGGCTCATTTATAATATAATTCGCTTTAAATCCATTTTCGTAAAGGAATGTAGATTTAAAATTTTTACCTGACTCAGGGACAAATGCAGTCATCCAATACTTATCTGTTATTCCAAGCCAGCCTTCACTTGACTCTCTTGCTATTTTTTTTTCTTCCACATCATCATAGTCGTCTTCTTTTAATTCATCATCAAATACACCGATAAACCCTTCATGCTGAATATAAAAATTTTGAATATCGTCGGGGATTTTATTCCTTGTCATCTGTGCATACGGATATAGATCAATAGGTGAATTCGAATTATTTTTTACTTGCTGTGATATTTTAAATAGATACTTGTCATCTAACTCAATTCTTTTTTCAAAAGTAACACCCTCATTATTGTTCCATTGCAAAATAACCGGAGATTTATCGCTTAATATATTATTACCTTTTACTTTCCATTCTGAATCCTTTGTTGGAACTTTAATTTTACTTCCAATACTTGTCCAACCAGTCTCTATGAAAAAACCGTTTTCAGTATCAGATGGGTTTAAAAAAATTATATTTTTTTCATCCTCAACTTTTTGTTTATGTTTTTTAAAAGATATATCGTCAATTAAAGCACCTTTTAAATTAATAGAACCCACTATACTGTCATTTTCAATTTTAATTCTTTTACTCGAATTAATAGACTCTTCTCTGGTAATTTTTTTTATTATCTGTGGCTGATTAATCGTTGGTGCAATTGAGCCTTGTTCATTCTTTTGCTCTACTTTTTGATTTGTTTTTAGTTCAGAAGTTTTTTTTGGAGTTTCGAAAAAAGCACCCCAGAAAAGCAGAACAGACATTGAAAGAGCAATTGCAACAAAAACATTTCTATCCATTATTGCTCTCCTTTTTATCTTTCGGAATTGGAACAAAATCTAAACCGTGACTGCCGCCAAGTTTCTTAAATGGATGACATTTTAAAATTCTTGTTACGCCTAATTTAATTCCTATTGTTAAACCTTGAGTTTTAAGTGCTTCAATAAAATACTCGGAACAAGTAGGTAAAAATCTACATCTATTACCCAGAAGTGGAGAAATTAAATATTGATAAATTTTAATTATGAAAATAAGAATTTTTGTCATTTTACTTTTTTAATTTACTAAAACTTTTCTCCATTGATTGCAAAAGCACATCATGTTTCTGAGTATAAGCATTAGACTTACCGAAAACTATATAAGTGTAATCTTTATTAATTGCACCCTTTTTTTTCAATAATTTCTGGACGATTGCTTTTAATTTTCTTCTAATTTTGTTTCTTTTGACTGCATTTCCAATTTTTTTTTTTATAATGAAACTTATGAGCAAATTAGCTTTATACTTAGGTTTAATAAAATTCTTCGCTGCAAATAAAGAAAAATAGTCTGTGTGAAATTTCTTTTCTTTAAGAACTTGTCTGAATTGGTTGCTTTTTTTTAAACTTTCAAGCTTAACCATCTAAATTTAAGTTGATAGGGTTTTTCTTCCTTTAGCTCGCCTTCTTGCAATAAGCTGCCTACCTGTCTTAGACGCCATTCTTGCCCTAAAGCCATGTCTTCTTTTTCTCACTAAATTGCTTGGTTGGTATGTTCTTTTCATAAATGTTTTAAGGTATATATTTTAATTGCTGTCTATTGTACAGGTAAATAATGAGTAAAAATCTTAAAATAATTTTTGGCGTTTCTTATTTACTCATATTATTTGTATTTCTTTATTTTATTTTTACAAATATACAAATTAACAGATTAAACGATTTTTCATACTACAAAGAATTCCAGATAGACTTAGACAATTATATAAGTGCAAACATATTCATAAATTTAATTTATTTTTTTATTTTTTCTGTTTTCTGGGTTGCGCTTCTTGGTTTTGGATCTCCTATATTGATAATCTCAGGAGTATTATTTGGCAAATGGGTAGGTACTTTCATATCAGTAATCTCAATTTCGTGTGGGGCTTTAATTTTATATTCAATAGGAATATTTTTCTTTAGAGATTTGGTTAAAAAAATACTTGAAAAAAAATTCGAAAAATTTGTTCAACTTTTCCAAAAAAATGAATTTTTTTACTTCTTTATTTATAGATTTATTGGAGGACTAGGAGTTCCATTTGGATTACAAAACTTGATACCAATCTTATTTGATATGAAAAAAACGAATTACTTTTTAGCTAGTTTTTTTGGATTTATTCCAAGCATGTTCATTATGAATACAATAGGTGCAGGTTTGAACTCTTATGTAGAACAAGCTCAATACTTTAATATTATCGATTTGATTTTAACTCCAGAAATTTATTTTCCAATAATTTTATTTGTGGGTTTAATGATTATATCTTTCCTTATAAAAAAAAAATTTTTTGACAATGCAAATTAATAAAAATACCTTATCTAACGACTCGAGTCCGTACCTCAAACAACATCAAGACAACCCAGTTCATTGGCAAACATGGTCTGTAGATACTTTAAATTTCGCAAAAAAAAATTCAAAGCCTATACTGTTAAGCATTGGGTACGCCAGTTGCCATTGGTGCCATGTTATGGCGCATGAAAGTTTTGAAGATAATGATACAGCAAATATAATGAATCGATTATTTGTAAATATTAAAGTTGATAGAGAAGAGAGACCTGATTTAGATTTTATTTTTCAAAGCTCGTTTCAACTATTCAATCAAACTGGTGGTGGGTGGCCGTTAACAATGTTTTTAGATGAAAATGGAGTTCCATTTATGGGAGGAACATATTTTCCGAAAGAGACAAGAAACGGCCTACCATCTTTTAAGGAAGTTCTTCAAAAAGTCTCAGATGCTTACAAAGATCAAAGAGAAAATATTATTAAACAAAAAGATTTGATTATTAAAAATTTAGATCTCAAAAAAAATTATGTTTTAAATCAAGATCTTGAACCAATTTTAGAGACTACTTTAAGTTATCTAGATAAATCAAAAGGTGGATTTAAAGGCTCACCAAAATTTCCTACATTTAATGTTTATGAAACTCTAATTTATTTTTATAATAAAACAAAAAACAAAAAATATTCAGAGCCAATTAAAATTTTGATTAAACAAATATGCTCAAAAGGAATCTACGATCATGTAGAAGGAGGTATTGCTCGATATACTGTAGATGAAAATTGGATAGTTCCGCATTTCGAAAAAATGCTTTATGATAATGTCCAATTCATTCTTTTATTGTCAAAATACTGTAAAATTAACTCTGATCAGTATTATAAAGACAAATTGGTTCAAACTATAGAATTTTTAAAAAAAAATTTTTATAATAAAGAAGGTTTTCTAGGATCTGCTTATGATGCTGACAGTGACGGAGAAGAGGGTAAATATTATGTTTATAGTTACAATGAAATAAAAGATATTGAAAATATTGAAAAGTATTTTGAGATAAAACCCGAAGGAAATTGGGAAAAAAAAATTATATTAATTGAAAAGGAAAAACCAACTAAAGAGATAATATCAAAGCTTTTAAAGATAAGATCCAAAAGAAATAAACCATTTTTTGATGACAAAACTCAATTAGATTTAAACTGTTTATGGATAAGTTCTTTAGTTGCAGCAAGTGAGGCCTTATCTGAAAAGAGTTATCTAGATTTAGCTGAAGATTTTTTTTTAAAAGTTGAAAAAAAATATATTAAAAATAATATTTATCATAGTTATTCAAAAAATATAGTTTTTGTTGAAGACTATGCTTTTTTAATTAATGCTTTAAATGATCTTTCTGAAAAGACAATGAATTTTAAATATAAGGACTTAGCAAGAAAATATTCATTAGAGGCAATAGATAAATTTTTTTTAAATGATAAAAGTATTTTTCAAAAAAACCCAAAAAATAATAATGACGTATTTTTTAAGCCTGTTGATATAGGCGACAATACAATTCCTAATGGAAATGCTATTATGCTTATCAATTTCATTAGATTAGGAATGATGGATGAAGCTAAGAAATTATCAGATAGTTTAAACGGATATTTGAATATTTACAAAAATCACATGATGACTTCGCTTAGAGCTATTGATTATTTTAATAATATTAAAGATGGAAAAAATTGCAATGAACAAGGCTGCTTTATAGATGTTAAAAAAATTTAATTGGTTCATTTGGTTAAGTTTAGTAATTTTATGGAATTATGGATTTCCACGAGCTACACCTTTTCAAGATGTATTAGTTGCCGTATTTTTGTCGATTTTGTTCATAATTATTCAAATGCTTCAATCAAGATACTTGAAAAAAAGTAATCCAAGAAGTAAATTTGATTAATAATGAAGGAGTGCTTGTTATGGGAATTCACTATGATTATAAATCAACACGTGGTGACAAAGCTATGAAAAAAGAGGCTAAAAGAAAAGCACGAATTGAACAACGTAGAGCTAAGAAATTACATAACAACCCTAAAGAGTCCAAAGAGGATGTCATGCATGATATAGACAAACCAATAACGCTCGAGGACTTAACAAATCCTGACAAAGATTAAAAAATAGATGAAATCTTTTGAGAAGAAAGATTCATTGTCGAAAAAAAGAGAAATAGCTTTAAAAAAAAATTTAAAAAAAAGAAAAAAAAATAAAATCTTAAAAAAATATAAATATGCCAGTACTATCAGATAAATGGATTAAAAAAGCTGTTAAAACAAAGAAAATGATAACTCCTTTTGTAGATAAACAAATAAGGAAGGGTAAAATTTCTTACGGTTTATCTTCATATGGTTACGATGCTAGAGTTTCAAATGAATTTAAAATTTTTACAAATGTAAATTCAGGAATAGTAGACCCAAAAGTTTTCAAAAAAGAAAGTTTTGTAACAAAAATTGGGAAAGAGTGTATTATTCCCCCAAATTCATTCGCCTTAGCTAGGACGGTTGAATATTTCAGAATTCCTGACGATGTTTTAGTAATTTGTTTAGGCAAATCAACATATGCAAGATGTGGAATTATAGTAAATGTAACCCCGCTTGAACCAGGTTGGGAGGGTCACGTAACTTTAGAGTTTTCTAATACCACTCCATTACCTGCAAAAATTTATGCTAACGAAGGTGTGGCTCAATTTGTATTTATTAAAGGCAATGAGAAACCTAATATTACTTATGCAAATCGAAAAGGTAAGTACATGAAACAAAAAGGTGTAACTCTTCCGAAGATTTAGTCTTTTGAATGCAAAAACTTTTAATAAAAGGCAAACAGCAATTATCTGGAAAAATATCCATATCGGGATCTAAAAATTCTTCATTGCCTATTTTAGCAGCCACAATATTAGGAAATAGCATTAAATTATTTAATGTTCCTTTAGTCAAAGATATTTTTACAATGATTGAATTATTGAAGTTTATAGGACTTACAATTAAAATCTCAAAAGATAAAAACTCTTTAGAGATATTAAACAACGATAAAAATATTAATACTCTAGCTCCATATAAACTTGTAAAGACTATGAGAGCTGGAGTTTTAGTTTTAGGATCTTTATTATCAAAATACCAAAAAGCAAAAGTTTCACTTCCTGGAGGATGTGCTATTGGTACCCGGCCAGTAGATCTTCATTTGTTAGCACTAAAAAAACTTGGTGCAAAAATAAAAATCAAAAATGGGTATATTATTGCAGAAGCAAAAAAAGGTTTAAGAGGAACAACAATTAAGTTTCCATCTATATCCGTTGGTGCAACTGAAAATGCAATTCTTGCAGCTTTTCAAGCAAAAGGAAAAACTATACTAAAAAATTGTGCAACTGAACCTGAGATCAAAGATCTAGTGCAGTTTTTAAATAGATTGGGAGGAAATATAAAAATTTTCTCAAGAAAAATTATTATCAATGAATGCAAAAAAATTAAAAATAAAATAAGGCATAAAATTATTTTTGATAGAATAGAATTTGGAACTTATATAATTGCAGGTGCACTAATTGGAAAAAAAATCTCGATTAATAATATAAACTTTTCTTATATAAAAAACGAGATAAATATTTTAAAAAAAATGGGCGTAAAAATCAAAAAAACTAAAAATTCAGTAATTGTAGCAAAAGCAAAAAAACTTAATAAAATAAATATTTCAACTAAACCCTACCCTGGTTTTCCAACAGATTTACAGGCTCAACTTATGGTGCTAATGACACAAGCAAAAGGAACCTCAAAAATAAAAGAAAATATCTTTGAAAATAGATTTATGCATGTTCCTGAATTAAAAAGAATGGGTGCAAATATCAAAATTAAAAATAAGACAGCAACAATTCAAGGTCCAAGTAAACTAACTGGAGCAGAAGTAATGGCTACTGATTTAAGAGCCTCAGTAAGTTTAGTTTTGGCAGGTCTTGTAGCTGATAATAGAACAATTATAAATCGTATTTATCACCTTGATAGAGGCTACGAGCGATTGGATAAAAAGCTTAGGAAGTGTAATGCAAAGATAAGTAGAATATAAAATGAAAAGTAAAAATTTAAAGCTTATAGCTAAAAATTATGAGGATTTAAGAGTAGTTTCAGCTCACTTGCAAGACTCAATAGTAAGTGTAATTGAAATAGCGCATCTAAAAAAAAATAAAATTTTTTTAATGCAGATGAATAGGTTTATGTGGGAAGACGTTGAAAAAGGGGTATTTAGGAAAAATAAAAGAGTTCGCTCAATTCTCAAATTTGATAATGTATTAGAAGTAAGTTCTAGAAACATTAATCAAACAAAAAAAGATAAATTTTTAGACTTTCTAGCTATTGAAAGTTGTAAGATGCCTGATAATAACTATGAAATGAATATAATTTTTGCAGGAGACTCAGTTATTAAGATTACATCTGAAGTCATAGAGGTCACTTTAGATGATCAAGGGGAACCTTGGAACACTAAAAATATGCCAAAACACAAAGTTATATAAGATGTTAAAAGTTTTAGATATTAATCAAAAAAATTCATTAAAAAAATTAGAATTTATACTTAGTAAAAGAAAACTAAGTCAGAATGAAAATTCGTTAAGAATTAAAAAAATTTTAGCTCACGTTAAAAAGAATGGAGATACTGCATTAATAAGATATGAAAAAAAATTTTCAAAGATAAAATTTAACATAAAAAAAATTAAATTTTCTAAGTCAGAGATAAATAGAATTGTGAAAAAAATTGATAAACGATTAAAGAGCTCAATTGATTTAGCGTATAATAGAATTAAAAAATTTCACTTAAAACAAAAATTTTCCTCTTTTAAAATTAAAGATAAGTATAAAAATGAAATGTCTTATATTTACTCAGCAATTGAAAATATAGGCGTATATGTACCAGGAGGGACTTCTAGTTATCCAAGTACAGTTCTAATGAATTGTATACCAGCTCAGGTAGCTGGCGTTAAAAATATTTATATGACCACACCAGCTTCGGGATCCAGTATTAATCCAGCAATAGTTTATGCTGCAAAAAAATGTGGGGTAAAAGAAATTTATAAAATTGGAGGGCCACACTCAATTGCAGCTCTTTCTTATGGAACAGAAACTTTTAAAAAGGTTGATAAAATTGTTGGTCCAGGAAATGCTTTTGTATCAGCTGCAAAAAAAGAGGTATTCGGAGATGTTGGTATCGACATGGTTGCAGGGCCTTCCGAAGTAACTATTGTAGCCGATAAATCTTCTAATCCTGACTGGATTGCTTCTGATCTAATAGCTCAAGCCGAACATGATATATTTGCTCAATCAATTTTGATTTCAGATAGTAGAGATTTTATTGAGTCAGTAAAAAAAAGTTTAAAAATTCAGTTAAAAGATTTACCTAAAAAAAAGATAGCAGAAAAAAGTTTAAATAATTATGGTTTAGCAATTTATGCAAAGAAAAAGCAAAAAATTTTAGAGGCAGTTAATATTATTGCACCAGAACATTTAGAGATCAATTCTTTAAAGTATAAAAATATTATTAAAAAGATAAAAAATGTTGGATCAGTCTTCATTGGAAAATTTTCACCAGAGGCTATGGGCGATTATATAGCTGGCCCTAATCATGTTTTACCAACATCAGGAGCTGCAAAATTTTCCTCAGGATTATCTGTTAATGATTTTTTAAAACGTCATTCTTTGATAAAAATAACAAAAACAGGTATTGAAAGATTAGGGCCATCAGTTATAAACTTGGCTGAACATGAGAACTTAGAAGGTCATGCAAACTCAGTAAGAATTAGAATAAATAAGGATTTATAGTTGGTTAAACAAGAAACATTAGAATTTAAAGGAAAAGTAACAGAATTGTTGCCGAACGCAATGTTTAGAGTAAAACTAGAGAACAATCATGAGATTTTAGCACACACAGCTGGAAAATTAAGAAAGAATAGAATAAGAGTCCTTGCAGGCGACAATGTTATGGTTGAGATGACTCCGTATGATTTAACTAAAGGTAGAATAACTTTTAGATTTTAGGCCTTGTAGCTCAGTAGTAGAGCAGTACCCTGAAAAGGTATGTGTCGTAAGTGCGATTCTTACCAAGGCCACCACTAGGATATTTATACACATCGATAATAAAAATTATTTTTGTTAAAACTTTTTATGATTAAAAATATTGGCTTAGTTTGGTTAAGGGATGATTTTAGAATTAATAAAAATACTGCATTATTAGAGGCAGTTAGCAAACACGAACAAGTAGTTGTTTTTTTTCTTTATAAAGAAAAAAAATTCCTTGAACAAGAAGCGCAAAAATGGTGGGTAAGCAAATCTTTAAAACAATTTAGAAGTAAATTAGACTTATATAATATAAATTTAGAAATAATTCGATCTGAAACTTATAAGATTTTTTTTGAAAAGCTTTTTGATAAAAAAAATTTTTCAATTTATTGGAATAGAATATATGAACCTAGTTATATTAAATTTGATGAATATTTAACGAAAAAATTTAATAGTAAAAATATTGAATTTAAAATTTTTAAAGGAAATATTTTAAATGAATTTGGAGAAATTAAAAAAGCAGATGGAACACCTTTTAAAGTATTCACACCTTTTTGGAGAACAGCAGAAAAATTTTATTCAGAGAAAATTCCACCAAAAGAAAAAAAAATCTCAAAATGTGCTAAAAAGATAAAATATTTTAAAAATATAATTAATGAGAGTGAAATATATCCATATAAAAATTGGTTTAAAAAATTTGAAAAATTTTGGGATCCAAGTGAGGAAAGCGCGTTAAGAGAATTAAAAAATTTTTTAAATAGTAGGGTGAACAATTATTCAGTCAATAGAAATTTCCCAAATACTATTGGAACGTCTAAATTATCACCTTACATAAAACATGGACAAATACATGTTGAAACTATCTGGGAAGAGTGCTCAAAATTAAAGAATATTTCTGTGAGTAAATTTTTAGCAGAGATAGGGTGGAGAGAATTCAATCACTCTTTAATAAATTATTTTCCTTACATGTGTAATAAAAATTATTCAAAAAAATTTGATGATTTTCCTTGGGAAAAAAATTTAAAGTTTTTAAATGCTTGGAAAAAAGGAAAAACTGGTTACCCAATTGTTGATGCTGGTATGCGAGAATTATACTCTACCGGCTGGATGCATAACAGAGTGAGAATGATCGTGGGATCTTTTTTAGTTAAGCACTTGCTTATCAACTGGACTGAAGGTGAGAAATATTTTAAAAATTGTTTACTAGATTACAATCAGGCAAATAATGTTTCAGGTTGGCAATGGGTAGCTGGTTCTGGTGCAGATGCAGCACCTTATTTCAGAATTTTTAATCCGATTTTACAAGGTGATAAGTTTGATAAAAATGGAGAGTACGTAAAAAAATGGGTCCCAGAATTAAAAAAAGTTCCAAAAAAATTTATTCATAAACCATGGGAATTAAATGATAACAATTTATTAAAACTTGGTCGCGACTATCCTTATCCGATCGTAATACATGAAGAAGCTAGACAAAAAGCATTAAGCGCTTTTAAAAAAATATAATCTTAAATGTTGCCGTGACAGTGTTTAAACTTTTTTCCAGATCCACAAGGACATCTATCATTTCTTCCAACTTTCTTAAAATTGTCTGCATCTCTATTATTTGTTTGTTTTTCTGAATTCTCTTCTTGAGGAGAAACTACAATGTTTAAATTTAATAAAAGTTTAATCACGTCATTTTTAATTTTGATTAATAATCCCTCAAAAAGGAAAAAAGCCTCTTTTTTAAATTCAGACAAAGGGTCTTTTTGACCATATTGTCTTAATCCTATTACTTGTCTTAACTGTTCTAAATATTGTAAATGAGATCTCCAAGAAAAATCTATGATTTGAAGAAAAATTTTTTTTTCGAGAATATTATTTTCTTTTTCACCTAATATTTCTATCCTATAATTTTGTTTTTTTTTAAATAATTCTCTCATTTCTTTATTAAAAGCATCCTTATCTTTTGAAGTAAGTTCAAGAAGCTGCTTATCATTTAAAGAGTTACCTGTAATATTCTTTAATTCAATTAAATATTTTTCATCATTTGATTTTTTGTAATTATTTAATATTTCTTCTAAGTTTATTATTATTTCATCAAAAAAATTGTTAAGAATTTCTTTAATGTTATTTTCTTGTAAAATTTTTAATCTCTGAGAGAATATTACTTGTCGTTGATCATTCATCACATCATCAAACTTTATTAAAGTTTTACGTATATCAAAATTTCTAGTTTCAACTTTTTTTTGGGCTCTTTCCATGGCTTTATTAATCCAAGGGTGATCAATTGACTCGTTCTCTTTTAGGCCAAGTTTTTTTAGCATACCATCAATAGAGTCTCCGCCGAAAATTCTCATTAATTCATCCTGTAAACTTATAAAAAAAGTGGTAGCACCTGGATCACCTTGTCTTCCTGATCGACCTCGAAGCTGGTTATCAATTCTTCTACTTTCATGTCTCTCCGTTCCAATAATATAAAGTCCGCCTAATTCTTTTACTTTCTCCTCATTTTTTTTATATTCCTTGAGATCATTTGGTTCACCATTTTCATTAAAATCTTTATTTCCACCAAGTTTAATATCTGTTCCTCTCCCTGCCATATTAGTTGCTATTGTGACAGCGCCAGTTTTTCCAGCCTCAGCTATAATTTGGGCTTCCTTTTCGTGTTGCTTTGCATTTAACACATTATGCTTAATTTTAATCTCATTAAGCATTTTTGAAATTTTTTCTGACTTTTCAATACTAGTCGTCCCAACTAAAACTGGTTGGTCTTTACTATTACACTCAATAATTTTTTTTATGATAGCGTTATATTTTTCTTTTTCCGTTCTAAATATTTGATCATTAAAGTCTGTTCTTAACATAGCTTTATTTGTGGGTATTGAAACTACTTTTAATTTGTAGATATCATAAAATTCTTCAGACTCAGTCATTGCAGTACCTGTCATACCTGCTAATTTTTTGTAAAGTCTGAAGTAGTTTTGATAAGTGATTGAAGCAAGAGTTTGGTTTTCCTCTTCTATATTGACATTTTCTTTTGCCTCAATCGCTTGATGTAAACCATCTGAGAACCTTCTTCCACTTAGTACTCTGCCAGTAAACTCATCAATAATTTGAACTTTTCCATCTCTAACAATATAGTCTGTATCTTTTTTAAAAATTAAATTAGCTTTCAAAGCTTGATTAGTATGATGTACAAGATCTAAATTTGCTGGATCATAGAAGTTATCGTTTTTTAAAATATTTTTTCTTAATGCAAACTTTTCAATTTTGTCTACACCAGCATCGGTTAAAATTACATTTTTATTTTTTTCATCTAACTCATAATCATTCTTTTGTAAATTTTTTATAAATTCATTTGATGTCGTATAAAGCGAAGTTTTATCGCTTAATCGACCAGAGATAATTAATGGAGTCCTGGATTCGTCTATGAGAATACTATCTACTTCATCTACAATGCAAAAGTTGTGATTTCTTTGAACCATTTCTGCTAATTCATACTTCATATTATCTCTTAAATAGTCAAAACCAAGCTCGTTGTTTGTTGCATAAGTAATGTCACAAGCATAATTTTTCTTTCTACTAATATCTTCTAAATTGTTAGTAATACATCCTGTTGACACGCCAAGATAATTGAAAACTTTACCCATCCATTTAGAGTCTCTTTGTGCCAGATAATCATTAACAGTAACTATGTGCACTCCATTACCTGTGAGACAGTTTAAGTATGCCGGCAAAGTTGATACCAGTGTTTTTCCTTCTCCAGTTTTCATTTCAGCTATTTTACCACTGTGAAGAATAATTCCACCGGCTAATTGAACATCATAATGCCTTTCACCTAAAGTTCTTTTTGCTGCTTCTCTTACCAGGGCAAAACTTTCTGGAAGTATTTCATCTAACTTAATGGAACCATTTTGAGCCATTTTTTTAAACTTTGCTGTTTTTTCTTTAAAATCACTTTCTTTATATGACTTAATTTCACTTTCTTTATTATTTATTGCTAAAATAAGATTTTGAATTTGATCTAATTCTTGTTGATTGGAGCTTTTAAATATTTTACTAAATGCTCTTGTAAATAAATTCATAATACATCTATATATGTATTTATAATTTAAATTAAATAGTAATTATGACAATAAACATCAAAAACTTTCTCAAAGATAATTCAAAATTATCAAAAATGGGTGAGTTTCAATCTTTAAAACAAATAGATGGGCTAGAAATGTCTTCTATTTCAGCTGATTTGTATGGTGATGGAAGAGATGATTTAGCATTATTTTATTTTAGCAAAGGTGCGAATTACGCAACACTAACCACCTCAAGCACTGTAACCTCAGAATTTATACCCTGGAACAACAATTCACATAAAAAAATTATAAAAGGTTTATTAATTAATACAAAAAACGCTAATACCTTCACTGGCAAACAAGGTAAAGAAAGTATTGATATTTTGGCAAAAAATTTATCCAGAATTTTGACAATTAAAGAGTCCAAATCTCAAAAAGGAACAAGCGAGACGGTAAAAATTAAAGATTTGATTTTTGCTTCTACTGGTGTGATTGGTGAAGAGTATCCAGTAGAAAAAATTAAGGATAGATTGCCTGAATTAGTAGATAAACTAAGAAAGGAGCAAAATAAAATGTATTGGCTGAAAATTGCATCAGCAATAATGACAACTGATACAAAACCGAAAGTTGCATATGAAGAATTAATAGTTGGAGATGAACTAATCAGAATTTGTGGTATAGCCAAAGGCTCTGGAATGATCGCTCCTAACCTAGCAACAATGTTATCTTTTATATTTACTAATGCTGATATAAATTCAAACTTATTAAAAACTCTTTTAAAAAGATCTGTAGCTAATTCTTTTAATGCCATAACAGTTGATAGTGACCAATCAACAAATGACATGGTTTCAATTTTTTCTACTAGGACTTTAAAACTTGGTCAAAACTTAACACTTAACGATAAAATAATTCAAAAGTTTGAGTTAGCATTGAAAAAATTATGTTTAAATTTAGCTAAACAAGTAGTAGTTGATGGAGAAGGTGCAAAAAAATTTCTTACTGTAAATGTTATAAATGCAAAATCTTTAGGTAGTGCTAAAAAAATTGCTTTTTCAATTGCTAATTCGCCTCTAATTAAAACAGCTGTTGCTGGCGAAGATCCCAATTGGGGTAGAATTGTTATGGGCATCGGAAAATCAGGAGAGCCTGTAGATGTAAAAAAATTAAAAGTGAAAATAGGAAATTTTATCGTAGCAGAAAATGGAAAAATATCTGATAATTATGATGAGAAAAAACTAAAAGAATATATGCAATGGGATTCAATAGAATTTGAAATAAATTTAAAGCTCGGAAATGACGCATTCAAATGTTATACTTGTGACTTTACTCATGATTATATCGATATAAACGCAGATTACAGAAATTAAAAATGATTAAATATAATTTAAAGTGCCATAGAAATCATGAATTTGAAAGTTGGTTTGCAGACTCTGACGAATTCGAAAACTTGGATAAAAAAAAATTACTTGAATGTATTTATTGTAATTCTAAAAAAATTAGCAAATCTATAATGGCTCCAATGGTTTCTATGATAAAGGATGATAAAAATGATTTAAAAAATAATCTCAAGAGCAAAAGAGATGAGTTAATTAAATTAAGAAGATACATTGAAAAAAACTTTGAATATGTTGGAGATAATTTTAGTAATAAAGTGAGAGAAATTTATTATGATAAGAAAAGTAAAAAGACAATTTATGGCAGCACAACAGCTAAAGAAAGAAAAGAGCTGGCTGAGGAAGGTATAGATTTAATCAGTGTGCCTTGGATCAAAGATAATTAGTTTTTCAAGCTACAGATAATATAATTCACAGACAAATCGTCAGATCTTTTCCATTTGCTAGTGATTGGATTGAATTTCATACCTTTTACCTCAATATTTTTTAATTTTGTATTGGAAATCTTTAATTCAAGTTCTTCTGGTTTTATAAATTTATTCCAATCATGTGTTCCTACAGGTAACCATCTTAAAACATACTCTGCGCCAATTATCGCTTTAACATAAGATGTAAAAGTGCGGTTTATAGTTGCTGTAAACATTAATCCATTTTTTTTTAGTAATTTACAACAATATTTTAAATAAAGATTAACATCCTCTACATGTTCTACAATTTCTAAATTTAAAATTACATCAAATTTTTCACTTACGTCCATTTGCTCTGGAGATTTATTTAAATAACGAATATTTAGATTATTTTTTTTTGCGTGGATTTTAGCAACTTTAATATTCTTAGCAGATGCATCAATTCCTGTAACATTGGCCCCTAACCTAGCCATAGGTTCACTAATTAAACCTCCTCCACAACCAATATCTAATATTTTGATTTCACTTAAAAAATTGTTCTTATTCCTATCAAGATCAAAATGTTTTTTTAATTTTTCTAATATATATTCAATTCTTATAGGATTAAACATATGTAAAGGTTTAAATTTACCTTTAACATCCCACCATTCTTCTGCAAGGTTTGAAAACTTTTGAATTTCTTCTTTATTTATAGTAGTCATTAAATAATTATTTTTTATATAAATTATATTAAAATCTTTTAAAATTATATTAAATTCTAAAATGGTTAAAAAAGTATTAAAATTCGGAGGTACATCTGTTGGTAGTATAGAAAGGATCCAACATGTGGCAAATATTATCAAAAAAGAGCATGAATTAGGTAATAAGATAATTGCTGTAGTATCAGCGATGTCTGGTCAAACTAATGAACTTATTAAGCTCTCAAAAAGCATTTCTAAAAATTTTAATAAAAGAGAATTTGACGTGCTTTTATCATCAGGAGAACAGGTGGCGTGTGCCTTACTTGCTGGTGCTTTAATTAATCTTAATTTAAATGCGAAATCTTGGTTAAACTGGCAAATCCCAATATTAACTGACGGAGAGCATTCTAATGCTAGAATTATTAATGTTAACGTGGGAAAAATTAATGAATTTATAAAAGATGGAGTTGCTATAGTGCCTGGGTTTCAAGGAATTTCAGAGAATGGAGATATAACAACAATAGGCCGAGGCGGTTCAGATGCAACTGCGGTAGCATTCGCTAAAATATTTCAAGCTGATTCTTGTGAAATTTATACAGATGTTGATGGCGTTTATTCATCAGATCCTAATAAAATACCTGTTGCAAAAAAGATTGATAAAATATCTTATGACGAAATGCTCGAGCTGTCCTCTGTGGGAGCTAAAGTTATGCAATCTTCTGCAGTTCAAACTGCAATGATGTACAATATTCCACTAGAGGTTAAATCAACATTCACAGACAGAAAAGGCACAAAGATATTTGATCAAGAAAGTATTGATTACACTAAAAGTGTCACTGGAGTTGCATATTCTAAAGACGATGCAAAAATTACTTTGACTGGAGTTGAAGATAAGCCAGGAGTTGCAGCTAAAATATTTGAGCCTTTGTATAGAGAGCAGATAAACGTTGATATGGTTATTCAAAATATATCATCTGATAATAAGACTACAGATATTACTTTTACGATTAAAAGAGATGAAGTAATCAAAACTAAAGATATATTAGAAAATAACAAAAATATTGTTTATAAAGATTTAAGCTATACTGATAAAGTTTCAAAAGTATCAATAGTTGGCGCTGGAATGGTTTCTACACCAGGAATTACTTTTAAAATGTTTAAAGGACTTGCAGATGAAAAAATAAATATATTGGCTATTTCTACATCTGAAATAAAATTATCTGTGATAATTAATGAAGAAAATACTTTGAATGCAGTAAAAAAATTACATACAATTTTCGATTTAGATTAAGATGGAAATCAGACCCCACAGAGTGATTAATAGAAGAAAAACTAGAGAAATTAAAGTTGGAAATATTTCTGTAGGAGGAAAATCTTTTATTAGCGTGCAATCTATGACTAATACTTTGACTACAGACATAAAAGCTACAATAAAGCAAATTCTATCCTTAGAAGAGGCTGGAGCTGATATAGTTAGAGTTTCTTGTCCCGATCAAGACTCTACAAAATCGTTAAGGGAAATTATTAAAGAAATAAACGTTCCAATAGTTGCTGATATACATTTCCATTACAAAAGAGCAATTGAAGCAGCCAAAATGGGAGCAAGTTGTTTAAGAATTAATCCAGGCAATATTGGATCTAAAGAGAAAGTTTTAGAAGTAGTTAAAGCTGCAAAAGATAATAATTGCTCTATAAGAATTGGAGTAAATGCAGGGTCACTAAGTAAAATTTTATTAGAGAAATATAAAGAGCCATGTCCAGAAGCATTAGTTGAAAGTGCTAAAAATAATATTAAATTGTTAGAAGACAACGATTTTTTCAATTTTAAGATAAGTGTTAAATCCTCAGATATATTCTTGACTGTAAAAGCATACAAAGAATTATCAAAAACTTGTGATTATCCTCTTCATCTTGGTGTTACAGAAGCTGGAGGATTATTTACTGGAAGTATTAAATCTTCAATAGGTATAGGACAATTATTAATGGAAGGTATTGGTGATACAATAAGAGTTTCACTGTCCTCAGATCCAGTAGATGAAGTAAAAGCAGGTTTCGAAATACTAAAATCTATAGGGATAAGATCGAGAGGAGTAAATATTATTTCTTGTCCATCATGTGCTAGACAGGCTTTTCCAGTTATTGAGACAGTTAAAAAATTAGAAAAAAAATTATCTCACATTAAAACTCCAATTAATCTCTCAGTAATAGGCTGTGTAGTAAATGGTCCCGGTGAGGCTGCACAAACTGAAATTGGTTTAACAGGGGGAGGCAATGATAGTAATTTATTATATTTA
>CACKCM010000005.1 GCA_902598735.1 uncultured Pelagibacteraceae bacterium | reverse complement strand
AGTAAAAAAAATTATGATGTGACTGCCTTAGATCCAGACAAAAAAAGTTGCTTACATATTAGAAAAAACTTGAAAATACAGACTTTGCACGGAGATTTCTTTAAATTGAGAATTAAAAAAAGATATAATCTTATTACTCTAAATAAAGTAATAGAACATGTCGCGAGTCCAAAAAAAATGCTCATCAAAATTAAGAAAATACTGAAAAAAAAAGGTTTAATTTATATAGAGGTTCCAGACGAAAGGGCATCTTTATATGGAAAAGATAGGGAAGAATTTCATATTGATCACTTGCATGTTTTTTCTAAAAATTCACTTAATTATTTGACTAATAAAATTAATCTAAAAACAAAATTTTTAAAGAGTATCAAAGAACCAAGTGGAAAATACACAATTTTTGGAATTTTTTCTATATAGCTAAATTGAAAAAAAATTATTTAATATTTACCCCATTGCTAGAAACCTGGCCAGCAAACCTTAAGAGCACTATTTCAATTGTTTCTGAGTCAGCAATATTAGATCTTAATGGAAAACAAAATGAATATGAGAATTTTTATTTAAACTCACCGAGATGGAAGAATAAGAAGATTTTTGGTCAGGATTTTCGTAAACTCTCATCTCTTTTTGAAACAATATTAAAATTTTTTTCAAAAGAACTTAATAAAGTTCACAATGTTAACCACGATTATAAAACATGGAGAATTATTTTAGGACCATGGTTATCAATGTTCATATTCATATTTTTTGAGAGATTTTCAAACATTGATAAAACATTCCAAAATAAAAAGATTGATAAATGTTTATTTTTAGATTTGGATAAAAGATTATTTGTTCCTTATGATGCAAGAGAATTTGTAGATTTTGCCCAAGAGGATTATTGGAATCAGTTTCTATATCAAAAAATTGCTCAACAATTTCTAGATGAAAAAAAAATAATTATTAAAAAAAATCAAAAAAATTATCAATTTATAAAATATTCAGAAAAATTAAAAAAAAAATATACTGGTCAAAAATTTAGTAAGTTTATAAATTTTTTGATTTATATACTTAATCTATTTAATCGGAAAAAATATAAATTTTTTATTTACGGCAATAACTTTAGACTTAAAGATCAATTTAACCTTGCTTTTAAATTGAGACAATTACCAATGATAAGAGCTCAGATTAAAGAAAAAATTAATCGTAAAATAAATGACAAATTAAGAGAGAGTTTCAGAAAAAAAATTAAATTTAGAAATAAATTTGATAATATTTGTTTTAATTCGATTTGTGACTTTTTGCCGACGTTATTTTTAGAAAATTATAAAGATTTTAACCTTTACGAAAAAAAAGCTAATCTCCCAACAAAACCAAAAGTGGTTTTCATATCAACTGCCTTATGGTTTCAGACAAAAGTTATGTTCTTCATTGCAAAGTTAATTAAAAACAAAAAAACCAAATTTATTTACAGTCAGCATGGGGGTACTTATGGATTATCTAAGTACAACTGGGCTGAAAAATTCGAAATATCTGTAGCTGATATTTATTTGAGTTGGGGCTGGAAAAATAAGATTAACAAAAATATTAAAAGATTTTTTATTTTTAAAAATATTAAGAGAGAGAATAGAGTTAAAAAGAATTTATTAATGGTTTTAAATAATAGGACCAGATATTTTATTTCAACTGACTCTTCATTTGGAACAGAGATATATAGTAACTATATTTCAAATGTAACAGGTTTTCTTAACAACTTGGATAAATCTATTAAGGAAAATACTATTTTAAGAATGCCTCCTTCATCAAAAGAGAAAAATAATTTTTCCGAAAACCTTAAAAAAAATTTTGAATTTAGTAATACTCAATCTTTCTCAAAAGCTTGCAATAATTCAAAGTTAATTGTTCATACTTATAATTCTACACCATTTTTAGAAACAATATCATCTAATTTACCTACAATATTAATTTTAAAAAAAAATGATAATCCATTTAAAAATGAAGCAAAACCCTTTATAAAGAATTTAGTGAAAAATAAAATTTTATTTTATGATGCAAAACTTGCTGCGAAATTCGTTAATAAATTATGGAATGAAAATATTGATGATTGGTGGAATGATAATAAAACACAAAAAGCTATCAACAAATTTATTACCAACTACGCTAATACGACCAACAATATTAGTGAGGAAATAAAAAAAATTATAATTAATTAATAAACAATGAATATTAAATCAAAAAAATTTTTAGTTATGGGATTACCTGGCGCTGGTAAAACGACATTAGCGGATAAACTAGCAACGAAAATTCCATCAGTCAGGATTAATGCGGACGAAATAAGAAAAAGATATAATGACTGGGATTTTTCTAAAGAGGGTAGAATCAGACAAGCAAAAAGAATGAGAGATTTATCAGACAAGGAAATCTCAACAGGAAAAAATGTAATTACGGATTTTGTTTGTCCAACGGATAAAACAAGGGATGATTTTAACGCGCATTATGTGATCTGGGTAGATACAATTAAGCAAGGAAGATTTGAAGATACTAATAAGATATTTGAACCTCCAAAAAACTTTTTTTTAAAAGTGACATCAAAAAATGCTGATTATTGGTCAGAGCAAATAATAATTAAATTATCAAAAGAATAAGTTCAAAACTAAATAAGGTTTTAAACTTACATAAAATTGTCTAATTATGATAAAAGTATCATAAGCAAATCAGTAAAATGAATTTAAATAGAAAAAATATTTTAATATCTGGTGTTGGTAAAGGACTCGGGGAGCAGATGACGAAACAATTTGTTAGGGCCGGTGCTTATGTTTATGGAATTACTCGGTCAAAATCTGATTTAAAAAAATTTAGAAATACTAAAAACCTAAAAATATTTGTTGGAGATGTTAGGAATTTAAACCTTATAAAAAAAATACTTAAACAATCATTAAAAGACAAACGTTTAATAAATGGTCTTGTTAACAATGCTGGCATAAGACAAAGATTAGAATTTCAGAAAATTACAAAAAAAAAAATAAAAGAAATATTTGATATAAATTTTTTTTCTATTTTTGAAATATTAAAACTTTATGCCAACTATTGTATAAAAAGAAGAATTAAAGCTTCTATAGTAAATATTGGTTCTATAGTAGGAGAAACAGGTTTTGTTGAATTAAGCGGATATAGTTCAACTAAAGGTGCTCTTAAAAGTTTGACTCAATGTTTTGCATTAGAATTCGCTAACAAAAATTTAAGAGCTAATTTGGTAAATCCTGGTTTTACTAAAACCTCGTATTTTAAAAAATTCAAATCAAAAAAAAAACTATACAATTGGACAATCTCAAAAATCCCACTTAAGAGATGGGGTGAATCAACTGAGATAGCCTCAACTGTAGCATTTTTACTATCTGACAATTCAAGTTATATAACTGGTGAAACAATTAATATTGATGGAGGTTGGTTAAAATCATGAAAAAAAAAAACTCTGTGCTTGCTTTAATTCCCACACGACTTAATTCTAGAAGATTACCCGCAAAAGCTTTATTACCTATTAATAAATTACCTCTAATAATTCATGTATATAGAAGAACAATATTGTCAAAAAAAATTGATGAAACTTACATTTGTTGTGATGATAAAGAAATTTTTAATGTTGCAAAAAAATTTGGTGCAAAAGTATTAATGACCTCGAAACATCATAATAATGGAACTGAAAGAATTTGTGAGGCTTTTAAAAAAATTAAAAATAACGAAAAATATAAGTTTGTAGTAGATGTTCAGGGTGATGAACCCCTTTTGAGCCCTAATCATATTGATAAAGTAGTTAACTATCATGAGAAAAACTTAGATGCAGATATTATTTTACCTAATTTAAAAGTAAAACCCACAAACAATACTAATATAATAAAAATAGTCTCTAATAAAAAAAATGAGGTAATGTATCTTTCTAGATCAAACATTCCTTATGAATTTAAGGAAAAAAATTCACATTTTAAAAAACATCTTTCAATAATATCTTTTAAACCAAAATCTTTAATCGAATATGGAAAACATAAATTTGGAGCTAATGAAAAAGTTGAAGATATTGAGCTTTTAAGAGCGCTTGAAATCGGTTTGAAAATTAAAACAATTAGCCTAGAGGGCGATAGTTTTTCAGTAGATGTTTTTGAAGATTACTCAAAAGCAAAAGCAAAAATTAAAAAGGATAAATATTTTAAATTATATAAATAAAAAATGAAATTAGAGTATAGTATAAACAAAAATAAACACTCAATCCTTTTTTGCAAAGATGATAATATAAAAAAAATGTCACAAGTGCTCGCAAATTTTGAGACAGATAAGAACGTTTTATTTCTCTTTGATAGCAAAATCGATAAGAAAATAGTTGAAAAAATATTTAATGAATTAAAATTATCTGGCTGTAATATAATAAAAATTGAATGTGTATCTGAAAAATTAAATAAAAATGAAAAATTATTATTTAAAATTTTAGATATTTTATTAGCTAATAATTTTACCAAAAAATCAATAGTGATTTCTTTCGGCGGAGGAGTATTGGGAGATGTGTCTGCTCTAGCAAGTAGTTTATATTTAAGAGGGTTAAATTACATTTGTATACCTACTACAATGACGTCCATAGTTGATAGCTCTATAGGCGGCAAAACAGCAATTAACTATAAAGGGATTATTAATTCCGTTGGTACTTATTATCATCCTAAGATTGTATTTATTTTAGAACACGTTCTTAAAAACTTACCTGAGAGAGAATTTTTAGCTGGAATACCCGAAATAATTAAATGCGGGATTATTGGAAATAAAACTATACTTAGTTTGTTGAAAAAAAAACATAATCAAATTGTTTCTAGAAATACCAATGTCTTATTCAAATTGTGTTATTTGTCATTAAAGACTAAAATTAAATTTTTTTTAGATGATATTTTCGAAAAAAATAGAAGGCTTTCTCTTAACTTTGGCCATACGTTTGCTCATGCAATAGAAATGGCAATAGAACTAAAAACAAAAAAAGACTTTATCAGACATGGAGAAGCTGTTGGTATAGGAATGTTATGTGAAGTTTTCTATGAGAAAAAAAAGAGAGATAAAATTTTTAATACTATAGAGGATCTTTTAAAAAAATATAATTTACCAACGAAAGTTTTATTGAAAAGAGTACCACTTAGTAGAGAAAAATTACATAATTCTATTTATAAAAATATTTTTTTAGATAAAAAAAGAGTAGGGAAGAATCCAAGATATATCTCTATAAAAAAACTATATCATCCACAAATTAAAGAAATTAAAGATTTTAATTTTTTGAACGAAACTATTTTAGAGACAATATACGATTAAAAATGAACAAAATAAAACTCTCTCAATACGGTTTTGATATTCTTCAAATTGAAAGCACAGCAGCTTGTAACATGGCTTGCTCATTTTGTCCTTATCCTTTAAAGGAAGACAAAATCTCTAAACTAGATTTGAAAGATATTTATAAAATTTTAGATAGAGTTGATTTTAAGGATCAAGGCTTTAAACATGTTACGTTTTCACAATTCAATGAGCCGCTTTTAGATAAAAGAATTTTTGATATTTTAAGTTTCTGCAAGACTAGAAGTATTCCTGTATTGTTTATCACTAACGGTTTGTTATTAAATAAAGAAAATAATGTAGAAAATTTAATAAAGTATGGAACGCAAATTAAAATTTCTCTACAAGTTTTAGATGCAAAAAAACATAAAGATGCTAGAGGTTTAAATCTAGAATTAGATAGATATGTAAAGGGGGTAATCGATTTTTGTAATAGAGTTAAAAATTTAAATCATTTAGATGTTACAATAGATTTAGGATGTAATTTTAATGAAAAAAAAATTAATTATTACGTAAAAAAAATTCTCGGTGTGCAAGTGGGCGATCCATCAGTGCCTAAGAACTTGAGTGACTCAGTTGAAATGTTTGCTAAATTTTTAAAATATTTTTACGATATCTCTGATAAAAGGTACAAAGACTCCCTAAAAGAATTAAATGATCCTAAAAATTTCTTTAATAGTGATTATTCAAATCAAGACGGTTATAGAATTTTTGACAATATAACTCTTAAACTTAAACCTTTTTTTTATGGCAGAAGAATTAATAAATTTTACCCTTTGAATGATAATTTTAATTGCGATAGTACAATTTTAGGAATTTTAGCGGATGGGAATGTAGTTCCATGCTGTCTAGCTTATGATGATTCTATTTCTTTGGGAAAAGTAAATGAGGAAGATTTAGAAATTATTTTAAAAAAAGGTCAAACTTTTCTTAATAATCTTAGAACAAAAAATTTAGAAAAACATGAAACTTGTAAAAAATGTTTTGGAGAACCAACTAAAAGAGGAGTACTTGCTAGAAATTTTTGGAATTCGATGCCACCAAAATTAAAAAAAATTGTAAATTTTCTTAATCTTACAAAATATTAATTTTTATGGATACAAGTGATCAATTTCAACTTTTGTATAAAGTTAAAAAATTTATTAAAAAATTTAGTACAAAAGAAAATGATGGAAATTTACAGGAATTATATTTAAGCCCAAACTCTGAATTAGGTGTTTTTTTTTTGAATTCTCTTATGAAAAAAAAAATAAACATTTTCGAAAGTTTTACTACTATATTAAAAGATGTCTTATATAGTTTGAGATATATTAACCATAAGATTTTTGCTCCTGTTAATTTACCTGAATATAAAAATATAGTTGTGACTTGGGCCTTAAAAAAAGATTTTAAGGGCGACGGATCTTTTGTCGATAGATATTTAAATGTGAGATCAAATAAATTGAAAAATATACTTTGGATAGTAATTTATATGGATAAAAAGACTCCTAAAAAATTAAAAGATAACATTGTCTTATTTAAACCAATTGAAAAAATAAGTTTCAATTTTTTGCCTATATTAAATTTAATAATTCGTAACATCTTTACTTTATTTGCAAGTCCAAAGCTTTACCTGTTTTCTATATCAAATAATAATTTTTTCTCAAATATATTTGTCAAAGAAACAAAAAAATTTTTTCATAAAAATATAAATAAAATTATTATTCCCTATGAGGGCCAACCTTTTCAGAATAAATTAATCCAAACTATTTCTAAAAAATTTAAACGGGTAGAAACAATTGGATATATTCACTCCCCGCCTATGTCCATGCCTGCAAATTTAATTTATAGATCAACTTCCCCACAAAAAATTATTCTCAACGGAAAAGATCAGATTCATTGTTTTACCAGACACCTTGGATGGAACAAGAAAAAAATTTTATTTTTACCATCATTTAGATTTTTTGAAAGAAAAACTAAAATAAATAATCTTATTTATCTTCCTTTATCTATAAAAAATATTGATAATGTCATAAAAAATTTAGTGAATCTATATCATAAAAATATAATAGATATTACGAAATTTAAAATCAAAAGTCACCCAGCCGCAATTTCATCAAAAAAAAATAAGATAATTTTAGAAAAATTTTACGTTTCGGTTAATGGGCTAAAAAGAAAAAAAAATTTATTTTTGAAAAAAAATTACTTAATTTTCATAGGAACTTCTAGTGCGATTATAGAGGCGCTGGAAAGAGGTTTTAACGTAATACAAATTTGTGATAATCCACTAATAGATAGATATTCAGAAAAGTTATGGCCAAGTTTAAAAAGTACTAAAATTAATGATAACATATTTATTTATACGCTTAGAAGAAAAAAAAATATGATTAAATTTGGCATTAAGAATAAAAATCAAAATTTATTAGAAAAAATTGTAGCTTAATGAAAGTAATTATCTTAGCTGGAGGACTAGGAACTAGATTGCCTGAGTACACCCATGTGATGCCAAAGCCGATGGTTCGAATAGCCAATATACCTATTCTAGTACATATTATAAACTTTTATATAAAGTATGGTCATAAAGATTTTTATATTGCTCTTGGGTATAAAAGTGAAATAGTAAAGAATTATTTTAAAAATTTTAAAAAATACGACCAAAAATTTAAATTTTCCTTAAAAAATAAGAATTGTTTTGTAACCTTATCCTTCACTGGAAAAAATACTTTCACCGGAGGAAGATTAAAAAAAATGAAAAAATTTATAAATGAAGATGAAAATTTTATGTTTACCTATGGAGATGGTCTTTCGACTGTTAATTTGAGAAAATTGGAAAAATTCCATAAAAGGCATAAAAAAATCATTACGGTTACTGCGGTACGTCCTCCAGCAAGATTTGGTGAGTTGTCTTTAAAAAAAGATAAAGTTGTTTCTTTTAAGGAAAAGCCCCAAGTAAATTCCGGTTGGATAAATGGTGGATTTTTTATTGCTAAATATGAGTTTTTTAATATTATCAAGGGAAATAATACAATTCTTGAAAAAGAACCTCTAGAGCACGCATCAAAAAGAAATCAAATGTATGCTTACAAACATTATGGTTTCTGGAAATGCATGGATACTAAAAGAGATAAGGATGTTTTAGAAAAAATATACAAAAATAAGTTAATTTGAAAAAATATTTTAATCAAAAAAAAGTCCTTATAACTGGAAACACTGGCTTTAAAGGGTCCTGGTTATCCATGTGGATGCATCATTATGGAGCTAAGGTATTAGGAGTTTCTAACGGAATACCTACCTCTCCGTCAAATTTTTCTGATCTACAATTGTCCAATATAATCAGTTATAAAAAAACTGATATTAGAAACTTTAAAAAAATTAAAAAAGTAATTGAAAAATTCCAGCCTGATTTTATTTTTCATCTTGCCGCACAAGCGATTGTAAAAAAATCTTTTGAAGACCCGAAGACAACTTGGGAAAGTAATACATTAGGCACAGTAAATATTTTAGAGTCGATAAAAAGCCTAAAAAAAGAGATTGTAGTCGTTATAATTACAAGTGATAAAGTTTATAAGAATTTAGAATTATCAAGAGGGTATAATGAAACTGATAAATTAGGTGGATTAGATCCTTATAGTGCCTCTAAATCGTCTGCCGATTTAGCAACTCAGTGTTATGCTAATTTAATTTTTAATAAAAGAAATATAAAAATAGGAATCGCTCGAGCGGGAAATGTAATAGGTGGAGGCGACTGGGCTAAAAATAGAGTAATTCCAGACTGCATTAGGCAATGGTCGGTCGGCAGAACAGTTGAATTAAGAAATCCTCGATCTACTAGGCCTTGGCAACATGTTTTAGATGTTCTGAACGGATACATTACTCTAGCCATAAAATTAAAATATAAAAAAAATCTTTATGGTGAGTCTTTTAATTTTGGTCCCAAAGTAAAATCCAATATGAATGTGCTAAAGTTAGTGGAGCAGATGAAAAAAACTTGGAAGAGAGGAAAATGGATTATTAAAAAAAATAATACCATTAAAGAGTCAAAGTTATTACAGCTTAATTCAATTAAAGCAAAATCAAAACTAAAATGGCAATGTAAACTTGATTTCAACAAAGCTGTAAGTTTCACTGCAAATTGGTATGAAAAATATTTTTTGCAGAAGAAAAATATGTTGAATTATTCAATTTGGCAAATTAAACAATTCAATAAAATTAAATAATAGTGTTAAAAATAAAAGAAAATATTCCACTTGTTAGTGTTGTAATGAATTGCTTTAATGGCGAAAGGTATATTAAAGAGAGTATTAATAGTGTTATGAAACAAACTTACCAAAACTGGGAATTAATTATTTTCGATAATTTCTCAGATGATGGTAGTAAAAAAATTATAGACGAGTACACAAAAGACAAAAGAATTAAATACTTCAAATCAAAATCACATTTGAAGTTATATGATGCAAGAAATCAAGCTGTAAATTTATCAAGCGGTAAATTTATATGCTTCTTAGACACTGATGATATATGGATTAAAGATAAAATTGAAAAACAAATTAAATATATAAATGAAAATAAAATTTTTGATTTAATTTACTCAAACTATTTTATTAAACAAAATAATTCGCAAAAATTAAAAATTAAATTTAAAGAAAAACTTCCAGAGGGAAGTATAACAACAAATTTATTGAAAGATTATAAAGTTGGAATATTAACAATACTTATTAAAAGAGAAGTATTTAAATTTCTCAATTTTAATAAAAATTATGAAATAATTGGCGATTTCGATTTTGTAATCTCATTAAGTAAAAAAAAAAAGATAGGATCTATTCAAGAACCGCTGGCAATTTATCGTGACCATAAAGATAATACTTCAAAAAAAAAAATAGATTTATACATCAAAGAAGTAAGCTCTTGGATAAAAGATAATGAAGTTAATTTGAGAATTTTTTCAAATTTATTTAATTTAAAATTTTACCTATTTAAGTTAAAAATAAAAAAATTTCTCAAATATAATCATTAAGTATAGGAAACAAAGGGTGTGTAGTTCAGTGGTAGAACGCTACGTTGACATCGTAGAGGTCATAAGTTCAATTCTTATCACACCCACCAGCTAAAAATAAATATGTGCGGAATTGCAGGGATAATTGATTTTAATATTAAAGATAATATTAAAGATGTAGAAAATATGCTTCAAAGCATAAATTTCAGAGGTCCAAACTCAAAATCAATTTGTCCTGGGACATTCTTTGATATCGGTGCGGTCCGGTTATCAATTGTCGACTTGAAGAGCAAGAGTGCAAATCAACCATTTGTTTCTGATAATGGTAATATAATTGTAATTTATAATGGTGAGATTTATAATCATCAAGATTTAAGAAGAACTTATCTTTCAGGTCATTCTTTTTCTAGCAAGTGTGATGGGGAAGTTTTACCACTTCTCTACCAGAAATTTGGAATAGGATTTATCGAGAAAATTAAAGGAATGTTTTCAATATGCATTATTGATAAATCCAAAAGCGAAATTTATTTAATTCGAGATAGATTCGGAATAAAACCCCTCTATTATTACTTTAACCCAAAAAAAAGATCTCTTATATTCTGTTCAGAAATTCATCCTATTTTTTTGAACAAAATTGATAAAATAGAGAACCATAAAGAAACAATTAGGTTTTTTGACTATAGCTTACTTCATAGTACAAACGAGACTTGGTTCAAAAATATTTTACAAATATGTCCTGGAGAATATCTAAAATTTTCAAAAACTGAACTCAAAGTAGAAAAATATTACAATCTCGAAGATAACATTGATGAGTCGACAGATTTTCAAAAGATAAATTATTTTGACCTAGAAGATAAAATTTTTCAAATTATAAACAAAAGCTTTAGAGAGCATTCTATTGGAGATTTCAAACTTGGGTTACATATTTCAAGCGGATTAGATTCTGGCCTCTTAGCTTGCGGTGCAAAAGTAGCAAGTTTAGAAACAGAGTGTTACACATTTGGCTTTGAAGAAAGTGAATTCAATGAAATTCCAGGTGCAAAACAGATTTCAGACGCTTTGAATTTCAAACATACTTTTACTATAATTAATACAAACAATATTATAAATGAATTTGAAAAAAACCTAAATATGCATTATGAGCCCTTTACCTCACTTAGACTTTTAAATCACAATCATCTTTACGAAAAATTCAAAGACTCGTGTAAGGTAATTTTAGATGGAAGCGGTGGAGATGAAATTGGAGGAGGATATACATATCAAAAATTAGCTTGGGTCATGGATATGATAAACGATGGTCAAGAAAATGTTGTTGAAAAGATGAAAAGAAAAAAAAATTACCTTAACGATGATGTGATTTTAAGATATTCAAAAAAAATCAATACTCCTGCGGCTAATATTCATGAGGATGGGAAGTTTTTCGAAAAATTTAATTTTCTAAATTTAAATTATACAAAAGAAAATTTTGTAAAATTAAACAAACCTTTTAGAAGTATTTTAAGAAATACTCAGTACCAAGATTTAATGTATAGAAAACTTCCTAGGTCCCTTAAATACATAGATAGAGCTTCTATGCGACATAGCGTTGAAGCAAGAGTTCCTTTTTTAGATCATGAATTAGTGGAGGCAATGATTTCAATTCCTACAAAATATAAATTGATAAATGGTATTCAACGATTTATTCATAATAGATACATTCGTAAAACTTTAGGGACTAAATTTAGATACAAAAATAAAAAATCATTAGCAGATCCTCAAACAGATTGGATGAGATCCCATTTTAGAGATTACACTTTTGATATTTTAAATTCGAATTCAACTAAAAATGATAGTATTGTTGACCACAAAATTCTTTCTTCCAAATTTAACAGTTTCTTTAAAAGAAAAGAGGTTGAAAATTCTTTCTATTTATTTCAATGTTTATGTTATTTAGCCTGGAAACATAAAATTTTAAAAAATCAAAAAAATATTTAAACGGGTTTTTTTGGATACTTTTGATCATTGTATAAACTGTCACGCCTCATGATCTCTTTTATTTACCATGTTAAAAAGTAAGTAATTGCTTATATTTTAAGACAAATATCTATTTACTTTGCTTTTTAGAAATAATATAAAGCTTTGCCTGGTAATTATTGCGAAGGGGCAACACCCGATTCCATTCCGAACTCGGAAGTTAAGTCCTTCAGCGCCGATGGTACTTTATCTTAAGATGTGGGAGAGTAGGACGTTGCCAGGCTTTTAAATTATGAAAATAGCTAGCTCATTAAAATCACTTAAGAAAAGAGACCTTAACTCTAAGTTAGTCAAACGTAGAGGAAAGCTTTACGTAATAAATAAAAAAAACCCAAAATTTAAAGCTCGTCAAGGTTGAGAATGAGTGAAAACGATTTTAAAAATACATATAACGGTTTTACTAAGTTTGTTTTATGGGGAACTGTTGTGGTAATTGCGATACTAGTAATTCTTGCAATTACATTACTTTAAAATCTTATATTAGATAAATGATAGTTGGTTCAATTAAAGAGGATTTAGGAAAAGAAAAAAGGGTCTCTCTTACTCCAGAAACCTCAAAAAATATAATAAGTCTTGGATTAAAAGTATGTGTGGAGAAAAATTATGCGACTCATTTAGGCATAAGTGATAACGAGTTTAAAAAAAATGGAGTTGAGATAAAAGAATCCTCCAAGGAAGTTTTTAATTCTAGTAATTTAATTATCAAGGTTAATTGTCCATCTGAGAGTGAGATTAATATTTTAAAAGATGACACTATTCTGATAGGAATGTTGAATCCTTCAAAAAATAAAAACCAAATTAACAAGATAATTGAAAAAAATATTAAAATTTTCTCTCTTGAATTATTGCCTCGTATAACAAGAGCTCAATCAATGGATGTGCTATCTTCTCAATCAAACTTGGCTGGGTATAGAGCAGTTGTTGACTGTGTTGCTGAATTCGAAAAAGCAATACCAATGATGATGACTGCAGCAGGGACTGTACCAGCCGCTAAAGTTCTTGTAATCGGCGCAGGTGTAGCAGGATTGCAAGCAATCGCAACTGCAAAAAGATTAGGAGCAATAGTTTCTGCAACTGATGTGAGAGCTGCATCGAAAGAACAAGTTGAAAGCTTAGGAGGCAAATTTTTATCAGTAGAGCAAGATGAAGATTTAGAAACGGCTGGTGGTTACGCAAAAGAAGTGTCTGAGAACTATAAAAAAAAACAAGCAGACATGATGGAAGAAGCTCTAAAAAAAAATGATATAGTCATCTGTACCGCATTAATACCAGGTAAACCTGCCCCAAGAATTTTAACAGAAAACTTAGTAAAATTAATGAAACCTGGCTCTATCATTTACGACCTAGCTGCAGAACAAGGAGGCAATTCAGCATTTTCAGAAGCTGGAAAAATTAATACTGTTGATGGAGTCAAAATTATTGGTGTAAAAAGTTTAATGAATAGTTTACCACTTACTGCTTCTAGTTTATATGCAAAGAATTTATTTAGTTTTATAAGAAACTTGTATAGTAAAGAAAAAAAAGATTTTAATATTAATATGGAAGATGAGATTATTAATAAATCATTAATAAAAAAAATGTGATTATGGAAATTGATCCTTTTATATTTAGATTCAGCATATTCATTTTGTCAATTTTTATTGGCTACTATGTTGTATGGAGTGTTACTCCGTCTCTCCACACGCCACTTATGTCTGTTACCAATGCCATCTCATCAGTTATCATTGTAGGTGCTATAGTTGCTGCTCTTGCTGGTTCAGCAGAAAATGTTTTTGAGACATCAAGTATTTTTGGGTTTATAGCTATCGTTCTTGCAGCAATAAATATTTTTGGTGGATTTTTAGTTACTCAAAGAATGCTTCAGATGTATAAAAAGAAGAAAGATAAAAAGAAATGATTTCTGCAAATTTGTCAGCCGTTTTTTATTTAGTTTCAGGTATATTATTCATTCTTGCACTTAGAGGCCTTTCATCTCCAGATACATCAAGACAAGGAAACTATTTTGGTATTGCAGGAATGATAATTGCTATAGTTGTAACTTTTTTATCGATTGGAAATTTTTCTACGACATTAATCTATGTAATAATTTTTCTTATTATTGGTGGTACAATTGGAGCTTTTATTGCTTTCAAAATTCCAATGACAGCAATGCCAGAACTGGTGGCGGGTTTTCATAGTTTAGTTGGTTTAGCTGCAGTATTTGTAGCAATAGCAGCTTTTTTAAACCCAGAAGCTTTTAATTTAGGAGCTACTGGTGATATTAAACTAGCAAGTCTTATAGAAATGTCTATAGGTGCTGCTGTGGGTGCAATCACTTTTTCTGGGTCAATAATTGCATTTTTGAAGTTAAGAGGAATAATGTCTGGTTCTCCAATTACATTTGGCGGTCAACATTTTTTAAACTTATTTCTAGGAATAGCTATTTTTGTTTTAATTTTTTTTCTATGCAAATCTCAGTCAGCTAATATTTTTTGGACAGTCATTATAATTTCTTTTTTGGTGGGTGTTTTGTTAATTATACCAATCGGTGGGGCAGATATGCCTGTTGTGATATCAATGTTAAATTCTTATTCAGGTTGGGCAGCAGCCGGTATTGGTTTTACATTAGAAAATACTGCTTTAATTATAACTGGTGCACTTGTAGGATCTTCTGGAGCGATCCTTTCATATATAATGTGTAAAGCTATGAATAGATCATTCGCAAGTGTGATACTCGGAGGCTTTGGCGCAGATAATTCATCAGAAGATACAAAAGAGAAGAAAGACCAAAAACCTGTCAAAAGTGGCAATGCAGAAGATGCAGCCTTCCTAATGAAAAATGCATCATCAGTAATAATAGTCCCAGGCTATGGTATGGCCGTAGCACAAGCTCAGCACGCTTTAAGAGAGATGGTAGATAAATTAAAAAAGAATGATATCAAAGTAACATACGCTATACATCCAGTCGCTGGTAGAATGCCAGGACATATGAATGTTTTACTTGCAGAAGCAAATGTTCCTTACGATGAAGTTTTTGAATTAGAAGATATAAATAATGACTTCGCCAATTCCGATGTAGCATTTGTAATTGGTGCAAACGATGTAACCAATCCAGTTGCCAAAACAGATCCTAAAAGTCCTATATTCGGTATGCCAGTACTAGATGTAGAGAAATGTAAGTCTGTGTTGTTTGTAAAGAGAAGTTTATCACCTGGATATGCTGGAATAGACAATGAACTATTTTACAAAGATAATACATTAATGTTGTTTGCTGATGCAAAAAAGATGACAGAGGACATTGTTAAAAATTTAGATTAATGAAGATAAAAATATTCTGTGATATAGCTGATTTCAAAACTATAAAATTTTATAATAACAAGTCTTTAGTTGATGGGTTTACAACAAACCCAAGTTTAATGAGGTTAGCCGGAGCTAAAAATTATAAAGATTACTCACTAAAAATTCTTAAGATCTGTAAAAAAAAGCCAATTTCATTTGAAGTATTTGCTGATAATTTTAATGATATGCTTGATCAAGCTTACGAGATAAACTCTTGGGGCAAAAATGTTTACGTCAAAATCCCTGTTGTAAATTCAAAAGGAATTTTTACTGGTAAGGTAATTAAAGAGTTAAGCAACAAAGGAATTAAACTAAATATAACTGCAGTTTATACCTTTGATCAAACAAAAAAAATTTACAAAAATTTAAACAAAAAAACAAAATCTATTATTTCAATCTTTGCAGGAAGAATGGGAGATAAAGGTAAAGATCCTATTCCAATATTCAAAAAAAGTATTTATTTGACAAAAAAAAACAAAAATATAGAAATTCTTTGGGCTAGTACAAGGGAGGCTTATAATTATACTCAAGCCAAACAATTAAATTGCGATATTATTACAATGCCACCTAAAGTAATAAATCAAATTGATAATTTCGGAAAAAGCTTTAAATCGATGACTATTGATACGGTTAAAAGTTTTTTAAGTGATAGTAAAAAATCAAAATTTAGTCTCTAGGAAACTTTCGCTTTCGCTTTTGCTCTTGAGAGTTTCTTTCTTTCATTAGGATCTAAAATTAATTTTCTTAGTCTGCAAGATTTTGGTGTAATTTCTAATGCCTCATCAGTATTTAATAAACTTAGTTGCTCTGCTATAGCCATTTTTCTTATCGGTGTTAAAACTACATTTTCGTCAGTATTTTGAGTTCTCATATTTGTTAATTTTTTGCCCTTTAAAACATTAATTTCAAGATCTCCAGGTTTTGAAGCAATACCTACTATCATTCCTTCATATACGGGGTCATTATGACTTACGAGCATCTCACCCCTTGCTTGTAAATTAAAGATTGCAAAAGCTACAGCTTTCCCAGTTTCCATAGAAATAAGAGCACCATTTCTTCTTCCTTCCATTTCTCCAGTATAATCTCCATAGGACTGGAAAATTCGATTAATAACTCCTGTGCCTTTTGTCAGAGTTAAAAATCTACTTGTAAAACCCATCAATCCCCTAGTTGGAGCATGAAAAATAAGTCTCTTCTTATTTTTGCCTGTGTCTCTTAACTCAATAAGCTTACCTTTTCTTCTATTCATCGAGTCAATAATTTTTGAAGAATATTCTTCGTCTAAATCCATTGTTATTTCTTCAATTGGTTCTTGTTTTTTTCCATCATTGTCTGTTTTGATTAAAACTTTTGGAGGACTAACAGTCATTTCAAAACCCTCTCGTCTCATTTGAGTTAAAAGAATTTCCAACATTAATTCTCCCCTACCACTTATGATAAATGAATCTTTATTTTCATTTTCTTCAAAAGTTATTCCTACATTATTTTCAGCTTCTAAAACCAGTCTTTCACGAATTTGAGTGCTTGTTAATTTTTTACCTTCTGTTCCTGCTAAAGGTGAACTATTTACAGTGATTGTTATTGACATTGTCGGAGGGTCAATGGGGGTAGCACTAATTGGCTCATTTATTTCTATATCACAGATTGTATCGGCGACATTAGCTTTTTCTAAACCAGCAATGATAACAATGTCACCTGCTTCTCCCGATAAGATTGGGACTTTTTTAGTACCTTCGTACCTGAATATCTTTGTTAATCTTCCTTCATCTACTTTTTCACCTTTAAGATTAATTGCTTTAATTTGTTGGTTAGCTTTAGCTGTTCCCTGCGCGATTTTGCCAACTAAACTTCTGCCTAAAAAACTATCTGCATAGAGCAAAGTAGATAGCATAGCAAATGGTTTTTTTTTATCTAAGCTAGTTGGTTCAACATGTTCCATAATTAAATCCAACAACGGGTTTAAATTTTCCCTAGGATTGTTAATATCTTTTATAGCCCATCCCGATCTACCACTTGCATATAATACTGGAAAATCTAATTGTTTTTCATTAGCATCCAAGTTTACAAAAAGATCAAAAGTTTCATCTAAAACATCATCAGCTCTTTGATCAGGCTTATCTAACTTATTAATTACTACTATTGGTTTTAATCCTTGTTTTAAGGCTTTTGCTAATACAAATTTCGTTTGAGGCATTACTCCTTCTGCAGCATCAATTAATAATAAAGCACCGTCGGCCATATGCAAAACTCTTTCGACTTCAGCTGCAAAGTCTCTGTGTCCTGGAGTATCAATAATATTAATCCTTGAATTTTTCCAATTTATAGAAGTAGGCTTTGCTAAAATTGTAATCCCTCTCTCTTTTTCTAGTTCACCTGAGTCCATCACTCGTTCCACTATATTTTCATTCTCTCTGAACGTGCCACTCTGTTTCATCAAACTATCTATTAAGGTAGTTTTTCCATGATCAACATGAGCAATGATAGTAATATTTCTGATTGTATTTGTCATTTTGGTTGCGGGGGCTGGATTTGAACCAGCGACCTTCAGGTTATGAGCCTGACGAGCTACCAGACTGCTCCACCCCGCGATAAATTATTTTTTTTTAATGTTAATAGCTTGAAGTTTGTCTTTTTCTTCTTTTATATCGTAAAAAATAGTCTGCTCTTCTTTCAAAACTCTCAATTTTGAATTTTCTAATGCTGAGACATGAAGAAAGATATCTTTTTTTGTCTCATCATCAGTTATAAAACCGTAACCTTTTTTTGCGTTGAACCACTTTACTTTACCTGATGGCATAGTTAATCCTCTCATTCGAATAAATTTAATATCTATTTTTTAATTTTTGGAGCTTTTTAATTCTTTTAAGGTTTTCTGTCTGAACTCTTTTTTTTCTTTCAGACGGTTTTTCATAAGTACTTTTCATTTTCATAACTTTGAAAAAACCTTCTCTTTGTAG
Organism: uncultured Pelagibacteraceae bacterium; assembly: GCA_902598735.1. Classification (GTDB taxonomy): domain Bacteria; phylum Pseudomonadota; class Alphaproteobacteria; order Pelagibacterales; family Pelagibacteraceae; genus Pelagilacustribacter. Next base: position 69,157 of record CACKCM010000005.1, on the reverse strand, counting down.
TTTTCTTTTAAGAACTCTAATAGCTTGTTCTACATTGTTATCTTTAACATCTATTTTAATAAAAACCTCCAGTTAATTTTATTGGTAGTTATCATTTGCTTCTTACTTTGTCTAGACTGAAGCTGCTTGAGCCTTTTTTTCCTCTCTTATTTTGGCTTTTTTTTCTCTTTCAACTCTTCTTTTTGCTTTTTCTAAAGCTTTTTGAAATGCTTCCTGTGTACAAAGAGATAAAGTCACAGGGTCTCTTGGTTTTAAATTAGAGAAATTCCAATAGGTTCTTTTTCTTATTAAAGATACAGTTCCTTTGGTACTCCCAACTAATTTTGAAATCTGACCGTCAGTAAGTTCTGAAGAATTTTTGCATAGCCATAAAATTGCATCTGGCCTATCTTGTCTTTTTGATAAAGGAGTGTATTTGGGTTTTTTTCTCTCTTTAACTTCAACTTCGTCAATTTTTTTTAATAAGCTTAATTTTTTTGAAGAGTCTTTTGAACATTTCTCTATTTCTTCTCTAGAAAGTTGTCCTGCTAAAATTGGATTATAAGCTTTAATACCTTTGGCGACATCTCCATCTGCAATACCTTTTACCTCTAACTCGTGCAAATCACAAAATTCAGCGATTTGCCTAAAAGTTAATGTTGTGTTTTCTACAAGCCAAACAGCTGTAGCTTTTGGCATAAAGGGAGCGTCACTCATAATTTATTTTTTTGATCTTAAATTACTAAATTTTTTATTATATTTACTAACCCTTCCCTTATCTAAAATTTTTTGTGCCCCACCAGTCCATGCGTAGTGGGATTTAGGATCAATATCCAATTTTAATACATCGTTTTCTTTGCCCCATGTAGATTTGGTTTCAAATTCAGTTCCATCTGTCATGACTACTTTTATTTTATGATAATTAGGGTGTATCGTCTTTTTCATGTGCGGTGTTTTATATGAATATTTGTTTTTACTCAATAACTTTTTTTAAGTGATTAAACCTTTTAATTCTTCATGAATATTAGCGTTAGTAGCTAAAATATTCTTTTTTAAAGGTGCGTTGGCATCTTGCTCAAAAAAATCAATAAATCCTCCAGCTTCTTTTAAAATAATAATCCCAGCTGCAATATCCCAATAGTTAAGCTCTCTTTGCCAATAACCATCAAATCTACCACAAGCCACATAAGCTATGTCTAAGGCAGCGCTTCCAAACTTTCTGACATTAGAAACATTTTTTGAGACATTAATATATTCAGAAAAAATTTTATCTTTAATTTTGCTAGCTCCTTTAGGGCCGCCAGTTACTATGAGAGCATCTTTAATTTTTTTTTTATTGGAAACTCTTATTCTAGAATTATTTAGGAAAGACCCATTACCTTTTTCAGCACAAAACATTTCATTCATAATAGGATTAAATATAACACCACATTTTACTTCACTACTTTCCTCATAAGCAATTGATATTGCAAATTGAGGTATGCCATTTAAAAAATTCATTGTTCCATCTATTGGATCAATTATCCATCTATTATCCAAATTAGATTTATTTATTATTCCCGTTTCTTCAGTTACTATCCCGTAATCTGGGTGAGCTTTTTGTAATTCGTCTATTATAATTTTTTCAGTTCTTTTATCTGCTGACGTTACGAAATCTCCAGGACCTTTAGTTGAAACTTGTAAATTTTCTATTTCTCCAAAATCTCTTATAAGCGATCTTGAAGCTTTCATACACGCCCTTGTTATTAAATTAATTTGAGGAGAATTTAATCTCATTAATTGACTCTTTTTACATATTCAAGTGTTCGAGTATCAATAATTATTTTTTCTCCACTTTCTATAAATGGCGGGACATTGATTTTAATACCACAATCAAGAATAGCAGGTTTATAAGATGATGAAGCTGTTTGGTTTTTAATAGCAGCATCCGTGGTTTCAATTGTACATTCAATATTGTTTGGTAACTCAATTGATATCGGCTTATCTTCCATAAAAGAAATTGTAACTTCTAAATTTTCTTTTAATAATTTATGTTGTTCTCCAACTATAGATTTCGATATTTCTACTTGCTCATAAGTATTGTTATCCATAAAATTGCAACTATCTCCATCTAAATACAAAAAATTAAATTTTTTTTCATCAACTTCCGCTTTTTCTACTGTTTCGCTTGATCTAAATCTTTCATTCAACTTTGTACCTTTGATAACACTTTTTAATTCTACCTGATTAAAAGCCCCACCTTTACCAGGCTTAACATGTTGAGTTTTTAGAACATTCCAATAATCATTTTTATGTTCAATTATCATTCCAGGTTTTATCTCAATAGCAGTTATTTTCATTTGAATTTTCTAATCGCAAGTTCCGGTTTTAATTTGGGGTTATCCCAAATAAAACTTGATATTGCAATATATTTTGCTCCTGCTCTTATTAATTTTTTGTAATTTTTATTGTTTATTCCACCAATTGCCACAATAGGTTTTTTTATATTCTTTTTTGCCCATCTCAAAATATCAAGATTGGCCTTTATCGCATTTTGTTTAAGTTTGGATTTAAAAAAAGATCCAAAAGCAATATAATTTGCATTATTTTTAATTGCATGAGAAGCAAGTTTTTTTGAGTTATGACATGTGATACCAAATATTTTGTTTTTGAGTTTTTTTCTAGCTTTTAAAAACGATCCATCGTGTTGACCCATATGACATCCATCAGCATTTATTTTCGATGCTAAAATAAAATTATCATTAATGATAAACTTAACTTTATGCTTAGTGGTAATTTTTATAATTCTTTTAGAGAAATTAAGAAGTTTTTTTTGACTCAAATTTTTCAATCTTAATTGAAAAAACTTCACATTCTTGAACGACAATACTTTATCTAAACTAGCATAGAAATTCTGATCAATTTTATTAGGTGAAATTAAGTATACTAATTTCTTCAAATGTTTTAGGCCGCAAATTCTTTCTCTAATTCTTCAGACCACTCCCCTTTAGATGACAGACCGTTCATTTTAGCTCTATGGTTAAAGGCTTTTTGAATATTTTCTATATTTTCTTTATTTTTTCCAAATTCTCTTAATGCACTCGCTTGCAACCCTCTTCCATAAGAGAAAGTAATTAAAAAATTACTATCATTTATTTTGTTTATTTCATTAAGATTTTTACTAGACTCAATTTCAGACTGGCCGCCCGATAAAAAGGCAATTCCAGGAACATCACTTGGAACATTTTTCTTTAAGCAGTCTAAAGTTTTTTTTGCAATTTCTTCTGCATTAGATTTATCTTTACACTCCGAGCCAGGTATAACCATATTAGGTTTAAGAACAGTTCCTTTTAAATCAACTTTATGTATTTCTAGTTCGTTATAACACTCATTAAGTACATTTGTTGTAACTTGATAGCATTTATCTATGTTATGCGAACCATCCATCAAAACTTCTGGTTCGACTATCGGTACCATTTTAGCTTCTTGAACTAAAGCGGCATATCTTGCTAATGCGTGGGCATTAGACTTAATAGATTGGGCAGATGGAAATTTATCTGAAATTTTATAGACAGCTCTCCATTTAGTAAATCTCGCTCCTAAATCATAATACTCTTTTAATCTTTCGCGCAAACCATCCAAACCCTCTGTTACAGTTTCATCACTAGATCCAGCAAGAGGTTTAGCACCTTTATCAACTTTTATTCCTGGTACAGCTCCATGTTTAGAAATTAATTCTGGAATTGATGGACCCAAGGTAGTTTTTTGCCTAATTGTTTCATCAAATAAAATTACTCCCCCAATAAAATCTTTCATAGCACTTGAATTAAAAAGTGTTTCTCTAAAATTTAGTCTATTTTTTTCTATGTTTTCAACATTTACACTTTTAAATCTTTTAGCTATTGTTCCAGTACTCTCATCTGCAGCAAGGATACCTTTTCCTTTAGCACACATTTTTTTAGCTATTTCATTTAATGTCATAGCGATTATTTATTTTAAAACACTTATACCAGGCAAGTCTTTTCCTTCTAAGTACTCTAAAAACGCTCCTCCTGCTGTTGATAAGTGAGAGAAAGTAAGTTTGTCATCACTTTTATTTATTGCTGCGAGAGTGTCTCCACCACCAAGAATAGATATTAAAGATTTTTCAATAGTATTTTTAGAGATATTTTCTGCAATAGATAATGTGCCTTTTAAAAAGTTCTTATTTTCAAAATAACCGGCTGGTCCATTCCACAGAACAGTATTTGACTCGTTAATTTTTTTTTGAATTTTTTTGATTGTATTGAAGCCAATATCTAAAATTATTTCATTTTCTTTTATCTCATCAAGATTTTTATTTTTACCGGTTCCTTCAAAGTCTGTTCCTACCATGCAATCTTCAGGTATTAATATTTTACAATTATGTTCCTCTGCTTTTTTATAAATATTTGATATTATCTTTTTTGTATTTTTTTCAATTAAAGATTTACCAACTTTAAATTTCTTATGAACGAAGAAATTATTAGCCATTGCCCCAACAATTACTATATTGTTTGCTTTTTTTAAAAGATTAGAAATAACATTAATCTTTGTAGAAATTTTTGAGCCTCCGATAATGCAAGTGACTGGTTCCTTTTTATTTTTTATAACAAGATTTATTGCCGTTATTTCTTTTTTGAATAATGGACCAGCATAACTTTTTCTTACAAATTTTGTTATACTATGTACAGAAGCTTGTTTCCTATGGGAGCATGAAAATGCATCATTAATATAAATGTCCCCAAGCCCCCCTAACTTTTTTGAAAAATCTTGGCCATCTTCAGTTTCTTCTTTAAAAAATCTTATATTCTCAATTAATATTACCTCACCCCCTTTTAGGTGAGAAAATTTTTCTTTAGTTTCATCATCAAAAGTTCCTCTAAAAAAATAAACATTAGTTTTAAGCGCATCTTTGAGATATTTGTAGACTGGTATTAAAGACAGGTCAGGTACATTAATTCCTTTTGGTCGACCTAGATGACTAATAATTATAATTTTTGCTTTTTTTTCAATTAGTCTATTTATAAAAGGTAAACATAAAGTTATTCTTGTATCATCTTTTATAACTTTGTCTTTAATTGGAACATTTAAATCTAATCTAAGAATTATCTTTTGATCTTTGATTTCTAAATCGTCAGGAAAGAAATTTATTTCACCCATCGACTATTATTATTCTCTCAGTTTTTTTTGAATAAAATTTGTAATATCCTCTTCTGATAACCCAAAATGTTTGTAGACTTCTTTAAAAGGAGCACTCTGACCAAATTTATCTATTCCTAAATTAAATCCTTTGTTTTTAATATATTTTTGCCAAGACATTACACTTCCAGCTTCTAATGTGATAATCAATGAATTTTCTTCTAAAATATCTTTCTGGTAATCTTCATTTTGTTTATCAAAAAGCTCCATACATGGCATTGAAACTACTTTTGAGTGTATATTGTTTTCTTTAAGTTTGTCTTGAACTTTTAAAGCAAGTTCTACCTCAGTGCCTGAAGCAACCAATGTTACATTGCTCTCATGCGAAGTTAAATTAACTACATAGGCTCCTTTTTCACATTTATTCTCTTTAGAATTGCTTGGATTAATGTAAGGAACTTTTTGTCTCGATAAAGCAATCGCACTTGGGGTATTTTCACTTTTTAAAGCTATTTCCCAACATTCAAATGTTTCATTAATATCTGCTGGCCTGAAGACATTTAAATTCGGAATTGCTCTCAATCCAGTAAGTTGTTCTATAGGTTGGTGAGTAGGACCATCTTCACCAAGACCAATCGAGTCGTGTGAAAAAACGTAAATTACCTTAAGACCCATTAAAGCAGAGAGTCTTATAGAGGGTTTACAATAATCTGAGAATATTAAAAATGTTCCACCATAAGGTATAATACCTCCATAAAGCGCTAAACCATTCATTATAGCGGACATGCCATGCTCTCTAACACCATAATGTATATAATTACCGTTAAAATTTTTAGAATTAATAATTTTTGAATTTTTGGTTTTGGTGTTATTCGAACCACTCAAATCTGCTGAACCACCAATCAGTTTAGGAAGCATTGAAGAAATACTTTCAATTGCAGCCATCGAGCATTGTCGAGTGGCTAAAATCGGTTTAGTTTCAAAATATTTTGTTTTTTCTTTTACAATCAAATTTTCTAAATCTACAAAATCGGAATTATTATAATTTTTCCTCAGTTCGTCTTTAATCCTCGAATTTTTTTTATCTATTAATTCATTCCATTTTTTTTCTAAATGTTCTCCCTTTTCTCCAATTTCTCTCCATTTATCCATAATTTCTTTTGGAATTTCAAACGGCTTACTTTTCCACTTTAGCTTTTTTCTGACTAATGTAATTTCTTCATCACCTAATGGAGAACCGTGAGAAGAAGCTTTTCCGGACTTATTAGGAGACCCAAAGCCGATTATTGTTTTGCAAGATATAATAGTAGGCTTGTTAGACTTAGATGCTTTTAAAATTGATTTTGATATTTGTTTTTCGTTATGCCCGTTAATATCGAAAAAATTCCAACCGTATGACTCAAATCTCTTTTTGTAATTGTCAGAGACACTTAGGGAAGTAGAGCCATCTATCGATATTTTGTTATTATCAAAAAAAACTATTAAATTTTTTAATTTTAGGTGTCCTGCTAAGCTCATCGCTTCGTGACTGATACCTTCCATAAGATCTCCATCGCTAGCAATTACGTATGTTTTATTATTAATTACTGTTGGGCCAAATTTTTTTCTATAGATTTCTTCAGCTATTGCCATCCCTACTGCATTACCTAAGCCCTGACCTAAGGGGCCTGTAGTTGTTTCTATTCCGGTTCCTTTTTTGTATTCTGGGTGACCGGCACAGATAGATTTAAGTTGTCTAAAATTTTTTATGTCATCAATAGAAACGCTTTTGTATCCAGTTAAGTATAGTAAAGAGTAAAGTAACATTGAGCCGTGCCCTGCAGACAAAATAAATCTATCTCTGTTAATCCAGTTTGGATTTTTTGGATTAAACCTCAGGTGGTATTTAAACAAAACTGTTGCTACGTCTGCCATGCCCATTGGCATGCCAGGGTGGCCTGAATTTGCTTTTTGTACAGCATCGATTGATAAAAATCTAACTGCATTTGATAATTGATTAAATTTTACGCTCACTTTTAATTACCTATATAGACTTAAACTAAGTATATCAATAATATGATATAGTATTTTATGAGTATAATTGAAAAGAAAGAAAAAAATCTAAATCAATTATTGAACAGACTTAACTCTTTAAGTTTAACTTATTCACAACCAACTTATGAAGTAGAAAAGATCAAATCGGAAAAAAATGAAATTTTAAGACAAAAATCAGAAATTGAAAAAAAGAATCAAGAACTAATGAGAGAACATAAATATTTAAGAGATAAGATTAAAAACTTACAATTAGAAGCAAAAAAAAGATCAGAATTAGAGGATAATCTAAATCAAGAAATCGAAGATATAAGTCAAGAAACTGAAAATTTAGTATCTGAAATTGAAAAATGGCAAATGTAAATATAAAATTTAATAACAAAGATTATCTTTTATCGTGTGATGACGGGCAAGAAGAATCCCTAAAAAAACTAACGAAATTTTTAGATAAAAAATATTCTGATTTAAAAGACAAACTTGGAAATATTGGTGAAAATAAACTTTTATTAATCACCACAATCCAACTTATTGATGAATATTTTGACTTAAAACAAAAAATAAATCTCCAAAAAACAAAAATTGATGAGATATCTCAGAAATTTAAAGAGATAAGGTCTCTAGCAATAGAATATAAAAAAGATAAGGACTTAGAGATAGAAAAACTAACAGGCGAACTAGAAAAATTCAAAAAGACTATTGAAGAGAATAATAATCTCTATGAATCAATGTTAGATAAGACCACCCAATCTCTAGAAAAAATAATAAATAATTCTGAGGCTCTATCTAAGATTCAATAGATGGTAAACAAAGGTTTAATCAGGAAGAAATATTTAACTAAAAGAAAAAAAAATTATTTCGATGTAAACACTAATTACTTCACTCCACTTATAAATTTATTTAGAAAAAAAATTAAAAAGAGGAATATCAATATTGCCATTTATTATCCCACTTCTTACGAAGTGGACATATTAAAGATTTTAAAGATTGAATATTTTAAAAAATATAATTTTCTTCTCCCAGTTATTGAAAAGAAAAATTCAATGAATTTTTATCATTGGAAAAAAAATGATATTTTGAAAATTAACAAATATGGTATTCCTGAACCAATTAAATCAATAAAAAAATTTCCTTCGGTCATTTTTGTTCCTTTATTAGCTTACGATAAAAAAAAAAATAGACTTGGCTATGGAGGTGGATTTTATGATAAATTTTTAAATAATTTTAACAAATATAATAAGAGAATTCTTACAATCGGTGTTGCATTTTCTTTTCAAAAATATAATAACCTGCCAGTTCAATATGGTGATTTTAAATTAGAGCATATAATTACAGAAAAAGGAATAATTTAATGAAAATTTTAGTTTTAGGTGATGTGATGGGTAAATCTGGAAGAATAGCTATTCAAAAAAATCTTTCAAAAATTATACAGGAACATAAAATTGAATTTTCAGTTATTAATGGAGAAAATGCTGCTGATGATGGCAAAGGAATTACTAGAGAAATCGCTGATAATTTTTTTTCTTTAGGAGTTGATGTTATTACTTCTGGAAACCATATTTGGGATAAAGAGGAAACAAATACTTTCATTGAAAAAGAGCATAGACTGTTAAGACCGGCAAATTTGGCAGAAGGAACTCCAGGCAAAGGTTTTGGAATTTTTTTATCAAAAAGCAAGAAGTATAAAATTGGTGTTATAAACTTAATGGGAAATGTTTTTATGAGAAAATCGGAAGATGTTTTTTTAACTGCAAAAGATCTATGTAAAAAAATTATTCTAAAAAAAAATGCAGATTTTTTAATTGTTGATTTTCATGGTGAGATTACTAGTGAAAAAATGGCTATTGGACATTTTTTTGATGGAGCTTCAACTTGTGTTGTGGGTACTCATACTCATGTTCCAACAGCTGATACTAGAATTTTAGACAAAGGAACAGCTTATCAAACAGACATTGGGATGTGCGGTGATTATAACTCGGTTATTGGTATGAATAAAGACAACTCATTAAAAAAATTTTTTAAAGATAAAGAGGCCATTAAGCATTTTCCATCTGAAGGTGACGGAACATTATCTGGAGTAATAGTTGAAGCAGATGAAAATACTGGGTTGGCAAAAAAAGTTTTAAGAATTATTTCAGGGGGTGTATTAACAAAATAGATATGGCAGGACATTCTCACTGGGCAGGTATTAAACATAAAAAAGGGAGGGCTGACAAAGAAAGATCTAAAATATTTTCAAAACTATCAAGAGAAATCACTGTGGCCGCTAAACTTGGAGATAAAGATCCTAATATGAATCCAAGACTACGAACAGCTATTCAAGCTGCTAAACAAGCTAATATGCCCAAAGATAATATTTCGAGGGCAATCAGTAAGTCCGAAATTTCAGGAGATAAAAATTTTGAGAGTTTAAGATATGAGGGCTTTGGTCCTTTTAATACAGCCTTAATAATTGAGACTTTAACAGACAATAAAAACAGATCTGCTTCAAGCATAAGAACTGTGTTACAGAAAAACGGCGGTCGATTGGGAGAAACTGGTTCAACATCTCACATGTTTAATCATTGCGGTATTATTCACATTAAAAAAAACGAAATTTCAGAAGAGGAAGTTTTCGAACTTGCAATAAATGCTGGAGCAAAAGACTGTTATATATATAATGAATTTCATGAAATAATTACAAAAAAAGAAGATTTTTATAAAATTAAAACCGAACTTGAGAAAAAAATTCATAACCTTTCTTATTCCGCTATAGAGTGGCGACCAAATAACCTCCAAGCCATTGGCGAGGAACAATCTAAAAAAATGATAGAAGTTTTGAGTGCTCTCGAAGAGCTTGATGATGTCCAAAATGTATTTACTAATATAAACTTAGAATATTAAAAGTATGAAAATAATTGGTATAGATCCAGGACTAAGTGGTGCAATAGCGATTTTAGAAAACAAACAGGTAATTACTTTAATTGATATGCCGGTGATGGCCGAAGGAAAAAAAAACAAAAGGCAATTAAATAGCGCTCAATTAGTTAGTATAATTAAAGAAAATATAAAAAATAACGAAGAAGTAGTTGTCGTAGTAGAGCAAGTAAATGCGATGCCTGGCCAAGGAGTTACGAGCATGTTTAATTTTGGTCAAACCTTTGGAGCTATAAAGGGTGTTTGTGCTGCATTAGATTTACCAATTTTTTTTGTAAGGCCCTCTAGATGGAAAAAATACTTTGAGTTAATAAATTCTAGCAAGGACTCAAGCAGGACAAAGGCCATTGAAATGTATCCTTCTATATCAAGTCATTTATCAAAAAAAAAAGATGTAAATAAATCTGATGCTATTTTAATAGCTAGATTTTACTATGAGACAAGATTAAAAGATCAAAATTAATTATTATTATATTAAATACGCCAAATTCATGACACATTCTGAAAGTACTTATCCTTAATGGAACAAGATATAGCTGCACAAGTCGTTGGATTGGGCGGGGCCTCAGACTTTTCTTTGTGGAGTCTTTTTATACGAGCTGACTTTGTTGTAAAATTCGTAATTATTTTATTAATTGCAAGCTCGATATTTTCATGGGCACTAATTTTTGATAAATTCAAACTTTTTAGAAAAATAAATAAAACGACAGAAGATTTTGAAAAAAAATTTTGGAAAGCGAAATCAGCTGAAAGTTTTAACAACAATCTTCCAGTGAATTCTACTGATCCAGCTACAATTATATTTAAAGCGGCTATGACAGAACTTATTAAAACAAAAAGACAATCCTCTGCTTCACAGTCTGCAAGAGTTGAAAGAATATTAGAAATAGCCACTGACAATGAACTCAAAAAAGTTGAGAAAAATTTTACATACCTTGCTACAATTGGCTCTACCGCACCTTTTATCGGATTGTTTGGAACAGTTTGGGGAATAATGAATTCTTTTCAATCAATTGCTATTTCTAGAAATACCAGTTTAGCTATAGTCGCTCCAGGAATAGCAGAAGCTCTTTTTGCTACAGCTTTAGGCTTGTTAGCAGCAATACCAGCAGTAGTTGCCTATAATAAATTTAATAGTGACTCTAGAAGATATTTTTCAAAAATTGAAAATTTTTCAAAAAGATTTCTATCAATAATTTAAATAATGTCTTTCAAATTTAATCGCTCAAAAAACGAACCAATGAGTGAAATAAATGTCACTCCCTTCGTTGATGTAATGTTAGTTTTGCTAATCATTTTTATGGTAACAGCCCCATTGTTGACTGTCGGAGTTCAAGTTGACTTGCCGGAGTCTGCAGCTGACTCACTTCCAGACGATCAAGAGCCTCTGACAATTAGTATTAACTCTAAGGGAGAAATATTTATTCAGGAGCACCAAGTAACTTATCAGAAAATGATACCAAAATTACTAGCTATCGCAAAGAATAGAACCGATACAAGAATTTATGTAAGAGGCGATAAGAATATCAATTATGGGAGAGTACTTGAAATCATGGGAACTTTATCTGGAGCCGGATTCTCTAAAGTTGCTTTGATTTCTGAGCCTTACAAAAATTAGGATGAAATATGATAAGAAGTTTAGTTTATTCAATAACATTTCACTCCATTATGATATTATTAACTGTTTTGAGCTTACCATTTATGCTTAGAGAACCAATTGATCTACCGCCAATAGTTTCAGTAGAACTTATACAAATTTCCGATAAGACAAATATTCCATTTGCACCAAAAGCAAGAAAAATTATAGAGGAAAAAAAGAAAAAAGAGGAGGAAAGAGTAGTTTCAGAACAAGCGCCACCAGCCGCAAAAGCAAAAGAAAAACCAGATAGAATACCTCTTCCTAATGAAAAAGAAGAGGAGAAAAAATTAATAAAGAAAAAACAAAACCCAGAAGAGGTAAAACCTGAAATAAGGCAATCATCAGAATTTGAAAAAAAGGAAATAATTGATACTAATCAAATAGCAGCATTAATCGATAAAGCAAAAGAAGTAGAGTCTGTTAAACGGAAAGAAACTAACAAGATAACACAAAGTAGCAAAAAAAATTCATTTGCTACTGGACTTTCGTTATCTGAGGAGGATGCTTTAAGAGCCCAAATATTTGGCTGCTGGAGTGTCCCTTTAGGTTTGCCATATGACGAAAATCTTTTAGTAAGGATAAAATTAAAATTAAAAAAAGATGGTACAATTATGAAATCAGAAATTTTGGATCATGAGCGAATGAACAGACCTGGTCAGAAATTTTATAAGGTTTTAGCTGAGAGCGCTCTAAGAGCAGTAAGATTATGTCAACCTTTAAAAGTACCACCTACTGGTTATGATAAATGGAAAGATCTTCAATTAAACTTTAATCCCGTTGAAATGTTGAAAGGATAATTGTGAAAAAGCTTATATACATTTTATTTATAAATATTTTGATTTTGAGTAAGTCACATGCATTAATTGAAATTGATATTACTCGAGGAAATCTTGATCCTCTACCAATTGCTGTATCACCCCTTCACGTCGATATAAAATCTGAAGAACATAACGATATCAAAATCAAAAATCTAGGTGAGGATATATCCAAAATTATTGAACAAAACTTCAAAAATACCGGATTGTTTAATCCACTTAAAAGAGACGCATTCGTGCAAAAACCTGATATTGCGCATTTAAAACCAAGATTTGAAGACTGGAGATTAATCAAAGCTCAAGCATTAGTGACTGGAAAGCTACTAATTAAAGACGGTAAACTAAAAGTAGAATTTAGACTTTGGGACTTAGCTGCAGCAAAAGAAATGACAGCTTTGGCATTCACCACTACCCCTTCAAATTGGAGAAGAGTTGCTCATATAATTTCTGATAAAATTTATGAGAGATTGACTGGAGAAGAAGGATATTTCGACACAAGAATTATATATGTTTCTGAAACTGGACCGAAAAATCAAAGAATAAAAAAATTAGCTATTATGGATCAAGATGGTTTTAATACAAAATATCTTACTTTAGGAAATGAATTAGTTTTAACTCCAAGATTTAATCCTACAAATCAGATGGTAACTTATATGTCTTATTTTAGAAACATGCCAAGAGTTTATTTGTTAGATATAGAGACAGGAACTCAGGAAGTTGTAGGAAACTTCCCAGGTATGACATTTGCTCCTCGATTTTCACCTGATGGAAAAAAAATTATAATGAGTTTTGCAAAAGATGGAAACTCAGATATTTACACAATGGATTTAGAGACCAGAGTTGTTGAGCGAATTACAGAGCATTCATCGATAGATACATCTCCATCATTTTCACCAGATGGAAAATTTATTGCATTTAATTCTGATAGAAGCGGATTACAACAAATATATGTAATGAGGAGTGATGGTAGCAATGTGAAAAGAGTTACATTCGGAAAAGGGATTTATGGAACTCCTGTATGGTCACCAAGAGGAGATTTAATAGCGTTTACAAAAATGCATAAAGGAAGATTTTACATTGGAGTGATGAGGACCGATGGGTCTGGAGAAAGACTATTAACAGAAAATTATTATCAAGAAGCTCCTTCATGGTCACCAAATGGCAGAGTGCTAGTTTTTTATAGAGAGACAAAAGCAGGGGATAGAGGTGAGGGGTTTTCAGCTAAATTATGGTCTATTGATATAACAGGTTATAACGAGAGAAAACTTTCCACTAAAACTGACGCTTCTGACCCATCTTGGTCTTCATTATTATCTAAGTGAGGTTGAATTTTATGTAAAATATACTTGAATAACTTCAAATAATTTGATTTAACCAATTTAAACCTAGGGGAAAAAATGACATTAAACACGAATTTAAAAAATATACTACTAGTAATCTTCACAACTTTATTTTTAAGCGCATGTTCTACAGCAAAAAAAGCCGGTGATATTGATGGTGATGTTTATACTGGTAAAGAGACAGTTAAATTTTTAGCTGCCGGAGTGCCAGATAGAGTATTTTTCGCTACTAACAAATCTTCATTAACAACTGCATCACGTGCAACTTTAAGAAAACAAGCTACATTTTTAAGAAAGAATAAAAATTTAAATGTAACTATTGAAGGTCATGCTGATGAGAGGGGTACAAGAGAGTATAACTTAGCTTTAGGCGAAAGAAGAGCTAATGCAGCTAGAGATTATTTAATGACTTATGGCATTTCAGGTAAAAGAATATCTGTAATAAGTTACGGTAAAGAAAAACCTGTTAATCCAAAATCATCACCTTTAGCCTGGTCTCAAAACAGAAGATCTGTAACAGTAAAAGTAAATTAATAAATATTACTTAAATTTAAGACCCTTCAATTTATTATTTGTTGAGGGGTCTTTTTTTTGCCATTTTATCAAAATAAAAGAATATTAATGAATGTAATAAAATTTTCATTAATAAATTTATTTATTATTCCTTTGTTTTTTCTCTCTCTTCTAAATGCAGAGGAAGAAGAAATTTACTTAAAAGCTATTTCTGACCAAATTCAAGTTATTACCAAAGACTTAAAGACACTAGAAAAAGCTGTGTATCAAAAGTCAGATATCTCACTAAATTCTAATACAGGTTCAATAAAATCCGATGGGCTTAACGAAGATATTTTAACCAAACATCTTCTGAAACTAAATGATATAGAGGATCAATTTAGACAATTAACAAATAAATTTGAAGAAGTGAATTTTAAGCTAGATAAATTATCTTCAAGAGTAACTAAAATTCAATCAGATACACAGCTTAGATTTTCTGATCTTGAAAGTGGAACGATAGATAATAAAAAAAGCAATCAAGTATCTTTACCTGGAACTAGCAAGCCACAAGATTTTGGTGCAGGCCCAGGTTATCAGACTTCCAATTTACCAAAACAACAATCTATCAATTCTGTTGAAAGTGCAAAAACTGTTATCACTGAGGAGCCAGAACAAAAAGAGTCTTTGTTACCAAACAAACCACCGATCGAGCAATATGAATTTGCAGTAAGTTTTATGAAAATTGGAGATTATGAAACTGCAGAATTTGCATTAAAAGAGTTTATAGAAAAAAATAAAGATCATGATTTAGCTGGTAATGCTCAATATTGGTATGGAGAAACTTTTCGTATTAGGCAATTATATTCAGATGCAGCAACCGCTTATTTAGATGGTTATCAAAATTACCCAAAAAGCAAAAAAGCACCTGATAATCTTTTGAAGCTTGGAATAACAATGGTGCAACTTGGAGAAAAGGACCAAGGTTGTAAAATGATTTCAGGACTCAAAAAAGAATACCCAAAAGCAAGCAAGTCTGTGTTACAAAAAGCTCAGTATGAGCAAAAAAAATTCAAGTGTAATTCTTAAAAACGAATTTAAAAATATTAAAGATTTATCTCATCTTTATCTTAATTTTAAAAATAAATTAAAAAAATTTAAAGTAAAATCTTCGATCATTGCAATTTCTGGTGGTCCAGATAGTCTTGCTCTGGCAGCATTGACAAAAGCATATTGCAAAAATAATAAAGGTAAATTTTTTTATGTTTTAGTAAATCATAATATTAGAAAAAACTCAGATAAAGAGGCTTATCAAGTGAAAGATTTGCTAAAAAAGTATAAAATTTCCCTAAAAATTTTAACAAATAAAAAAATTATTAATAAAAATATCCAAGGAGAAGCAAGAAAAATAAGATATGAATTACTAACAAAATTTTGCATCAAAAAAAAAGTAAAAACAATTATCACTGCACATAATTTTGAAGATCAGGTCGAGACTTTTTTTATACGATTATCCAGAGGAAGTGGTTTAACAGGATTATCAGCAATGAAACCTTTAATTAATCTTAATCAAAAAGTAAAATTATTTAGACCATTATTAGATACAAAAAAAGTTAAATTAAAAAAACTATCAAAAATTGTATTTGGTAAGTACTTCTCGGATCCTTCCAATAAAGATAAAAAATATCTAAGAACAAGAATTCGACATCTTAAAAAACCTTTGATACAGAGTGGAATAAGTTACGATAATATCTTTAAATCAATTAATAACCTAGCCTCCAGTAAAAGAACATTAGATGAATATTTTAGTAAAATATATAAGGCAACTATCATCAAAGTTAAAAATAAAATTTTTATAGATTTAAATGATTTTATTAAATACAACCCAGAAATAAAATTAATGATCATTAATGAGTCAATTAAAAGAATGACAAATAATTATTATCATCCCAGATCTAAGAAGGTATTCAATTTAATTAAGAATATTGAGACACTGCAAATTGACAGTGCCACTTTAGGAGGGTGTTTATTTTCAATCAATAAAGGCACAATTTGCATCAAAAAAGAGAAAAAGTAATAATTTTGAGCTATTTGGTTATAATTTGTCTTATTTACAACTTAATTAGGAATAAAATATACTTGTTTAGTTTAAATTAATGATTATTTAAATGTTATGAATATAAAAAATTTAATTATGTGGGTCATCATAGTCTTACTATCTGTAGGACTTTTCAACATGTTTCAAGACCCTAATAAAATAAAATCCGACAGTAATACTCTACCTTTTTCAAATTTTTTGAATGAGGTTGATGCTGGAAGAGTAGTAGAAGTAAAAATTCAAGGGAATAATATCAGCGGAGTTTTAGCTGATGGGAAAACTTTTTCAACCTATTCGCCAAACTACCCGGAGCTAGTAGATAAGTTATCTTCAAAAGGGGTAAGCATTGTTGCTTCTCCGAAAGAAGATAAAATGCCTTCTTTACTAGGTATCCTATTATCTTGGTTTCCAATGCTTTTATTAATTGGAGTTTGGATTTTTTTTATGAGGCAAATGCAAGGAGGAAAAGGTGGAGCAATGGGCTTTGGAAG
This sequence comes from uncultured Pelagibacteraceae bacterium, assembly GCA_902598735.1. GTDB lineage: Bacteria > Pseudomonadota > Alphaproteobacteria > Pelagibacterales > Pelagibacteraceae > Pelagilacustribacter. Next base: position 52,220 of record CACKCM010000005.1, on the reverse strand, counting down.
ATCTAAAGCAAAATTATTAAATGAAGCTCAAGGCAAAGTAACTTTTAACGATGTAGCAGGTGTTGAGGAAGCAAAAGAGGAAGTTGAAGAAATTGTTGAGTTTTTAAAGGACCCAAAAAAGTTTAGCCGACTAGGAGGTAAAATTCCAAAAGGAGCACTTCTTATTGGTCCCCCAGGAACAGGAAAAACTCTATTAGCTAAAGCAATAGCCGGTGAGGCGAACGTTCCTTTTTTTTCTATCTCTGGTTCAGATTTCGTAGAAATGTTTGTTGGAGTGGGTGCATCTAGGGTGAGAGATATGTTTGAGCAAGGAAAAAAACACTCACCTTGTATAATTTTTATCGACGAGATTGATGCAGTTGGAAGAAGCAGAGGAGCAGGTCTCGGAGGAGGTAACGATGAGAGAGAGCAAACATTAAATCAGCTTTTAGTTGAGATGGATGGCTTCGATACAAATGAAGGAATTATTTTAATTGCAGCCACTAATAGACCGGACGTTCTTGATCCGGCTTTATTAAGACCTGGAAGGTTTGATAGGCAGGTAGTTGTAGGCAATCCAGATATTATTGGAAGAGAAGCTATTTTAAAAGTTCATGTTAAAAAAATTAATATTGGGCCTGATGTAAAATTGAGAACAATAGCAAGAGGAACTCCAGGCTTTTCTGGAGCGGATTTAGCAAACTTGATAAATGAATCTGCCCTCTTAGCTGCAAGAAAAAATAAGAGAGTAGTTACAATGTCTGATGTTGAAGAAGCAAAAGATAAAGTTATGATGGGTGCAGAAAGAAGATCAATGGTTATGTCAGAAGATGAGAAAAAATTAACTGCCTACCACGAGGGCGGACATGCAATTGTAGCACTTAATGAGCAAGCATCAGATCCTATACATAAAGCAACTATTATCCCAAGAGGAAGAGCTTTAGGAATGGTTATGAGACTGCCAGAAAGAGATCAATTGTCTGTAACAAGGGAAAAAATGCACTCAGATATTGCTGTAGCTATGGGAGGAAGGATTGCAGAGGAAATCATTTTTGGTCATGATAAAGTAACTTCAGGAGCTTCTTCAGATATTGATATGGTAACTAAAATGGCAAAAAACATGGTAACAAAATATGGAATGAGCACTGAACTTGGCACTATAGCTTACGGTGAAAATGAAGAAGAGGTTTTTCTGGGTAGATCTGTCACTAAACAGCAAAATATGTCTGAAGATACAGCAAAAAAAATTGATGCAGAGGTAAAAAAGATCGTAGATAAAGGGTACGAGAGAGCTAGAAAAATCTTAACTGAAAAAATTGATGATTTACATAAAATAGCTAAAGCTCTTTTGATTTACGAAACATTATCTGGAGATGAGATAAGAGACTTAATTCTAAAAAATGTAAAACCGACAAGATCATTTAAAGACGAAGAAAGTGATGATGGTAAATCTTCAGCTCTTGGATCTTTGGGTTTAAAGCCAAAGCCAGCAATCTAAATTATTATGGTAAAATATTACACTAGGGCGTGTAATTTTTATTATGGTAGTCAATCCAGAGAATTAGTCAAAAAAAAACAAACTTTACCACTGAATGGAAATAATAATATTTCCTTTAATCAAGTCGAAATATTTTCAAAAAATCAAAAAAAAATTAGCTCAAAAATAATTAGTTTAAAAAAATTGGAATTATTATCAAAAAATATAAAATACAAAGTCTTAAAAGATCTTAAAAATATTACGACAAAAAAAAAATTGTTCAATCATAAGCCAATTATAATGGGTATTTTAAATATGACACCTGATAGTTTTTCTGATGGAGGTATATATAATAAAAATAAAAAAGCGTTTAAAAGAATCAAACAAATGATAGATCAAGGAGCTGACATTATTGATATAGGTGGGGAGTCGACCAGACCAGGGTCTAGAATTATTAACCCAAAAATAGAATGGGAAAGGTTAAAAGTAGTAGTAACCAAATTTAAAAAAAAATTTCCAAAATCTAAATTTTCTATTGATACTAGAAAATCGCTAGTAATGAGAAACTCAATTAAACACAAAGTGGATATAGTGAATGATGTTTCATGTTTTAAATACGATAAGAATTCTTTTGATTTAGTTAAAAATCAAGATTTATGGAAAATTATTCATCACATGCAAGGTACTCCACAAACTATGCAAATTAATCCTAAATATAACAATGTTATAATAGATATTTATGATTTTTTTGAAAGTCAGTTAAAGAAGTTTAAAAGAGATAAATTCAAGAAAAAAATTATAATAGACCCAGGTATAGGATTTGGAAAAAATCTGAAACATAATTTGATGATTTTAAGTAAAATTTCTATATTTCATTCTTTAGGATTTCCTTTATTAGTTGGCACATCTAGAAAAAAATTTATAAATCAAATATCTAAAAATTTTGATACTAAAGAAAGACTTGGAGGAACTTTATCATCTATAATTTTTTCGTTATCTCAAGGGGTTAAAATATTTAGAGTTCATAATGTGAGTGAAATTAAACAAGGAATTTTAGTATTTGAAAAACTATTAAATCAATGAAAAAAAAATATTTTGGTACTGACGGAATACGAGGGACTGTTAATATCGGAAATATTAACGGTGAAAAATTTTTTAAATTTGGGCTAGCGGCTGGAACTTATTTTAAAAATCTCAAAAGAAAAAAACAAATTGCGATAATCGCTAAAGATACAAGACTTTCTGGTTATACTTTAGAACCAGCACTAGTTTCGGGTCTTGCTTCTGCCGGAATGCATATTTATACACTGGGCCCATTGCCTACAAATGGTTTGGCTATGCTTACAAAACAAATGAGAGCAAACATGGGCATTATGATTACTGCTTCACATAATCCTTATTTCGACAATGGACTAAAATTATTTGGACCAGATGGTTTGAAGTTATCAGATAAAATAGAAAAAAAAATTGAGAAAATTATTGATTCAAAAACGTTTAACCATTTATCAAAATCAGAAGAACTAGGTAGAGTAAAAAGATTAGAGGATGGAAATGAAAGATACCTGAAAATAATAAGAAAAAATTTTCCTAACAAATTTAATTTGAAAAACATGCGAATTGTAGTGGATTGTGCTAATGGAGCTGGCTATAAATCGGCACCTAAAATATTGCGGGACTTGGGAGCTAAAGTTTTCGCAATTGGTATTAATCCCAATGGATTGAACATAAATAAAAAATGCGGCTCAACACATCCTGAAATAATTCAAAAAAATGTGAAAAAATTTAATGCACATATTGGTATAGCCTTAGATGGAGATGCAGATAGAGTTATTATGTGTGATGAAAAATCAAGCATTATTGATGGAGATCAAATCATCGCAATGATTGCTAAAAGATGGAAAGAAAAAAAAATACTTAAGGGAGGGGTTATTGGCACTTTGATGTCAAATTATGGATTACAAAAGTTTTTTTTAAATAAAAAAATAAAATTTTTTAGATCAAAGGTTGGAGATAGATATGTGAAAGAGATGATGAAAAAGAAAAATTTTAATCTTGGTGGTGAACAATCTGGCCATATTATACTTGGTAAGTTCGCAACTACAGGTGACGGATTACTTGTTGCTTTAGAGATTCTATTTTTATTAAGTAAAGGATATAAAGCAAGTGAAATTTTTAATGTTTATCATTCAGTACCCCAAAAATTAATAAACCTAAGAGTAAATGATAAAAAAATTATTAATTCGACTAAATGTAAAAATGCTATAAAAAAAGCTAATTTACTTATTAGAAATAAAGGAAGATTATTAGTAAGAGCATCTGGCACTGAACCTAAAATAAGAATAATGTGCGAGTCCTTTAATTTAAACTTAAGTGATAAGTGTATTAATATCGTTAAAAAATCTTTAAGGTAAAATGTTTCCAAAGTCTAATATATTAATTATTGCTGGATCAGATTCTTCAGGAGGAGCAGGAATTCAAGCTGATATTAAGACAGTTACAGCATTGGGTTCTTACGCAATGACAGCAATAACTGCTGTAACTTCTCAGAATACAACAGGAGTAAAATCTATTGTTTCAATTGGTGCAAAAGAAATATCAAAACAAATAAATTATACTTGTTCTGATATACCTCCTGATGGAATAAAGATTGGAATGATTCACTCTGCACAAGTAATTGAAGAGGTAATCAAGTCACTAAAAAGAATTAAGACTAAATTAATAGTATTAGATCCTGTCATGATATCAAAAAATGGTACTAAATTGATAAACGATTCAGCAATAAAAATTTTAAAGAATAAATTTATAAATAATTCTTATTTAATCACTCCAAATATTCCTGAAGCAGAGGTTTTAACAAAAACAAAAATTAATTCTACCAATGACATGGTTTTAGCTGCCCAACAACTTTTAGACCAAGGAGCAAAAAATGTTCTTATAAAAGGAGGACACTTAAATTCTAATAAGATTTACGATATTTTATTAAACAAAAATACTCTTAAAATATTTAAAAGTAAAAAATATTACTCAAAAAATACCCACGGTACTGGATGCACTCTATCAACAGCAATTACAACTTATTTATCGTGTGGAAAAGATTTGATAAAATCCTGTGAGCTTGGAATTAAATATGTTAATGAAGCTATTAAATCAAAATTAAATTTAGGAAAAGGAAACGGTCCGATAAATCATTTAAACTCATTTGATATAAAAAAAAGATTTTAATCATGAAAAATGTTGTAGTAGTTGGTTCACAGTGGGGAGATGAGGGTAAAGGTAAAATAGTTGACTGGTTATCAAGTGAAGCTGATGTGGTTGTGAGATTTCAAGGCGGACATAATGCTGGACATACCTTAGTTATTGACAAAAAAGTTTTCAAACTAAGACTATTACCTTCAGGAATAGTTAGAGATGGTAAGATTTCTATTTTAGGAAATGGAGTTGTAATTGATCCTTGGGCCTTATTAGATGAAATTAAAGACATAAAAAAACAGGGAATTGATGTAAATCCAGAAAACTTTATGATCGCTGAGTCTTCTTCCTTAATTCTTCCTTTTCATCAAGAAATGGATGAAATTCGAGAAGACGCCGCAGGGAAAGAAAAAATTGGAACCACTCGTCGAGGCATAGGACCATGTTATGAGGATAAAGTTGGTAGAAGGTCTATTAGAGTAATGGATCTTAGATCAGAAAATAATTTAGACTCTAGATTAGAAAATGTTTTATTACATCACAATGCTATTAGAAAAGGTTTAAAAAAGAAAATTTATAAGAAAGAAGATATAAAAAAAAGATTATTAAAAATAGCACCAAAGATTCTTAAGTATGCCAAACCAGTTTGGCTTAAACTTGATGAGTTTAAAAAGGATAGAAAAAAAATATTGTTCGAAGGTGCACAAGGTATGCTATTAGATGTTGACCATGGAACATATCCCTTTGTTACGTCTTCAAATACTGTCCCCGCAATGGCAGCAACAGGGTCTGGAACCTCTCCAGATAAAATTGGATATATTCTAGGAATCACAAAGGCATATACAACTAGAGTAGGAAGTGGACCATTTCCCACTGAACTAAAAAATAAAACTGGTGAACTTTTAGGAAAAAGAGGAAAAGAGTTTGGCACTGTTACTGCAAGAAAAAGAAGATGCGGTTGGTTTGATGGAGTTTTGGTTCGACAAACAATCAAAATCTCGGGAATACACGGAATAGCCTTGACCAAGTTAGACGTTCTTGATGAACTAGATGAAATTAAAATGTGTATCGCTTATGAGTTAGATGGAAAACAAATTGATTATTTACCAGCTGCCTCTGAAGATCAGTTTAAAATTAAACCGATTTTTAAAACTTTCCCTGGCTGGAAAACTAAAACTCAGGGAATAAGAAATATGAACGATCTTCCCGAAAACGCCAAAAAGTATATATATGCTTTAGAAGACTTTATTGGCGCTAAAGTATCCAGCATATCAACAAGTCCCGAAAGAGACGATACAATTTTAATTGAAGATCCTTTTAAATCTTAATTCGCTGGTAATAAATTTTTAGAATTTCTAGCATTTATCATTGATTTCTGTAATTTTTCAAATGCTTTTGTTTCTATCTGTCTTATTCTTTCTCTACTAATTTGATATTTTTTACTAAGCTCTTCTAAAGTTGAAGGATTTTCAGATAGTCTTCTTGCAATAATTATTTCTTTTTCTCTATCATTTAATATTTTCAACGAGTCTTTTAAAAGACTTTTTTTATCCTCATATTCTTGTTTTTGAGATATAATTAATTCTTGATCTAAAGTATCATCAACCAACCAATCCTGCCATTCATCAGTCTCTCCACTTTTAATTGGATCATTTAATGATTTTTCTTGGCCCATCATTCTCCTATTCATGTTGATAACTTCGTTAGAGTCAACATCTAATCTTTTTGAAATTTCTTTAACATGTTCATCTTTTAAATCTCCCTCCTGATCAGGAGCGATTTGATTTTTAATTTTTTTTAAATTAAAAAATAACTTTTTTTGCGCTGTTGTTGTTCCCATTTTGACTAAGCTCCAAGATCTTAAAACATATTCTTGAATTGCAGCTTTAATCCACCACATTGCATAAGTTGCTAATCTAAAACCTTTATCAGGATCAAACTTTTTTACAGCTTGCATTAACCCTATGTTTCCTTCGGATATAAGTTCATTGACCGGTAAACCATAACCACGGTAACCCATTGCAATTTTTGCTACTAATCTAAGATGGCTCGTTACAAGTTTGTGCGCTGATTGTATATTACCATTATCTCTCCAGTTTTTTGCAAGCATATACTCTTCTTCCGCGTCTAACATCGGAAATTTTTTAATTTGAGATAAATAAACTGAGAGCCCTCCAACAGAAGGAGCTGGTAAATTATTTAAATGATTTTTTTTCTCCATAATCTATGATTTATATATTAAATTTTAATTTTCAACATTACAGTTTATTCAATAAATTCAACATATTTTTAAAATCATAGGGTAAATTTGATTTGAAATTTAACCTTTTTTTGCTTGAAGGATGTGTAAATTCTAAAGTTTCTGCATGTAGTATTTGGCCATTTATATTATTTAATTGTTTTAAAAACTCTTCATTAATTTTTTTAAACTTTAAATTTTTCTTTCCATATTTTTTATCACCAATTATCGATGTTTTTTTATAATTAACGTGAACTCGAATTTGATGTGTTCTGCCAGTTTCAAGTTCACACTCTAACAAACTAATTTTAGGTATATTCTTAATATTAAAAACTTTTAACGTTTTATAATTTGTAATAGCTTTTTTTCCATCTATTTCACTAACTGACATTAATTGTCGATTTTTTTTATTTCTTTTAATTAAAGTGTGAATTTGACCGTTTAAAGGTCTTATAACCCCCCAAATTAAACATTTATATTTTCTTTTAATAGAGTGTTCACTAAATTGTTTACTCAAACTGGAATGAGAAAAGTTATTTTTTGCAACTACTAATAATCCACTTGTTTCTTTATCTATTCTATGAACTATACCTGGTCTTAATTGTCCATTTATGTCAGATAAATTATCTTTATATTTAAAATAAAGAGCATTGGCTAAAGTATCTTCGTGATTACCAGCTCCAGGATGAACAACCAACCCTTTTGGTTTATTGATAACTAAAATATCATTATCTTCGTAAATTATATCTAGCTTTATATATTTAGGTATAATTTTACTAATTTCTTTATTAACTATTTTAATTTCAACTGAGTCTTTGTACCTAATTTCAGTAGATGGAAGAGTAATAATTTTATTATTTATCTTTAAATTATTAGATTTAATAAGTTTTTTTATATACGAGCGTGTTAATTTATTTAATCTTTTTGGTAAATAAACATCAATTCTCTCTCCGTGATTTTCTTTTTCAATTAAAAATTTGATTGTTTTAATCATTAATTAATTATAAATATAAATTCATGCGCCGGTAGCTTCAACTGGATAGAGCGCCGGATTTCGGCTCCGGAGGTTATGGGTTCGACTCCTATCCGGCGCACCAAATCCTTTTAATAAATTTAATCAATCCATTTTTTTAGCAATTTCTTATTTTCTCTAATAAACTCAGGATAGGAGTCATCTATTTCAATTTTTTTATAATAAAAATCCCTTCCTAAAATATCTTGTTTATTTTTAATTTTGTTTTCAATCGAATTAATATCATTAAATTTTTTTATATTATATTCTTGATGTGCGTAAGATTTAATTTTTTTAGATATATCTACAGGTTCTTTTAAAAAACTAAAATGCCACCCACCGTCCTTAATTATTTGTGGAATATTTGGTTTATAAATTTTCCAAAAACTTTTCCTTTTCAATTTTATATTTTTTAACCATTGAGGTGATTTTAAATATTTTTTAACACATATTCTTGTTCCTTCCCAGTTAGGTTGGGAAGAATTTATTAAATTAATTTTAGTCTGAAAATTTTTTTGAATGAAGCAAGCATATTTCTTATTTTTATCAAATTTATCGACTTTTTCTGGATTAGGAATTTCATCGATATCAGAGATCATAACTAAATCATTATCATCGTCTTCTTTGAATCCTTCGAATAAGTAATTTCTTTGAAAGTTTTCTCTTAGCCATGAGTCTTTGTTTCTCCAAGAGTAAGAAAATAATTTTTTTTTAAAAGGTAAATCTTCTACAACTAAATATTTTATTTTATCTTTGAATTTATTGAATTTATTAAACTCAAAATTTAATTTTTTTGAATTTCCTGCATGATCTTTTTTTGATTCTACGATAACAAATTTATCTACAATTTTATTTAAAATATTAAGTCTCATATCTAAAACTACATCCTCATCAAAATACATAAAACAATCAATTAATTTCATAATTTAATAGTTGAAGTTGTAAAACCTAATTTTTTTCCATTTAAATTTTTTGAAGAGCAATGCAAAGCTGTTCTGTCAAAAATTAACAAATCACCTAATTTCCATTCAAAGATCATCTCTATTTCTAATCCTTTTAGATTATCAATATTTTCGTGGCTTAAAAATGTTTCATGGACCTTTTTATCAAATCTTTTTCCATCAAATAAATCAATATGTTCTGAAGATCTTTTATTATAGCCCTTTGATTTCAATTCTTTTGGATCTATAGAAAAAGTTGTAGAGCAGCCATAAAATCTATTTTTAAAAATAACGGTCTCACTTTTTTCAGACAGGGGTAAGAGAGTTTGCTTATATAAAATTTTTTCAAAGTTAAATCCAGTATCGACGTGTAGCGGTACAGGTTTAAAACTTTCTTGAAATAACCCAAGGCTTTCAAATTTGTCTTTAGACCTTGGATTATCCATCTCAAAGCTACCAATTATTGATCTTAATTTTTTAATATATTGATCTTGAAATTCTTTATTAAAATTTGAGGTCCATTTTTTTTTTATAATTTTTTGTCTTCGATTATTTATTTCAATTGGAAGCTCTTCATATAATTTTTTAAAAATATTTATCTCTTTTGAATTAATAAAATTTTTTATAATAAAAGGCTTGGATTCAAGTTTTTTAATTTTTTCCAAATTTACATGCATCTCTATTCACCCATATTTATAAGAGTACCACGTTTCTTTGCTCCAAAATATGAAATATAAAAAACTATGACACCAAGGATAAAATAAATGGCAGATATGAATATTGATTTAAATATATTAAAATAGTTTACAGTTTCAGTCATAAGAATATTTCTCATTTCTTCAAAAATATGCACTAAAGGAAGAGCTTTAGCCACAAGTTGTAAAAAATTTGGTAGAATTTCAATTGGGTAATATATACATCCTAAGGGAGCTAAAAAAAATAAACTTGCCCAAGCAATATTTTCAAAAGATGGTCCGTATCTAAGTAATCCAGATGTTACGAATAATCCTAAAGTTACCCCAAATAAATAAAGTCCAATTAATAAAAATATTAAAGGTACACCAAGTTCAATAACTGATACTCCAAATAAAGGTATTGCAATTAAAACTGCAGGAATTAAACCTATCAAAGTTCTTAGTATAGCTGTTAAAGTAAGAGCGGCAATAATTTCACTAATTTTTATAGGAGCAATAAATAAATTAGTAAAATTTCTACTCCAAATTTCCTCTAAAAACATCATATTAAAACTTATGCTAGCTCTAAATAAAAAATCATATAGTATTGCTGCTGTTAAAATAATACCTACGGTATTATTATAATATGCTGAATTGAGAGTAAAAAACTTTGATATAAAGCCCCATAAGAAAATTTGAACAGTTGGCCAATAAATTAAATCTAATACTCTTGGAAAAGAATTTTTAATTAGATAAAGATGTCTTAAACCTAAAGCAAATATTTTATTAAAATTCATCCTTGCTCCTTGCTAGCTTTAAAAATGTTTCCTCCAAATTATTTCGTCCATGTTTTTCTATAAGATCATTACAAGTTCCAGCATCTACTATTTTTCCTTTTTTCATCATTATAACTGTATCGCACAACCTTTCCACTTCACCCATGTTATGAGAAGCTAATAAAATTGTTACTTTATTTTTTAATTTATAATCTTGTATGTAGCTTCTAATAAAATCTCCAATATCTGGGTCTAAGCTTGCTGTTGGTTCATCTAAAAGTAAGATCTCTGGTTTATTAATTAAAGATTTAGCTAATGAAACTCTATTTTTTTGACCTGAAGACAATTCTCCAGTTTTCCTTTCAAAAAAATTTTTTATTTCTAAATCATTTGAGATTTCGTTTATTCTTTTGTCTAAATCTAAGACACCGTACAATCTTCCGTAAATTTCTAAATTTTGCTTAACCGTTAATTTTTTTGGTAACTCAACGTAAGGTGATGCAAAATTGAATCTTTTTAAAATTTCATCTCTAAGATATGTATTTAAACTTTTATTATCGATTTTAATTTCTCCTTCAGTAGGAGTTACAAGACCAAGTATCATTCCTATAGTTGTTGTTTTTCCGCATCCATTAGGACCAAGCAAGCCAACAGTTTTATTTTTTTCTATTTCAAAGTTTATTTTATTAACCGCTAGGTGGGTATTATATTTTTTAGTAAGATTTTTTATTTTTATAAACATTATTTTGAAGCTCTTTTTAATCGATCGTTAATTGCTATACCTGGACCGATATTAGGTATTTTTCCTACAAAAATCTTTTTATATCCATCTTTTTTTATCTTTCTCATAATTTTATATAGATTAGATGCAGCTTCTTTCAAGTCAGCTTTTTTACTTAAATTAAAATAATTATTGGAATTCTTATATTTTTTCCCAAATACTATGAATGCATGACTTGGACCTTTTTTCATTTTTCCGATAATGACAGGTATTCCAGGAGAATAATGCTTTTTTAACATACCGGGAGATTTAATTTTTGATCTTTTTTTTACGAGATTAATTTTGAGAATCTTATTAATTTCATTTGCGCCAATTATACCTGGCCTTAAAATTTTTGGTTTGCTAGTTAAATCAATTACTGTAGACTCAATACCAATTTTTGATTTTCCTCCATTAATTATAATTTTTAATTTTTTTTTAAATTCCTCAAACACGTCTAAAGCACAAACTGGACTCAATCCTGAGGATAAGTTAGCGCTTGGCATTGCAAGTGGAAATTCTATAAATTTGAGAATAGTTTTAATAATTCTATTACTTGGGAATCTAATTGCAACTGTATTCAAATTAGCCAAAGCAGATGAAGTAATTTTCGATTTTTTATTCTTTTTTAAAATGAAAGTTAAAGGACCTGGACAAAATTTTTTATATAATTTAAAAAAATTATTATTTAATAAAACATCGTTCCTTATATCTTTAATACTATTATAATGAATAATTAAGGGATTTTTCTTAGGTCTTTTTTTTAACTTAAAAATTTTATTGATAGCTCTTATTGAGTAAGCATTTCCCGCCAAACCATATACAGTTTCCGTAGGTAGGCCAACTATATTTTCATTATTGAGATTTTTTATGGTTTTATTCAGACCTTTTTTATTAAAAGAGTAAATATTTGAATAGATATTTTTCATAATGTAAATATTATTAAACTAATGAAAAGTGAAAATATTCCAGCTGAAATCAAAAGTAAATCATTAAAAGAAGCAAGGGATGAAATTAATGAAATAATTACAAAACTAGAAAGAGAAAACTTAGACCTAAATAGTGTTGAGGATACATACAAAAGATTAATGAGCTTGAATAAACACGTAGAAAACCTTTTTAAAGCAAAATCAAAACAAATCTCAAATTCTTGAAAAATCAATAATGATTAAAAATAGATTAAATAGAAATGCTAAAAAAATTGATAAATTTTTGTTAAATTATTTAAAAAGACAAAAAACTTCATTGTTAGTTTCACCTATGAAATACGGAGTAATTTCTGGTGGAAAAAAAATAAGATCTACAATAATTTTAGACACGGGTAAATTATTTAATTTGAGAGAAAAAAAATTAATAGATATATGTGCAGCAGTTGAATGTATTCACTCTTATTCTCTCATTCATGATGATCTTCCATGCATGGATGATGACACAATGAGGCGGGGTAAACTTTCTACGCACAAAAAGTATGGAGAGGCTACTGCAGTGTTAGCAGGAAATTCATTACTAACATTAGCATTCGAAATCATTTCTTGTAAAAAAAATTCTTTATCAAAAAATCAAAAAAATGAAATAATTAGTTTATTATCCAGTTGTGCAGGACATACAGGAATAGCAGGTGGTCAAGAATTAGACTTAAAATTTGAAAATAAAAAAAAGAAATTAAATCAAATAATTGAGATGCAAAGAAAAAAAACAGGAAAATTATTTAGTTTTTGTATTCAATCTGCAGCAATAGTAGGAAATAAAAATAATAATGAAAAAATTAAATTTGGCAAGATGGGAGAGGATATTGGTTTATTATTTCAATTAGCGGATGATTTTTTGGATTTAAAAGGATCAAAAAAATTGGTTGGCAAATCAATAAAAAAAGATAAAAAAAAAGGTAAATCAACTTTAATAAATCTATTAGGATATGAAAATGCTTTACACTACGCAGATAAACTGAAGAAAAAAATATTGAATAAACTTAAAAAACATGGAAAAAATGCAGATAATTTAATTGAAACTATTGAATTCATAAAAGAAAGAAAATTTTAATGACGAAACTAATAAAGCAAATTAATTTTCCATCTGATCTAAGAAAGTTAAAAAAAGAAAATTTAAAACAAGTTTCGGATGAACTAAGAGATGAACTAGTTGATGTAGTTTCTGAAACAGGAGGGCATTTAGGTGCAGGCTTAGGTGTAGTAGAATTGACCGTAGCATTACATTATGTATTTGATACTCCAAAAGATAAATTAGTATGGGATGTAAGTCATCAATGCTATCCACATAAAATAATAACTGGGCGCAGGGATCGAATAAAAACTTTGAGAAAAGGTGGTGGACTATCAGGATTTACTAAGAGGTCTGAAAGTGAATATGATCCATTTGGTGCAGCTCACAGTTCAACTTCGATTTCTTCTACTCTTGGTATGTCAGTAGCTAAAAAATTATCTAACAATAAAAATAATGTTATTGCTGTTATTGGTGATGGAGCTATGAGCGCTGGAATGGCATACGAAGCAATGAATAATGCTGGTGCGCTAAAATCTAATTTAATTGTTGTACTAAATGATAATGATATGTCTATTGCTAGACCAGTAGGTGCAATGAGTAAGTATTTAGCAAATCTTTTATCTGGAAAACTCTATTTTAGTTTTAGAGAAACCATTAAAATGATTATTTCGTCATTTTCTAAAAGATTTAGTCAAAAAGCAGGTAAAGCAGAGGACATGTTGAGAAACATGGTAACTGGTGGAACCTTATTCTCAGAATTAGGATTTTACTATGTAGGACCTATTGATGGACATGATGTTGAAAACTTAGTTCAAATATTTGAAAATGTTAAAAATTCAAATCATCAAGGACCTGTCATGATACATGTTAGGACTCAAAAAGGTAAAGGCTATAAACCTGCAGAGGATTCTGGTGACAAATATCACGGAGTTTCAAAATTTAATATATCGACAGGAGAACAGACAAAGTCTAAATCAAACACTCCATCTTATACTAAAGTTTTTGCAGAGACTTTAATTAAACATGCTGAGCAGGATACAAAAATAGTGGGAATTACAGGTGCAATGCCTTCAGGCACAGGTCTTAATTTATTTGAAAAAAGGTTTCCTGATAGAACATTCGATGTTGGAATAGCCGAGCAGCACGCTGTAACATTTGCTGCTGGACTAGCAACAGAAGGCTTTAAACCTTATGCAGCTATTTATTCTACTTTTTTACAAAGAGCTTATGATCAAGTAGTCCATGATGTTGCTATTCAATCTTTGCCGGTAAGATTTGCAATTGATAGAGCAGGCTTGGTAGGAGCTGATGGTCCTACACATGCAGGGTCTTTTGACATAACTTATTTGTCTACTTTACCCAATTTTGTAGTTATGGCTGCTAGTGACGAAGCAGAGCTTGTGAAAATGATTAATACATCAGTCGAAATAAATGATAGGCCGTCTGCTTTTAGATATCCAAGAGGTAACGGTATTGGAGTCACATTACCTAATATAAAAGAAATCTTAGAAATAGGAAAAGCCAGGATTGTTAAGGAGGGAAGAAAGGTAGCATTGTTAAATTTCGGTGCAAGACTTGAGGAATGTAAAAAAGCATCAGAAAAATTATCTTTAAAAGGTATAGAGTGCACTATAATAGATGCAAGATTTGCTAAGCCTTTGGATGAAAAATTGATTATGGAAATCGCAACTAATCATGAAGCACTAATTACTATAGAAGAGGGTTCAATAGGAGGATTTGGATCCCATGTTATGCAACTGTTATCTGATAGGGGAGTCTTTGATACAGGCTTAAAATTTAGATCAATGATTCTTCCGGATATTTTTATTGATCAAGATACACCCGAAAGAATGTATGAATTAGCTGGTTTAGATAATTTATCAATTATTAAAAAAGTTGAGGATACTTTAAACTCAAATATAATTTTAGCTAAAAATAAAAATAAAATATCTAATTAACCGCACTGAGCTCTGTGCATTAATAAATGATCTAAAAGCACACAATTAATCATTGCCTCTCCAATTGGAACGGCCCTGATACCAACACAAGGATCATGTCTTCCCTTTACTGAAATTTTTGTATTTTTACCTTTTTTATCTATTGTATTTCGACTTGTTAAAATTGATGAAGTTGGTTTTACCGCAAACGAAGCCACAATATTTTGACCTGATGAAATTCCTCCTAAAATTCCTCCAGCCTGGTTAGATTTGAATTTAACTTTTCCAGACGTTCTACTCATTTCATCTGAATTTTCTTCACCACTTAAAAAAGCAGAGTTCATACCTGCTCCTATATTTACTCCTTTGACAGCGTTAATACTCATTAACGCTGCAGCTATATCAGTGTCCAATTTAGAATAAATAGGCGCTCCTAATCCAACTGGAACACCAGAGGCTCTTAACTCTATTATTGCCCCGCAAGATGAGCCTGATTTTCTTACAGCCAAAAGATATTTTTCCCAAAGTTTTACAGATTTTT
Source organism: uncultured Pelagibacteraceae bacterium (assembly GCA_902598735.1). Lineage (GTDB taxonomy): Bacteria > Pseudomonadota > Alphaproteobacteria > Pelagibacterales > Pelagibacteraceae > Pelagilacustribacter. Next base: position 36,694 of record CACKCM010000005.1, on the reverse strand, counting down.
TGTCAGGACAGAAAAAAGGATTTTTTCTAATTTCATCATTATTCCAATTTGATTTGTCGCAAGACATTAAACCTAATTGGGTAACTGCTCCGATAACGTTAAATTTTTTTCCAATTATTTTTTTTAGAACAATTTTTGCTACAGCCCCTGCAGCTACTCTACAAGCTGTTTCTCTTGCAGATTGCCTTCCACCTCCTCTATAGTCTCTAATTCCGTATTTTTTGAAATATGTAAAATCTGCATGACCAGGTCTAAATTTATTTTTAATTGTTTCATAATCTCTAGATCTTTTGTCCTCGTTGTGAATAATTATGGAAATAGGTGTTCCTGTTGTTTTACCCTCAAATACTCCAGACAAAATTATGGCTTTATCTGACTCTTTTCTCTGAGTGGTAAATTTTGACTGGCCAGGTCTCCTTTTATCCATGTCTTTTTGAATATCTCTCTCTGATAATGGTATATTAGGTGGACAACCATCTATAACACAGCCTATAGAAGGTCCATGGGACTCTCCCCATGTGGTAAACCTAAAAATTTTTCCAAAAGTATTAAAAGACATAGATAATTAATGTATAAATTATTTTAGAGAAATTATGAATCAAAAAAATGGCAAAAATTCACTTGGCATCGATATTTGCTTTGAAGATCTGGACAATCCTATAGAATTGTTCAAAAATTGGTTTTCTAAAGCCGAAGAGAGTGAAATTAATGACCCAAATGCTGTAGCCGTTGCGACTTCTAATAAAGACAACCAACCTAATGTTAGAATGGTTCTCCTAAAAGGTTTAAGCGACAGGGGATTTGTGTTTTATACAAATTTTAATAGTCAAAAAGGTAATGAAATTAAAGAAAACCAAAAAGCTTCTATGTGTTTTCATTGGAAAAGCCTAAGACGTCAGGTTAGAGCAATAGGTTTAATTGAAGAGGTTTCAAAAAAAGAAGCTGATGATTATTTTAATTCACGACCATATAAAAATAAAATTGGCGCATGGGCTTCATCACAATCAAAAATATTAGATAAACGAGAAACATTTTTGAAAAATATTAAAGAATATGAAAAAAAATATTCTGATGAAAAAAATGTTCCGCGACCTCCTCATTGGTCTGGTTGGAGATTATTACCAAACTCAATCGAGTTTTGGCTAGATGGTGAGGGTAGAATTCATGAAAGACTTAATTATAGAAAAGATAATGGAAAATGGGTAAAAGAACTTCTTTACCCTTAAAAAGATCTATTGAGACTAAAGCTAGTCAAATTTTGTAGAATTTTTTTATCTTCTGTGTCTGGAAAAATAGCTAAGGCATCGAAAGAAACATTTACAAAATATTCTGCTTTTTTAAAAGTTGCTTCAACAGCTTTATACTTATAAATTAATGCAAGTGTTTCGCTAAAGTCTTCCTCAGTTCTATTTTTTTTTTTCATAATATTATATAAAAAATTTTTTTCTTCATAATTTCCTTTTTGAAAAATTATAATTAAAGGGAGTGTTACTTTTCCCTCAAAAAAATCTTTACCGACTTCTTTACCAAATAATTTTTCTTTTGCATAATAGTCAAGAGCATCATCAGCAATTTGGAATGCTAAACCTAAATTTCTTCCATACGACTCCAAAGCTTTTTTTTCTTTTTCATTGCTATCAGATAAACAAGCACCTGTTTTAGTAGCAGCAGAAAAAAGAGATGCCGTTTTTAAATTAATAATATCAATGTATGTTTCTTCTAGTAGATCAGCTTCTCCTTTATGTTGAAGTTGCAATACTTCACCTTGAGCGATCTTTGCTGATGTAGACGAAAGTAATTTTAATATTTCTAAATCACCATCCTCAACCATCATTTCAAAACACCTACTCAGTAAATAATCACCAACTAAAATTGATGATTGATTACCCCAAATAGAATTAGTTGTTTTTACACCTCTTCTTAATTCACTTTCATCTATAACATCATCGTGTAAAAGAGTTGCTGAGTGTATTAGTTCTACACATGCTGCTAGATTAATATCTCTTTTTTCTCCTTTAAAACCAGTAAGCTTGGCAGACTCTAAAGTCAACAAAGCCCTCAGTCTTTTACCTCCTGAGCTTAAATGGTGATTGCTCATTTTCTCAATTAGGTTTACGTCACTTTTTAATTTTTGCTGAATCAGAGCTTCTACACTTTGAAGTTTACTGCTTAGAAGGTTTTTTAGTTCTAAGTAGGCAGAATTTGCTGATTTTTTTAGCGGTATAACTGATCCCATTATTCTTATTTATATTTGTTTTTAAACAATAATAAATTTATAAATGGTATCGTGGTGACGCACCTATAATTCAACTATAAGTAGCGCAATTATTAATTAAAATTTAATTTTTTACTGTTATAAGAATAATTAATCATCGTAAAAATATGTTTTCATTTTTTAAAAAAAAAAAAGTAGTTCCACATGTTAGACTTACTGGAATAATTGGTTCAGTAGGTAAATTTAAACAAGGCATGGAATTGGCCAATCAAAGGGATATTTTAAAAAAGGCTTTTTCAGTCAAAAAAATCTCACATGTGGCTATATCAATTAATTCTCCAGGTGGTTCACCAGTTCAATCACATCTTATTTACAGTTACATAAGACAATTAGCTGAAAAAAACAAAGTAAAGGTAATTGTCTTTGCAGAAGACGTAGCAGCATCTGGGGGTTATTTTATCGCTTGTGCAGGAGACGAAATATACGCTAACTCAAGTTCGATCATTGGCTCTATAGGAGTAATATCAGCCTCATTCGGTTTCAAAGACTTAATTCAAAAAATTGGAGTAGAAAGAAGAGTTTATACAGCTGGAAAAAATAAGAGCACTCTTGATCCATTTAAAGAAGAGAAAGAAGATGACATAAAAAGACTCAAGGCTATACAATTAGAATTACACGAAGATTTTATAAAAATTGTGGAAAAAAGCAGAGGATCAAAACTTAAAGACCCTGAAAAAAATAATATTTTCACTGGAGAGTTTTGGACTGGCAAAACATCCCTTAAGCTTGGTTTAATCGATGGTATTGGTAATGCCGATCAGGTTTTAAAAGAAAAATTCGGAGAAAAAGTTATCATTAAAAATTTTCAAAAACCAAAGGGATTTATTGCTAGAAAACTATCTTCATCAATTACAGACCCAGTTGAGAAACTTACAAATATAATAGAAGAAAAATCGATGTGGCAAAGATTTGGTTTATAAATGCCTGCAAAAAAAAAAGCTGAAAAAAAATTAAATACCTCCTTTCAAGACATTATAATGAATTTGCAAAAGTTCTGGGGAAAAAACGGATGTGTAATTTTACAACCCTATGACCTAGAGGTCGGCGCCGGAACATTTCACCCCGCGACTACTTTAAGATCGTTAGGACCTAAATCCTGGAAAGCCGCATACGTTCAACCCTCAAGACGACCAACAGATGGAAGGTATGGTGAGAATCCAAATCGATTACAACATTATTATCAATATCAAGTCATAATAAAACCTTCTCCAAAAAATATTAAGCAACTTTATTTAAAAAGCTTGGCAGCAATTGGTATAGATGTAAAAAATCACGACATACGTTTTGTTGAAGATGATTGGGAAAGTCCAACTTTAGGAGCAGCAGGTTTAGGTTGGGAGGTATGGTGTGATGGAATGGAAATAACTCAATTTACTTATTTTCAACAAATGACTGGTATAGAATGTAAGCCTGTGCCTGTAGAAATAACTTATGGATTAGAGAGACTTTGTATGTTTGTGCAAGGAAAAAACAATGTTTTTGATCTTGATTGGAATAATGAGGGCATAAAATATAAAGAAGTTTTTTTTCAAGCAGAAAAAGAATTTTCCGCTTATAACTTTGAATTTGCAAATACAGATAAATTGCTTCAAAATTTTGAAAATACAGAAAATGAATGCAAATCTTTACTAGAAAAAAAACTGTCATTACCTGCATATGATCAATGTTTAAAAGCAAGTCATATTTTTAATTTACTAGATGCACGCGGTGTCATAGGAGTTGCAGAGAGAACTGGTTACATTACTAGAATTAGAGAGCTTGCAAAAGGTTGTGGAGCACTATGGTTAAGTACACAAAGTTAGATTATGGCAGAACTTCTATTGGAACTTTACAGTGAGGAAATTCCACCTCAATTACAAATAGAGGCAAGATCTCAAGTAAAACAATTTATTGAGAGCTCATTTAAAGAAAATAATATAAAATTCAAAGAATTGTCAGTTTATTCTTCACCAACTAGATTAACATTAATTATAAATAATCTTGCTGAACAAATTAAAACAGGTCAAAAAGAAATTAAAGGACCCAAAGTAAGTTCTCCAAAACAAGTGATTCAAGGTTTCATTAAAGCAAAAAATATATCAGAAAGAGATTTAATTGAAAAAAACACTGAAAAGGGGAAATTTTATTTCATTAAAACACAGTCTAAATCAATTTTAGTTGAAGATTTATTAAAAAAAATTATTCCAAAGACAATAGGTTTAATTAGTTGGAAAAAATCAATGAAATGGTCAGAGTATAATTTGATGTGGGGGAGACCTTTAAGATCAATATTTGCAAGGTTTAATAACAAAAAACTACCATTTAAATTTAATCATCTTGAAACAACAGATGAAATTATTATTGAGCAAGATTTAGTTACCAAAACAAAAAAAATAAAAGATTCTAGAGAATATTTTAATTTTTTAAAAAGCCACAAAATTGTTGTTAATCATAAAGAACGAGAAGAAATTATTCTTAAAAAAATCACCTCATTATGTAAACTTAAACAATATAAAGAGAATTTAAATCTTAGACTTTTAGAAGAAGTTGTTAACATTGTTGAAGATCCAAATTTACTCCACATAAGTTTTAGCAAAGATTATCTAGAAATACCTAAAGAAATTATTATTTCTACCTTAGAAAAACATCAAAGATACTTTCCAATTTTTGATAGTAGAGATCGACTAACAAATAATTTTTTTGTTGTGGCTAATAAAAAAGATGAAAAAAAATTCATAACCCAAGGAAATAAAAGAGTTGTAGAGGCTAGATTGGCAGATGCCAAATTTTTTTGGAATAAGGATAGATCTAAAAATTTAATAAAACAAATTGCTTATCTTAAATCAATCACCTTTTATGAAAAACTAGGAACCGTTTACGACAAAACACAAAGACTAAGGGAGTTGGCTGGTTTACTGTCAGACGATTTAAATATTAATAAAGAAAAAGTTCAAATTGCAGCCTCAATATCCAAATCTGATTTATGTTCTGACTTAGTCGGAGAGTATCCAGAGCTTCAAGGTGTTATGGGGAAATATTTTGCGTTGGCACAAGGGTTCGAGGAAGACGTTGCTAATTCTGTAAGTGACCATTATTTACCTACAGGTCTAACATCAGCTTTGCCAAAAAAACCATTTAGCTATTCTATTTCAATTGTAGATAAAATAGATACTTTAGTTGGCTTTTTTGTAATCGATGAAAAACCTACAAGTTCAAAAGATCCATTTGCTTTAAGAAGAGCTGCAATAGGATTGCTTAGAATAATCATTGAAAATAAATTATCATTTAAGTTAAGAGATTTGATTAGCTATGCTATTAGGCTTTATCAAGATCAAGGCGTTGAAATGAGAAATGAAAAAACAGAACAGCAGGTACTAGAATTTATAACAGAAAGAATGCGAAATATTTTTAAGCTCAAAAATATTAAAACTGATATTATTGAAGCATCTATAAGCTCTCACACAGGAGATAATTTCTTAGCTCTTTATTCAAAAACAATTTTAATGAATAAATATAAAAATAAAGGCATTGGTTTGAATGCAATTAATTCGTATAAAAGAGCTTCAAATATTCTAGATAAAACCGAAAAGAAAGTCACAGGAAGGCCCGATGCTGTATTATTTAGAAAAGATGAAGAAAAAGCACTTCATAATAAAATAAATGAAATTCGAAAGGCTTTTACAGTAAAAGATGAGAAAAAAGACTACGAGAGCTTGTTAATAAAGCTTTCTGACACCAAAGAAACTACAGATAATTTTTTTGACAATGTAGTTGTAAATGACGAAAATCAGGATATTAAAAATAATCGATTAGAGTTGCTTAAAATGTTTTGTAACACTTTTGACAATTTTATTGATTTTTCTAAATTAGAGGGTCTGTAATGGCAAAATTAGTTTTTAGTTTTGATGATAAATCTGCAAAAAAATTAAAGAATAAAAAAAATCTCTTAGGTGGAAAGGGGGCAAATCTTGGTGAAATGGGTAGATTAGGTTTACCTGTTCCTCCTGGATTTACTATTACTACAGATGTATGTGATCTTTTTTACAAAAATGAGAAAAAATTACCTAAAAAAGTAATCCAAAGTATTGAAAAAAAACTTAGAGATATTGAAAAGAAAACAAAAAAGAAATTTGGTGATCTTAAAAATCCTCTTTTAGTATCAATAAGATCTGGAGCAAGAATTTCTATGCCTGGTATGATGGACACTATCCTTAATCTTGGCCTTAATGACAAAACAGTAGAGTCACTTAAAAAAAAAACTTTAAATGGAAGGTTTGCTAAAGATAGTTATAGAAGATTTATACAAATGTATAGCAATGTAGTTTTGGGTGTAGAAGGGCATTTATTTGAGGAATTGATTGATAATTATAAGTTAACTAAAGGAGTACTGCTAGATACAGATTTAGACGAGAGTGATTGGGATGGTTTAATTCTAAATTTTAAAGAACTAGTAAAAAAGGAAAAAAAAATTAATTTTCCTCAAGATGTCACAGAACAATTACTTGGAGCAATAAATGCAGTATTTTTGTCTTGGGATAGTCAAAGAGCAAAGACTTATAGAAAATTAAACCAAATACCAGATCATTGGGGAACAGCTGTAAATGTTCAAGCGATGGTTTTTGGAAATATGGGGAATAATTGTTCAACAGGTGTTGCATTTACTAGAAATCCATCAACAGGTGAAAACTCATTCTTTGGTGAATTTTTAATTAACGCACAAGGCGAAGATGTTGTAGCGGGTACGAGAACACCTCAATATATTACAAAAAAAGCAAAACAAGACTCTGGTTCAAATAAACCTTCAATGGAAGAGGCTATGCCAAAAGCTTATAAAGAGTTAGCAAAGGTATTTCTTAAGTTAGAGAACCATTATAAAGATATGCAAGATATAGAGTTTACAGTTGAAAATAATAAACTTTGGATGCTTCAAACAAGATCAGGAAAAAGAACAGCGAAAGCTGCAATTAAAATTGCAGTAGACATGGTCAAAGAAAAATTAATTTCAAAAAAAGAAGCAATTAAAAGAATAGACCCAAATACATTAGACACTTTATTACATCCAACTTTAGATGATAAAGTAAAGAAAGAAGTAATTGCTAGAGGTTTACCTGCATCACCAGGAGCCGCAAGTGGTAAAGTTGTTTTTACAGCCGACGATGCAGAAAAATTAAATGGGATGTTGCAAAATACTATTTTAGTTAGATTAGAAACTTCACCAGAAGATATCCATGGAATGCATGCTGCAAAAGGGATACTTACTGCTAGAGGAGGAATGACAAGTCATGCTGCTGTTGTGGCTAGAGGAATGGGAAGACCTTGTGTTTCAGGCTCTAGTGAAATTACAATCGATTATGAATTAAAACAATTCAAAGCTGGGGAGGTAATAATTAAAGAAGGAGATATTATTACTATTGATGGTGGTAGTGGAAAAATAATGAAAGGGTTAGTTCCTACTGTTAAACCAGAAATTTCTGGATACTTCTCTACAATAATGAAATGGGCTGATGAATTCAGGAAATTAAAAGTAAGAACAAACGCTGAAACGGAAGCAGATAGCAAAACAGCAAGAGAGTTTGGCGCTGAAGGAATTGGTTTGTGCAGAACTGAACATATGTTTTTTGATGAAGAAAGAATTCTATCTGTTAGACAAATGATTTTGTCTAAATCAATGGAGGATAGAAATAGCGCACTAGATAAACTTCTACCACATCAAAAAGAGGATTTTAAAAAAATATTTAAAATTATGTCAGGCTTACCAGTTACTGTAAGATTATTAGATCCACCACTTCATGAGTTTTTACCAAAATCTGAAAAAGATATAGAAGATGTAGCTAGATCTCTAAATTTATCAGCTAAAGAGGTTAAAGATAGAATAGCAGAACTTCATGAAGAAAATCCTATGCTTGGGCATAGAGGATGTAGATTAGGTATTTCTTTTCCAGAGATTTATGAGATGCAATGTAGAGCAATATTTGAAGCAATAATTGAATTAAAAAAACAAAAAGTGAAAGCATCTTTCGTAGAAATAATGATACCGTTGGTTTCAACTGAGTCTGAACTAAAAATTTTAAGAGCTTTAGTGAATAAAATTGCTAAAGAAATAGAAAAAGAAAATAAATTAAAACTTGAGTATATGGTAGGTACTATGATTGAATTACCACGTGCCGCTCTACAAGCAAAATCTATTTCCAAACATGCTGACTTTTTTAGCTTTGGAACTAATGATTTAACTCAAACAACTTTTGGAATAAGTCGAGATGACTCAGGAAAATTTTTAAACGATTATATTGATAATAAAATTTTTGATGTAGATCCATTTGTAAGTATTGATCAAAACGGAGTAGGCGAGCTTGTAGAAATTGCTTCATCAAGAGGCAGAAAAACAAATAAAAATATTAAATTAGGTATTTGCGGTGAGCATGGCGGAGATCCGAAAAGTATTGAATTTTGCTCTAGAACAGGACTAAACTATGTTTCCTGCTCTCCATTCAGAGTTCCAGTGGCAAGATTAGCTGCTGCTCAAGCAGAGTTATCTAAGCAATAAAGTTGTATCAAAAGATTTAGCGCTATGAGTAATAGCACCTACTGAAATTCTATTTATTCCTGTTTTTGATATTTGTTTGATATTTTTTAAAGAAGCATTACCAGAGTACTCTGTTTGATATTTATTTTTACAAAGTTTTAAGCATTTTTTTAATTGTGAAGAGTTCATATTATCAAAAAGTATTCTTTTAAATTTTAAACCCATAACCTCTTTGAGTTGGTTGATGTTTTCTATTTCAACAGTAACATTTTTTTTTGTTTTTATAGCTTTCTCAATCAAGCCTCTAAGACTATAAGATGCACTAATATGATTATCTTTAATAAGAATTTCATCACTTAAATTATATCTATGATTATAACCCCCGCCTTTTTTGACTGCATATTTTTCAAGTGCTCTTAAATTTGGTGTTGTTTTTCTGGTACAACATATCTTAGTTCTTTTACTAATTTTTTTTACGAATTGATTAGTTATTGTTGCAACACCTGAGGCATGATTTAGAAAATTTAAAGCGGTTCTTTCAGCTATTAAGATTGTTTTTGTCTTAGCTTTTATTTCAGCTACTACCTTATTTTTTTAATTTTTTTTCCATCAGAGGTTTTTTTGATAAAGACTGTTTCTCTTCCAATTAACTTAAATGCTGCTTTGCAGAAATCTAATCCAGCAATTACTCCATCTTGTTTAGCAATGATTTCAGCTTTAATTATTTTATTTTTTGAAATTACAAGTTTAGTAGTTATGTCGCCTCTAGGCCTCAAGTCTTCCCTTAGAGCTTTTTTAACTACAGATTTAATATAAGATTTATTTAATTTTTGCACCGATCTAACGACCAATTTCGGTCATTCTTTGTACAGATTTTCTAGCTGCTTTAGCCATTTTTTCCTCGATGAAAATTTCATTCTTTTCATTTTCTAAACAATCAAGAATTTTTTTTAGTGTAATTTTTTTCATATAAGGACAAAGATTGCAGGGCTTAATAAATTCAACATTAGGATTATCTGCTTGTACATTGTCGCTCATTGAACACTCAGTCACCAACATTACTTTTTTTGGTTGATTTTTTTTTACATAATCAATCATGCCACCAGTAGATCCAGCAAAATCACACGCATCTAAAACATCACTAGGGCATTCGGGATGACCGATAACTTTAATTCCAGGATTTGCTTCTCTAATGTCTTGAATTTCTTTTGGTGAAAACTGTTCGTGCACGATACAAGAACCTTTCCAAGAAATTATTTTTACTTTAGTTTGCTTAGCGACATAATTTGCTAAATGTTGGTCAGGTAAGAATATTACTTTATCAGTTTTTAATGACTCTACTACTTTAACTGCGTTAGCAGAAGTACAACATACATCAGTTACAGCCTTCACATCAGCTGAAGTATTTACGTAAGATACTACTGGAACACCTGGATATTGTTTTTTTAATAATCTTACATCTTCGCCAGTTAATGAAGCAGCAAGTGAACATCCTGCATCTATGTCAGGAATCAGAACCTTTTTATCTGGACTCATTAATTTTGCTGTCTCAGCCATAAAATGAACTCCACAAAGAACTATTATATCAGCAGAAGTCTTTGCAGCTTCAACTGCAAGAGCTAATGAGTCAGCTGCAATGTCAGAAACTCCATGGTATATTTCCGGAGTTTGATAATTATGCGCAAGAATTACAGCGTTCTTTTCTTTTTTTAATTTATTAATTTTCTCTATTAGAGGCGCATGCACTTTCCACTCTATTTCAGGAACGTGTTTTGAGATCTTTTTATAAATCTCAGAAGAGCTTCTATTAAACTGTTCTTGTGCAGACATACTTATTCTAATCTATCAACTTGAACTAATATTGTCATTCATTTATTGTCGCATTATTAAAGCGGTCGTGCTGAAATTGGTAGACAGGCACGCTTGAGGGGCGTGTGGGTTTCCCGTGAGAGTTCGAGTCTCTCCGACCGCACCAAATGGGTGAATTATGATCGAATATTTGAGAAAACATAAAAGAATTGTTCTTATAATTTTAGTTATAGCTTTTATTGAATTGAGCGGATATGGAATTCTAGCTTCATTATCTAGACTACTAAACGTTTTATAAAATTTTACATTCTTTATTATTCGCAAGCAATTTCTTGTTTTTAAACTCTTCAAGATCAGGTTCGACTATCTTAATTAATCCGAAAGGATAAGGTTGATCTATAAGTATTTTTCCTATTTTAATATCATTATAAACAACCTCATCACCTATTTTCAATTTTTCATTTGATGATATAGGCAGCAATCTTCTTCTTAACTTATTTTTTAATTTCATTCTTGCAGTATTTTCTTGTCCTATAAAACATCCTTTTTTAAAATCAATTGCTTGAAGTTTTTCAAAATTTGCTTCTAAACCAAATAATTGATCTTTTAAATTTACCTGACCTTTTTCAGGTACACCCAATTCATGAGCAAGAGAATAGTATTCTGAACTATCTATAATTTTGAGGTTTAATTTTTTTATTGTTAAATAAAGTTTCTCTAAATTTGAAAATATTCTTGCTCCTAATTTTTTATTTCTCGGATCAGAGAAAATAGGAGTGTCTCTATAATAAATAGTATTAAAATCTGACTTAATTTCTTTTTGCAAATCTACAAATTTTTCATTGTTTATAACTCCAATTACAAATTCTGAGGAAAGATCCTCAATTTTAACATTAGATCTTAATTTGTACTTAGATAAATTTTTTATGAGTTCTTCAGTAGAATTTTCGTTACAATCCAACAAATACCCTTTATCATTTTTTACTATAAAAAAATCATTTAAATATTTTCCTTGAGGCGTTAATAAAGCTGCAAATATAGAATTTTCGTTTGATACTTTTTTGATATCATTTGTAACTATATTTTGGAGAAAATAATCAGCATCATTACCACTTATTAAGACAGCACCTCTTTTCTCTAAAATAACTACTTGATCTTTTTTCATAATTGTTACTTATACATTATAATATAAATTTAAAATATGTCTGACAATTATAGTCTTATCATTAAAAACGGCTCTTGTTATATTAATGGAAAATTAACAAAGACAGATATAGCTTTATCTGGAAATAAAATAAAAAAAATAGGTAATATAGAACTTAATAGTTCTAAAGTTTACGATGCTACAGATAAAGTGGTTTTACCAGGTATTATTGATACACAAGTACATTTTAGAGAACCAGGTTCAACTGATGCAGAAGACCTAGAAAGCGGCAGTAAAGCAGCAGTGCTTGGTGGAGTTACGTCTTTATTTGAAATGCCTAATACAAATCCACCTACAGCAAATTTGATTGAGTTTGAAAAAAAATTACAAGCAGCTAAAAATAGGATGCATAGCAATTATGCTTTTTATTTTGGAGCTACCCCTAATAATACTGATCAACTAGCTAAATTAAAAAATGTTGAGGGATGTTGTGGCGTAAAACTTTTTGCGGGCTCTTCTACTGGAAATTTATTAGTTGATAAAGAATCTGATATTGAAAAAGTAATTTCCAGTAGCGATAGAATAGTTTCAATTCATTCTGAAGATGAAGATATAATTAAATTAAGAAAAAAATTTATAAAGAAAGGCGATGTTCACTCACATCCAGAATGGAGAAATGTAGAATGCGCTATGTCTTCGACACGAAGAGTAGTTAAAATTGCAGAGAGATATAATAAGAAAATTCATGTGTTGCATGTAACTACGAAAGAAGAGGTAGATTTTTTGGCGATGCATAAAAAAAATGTAACTTTTGAAACTACTCCTCAACATTTAACTTTATATGCACCTGAATGTTACGATAAATTAGGAACATATGCTCAAATGAATCCACCGTTAAGATCAAAAGAACATTACGATCGGTTATGGGTAGCAATAAAAAATAATATTGTTGATGTTCTTGGATCAGACCATGCCCCACATTTAAAGATAAATAAGGATAAAGTATACCCAGAAACTCCCTCTGGTATGCCTGGCGTTCAAACAATATTTCCAGTTATGATCGATCACGTAAATAGTGGAAAACTTACTCTAACCCAACTAATAAATTTAATGTGTGAAAATCCATGTAGAATTTTTGGCATTAAAAATAAAGGCTTTATTAAAGAAGGTTTTGATGCAGACCTAACAATCGTTGATATGGATAAAGAGGTCATTATTAAAAATGAAATGATCGCTAGTAAATGTGGTTGGACACCTTTTCATAATTATAAAGTTAAGGGGTTTCCTGTGGGAACAATTGTCAATGGAATTTTAGTAATGTCTAACGGGAAAATCCTTATTGAGTCTAAAGGAAAACCTCTAGAGTTTTAATATTCTATTTTCAATTAGATCTGCTTTAATTTCATCTAAAATAGCTGGATCATCTATCGTTGCAGGCATTTTATAGGGTTCGTTATCAGCAATTTTTCTTACAGTTCCTCTTAATACTTTACCAGATCGAGTTTTTGGCAACCTTTTTACTACAATAGCTATTTTAAATGCTGCAACAGGCCCAACTTTTTCTCTCACCATTTTTACACATTCATCAATAATTTCTTTTTTTTCTTTTGTAACTCCTGCTTTGAGGGCTAGTAATCCTATGGGTAATTGCCCTTTAAGTTTATCAGCAATTCCAATTACTGCACATTCAGCGACGTTTGGGTGTTCTGCTAACACTTCCTCTATTGCTCCAGTAGAAAGCCTATGTCCTGCAACATTGATTATATCATCTGTTCTAGACATTATCCAAACATAGCCATCCTCATCAATATGACCAGCATCATAAGTTTGATAATATCCTGGGTAAGTAGTCATATAATTTTCCTTGTATCTTTTATCAGCACCCCATAAAGTCGGAAAAGTTCCAGGTGGTAATGGAAGTTTAACTACAATATCTCCCATTTTTCCTGCTCCAACTTCCTCCCCCTCAGAATTTAAAACTTTTAAATCATAACCTGGTACTGGTTTAAAAGCTGAACCATATTTTACAGGAAACGATTCTATTCCAGTGCAATCCGACGTAATTGCCCAACTAGTTTCAGTTTGCCACCAATGATCAATAACAGGAGAGTTAGATAATTTTTCAAACCACTTTATAGTATCCGGATCAGCTCTTTCCCCCGCAAGAAAAAGTTTGTCAAATTTACTTAAATCATATTTTTTAAAAAATTCACCGTTTGGATCCTCTTTTTTAATAGCTCTAATAGCAGTTGGTGCAGTAAAAAGAGATTTGACTTTATGTTCAGAAATAATTCTCCAAAAAACTCCTGCATCAGGTGTACCGACTGGTTTTCCCTCAAACAAAACTGTAGTGCATCCATAAAATAAAGGCGCATAAACGATATAGGAATGACCTACAATCCAGCCAATATCACTAGCTGACCACCAGACGTCGTTTGGTTCAATATTGTAAATATTTTTCATTGTCCACTTTAATGCAACTATGTGACCGCCTATATCTCTTACTATACCCTTCGGAAGTCCAGTAGTTCCTGAAGTGTAAAGTATGTAAGCATAATCGTTAGAGTTCATTTTTTCACACTCTGCTGGCTTTGCGCCTTTGTGAGCGTCTTCCCAGGTAATATCAATTTTTGGATTTAGGTCCGCTTTATCTTTCTCTCTTTGAAAGATAATACACTTTTCAGGTTTATGGTTTGCTAATTCTAAAGCTTTATTAACTAGAGGTTTATAATGAACTGTTCTTCCAGGTTCATAACCACAAGATGCGGTTACTAAAATTTTTGCTTTAGAGTCGTCAATTCTACTTGCTAATTCATTCGCAGCAAAGCCACCGAATACTACAGAGTGAACCGCACCTATTCTCCCACATGCTAACATTGCTACAACAGCCTCAGGTATCATTGGCATATAAATTATAACCCTATCACCTTTATTTATTCCTTGGTTTTTTAAAGCACCAGCAAATAAAGATACTTTCTCTCTTAATTCATTGTAAGATATATTTTTTTTTGTACCTGTTATTGGGCTGTCGTAGATGATAGCAAGTTTCTCACCTTTACCATTATCGATATGAAGGTCTAAAGCATTATAACAAGTGTTTGTAACCCCATCTTCAAACCATTTATAAAAAGGAGGGTTGTCAGAATTCAATATTTTTGAAGGTTTTTTGTACCAAAAGATATTTTCTGAAACTTCTTTCCAAAAACTTTCTCTATTTTTAATAGATTTATCGTAAATTTCTCTATATTTGCGACTCAACTTCTCCCCCTCAAATTTGCTTAATTTTAGAGAGTATTTCACAAATATCCCCAAAAAAAAATAAAAAAACCTTAAAAAATGGGCTTTTTTGATGAAAAAAACACTTCACTGTAACTTTTTTTTTTACTATGGTTCCCGTCAAGTTATTCGGTAGTGGGTAAGTTTTCCATTTGTCCGAGTAGTTTATATATAAACTAAACGAAAACTAAACAAACGAGGGAGGTTTTCATGAGAAAATTAGGTCTATTTGCTTTAGCAGCAGTTGCCTTTTTAGGTATTACTAGCTCAGCTAACGCAGCGACTGCATTGTTACAGACAAATGATTTCGTAGGAATTTCATTCTGGCTTGTATCAATGGGAATGATCGCAACAACTGTGTTTTTCTTTGCTGAAAGAGGAACTGTTGCTGCATCATGGAGAACATCTTTAACAGTAGCTGGACTTGTAACTGGTGTTGCATTCGTTCACTACATGTATATGAGAGAAGTTTGGGTGACTACAGGTGACTCACCAACGGTATACAGATATATCGACTGGTTAATCACTGTGCCACTTCAAATGATAGAATTCTATCTAATTTTGGCAGCTGTTAGAAAGGTGCCAACTTCTATATTCTGGAAGCTATTAATTGGTTCATTAGTAATGTTAATCGGTGGATACTTAGGTGAAGCTGGTTATATTCAACCATTTGTAGGTTTCGTAATTGGAATGGCTGGATGGATTTACATCTTGTTTGAAATATTCTCAGGTGAAGCTGGAACAATGGCGGCAAAAGCTGGTAACAAGGCTATGTCTACAGCATTCAGCGCTATGAGAATAATCGTAACAATTGGTTGGGCGATTTATCCATTAGGATATATTTTCGGTTACCTAACTGGTGGTGTCGATGCAAATGCTTTAAACGTAATTTACAATTTAGCTGACTTTGTTAATAAGATCGCTTTCGGTCTAGTTATCTGGGCAGCAGCAATGCAAAACACAAGATTATCATCTAGATAATAGATAATTAAATTGAAAAGGGCGGGTATGTCTCACATACTTGCCCTTTTTTTTTGATAAAATTAAATTATGGAAATTTCAAAACCTTACAAAGGAAAAGGAAAACGTAAGATAAAGAAAATGCCTTTCACTGTTAAGGGCTACATACTCTACTACGCTTTTTTTTGGGTCGTTATAATTTCAATTTATTTGGCTTATTATTAGTCGATGCCTAAAATTACATATAAAGACACACAAGGTATTTCAAAAACAATCGAAGTTGAAAATGGATTGTCAGTTATGGAGGGTGCTATACAAAATGAAATACCCGGTATTGACGCCGATTGTGGAGGTTCAATGGCCTGTGCAACTTGCCACGTTTATGTAGATGATAAATGGTTTGACAAGATTCCAAAAGCAGAAGATGCAGAAGTTGATATGATTGATATGGCATTCGAACCAAAAAAAAATAGCAGATTAAGTTGTCAAATAATGGTGAGCGACGAATTAGATGGTTTAGAAGTAACAACTCCAGAGAAACAAACATAATGAAAAAAACTGATGTTATAATAATCGGCGCTGGACCTGTAGGCTTATTTGCAGTGCATCAATTAGGCATTAAAGGTTTAAATGCTGTAGTTATAGATAATCTTGATAAAGTAGGCGGACAATGTATTGAGCTTTATCCAGATAAACCTATTTATGACATCCCCGCTGTTCCAGAATGTACCGGTGAAGAATTAACTACAAGACTGCTTGAACAAATAAAACCATTTAAGACAGAGATACTTTTAAGCGAAAGAGTCGAAGAACTTCGTGAAGAAAAAACAAATTGGGTGGTAAAAACAAATAATAAAAAAGAATTTATTGCACCTAATGTTATGATTGCAGGTGGAGTAGGCTCTTTTGAACCTAGAAAAATTTCTTTAAAAGAAGCTGAAAAACTTGAGGGAAAGTCAGTATTTTATTCCGTAAGGAACAAAGAACAATTTAAAAATAAAAAAATTTCAATTTTTGGGGGAGGAGATTCAGCTTTAGACTGGGCCTTAGAACTTTCAAAATTCTCAAAAATAACATTGGTTCATAGAAGAGAAGAGTTTAGAGGTGCTCAACATACTCTTTCAGAAATAAAAAAGTTAGAAAAAGAGGGAAAGGTTTCCATAAAAACCCCATGTCAAATTGTGTCCCTAGATAATGAAAGAGATTTAAAATCTATAACTATTAAATTTGATGATGGGAAAACAGAAAAAATTCCAACAGATGTAATGCTTGGATTTTTTGGTTTGATAATGAAATTAGGTCCGATTGCAGAATGGGGGTTAAATATGAATAAAAAAACAATTGAGGTAAACCCAGAAAATTTTGAAACAAACAAAAAAGGTATATTTGCAGCAGGTGATATCTGTTCTTATCCTGGAAAACTTAAATTAATTCTTTCTGGATTTCATGAGGTCGCACTTGCATCAGTAGAATGTTTTAAAAGAGCAAGACCTAATGAGAAATATAGGTTTGAATTCACCACCTCTTCTAAAACAATAAAAGATAGACTTGGAAAAAAATGATCGAATTACTTACCGCAAATACTCCAAACGGTAAGAAAATCTCTATTATGCTTGAGGAGACTAATCTTAAATATAAGGTTACAAAAGTTAATATTAATAAAGATGAGCAATTTAAACCAGATTTTATTAAATTAAGTCCTTTCAGAAAAATTCCAGTAATAATTGATCATGATAATAACCAAAGTCTTTTCGAGTCAGGCGCAATATTAATTTATCTAAGTGAAAAAAGTGGAAAATTTTACGACAAAAATGAGCGCACAGCGATTAATCAATGGTTAATGGGTCAGATGGCTTACGTTGGACCAATGCTTGGACAACATCATCAATTTCATCATTATAACCCTGGGAAAAGTAAATTTGGAGAAAGTCGTTATTTCAAAATTTCAGAGAAAATTTATAAGGAACTTGATGAAAGATTGGCAGTTTCACAATATCTTGCTGGTAAAAATTACACTATTGCAGATATCGCTACTTTTCCATGGATCGCTAGGCATGAATGGCATGATATTGGTTTAAAAAAGTTTTTAAATCTAACTAGATGGTACGAAGAAATTTCTAAAAGAGATGCAGTTAAAAAAGGATATGATTTACTTAAAAAAGGTGAGGAAATTCCTAAAGCTTAGTCGTCAATAAAAATCTTTTCATCTCTCTCATGTCTTTCTTGAGCCTCTATTGATAGAGTTGCTACTGGTCTAGCCATAAGTCTTTTTAGTCCTATGGGTTCACCTGTTTCCTCACAAAAACCATAAGTGCCATCTTTAATTCTTTGTAATGCAGAGTTGATTTTTGAGATTAATTTTCTACTCCTGTTTAAAGCTTTCATCTCTACAGACTTGTCCGTATAAGAAGATGCTTGATCGACTATATCTGCTGATGAAACATTGTCATCTGCTGAATTAAGAAGATTTCCAAGACTATTAGCTTTGATAATATCTTTTTTCCAATTTAAAAGCTCTTCTGCAAAAAATTTTTTATGTTTCGCACACATATATTTTTCTTTCGAGTTAGGTGTATATTTTTTTTTAATAGTCGTTTTTTTTGACATTTTTCGATTTCGGGGAGTATATGTTTGATTTTAGATGTGTCAATAGCTTATAAATTGTAATATTTTTAAAACAATGATTATAAAAAAAAACATTTTAAAAGTATTTATATTATTTTTATTATCCCATTTATTTTTATGGACGTTAATTCCCTCAGTTTCCAATGTAAATCTTCCATTAGATACTATCGAGGCATTAGCTTGGAGCAGTAATCTAAATTGGGGATACGACAAACATCCACCTTTTAGTGCTTTTGCAGTCGAGGTAATTTATACTTTTTTTGGATCTAATGATTGGGCTTTTTATTTATTAAGCCAAATATTTGTTATAACTGCTTTTTTCTATGTTTGGCGATTATCTAATGAAATATTTAAAGAAAAAATTTTTGCTTTAATTTCTTTACTAATTTTGGAGGGAGTTTTTTTTTATAACTTTACTACTCCAGAATTTAATGTAAATGTAAGTCAGTTACCTTTTTGGGCTTTAACTGTTTATTTTTTCTGGAAAGGAATAAATAAAAATAAAACTAGTGATTGGATTTTATTTGGTTTTTTTTCAGCCTTGGGTTTTTTATCAAAATATTTATTTATTTATATTCTTTTTTCATTATTTTTATTTTTTTTTATTAATATAAAAGAAAATAAATCCAAGTTAAAAAATTACATCTTATCTATTTTTGTTTCATTTATAATTTTAGTCCCTCATTTTTTTTGGTTAACAAATAATAATTTTAAGACAATTTTTTATGGCTTAGAAAGAGCAAGTTCCAATGATCTTGGACTAGTAAGTCATTTGTTAAACCCATTAAATTTTATCTTAAAACAATTTTTAATTTTAGTTCCTGTTTTTATAATGTTGTTAATTCTTTTAAAAAAATTTAAGTTAAAAATAAATTTTAATGATAAAAAATTTTTATTTTTGTTTTCAGTAAGCGCTCTTCCTTTTTTACTTGTAGTAATTACTTCGATTTTAACCGGTGTTTATATAAGAACAATGTGGATGACTCCGTTTTATCTATTTATTGGAATTTTTCTAATAGAAGTTTTTAGAAAAAATATCGACCTAAAAAAAATCAATAGATTTTTTGGTGCTTTTTTATTTTTTTTTCTATTACCACTATCTACATATTTTGCAGTATCTTTTTATGATGATACAAAACGAACTGATTATCCTGGTAAAGAAATTTCACGATTGGTTCAAGATAAATGGGACGATAATTTTTCAAATGAAATAAGAATAGTTGTAGGGGATGAATGGTCCGCAGGTAATTTATCTTATCATTTAAGATCTAGACCTGTATGGATCAATAATCTTAAAAATAGGGCGCTAAATATTCAAGATCATGAGGGTGTAATTTATACTGGTAACCCAAAAATATTAAAAAAAGTTTGCCCTGGAGTGTTTGGAACAATTAAACCAGTAGGTTATTGTATGATTGGAAAAAGATGATTAAAATAATTATACTTATACCTATATTTAATGACTGGGAGTCTTTAAAAAAATTACTTCATGAAATAAATGAAAATATTAAAAATATAAAAGATATGTCTTTTGAATGTCTTATTGTTAACGATTCATCAACTATTGCTCAAAAGAAAATCACAAAACCTAAATGTTTAAAAACTATCAAAATTTTAAATATGACAAAAAATAGAGGTCATGCAAGATGTAACGCTTATGGCATAAGATATGCTATTGAAAATGAAATTTTTGATTACTTAATTTTAATGGATGGTGATGGCGAGGACAGACCTGAGGAAATTAGAAATCTAATAAATCAAATAATTTTAATCCCAGAAATGTCTGTTGTAGCTAAAAGAGTAAAAAGGTCTGAGGGACCCTTTTTTAAATTTATGTACTTCACTCACAAATTAATTACTAGAATTTTTACTGGTAAAAAAATTCATTTTGGTAACTATAGTTGTTTGACACACAAAGATGCTAAAAAAATATCAAATGAAGCATCTCTTTGGAGCAGTTATTCAGGAACATTAAAAAAAAATATTAAAGAATTGAAAGAAATCGACTCAATTAGAGGGTCTCGATATTTTGGGCCCTCAAAAATGTCTTTGGTAAATTTAATCATACATTCTTTTTCAATTATTGCTGTTTTTAAAATTCAAGTATTATTTAGATCCTTAATAATTGCTGCTATCTTGCTTGTATTGAATGAATATTTTGAATTTCCTTTTTACTTTTTCATATTTACGTTAATCATTTTTAATATATTAATTTTAATTGTTTCAAAGCGAGAAAATTTTAATGAATTGATCAATTCCCAGAGAAACCTTAAAGACATTAATCACATATCACACTAAATAGTTGCAATTAGAGTCCTTTTATGAATCAAACAGGAATCAAAAGGTGAACATTTGTAAGCAATTTTGATCTATTGTAGATATAAAAAAACATATGTAGTGTTTCGTAGCTTAAAATATAAATTATGAAAAAATTAAAATGCCATTGCGGTTCAGTTGAAGCTGAAATAAACATAAATAATTTAGATAAAGTTTTAAGATGTAATTGTTCTATTTGCAAAAGAAGGGGAGCGATTATGTCAATGGTAAATAATAATGATTTTAAAATAACTAAAGGAAGAGATAAACTATCTTTATACCAATTTCACACAAAAGTTGCTAAACACTTTTTTTGCTCAAATTGTGGAGTATACACTCATCATCATCCTCGATCTAATCCAGCGAAGACTGGTTTCAATTTAGGTTGTGTTGATGATATTAATACTTTTGAATTGAAGGATGTTTTAGTCAATGATGGAAACAATCACCCATTAGATAAAAAATAGGAAAATGTTTCAAAAAAAGTTAAGTTATCAGAAAATTAGAAAAAAGTACTTACGCTTTTTAAAATCACAAGAAGTTTTATCTGAACCTTTTAGGGATAAACTTGGTCAATTAGATGATTTTTTTTTACCAATTAGTAAAAAAATATATAAGATTTTTTTAAAAAATAGAAAAACAAAAATAATAGGACTTACTGGTAGTCAAGGTTCAGGAAAATCTACAATTTCAAATATATTAAAAATAATTTTAAAAGACGGATTTAATTTAAACACTGTTGTATTTTCAATAGATGATTTTTACAAAACACTGAAAGAAAGAAGAAAAATGTCAAAAAAAATCAGTCCTTTATTTTTAACAAGAGGAGTCCCAGGAACTCATGATACCAAATTACTCTTTGATTCTCTGAAAAAATTCAAAAATTTAAAATTTAATAATTTTTCTATTCCGAGGTTTGACAAATCTTCTGATGAAAGACATGCTAAAAATAAATGGCAAAAAATAAAAAAAAAACCAGATATTGTTATTTTCGAAGGCTGGTGTGTAGGAGCTACTCCCCAAAAAAAAAAAGATCTAATACACCCTATTAATATATTGGAAAAAGAAAAAGATAAAAATAGGATTTGGAGAGAATATGTGAATTACGAATTGAGAAATAAATATAGAAAAATCTTTAAATTAATTGACTTAACTATATTTTTAAAAATACCGAGTTTTAATCATGTTTATAAATGGAGACTTTTACAAGAAAAAAAATTAAAAGTAACTTCAAGAGGAAAAAAAATTATGAATGAAAGTCAAATTAAAAGTTTTATAATGTTTTATGAAAGACTTACAAAACATATGTTAAAAAATTTTTATAAAAAAGCAAATTTTATAATAAATATTGACAATAAACATAAATTAAAATCGATGAAGATAATTTAAATGAAAAAAAAATTTTATATAATTATTTTATATTTCTTATTCTTTAATCTTAATGCCGAAGAAAATTTAAAATTTTATATCAACAAGTCCATAGCAAATAATTTACAGCTTAACGCTGAAAGAAAAAAATTAGAATCTGCTAAACAAAGTAGAAATATATCTAGGAGTGAATTTTTACCTAGTATCACAATTTCTGGAGATCAAACAAGTACTACGTCTACAAACCGAACCAATCAAAGTGGAGCATCGCTATCAGATTCAAACTCAGATTCTGAAAGTAGAACAATTTTACTTGAGCAAAAAATATTTTCAGGATTTAAAGGTGTCAATACTTTTAAAAAATCTGAATTAGAAACTCTGAAGGCCAAACTTGATCTAAAAGATATGGAACAAAAAACTATTTTAGACACCGCTTTTGCTTTCTATGATTTAATCTATAAATCTGAAAATAAAAAATTTAATGTACTAAATGTAAATCTGTTTGAAAGACAAGTAGAATTTGATAACGCTAGACTTCAAAAGGGTGAAATAACTCTAACCGATCTTGCGCAATCTGAATCATCATTAGCAGGAGCTAATGCAAGCTTGATAAAAGCCGAAACTGAGTTACTTTCATCAATAACCAATTTCGAGAGAGTAACAAGAGAAAAAACGCCTAATATAAAAAATCTTAATAGGAAGATTATTGTAGAATTGCCTGATTCATTAGACGAAGCTTTAAAATTATCTAATTTAAGCAATATAAATCTTTTAATTTCAAAATTAGATTTCGAAATATCTGTTAAAAATCTTAATATAGAAAGAGCAAGACTAGCTCCATCTGCCTCGATACAAGTCTCAAAGTCAGAAAATAATGAATTTAGTTCAACTGTTGACGAAAAAGATGACGAGACAGTAAAAGCAACTATAACTTGGCCACTAATTAAAGGTGGTAAAAATATCTCATCAATAAAAAAATCTTCTTTGGACAGACAGCGCGCCCAACTGCTTTTACAGGATACAAAAAACAAAATTACAACAGAAACCTCAAATTCTTGGTCTAAATATCAATCCTCAAAAAGTGTACTTGATGCAACAAGAGCTCAACTTAAAGCTGCCGAAATAGCGAATGAGGGTATTACTCTTGAATATGACTCTGGTAATTCACGATCAACTTTTGAGGTTATTCAATCTAGAAGTTTACTATTAGACGCCAGAATCTCTTTTGCAAAAGCTGAAAGAGATTTTATGGTTTCTCAATTTGAGCTTGCTAAACAAATAGGCACGTTATCTAAAAAATCCTTAAAATAACCTCTATTTTCATGAGTTATTTAAGTTCTTGATAAAAAGAACAAAATGTGTACATTTATATTATTGATTCGAACAAAAAAGGATATAAAAAATGACAAAAAATAATTTAAAAGTCGTCAAAACAGACAATAAAAAACAGCAGGAATTAAAGGAAAAAAACAAGTCTTTAGAGGCTGCAATTAGTCAAATAGATCAAAATTTTGGAAAAGGTTCAGTAATGAGGCTTGGCCAGCAACAAGCTTTAGATGTAGAAGCTATATCAACGGGATCTTTAAGTTTAGATTTGGCTTTAGGAATAGGAGGACTGCCTAAAGGAAGAATTATAGAAATTTATGGACCTGAGTCTTCAGGAAAAACAACTTTAGCTTTGCAAGTAGTTGCTGAGGCACAAAAAGCTGGTGGCATATGCGCCTTTGTTGATGCTGAACATGCTATGGACCCAGTCTATGCAAAAAAATTAGGTGTTAAAACAGAAGAACTACTAATTTCTCAACCAGATACCGGTGAACAGGCTTTAGAAATAACTGATACATTAATTAAATCAGGATCAGTATCTGTTTTGGTAGTGGACTCTGTAGCTGCATTAACTCCAAAAGCTGAGTTAGAGGGTGAAATGGGCGACCACCATGTTGGCTTACAATCAAGATTGATGAGCCAAGCCTTAAGAAAGATTACCGGATCAGTTTCTAAATCTAATACAATGGTAATATTTATAAACCAAATAAGAATGAAAATTGGTGTTATGTTTGGAAATCCAGAAACTACATCTGGCGGAAACGCACTAAAATTTTATTCATCTGTAAGAATGGATATTAGAAGGATAGGGGCTATTAAAGAAAAAGATCAAATCATAGGTAATTCTACGAGAGTAAAGGTAATTAAAAACAAAGTTGCACCTCCATTCAAAGTTGTAGAATTTGATTTAATGTATGGAAAAGGAATTAGTAAATTAGGTGAACTAATCGATCTTGGTACAAAAGCAGGTGTGGTTGAAAAATCAGGCGCTTGGTATGCTTATAAAGGAGAAAAAATTGGTCAAGGTAGAGAAAACGCGAAAATTTATCTCCAAAAAAACCCTAATGTAGCAGCAGAAATAGAAAAAATCATCAGAGATGAAGCTTCTGCGATTAGTAAAGAGCTAGAAGGCAATCCTTCGGCAAACGAAAAAATTAGCGATAAAAAAGAAGAAGAATAATTCTTCTGCCATCATTTCAACGGGAGGTTTAATTTAAATCTCCCGTTTCTCATGAAATATCAACTCCAAATTGACTAATCCTACATTTAGTGTTTAAAAAATTTGGGTCAAAAATACATGTGTACAATCTAGTTCAAATTGGTTTTAATTAAATAAAAACAAAAGGGGGAAAAATGAGTACACAACAAGCATCAAGCTCGAAAGTGTCTTCATCTTTAGATACCTCTCATTTGAAGGTTAAATTTCCATTTAAAGCTAAGTATGGAAACTACATCAACGGAAAATTTGTAGAACCTAAATCAGGAAAGTATTTTGATAATACTACTCCTATCACTAATGAAGTTATCTGTAAGGTGCCACGATCGAACGAGAAAGACGTTGATTTTGCTTTAGACGCAGCTCACGCAGCATTTCCTGCATGGGGAAAAACATCAATCACAGAAAGATCAAATATTCTTTTGAAGATTGCTGACGTAATAGAGAAAAATCTTAACGTTTTAGCGACAGCAGAATGTTTAGATAATGGAAAACCAATAAGAGAGTGTATGGCAGCAGACTTACCTTTGGTAATTGATCATTGGAGATATTTTGCAGGAGTAATTAGAGCAGAGGAAGGTTCAGTTGCAGAAATAAGCAACAGTGAATATTCTTACCACATACCTGAACCATTAGGTGTTGTTGGTCAAATAATTCCATGGAACTTCCCATTATTAATGGCTACATGGAAACTAGCTCCAGCATTGGCAGCAGGAAACTGTGTAGTATTAAAACCAGCTGAACAAACTCCAGCATCAATAATGTTGCTAATGGAGTTAATTGGAGATCTATTACCAGCAGGTGTTGTTAACGTTGTAAGCGGATATGGTCTTGAAGCAGGTAAGCCTTTAGCTTCTTCAAAAAGAATTAAGAAGATTGCTTTTACAGGTGAAACTACTACTGGACGTTTGATTATGCAGTATGCATCTCAAAACTTAATACCAATTACTTTGGAATTAGGTGGTAAATCGCCAAATATTTTCTTTGAAGATGTAATGGCTAAAGATGACGACTTCTTTGACAAATGTTTAGAGGGTTTTGCTATGTTTACGCTTAACCAAGGAGAAGTTTGTACTTGTCCAAGTAGAGCTTTAATTCAAAAATCTATCTATGACAAATTCATGGAGAAAGCGATTGCAAGAACAAAAGCTGTAAAACAAGACAATCCTTTGAAGATGGAAACAATGATTGGAGCTCAGGCTTCATTAGAACAAATGGAAAAAATTAAGTCTTATTTAGACTTAGGTAAAAAAGAAGGTGCCAAAGTTCTATGTGGTGGAAGCGAAGCTAAAATTAATAGTGGTCTAGAAAAAGGAAACTATATCCAACCGACAATTTTCGAGGGTAAAAATAATATGCGAATATTCCAAGAGGAGATCTTTGGACCAGTTGTATCAGTTACAACTTTTAAAGATGAGAAAGAAGCATTAGAAATAGCTAATGACACTCTTTATGGATTAGGAGCAGGTGTTTGGACTAGAGACGGAAACATTGCGTACAGAATGGGCAGAGGTATTGAAGCAGGTAGAGTTTGGACAAACTGTTATCATGCATACCCAGCTCACGCTGCATTTGGTGGATACAAACAATCTGGTATCGGAAGAGAAACTCACAAAATGATGCTAAATCATTACAGACAAGTAAAGAACTTACATGTGTCTTACAGTGAGAAAAAATTAGGCTTCTTTTAACCAATAATATATAATGGCCCATGATTCTAAATCATGGGCCGAAATATACAAATGAAAGTATCATTCACATTATCTGCAAAAAAACTTCTTAATGAAATTAAAGAAGTTCATGGTGATGATCTTTTATTTCATCAATCAGGCGGATGTTGTGATGGGAGTGCGCCAATGTGTTTTCCAGCCAAAGAATATCAAGTAGGCAACAGTGATGTAAAACTGGGAGAGGTAGATGGAACCCCTTTTTATATGAATGAGGATCAATACGAAAAGTGGAAACACACAGATCTAACAATTGATGCAGTTAAAGGAATTGGAGGCATGTTTTCATTAGATAATGGCACGGGACAAAGATTTCTTACAAAATCTGAAATATGCGTTGTTGTAGATAACGATAAAAAGAAGACTAATTAATCTCTTTATAGACAAGTTCTAAAATATCTGTATTTAATTAAATATGGGGCAAATTTTACTTACCGATGTCAGGAAAAAATTCTTAGATTATTTTAAAAAAAACAATCATAAGATTGTAGACTCTAGCAATTTAGTTCCAAACAATGATCCTACCTTGATGTTTACCAACTCAGGCATGGTTCAATTTAAAAATGTTTTCACAGGATTAGAAAAAAGAGATTATAAAACAGCTACAACATCTCAAAAATGTGTGAGGGCAGGAGGAAAACATAATGATTTAGAAAATGTTGGTTACACTCCTAGACATCATACTTTTTTTGAAATGTTGGGAAATTTCTCCTTCGGAGATTACTTTAAAGAACAAGCTATTCATCATGCTTGGAGTCTGTTAACCAAAGACTTTAGTTTATCTAAAGAAAAATTATTAGTTACTGTTTTTCATGAAGATAATGATGCATTTAATCTTTGGAAAAAAATTGCTGGATTAAATGAAAGCAAAATAATAAAAATTTCGACATCTGATAATTTTTGGTCAATGGGAGACACAGGACCCTGTGGTCCTTGTTCTGAAATTTTTTATGATCATGGTGACAAGTTGAAAGGTGGTCCGCCTGGAAGTCCTGATGAAGACGGTAATAGATTTATAGAAATTTGGAATCTTGTATTTATGCAGTACGAACAAATATCAAAAGAAAAAAGAATTGAACTGCCAAAACCTTCAGTGGATACAGGTATGGGACTTGAAAGGATGACGGCAGTTTTACAAGGTACTCACGATAACTATAAAATTGATCACTTTCAAAAAATAATGGCTGCTTCATCTGATTTAACAAAGACTTCAATCGATAGCAAAACAATAGCAAGCCACAGAGTTATCGCTGATCACTTAAGAGCAAGTAGTTTTTTAATTGCTGAAGGAATATTACCTTCTAATGAAGGTCGAGGATATGTTTTAAGAAGAATTATGAGAAGAGGGATGAGACACGCTCATTCTTTAGGTAGCAAAAATCCTATTTTTTATAAACTTTTTGAAGTTTTACTAAACGAGATGCAGAACAGTTATCCAGAATTAATAAATGGCAGAGAGTTGATAGTTGAAACTCTTAAAAACGAGGAAGAGAAATTTTCCTCTCTTTTAGTGCGCGGTATGAAAATACTCGATGAAAATTTAAATAAAGTCCAAAATAAAACCTTTCCAGGTTTAGAAGCCTTTAAATTATATGACACCTATGGTTTCCCTTTAGATCTGACCGCTGACATCTTAAGAAGTAAAAACATCAAAGTAGATAGTGACGGATTTGAGAGGGAGATGGAAAAAAGTAAAAATTTA
Source organism: uncultured Pelagibacteraceae bacterium (assembly GCA_902598735.1). Classification (GTDB taxonomy): domain Bacteria; phylum Pseudomonadota; class Alphaproteobacteria; order Pelagibacterales; family Pelagibacteraceae; genus Pelagilacustribacter. The sequence continues at coordinate 8,448 of CACKCM010000005.1, read as the reverse complement.
GCGAGAGCGAATTGGAAAGGATCTGGAGATAAGTCTGTTGAGGAAAGGTGGTTTAAGGTTAGAGAGGAACTTAGCCCTACTGAATTTTTAGGTTATGAATTTGATAAAGCTGAAGGGGTAATAATAAAAATTTCAAAAAAAGGAAAATTCGTTGACTCTGCTAGTACTGGAGATGAAATAGAAGTCATAACTAATCAAACTCCATTTTACGGAGAGTCCGGTGGCCAAGTAGGCGATCAGGGTTATATTTTTAACTCAAATTGTAAAATTAAAATTAATGATACTCAAAAAAAAATGGGAGATTTATTTGTCCATTATGGAAAAGTTGAAAAGGGTTCAGTTTCTATTCGGCAAAGCGTTAATTTAGAAATTGATGTTTTAAAAAGAAATAATTCAAAAGCTTATCATTCAGCAACTCATTTATTACATGAATCATTAAGAAGAACCTTAGGAAAGCATGTGACACAAAAAGGATCATTAGTCTCTCCTGAAAGGTTAAGATTTGATTTTAGTCATAATAAACCAATTGAAAAAGAGGAAATGACTAAAATAAATAATATAGTTAATGAAATAGTAGAGAGTTCTTCTGATGTGCAAACAAGAATAATGACCCCAAAGGATGCAGTTGGCATGGGTGCTCTTGCATTATTTGGTGAAAAATATGGCGAGGAAGTAAGAGTGGTGTTTATGGGAAAAGAAAATAATGGCTTCTTCTCAACAGAATTATGTGGGGGAACTCATGTTAAAAACACCAGAGAAGTTGGTAAGTTTAAAGTAATAAGCCAATCATCTATTGCATCAGGAGTAAGAAGGGTTGAGGCATTAAGGGATAAGCAATTAGAAGAATACGAAAAAACACAAAAAGAAGATAAATCCCTGAAAGAATCTAATCTAAAAAAAGATATAAAATTAATTGAAAATGAACTGCAAAAATTGAAAATTGAACCTGATTTTAATGAAGATTTAGATTTGTCTGAAAATTTGAAAAATCTAAATAAACAGCTTAATAAAGTAAAAATTGAGGGTATCAAGAAAGATAAAAGTAAAAATATTATCAAGGATAAAAAAATTGGGAATATATTAATTCGAGAACAAATTTTAAAAGATTTTCCTCCAAAAGAACTAAGAAGTATAATTGATCAAGGAAAAAAAGATATTAAATCTGGTATAATAATTAGTATTTCAACATTTGAAGATAAGGTCGGTTTAGCTGTAGGAATTTCTCAAGACTTAACATCAAAATATGATGCTGTCGATTTAGTAAAAGCTGCATCTACTGTTTTAGGTGGCAAAGGCGGTGGTGGTAGAAAAGATTTTGCTCAAGCCGGTGGTGTAGATCAAAATAAAATTGAGGAAGCTTTTAAAGAAATATCTAAAAAAATTAGTTAAGTTTCTTTTTTAAATTTCCATCAATAGCTTCCAGGAATTGATTAGTAGTTAAATATTTATTTGATTTATCTATTAAAATTGCCAAATCTTTTGTCATTGAACCGCTTTCAACTGTTTTAATACATACTTCTTCAACATTATTAGAAAATTTAATTAGTTCCTCGTTCTCATCAAGTTTTCCTCTGTGAGCTAAACCCCTAGTCCACGCAAATATAGATGCAATTGGGTTTGTAGAAGTTTCTTTACCTTGTTGGTGCATTCTATAATGTCTAGTAACAGTTCCATGAGCAGCTTCTGACTCGACTGTTTTACCGTCTGGCGTCATTAACACGCTAGTCATGAGACCTAAAGATCCAAATCCCTGAGCAACAGTGTCTGATTGCACGTCGCCATCATAATTTTTACACGCCCAAACATATCCGCCATTCCATTTCATAGCACATGCAACCATGTCATCAATTAATCTATGTTCATAGGTAATATTTGCTTTTTTAAACTTATCAGAAAATTCTTTTTCAAAAACTTCTTGGAAAAGATCTTTAAATCTACCATCGTAAGCTTTAAGGATTGTGTTTTTAGTAGATAAATAAACAGGCCATTTTCTTCCAAGACCGTAGTTCATACATGCTCTTGCAAAATTTTTAATAGAATCATCTAAATTATACATAGTAAGAGCAGTTCCAGATCCGGGAAAATCAAAAACTTTAAACTCTTTCTTATCTTTCCCATCTTTTGAAGTCCATTTTACCTCCAAATTTCCTTCACCTGGTATTAGAAAATCAGTGGCTCGGTACTGATCTCCGAAAGCATGTCTTCCTATCACTATTGGTTTCGTCCAACCGGGAACTAGTTTAGGAACATTTTTACATATAATTGGCTCTCTAAAAACTGTACCACCTAAGATATTTCTAATAGTACCATTCGGCGATCTCCACATTTTTTTTAATTTAAACTCTTCTACTCGAGCCTCGTCGGGCGTTATGGTAGCGCATTTAACACCCACTCCGTGTTGTTTGATTGCATTTGCCGCATCTACTGTAATTTGGTCGTCAGTTTTATCTCGACTTTCCATACCAAGGTCATAGTATTTAAGATCTATCTCAAGATATGGTTTAATAAGCTTATCTTTGATAAATGACCATATAATTCTAGTCATTTCGTCGCCATCTAACTCAACTACTGGATTTTTAACTTTTATTTTCGCCATAAAATATTGATTGATAAACTTTGATTTTTATACATATTAGAAAAAATTTAGCAAACTTAAAATTATGTTTAATACAATTTTTCCAAAAATACATAAAGAAGGCTACAAATTTTTAGCTATTTCTATTATTGTAACATTTGTCGTATTACTTTTTTCAAAATTTATAGGTTTTATTTTAATAATTTTAACAGTTTGGGTATATTACTTTTTTCGTGATCCTGAGCGTTACCCAATTAACGATGAGTCTTATTTAGTAAGTCCAGCTGATGGATTAATTACTGATGTATCTGAGAGATCTGGACCAGAGGAACTAAGATTGGAAAATACCACATATACAAGAGTAAGTATATTTATGAATGTTTTTAATTGTCATGTTAATAGAATACCTACAAATGGTAAGATTGAAGAAATTTATTACAAACCTGGAAAGTTTTTAAATGCGTCTTTAGATAAAGCAAGCGAAGAAAATGAGAGAAATTTTTATAAGATAAAATCAAACAAAAATAATGAGGAAATAATTATTGTTCAAATTGCTGGTTTAATTGCACGAAGAATTGTTTGTGAAGCTGAACAAGGACAAGAACTAAAACAAGGTGATAGGATTGGAATGATTAGATTTGGAAGTAGAGTTGATTTATATTTTAAAAATAAAAAAGTTTTAGCAAAATTAGGACAAAATGTGGTAGCTGGAGAAAGCCTAATTGCATCAGAATAATGGAACCAAATAAAAAATTTAAATTAGTAACTTCAAAAAAAACAAGATACCTTCTTCCAAATATTCTTACTTTGGGTGGAGTTTGTCTTGGTATCAGTTCTATAAAATTTTCAATTGATGGCAATTTTAATCTTGCAGTCACGCTCATTTTACTTGCAGCTATTTTAGATGCTCTTGATGGTAGAGTAGCAAGATTGATAAAAGGAACTTCAGAATTCGGAAAAGAATTAGATTCACTTACTGATTTTGTAAGTTTTGGTATTGCACCGGTTTTAATTTTATATTTCTGGGAACTCAATAATTACGGAAAATTGGGTTGGGCCATTGCATTAATATATTCGGTTTGTTGTGTTTTGAGGTTAGCTAGATTTAATTTAACTAAAAATGAAAATGATCAAGAGTGGAAAAATAATTTTTTTGAAGGTATACCGTCACCTGCTGGTGGATTATTAATATTGATGCCTTTAATTTATGAATTAAGCAATTTGAATTATAATTTAAACATAAAAGGCTTTAGTCCATTTTTGACGATTTTAATTGCTTTTCTTTTGGTAAGTAAAATTCCAACATTTTCATTTAAAAAAATATCAATTTCTTCAAAAACAACAATTTTTTTACTCTTAACTATTGGAATGACATTTATATCATTATTATTTTATACTTTTGAAACTCTCCTAATTTTTTGTTTAATTTATCTTTGCTCGATACCTATAAGTATTTATATTTTCAATAAGCATAAAAAAAATCACTCTCTTAAAATATCTGATGAAGATCATGAAGATATTTTATAATGAAAAAATCTAAAAGAGAGAAAAAAAGTAATTCATGGAAAATCAAACAACATAGAGATCAATTTTTTAAAAAATCTAAAACTCTTGGATATAGATCAAGAGCTTCATTTAAATTGATCGAATTAAATAATAAGTTTAAATTTCTAAAAAAAAATATATTTTTGTTGGATCTTGGATCTAGCCCTGGAGGATGGTCTCAAGTTGTAAGTAAAATTATAACCTCCGGTAAAATATTATCAATTGATGTTAAACATATGAAACCAATTAAAAATGTCGAATTTTACAATTGTGATATATTCGGTGAAAATACTAAGAGTAAAATAGTAAATTTTTTCAGTGGCAAAATAGACGTTATTATTTCTGATATGGCCGCAGATACAACTGGGAATAAATCGCTTGATTCTATAAGAACTAATCAATTGTGTTCAGAATCTCTTGGTTTTGCGTCTAAAATATTAAAACCACAAGGAGTTTTTGTTTCGAAATTATTTATGGGAGAAGATTTTATTGAGGTAAAAAATTTAGCAAAACATACATTTAAACAAGTAAATTTCTTTAAGCCTGAGTCTAGCAGAAGCGAGTCTAAAGAGACTTATTTACATTGTAAGATTTTAAAGACTTTCTAAATTTAAAAAATCGTTTATAAGTATATATGGAAATAATAAAAGAATCTCTAACCTTCGATGATGTATTATTACTTCCAAAGTATTCTAATATTTTACCCTCCGAAACTGATATTTCAGTAGAATTAGCAAAACACATATCATTAAAAGTTCCATTTTTATCCTCCGCTATGGATACCGTTACAGAATCTAAAATGGCTATAGCAATTGCAAAATTAGGAGGGATTGGTGTAATCCACAGAAATCTAAAAATAAAAAATCAAGTGAATGAAACAATTAAAGTAAAGAAAAAAAATTTAGTTGTGGGGGCGGCAGTTGGAACTAACGAAGAAGATTTAGAAAGAGCTAAAAAATTAATCAGTAATGGATGTGATTTAATAGTGATAGACACGGCTCATGGCCACAGTGCAAAAGTTTTGAAAACACTTTCAAAACTAAAAAAAATGAGTAATAAGGTGCCAATATGTGTAGGTAATATCGCTACTGCTGAGGCAGCAAAAAAATTGTATAATTCCGGTGCTGATATTATTAAAGTAGGTATTGGACCAGGATCCATCTGCACCACAAGAATGGTAGCTGGTGTAGGAGTTCCACAGATTTCTGCAATAATAAATGTTAAACAAGCGCTTAAAAATAAAAAGATCAAAATTATTTCTGATGGAGGGATTAAATTTTCTGGAGATATTGCAAAAGCTTTAGCAGCTGGAGCTGATGCAATTATGATGGGATCGATATTTGCAGGAACAGAAGAAAGTCCAGGAAAAAAATTTAAGATAAAAAATAAAGTTTATAAGCAATATAGAGGTATGGGATCCATTGGCGCGATGTCCTCTGGATCAGCTAATAGGTATTTTCAAAAAAATTTCAAAGATAAATCAAAATTCGTACCTGAGGGAGTAGAGGGAAGGGTTGAATACAAAGGAAATGTTTCTAAAATTATTTACCAATTAAAAGGAGGGTTACGTTCTTCTATGGGTTATATTGGCGCTAGAAATTTAAAACAGATATCTAAAAATGCAAAATTTATAAAGATTACAAAGGCAGGGTTTTATGAAAGTATGGTACATAGTGTGGAAATGACACAAAAAACAATTAATTACAAACTATGATTTCAAAAATAATAAAACTAACAATAATATTTTTTTTCTTTTTTTCTAAACTACAAGCTAATACAGAATTTTTTAAAAAAGGCCTTAGTCTGTATAATGATAAGAAATTTAACGAAGCAAAATTTAAATTTGAGCAAGATATTGTTTTTAATCCGAAAAATGAAATGTCATACTTATATTTGTCAAAGATATTTAATAATTTTAAAAAAAAGGAATTAGAAGAGCAAAACCTCAGAGCAGTTATTTTACTCAATCCAAAAAATGAAGAAGCTATTTACAATTTGGCTAAATTAAAACTAGATAATTCAGATTATAAAAAAAGCAAAGAATTAAATCAGAAATTACAAATCTTATGCGTAAATTTTTGTGATCAAAGTAAAAGGTTAGAAGTAGAAATTAAAAATTTATCCGAAAAATAAATGCTATTTCAAGATAATAGAGAAACAATTTTAATCATTGATTTTGGGTCTCAGGTTACAAAATTAATAGCAAGACGTATTAGGGATCTCGGGGTCTACTCAGAAATAATTACCCCTAGACATGTAAAAACGATCAAAAATTATGAAAGAATCAAAGGTATTATACTTTCAGGTGGACCTTCTACTGTTACAAAAGAAAAATTTCAAAGTATTCCAAAACAAATTTTTGAAAAAAAAATTCCAATTTTAGGAATATGTTATGGACTACAACTAATTGCCAAACTATTTGGTGGTAAGATAAAATCATCTTTTAAAAGGAGAGAGTTTGGACGAGAAATAGTTTTTAAGAGAAAAGAGTCATTATTAACTAAAAAATTTTTTAATCCTAACCAGGTAGTTTGGATGAGCCATGAAGATGCTGTAGTAAAATTACCAAAAGGTTTTCAAATTATAGCTTACACTAAAAATTCAAAATTAACTATTATTGAAAACTTAAAAAAAAATATCTATGGCGTTCAATTTCATCCTGAAGTAACACATACTATTAACGGGAGTCAAATTTTTAAAAATTTTTTATTTCTGATATGTAAAATTAAGAAAAAATGGAATATAGCTTCTCAAAAAAATAGATTAATTCAAGATATTAAGAATAAGGTTCAAAACGACAAAGTCATTTGTGCATTATCAGGCGGTGTAGATAGTAGCGTAGTGGCTCTCCTGATAAATAAAGCTATAAAAAAAAATTTAATCTGCATAATGGTTGACACAGGGCTTATGAGAAAAAACGAGTTTAAGTACACCTATAAAATTTTTAAAAAAAAATATAAACTTAATGTAATACTAATTGACGCCTCAAATATGTTTCTAAGTAGATTAAAAAATGTTTTTAATCCAGAAAAAAAAAGAAAAATTATTGGGAATTTGTTTGTTAGAATATTTGAGAAAGAGTCTAAAAAATTTAAAAAAATAAAGTATCTTGCTCAAGGAACTCTTTATCCAGATGTAATAGAAAGCAGGTCATACACTGGAAGTAAAACATCAAAAATTAAATCACACCATAATGTTGGAGGACTGCCTAAAAAAATGAATTTAAAGTTAATAGAGCCTTTGAGAGAATTTTTTAAGGATGAAGTAAGAGTATTAGGAAATGCCCTTAATTTATCAAAAAGTATTTGTTATAGACATCCATTTCCTGGACCTGGTTTAGGTATAAGAATTATTGGAAATATTACAAAAGAGAAAGTAAAAATTCTACAAGAAGCTGACTATATATTTATAAATGAGCTAAATAAAAACAATTTATATGATAAAATTTGGCAAGCTTACGCCGCTCTTTTGCCTATGAAAACAGTAGGGGTTATGGGAGACACCAGAACGTATGAATATACTTGTTTATTAAGAGCAGTAGTATCAGAAGATGGAATGACTGCAGATTACTATTATTTTAGTAAAGAATTTCAAGATAAAATATCAAATAAAATTATAAATAATGTTAAAGGTATCAACAGAGTTGTTTATGATATAAGTTCAAAACCTCCTAGCACTATAGAATTAGAGTAAATCATAAATTATGAATTTTAAAATAAATAATATTTTAAAGAAAAAAAATAAATCTAAGATTGTAAGTTTAACAGCATACTCTAAAAGTATTGCAAAAATTTTAGATAAATATTGTGATATAGTTTTGGTTGGTGACTCAATGGCTAATGTCCTATACGCACACAAGAATACTCATCAAATCGATTTAAAAAATATTATTCAACATACTTTAAGTGTTAAAAAAGGAGTTAAGAAATCATTATTGGTGGTTGATATGCCAAAGAGTTCTTATAGTAATTTAAAAAAGGCAAAAAAAAATGCAAAATTAATTAAAAAATTGACAAAATGTGATGCTGTAAAGTTAGAAAGCAACAAAAAAAACTATGAAATTATCAAAGGACTTGTTAGATCAAATATACCTGTAATGGGTCATATAGGATTTACACCACAATTTAAAAAAAAATTTAAAATGGAAGGCGGCACCAAAAGAAAAGATTTGGCACTTTTAAAGGAAGCAGAGCTTATTCAAAAGGCTGGTGCATTTTCTATTGTATTAGAATGTATTGACCCTAAAGCTTCAGAATTGATAACTAAAAAACTAAAAATCCCCACTATAGGAATAGGCTCATCTAATTACTGCGATGGTCAAATTTTAG
>CACKCM010000004.1 GCA_902598735.1 uncultured Pelagibacteraceae bacterium | reverse complement strand
ATAGATCTAAAATTTTTTTAAAAGAAATTAATTTTTCATCAAAGGTAAGTCTTACAACTTCTGCATGACCTGTGTCACCTTTACATACTTCTTCATATGTAACTTTATCGGATAATCCACCGGCATAGCCGACTTCTGTTTCAATTATACCCGGCTTATTTTTGAAGTTTTCCTCAGGTTTCCAAAAACAGCCAAGAGCAAGTGTACATTTCTTCATAAAGTAATTATATAGAGTTGTGAGGATATTAAATTGTTAGCACGAAATCAATTAGGCGTATTGTACGGGGTAGCATCTGTGGCATGTTTTGCCATGATGGATGCTTGTGTAAAATGGTTAGACCAGTTTCCTGTAGGTGAAGTGTTATTTGCAAGATTTTTTTTTGGTTTGATACCAATTTTAATGCTTGTACCCAAAAATGAATTTAAAACTTTTTATAAAACTACAAGACCTAAATTACATGCTTTCAGAGCTGTAACAGGAACCCTAGCAATAATTGCACTTTTTATTGCTTTAAGAGAGATACCTTTAGCAGATGTTGTAAGTTTGACTTTTGGAGGGCCGATCTTCGTTACCTTAGGTTCAATATTTTTTTTATCAGAAAAAGTGGGTATTAGAAGATGGTCTGCAGTTTTCATTGGGTTTATTGGAATGTTAATGATTGTTAAACCAGCTTATGAAGAATTAAATATTTATTACTTATTTCCAATAATTTTTTGTATTTTCTTTGCATGTGTAGCTCTAAGCATCAGAAGCTTATCATCTACCGAGCCTAATTATAGAATTGCTTTGTACTTTTCTTTACTAAGCATGCTAGTTGGTTTAGCAACACTTCCTTTTGGCTGGATCATCCCATCAAAATTTGAACTATTCCTTCTTATTTTTACAGGAATAATTGGTTCAGTTGCTAATATTTTACTTACCGTGTCACTAAGAATTGCAGAAGCATCACTAGTTACACCAACAAAATATTTAAATTTAGTATTTGCAATTTTATTAGGATATTTCATTTGGGGTGAAATACCAAAACTGCTAACTCTTTTGGGTGCCGCTTTAATTATTGGAAGTTCTGTAATTATTTTTATGAGAGAGTCTCATCTTAAAAAACAAGTTGTAAGTCAGAGACCGTGAGTAAATATCCAAGTTATTGGTTAAAAGCAGTTAAAACTTTGTCTAAAAGAGATAAGGTTTTAAAAAAACTTATCATTAAATATAATGATAAATTTTTGACTACTAGAAAAGATATTTTTTATTCTTTATGTAAAAGTATAGTCGGTCAGCAGATAAGTGTATCAGCTGCCAACTCAGTATTTAAAAAATTTCAAAAGAAAACTAAAAGAATTAATCCCTTAAAAGTATCAAAATTATCAATATCACAACTTAAATCCTGTGGTCTAAGTAGACAAAAAGCTATGGGAATAAAAGAATTGTCAATTAAATTTGTAAAGAAAGAATTTGATCCAAAATTAATCAAAAACATGAATGACGAGGAAGCCATTCAATACTTATCATCTTTAAGACAAATAGGCAGATGGAGTGCAGAAATGATTTTACTATTCACTTACAATCGATCTAATATTTGGCCTTTGCAAGATATTGGCTTATTAAGAGCAATATCAAATAATTATAAGAAAAAATACTTTCCTCCAAAAAGTTTTTTAGACAAACTTTATAAAAAATTTACACCTTATTGTTCAGTTGCCACGTGGTATCTCTGGCGCAGTATTGATGATGAACCAATCCAATATTAAGCGCCTTCAATCGTTTGATGTTGACGTTCTGCGTAGCCTTCAAGAATAGAATGTGCATCTTGATACTCTTTTGAATTGTAAAAGTTATTGGCTTCATCGTAGGATGGAAACTCAATTACGACTGTTCTTGGAGATTTATCTCCCTCATTAGATGTAGATCTTCCGCCTCTAATTAAAAATTTTCCATTATATTTTTCAACTGCTGCTCTAGCTTTGACAGCGTATTCTTTTAACTTTTCATCATTACTTATACTTTTATAAACACAAACTACGTATCCTTTCATTTACAACTCCTTAAAAATAAATTAACTTTTTTCATGGCAGATAAACTTATTATTGATTGGAAAGAGTATAATCTAATCGTTGAAAAATTAGCAATACAAATTCATGAAAGTGGTTTTAAACCTAATTTGCTTATTGGTATTGCAAGAGGTGGCCTACCAATCACTGATGTTTTAAGCCGAGTTTTCAAATTAAAATGTGCTTATCTTGCCGTAGAATCATACTCTGGAGAGGGCACAGAAGATCAACAAGGGGATTTGGTTTTCTCACGAGAAATGAGCTCTACTGTTCAAGATATGAAAGGCAACATTCTTTTATGTGACGACTTATCTGATACCGGGGTAACGCTAAATAAAAGTATTGATTGGTTAAAAAAATATCCACCCCTCAAAGGCAATATAAAAGAAATTAAAACTGCAGTGCTCTGGAAAAAAAAAGATTCAACTTTTGAACCTGATTTTTGTGCTCAAAGATTAGATAGTAATCCATGGATTGTTCAGCCATTCGAGCATTATGAAGAAATAAAAGTTCAAGATTTAATTAAGAAACATCAGAAGAATTAAGGGCCAGAATTACCTGGCCCTAAAATTTTTAGGCTACGTAAAAACTAATTACGCTAAATACTGCGATTACCCAAATAGCAGGAGAGGTTTTTCCAAATTTTCCTGTAAATATTTGAATCAATGCATATGAAATAAATGCAAGAGCAATACCATTACTGATACTATACGTTAACGGCATTGTTATCATTGCAACGACTGCAGGGCCTGACTCAGCTATATCATCCCACTCAATATCAGTGATATTTCTTACGAATAATATTGCTACGTACAATAACGCTGCACCATCTATTTCTTTTGGTAAACTTGTAGCGAGTGGCGAAAAGAATAAACAAGCTAGAAATAAAACTCCTATTACAAGCGAAGTCATTCCAGTTCTGCCTCCGGCTTTTACTCCCGCACCTGACTCAACATAACTAGTTACAGTTGTTGTCCCCATCATTGCTCCAGCAACTGTTCCCACACTATCAGATAACATTGCTTTGTTGATGTCTTGCACTTTACCTTTTTTATCAACTTTACCCGCTACGTTAGCAACGGATGTTAATGTTCCTGCTGTATCGAAAAAGTCTATAAACAATAATGTAAAAACTATTGAAGCCATACCTGCTGTAAGTGCTGCTTTAAGATCAAAATCAAATAAGTATGTCATTGGTGGTATTGAACCAACAACTCCATTAAATTTTGCTAAACCAGTAGCCCAAGCTATTATACTAAATAAAAGGATACCAATTATAATGTTACCTCTTATCTTCATTTTTTCTAAAACAATCATAAAGACAAATGTTAAACAACCAAGAAGCACTAAAGGATTCTTAATATCACCTAAAGTAACTAATGTGACTGGATGATCTCCTACTACTCCCATAATTTCTAAACCAATAATAGCTAAAAATAATCCTATCCCAGCACCGATTCCTAGTTTTAAACTTCTTGGAATCGAATTAATCAACCACGCTCTTAAAGGTGTGAGTGATATAGCCAAGAAAATAATTCCAGCAACCAATACTGCACCCAATGCTGCTTGTGGTGTATAACCCATTCCTGCAACTACTCCGTATGCAACAAATGCATTTATACCCATACCTGGTGCCAAACCTATAGGCCAAGTTTTTCCGTAAAATGCCATAATGAAGCACGCAAGCGCTGTAGCTAATATTGTTGCAGTAAATACTGCTCCAAAATCAAAAAAACCTTTTTCTGTTCCGGCAAATTCGCCAGATAAGATAAAAGGATTTAAAAACATAATGTATGCCATTGTAAGAAAAGTAGTTACACCAGCTATTACCTCAGTTTTAAAATTTGTTTTATGTTTCCTATACTCAAAATATTTATCCATCATAAAATAAAACCTCCGTTAAAAGTTTATTACTCTATATAATCGCTAAAATCTTAACTAAATCCCTCATATCTCCATTGATTCAACCAAGAGTAAATATATCTGTTTATAACTTTTCGTTATAAAATAAGGATAAGAATGAAACGATTTTTTTTTACGATTTTATACACATTATTTTTAATTTCTTTGACTGGTTGCCAAACAGTCTCAAAAAAAATTGAAGATACAACAACTAAAGAAGAGCAAGAATTAAGTAAATGGTTAAATAAACCCGAAGAAGATCTTAAAAGTTTTTATGGTCAACCTGATAAAGTTGAATTTTTAAAAACAAGAAATAGAAGTTACGTCTATATAACTGAAAAATATAAAATTAAGTGTGAGCGTAGGTTTGAGGTAAACCCAAGGAATATTGTGGTTGGTTTTAGTAGCAAAAATTGCTTTTAATTACCTGCGGAGTAAATACTCCGCAAGTAAGGAAAACTTATTTAATTTCAATAAGTCTTTTTTTCTTAATTTCAGGGATAATTTTTTCACAAGAAATAGTCAGTAAACCATCTTTAAGCTCAGCGCCATTCACTTTTACATCATCTGCAATTGTAAATGATCTAGCAAAAGATCTTTGTGATATTCCTCGATGAATAACTTCATCTCCTTCTTTTTCCTCAGTTCTTTTAACGTCTTTTGTTTTTACAGTTAAAAGATTATCCTCATATTCAACTTCAACATCATCTTTGTTAAAGCCAGCAACCGCTACTTCAATAGCATACTTATCTTTGCCTGCCTTTCGGATGTTGTATGGTGGATAATTGGTTTGTACACCAAGACTACCATTCCCTAACATAGATTCGAATTGATCAAACATGTCGTCGAATCCAATGCTAAAAGGTCTAAGTGAATTAAAGATCGATAGATCCTTACTTGTCATATATCCTCCTTTGTTAGCAAGGTTTATGTCAGCCCCACTTGGCAACCGACAATTTAGATATGGGAATTATTTTTATTTTTTCAAGATTGTTATTTTAAAATTTTTGCAGATTTTAAAATAAAAGAATACTCTTCTGCTAGTTCTGTAATCGCATTGTCGCGGCCAGACATTCCTCCATGACCTGCTGCTTCCATTTTGCATTTTAATAATTGAGGATTGTTATCAGTTTTTGTCTCTCTAAGTTTTGCAATATATTTTACTGGCTCGGAGTAAAGGACTCTGTTGTCAAACAAAGATGTTGTAATAAGCATCGGCGGGTAATCTTTTTTATTAATATTGTTATAAGGTGCATAGGATAAGATATACTCAAAGTACTCTTTACTCTTTATCGGGTTTCCCCACATCTCCCATTCGCCTGGTGTTAAGGGTAATTTCTCATTTAACATAGTTGTCATTGTGTCTACAAATGGAACTAACAAAAGCATCCCAAAAAATAAATCGGGAGCCATGTTAGCCACAGCTCCACCTGTAAGACCTCCAGCAGATCCGCCATAAAAACAAATTCCACCTTTGTATGTATATCTTTGTTCTATAAGATGTTTGGCGCAAGCTACATAATCTAAAAAAGTATTTTTCTTAAATTTTTTTTTACCTTTTTCATGGTGTCTATCTCCTAAATCTCCTCCACCTCTTACATGAGCTATCGCAAAAGTAATTCCTCTATCAATTAAACAAAATCTTGAGGCACTAAAAGATGGAGATATACTATGTTTGTAAGCCCCGTAGGCATATAAAAGAATTTTTGATTTTCCATCTTGTTTTGCTGTTTTCAATCTAACCAAACTAATAGGTATCATTTGACCGTCATGAGACTTAGCCTTTATTCTTTCAACAACATAATTAGCGGAGTCATGTCCAGATGGAACTTCTGTTTGTTTTACTAATTTTTTTTGCTTTGAGACGATGTCATACTCATATACTTGTCCTGGAGTTGCCATACTTTCCCATCCAACTCTTATCATTGTAGTATTTGTATCTCTTTGCATTAAAGAAACACCAGGAACGCCTATTGGTTCATCTGAAATTTTAATTTCTTCTTCTTTGTTAGTTTTAATATTTCTTACAAACAGTTTTGGTATAGCATCAGACTTTTCTGATCTAATAATATAATCATCTAAAAATTCAAAACCACCGATAACAGTCTCTTTTTTTGCTGGGATAAAAACTTCTAATTTATCTATCTGACTAGTCTTACATCTGAGTACCTTATAATCTCTAGCCTCCTCATTAGTGTGAATATAAAAATAACCTTGCCAAGAGTCTATTGAATAACGAACATCATTTTTTCTTTTTTGAAAAAGTGTGGGTTTAATTTCTTTAGCATCTGTAGAAAAAAAATATTCTTCTGTTGTTATGTGATCAGAAGTCCCAATAATGAAATATTTTTCATCAGAGGTAATACCAATACTACAAGTAAAAGTTTCGTCTTTTTCCTCAAATATTAGTTGATCTTGATCGGTCGATGTTCCAAGGACATGTTTGAAAATTTGTCTTGGTCTATGATATTGATCTAATTTCGAGTAGAAAAAGCTTTTATTATCTAAAGCCCATGTGACGCTTCCGCTTGTATTTTCAATTACATCTTTCTCATTTTTTCCTGTTCTAAGATCTCTCAAATAAATTGTATAATATTCTGATCCTTTTAAATCTAGAGAATAAGCAATAAAATTATCACAATAAGAAGTGCTTACAGTGCCTACTCCAAAATACTCTGAACCAGACTTCTTCTTTTCCAAATCACCATCAAAATAAACCTCCTCAGATTTAGAGCCATCAATCAGTTGCCTCATTCTTTTACCGTAATTACCCTTAGCTTCTGTTTTTGACCAATAATAATATCTTTTATCTTTATATTTTAATCCAGTGTCGTCTAATTTAATTTTTCCTTTGATTTCATTAAATAAATTTTTCTGTAATTCTTTAACGTCTGTGAAGTAGTCTTCAGTTATTTTGTTATTAGCTTCTATATAATCCTTAACTTCGGTATTTAACTTTTTTGGATCCTTTAAAACTTCAAGGATATTTGGCTGATCAACCCATGAATAATCATCTTCTAGTGGAATTCCGTGATAATTTTTCGTAGTCTTTATTTTTTTAAGTTTTGGTATATTCATACTGAGAAATTATATGAATTTATTTTTGTTGGGAATTATCATTTTCGTCGTAATCTACCTTTTTCTAAATTGGTTCGCTAGGGCTAGTTCAAAAAAGATAGCTACAACTATTAAAAAAATTGCAATTTATATATCATTGATTCTAGCTGTACTATTTACAATTGGCGGTAAATTCATCTTCAGTCTTCCAATGTGGTTGATCTTGCTCTCTGGGCTCAAGATTAAAGGGTTTACTGCTCTGCAAATGTATCAATTATGGAGACTAATCCAATTTATGAAAAATAACGCAGGAAGATTTTCCCAAGGTCAGTTTGGCCAAACTCCAGGGTCATCAAGCCTTACTTCAGAAGAAGCTTATAAATTGCTAGGACTAAAAAAGGGTGCGAGTAAAGAAGAAGTTTTAAAAGCAGCTAATCAATTACAAAAAAAAATTCATCCTGATATGAACCGTAATGTAGACAGTTCTAGATTGAGTCAATTAGTAAATGAAGCAAAAGAAAAAATATTAAAAACTGATTTTAGTTAGTTAAAAGCTCAATACATTTATTATAAACTTTATCAAAAGAGATCTTATTTGCACCCAAAGTATCATGGGTTGTTGTCTCTTCAGTCTCACCTTCTGGGATAATTACATTAATATTTCTTGAATACTTTCCATAAGCTAAGACTGGACTATCCATAAACAAAGCTACAGTTTTCAAATTAAGAGCGGCACTGATATGCATAAAACCTGTATCATTTCCGCAGTATAAATTACAATTTGCTATAATTGGAAGCATTTGATTTATTTTTAAG
This sequence comes from uncultured Pelagibacteraceae bacterium, assembly GCA_902598735.1. Classification (GTDB taxonomy): domain Bacteria; phylum Pseudomonadota; class Alphaproteobacteria; order Pelagibacterales; family Pelagibacteraceae; genus Pelagilacustribacter. Next base: position 83,021 of record CACKCM010000004.1, on the reverse strand, counting down.
TTATTTAAAGAAATACAATTAGATCCTATATTTGAATTCAATATTGCGTTTATCAAAGGCTGGTCATTTTTTCCGGCTGCTAAATAAAATGTCGATGGAAATTTTTGATTTATTTTTTCACTTAGTTTAATAAAATTTTTAATTTCCCAGCGTTTTGTTGGCCCAGATGCACTAATACCTAATACAATACATTTATTATTCAATGACATATTTTTTTGAGCTTTTAATATCTTATCCTGATCGACAAAGAGTTTTGGTTGTGTTGATACAATTTTATTAATTTCATTTTCAGTAAAAATTTTTGCTGTATTAACAACGTGTTGTCCCTTTTTTTTAAATAGAGGATATTGAGAAATTTTTTTTATACCTGCAAATTTACAAACTAAAAAATATCTTAATGAGCTATTAAATATAAATACTTTATCAAATTTTTTTTCTTTAATATCTTTTACCAACTTTATAAATCCATTTAAACCGTCGTGACTACCGGTATTATCCTCTAAGCGATCTAATGTTATCACTTCTTTGATATAAGGATCGTCTTGAAAAAGATCTTTTGCCCTAGTATTTTCTTTGGCTAATATTGAAACTGGTTTTTCATATTTTTTCGAGATTTCATGTATATAATTCAGGTGAATTATACAGTCTCCTAGCCCAACTTTATTTATTAGAATCAGAACTTTCATTTTTGAAACTTATACTATAATTTATTTCAATAAATTGGGACAATAAGATGTTAAAACGAGGCGTATACGCAGCAAGTTTAAGTGTTTTAAATAAAGACTTAACATTAAATGTTGAGGCTACTATTTCTCATGCTGAGAACCTAATCAAAAACGGATTACATGGATGTTTCTTTTTTGGAAGCACTGGAATGTCACAACTAATTTCTAAAAATGAAAAAATGGAGCTAATTTCAAAAATTTCTACACACAAACAAAGGAAACACTTTTATTTAGGAACAGGCTGCAACAGTCTTAATGAAAATATTGAGTTAATAAAATATGCCAGTGAGTTTAATTTTAATACGATTTTGTTAATGCCAAGCGCATACTATGTTGGAAATTCTGACGAGGGAGTTTTTGAGTTTTACAAAAAAATAATTTTAGCATGCCCAAAAATTAAAATTGTAATTTATAATTTTCAAAAATTATCTGGTTATATTTTTTCAATTGATGCAATTACGAAATTAGTACAATCATTTCCTAAAAATATAATTGGAGTTAAAGATTCATCTTATAATTTGTATGAAAATTTGAAAATTAAAAATTTTTTAATATTTCCTGGCAGCGAGGCTAAATTACTTAAAGGATTAGAAAAAGGATCTAGCGGTGTTATAAGTGCAGTTACTAACTCAACGCACTTTTTAGCCAGAAAAGTATTTGATGACTTTGAAAATAAAATAACGCAAACAAAAAATGATCAATTAATAGGTGTTCGTGAAACCTTCGACGGCTACAATTTAATATCAGCTTTGCACAGTTTTCATTCGATAAAAGATGAAAAGTATAAGAATATATTACCTCCACTTACTTTGTTAAGTGAACAAAAACTGAAAGAACTTATTGAAAAATTAAACAAACTAAAATTTATTAGTGAAAAAAACCTAGCAGCGTAATTTATGATTTTAGCAAAATTATTTACAAAAATTTTCAAAGAAGGTGGAATAATACTAATTGACTCTGAAAACCAAAAATATATTTGTGGTTCACCAAGACAGATCAACCCTATAACTTTAAAACTTTTGAAAAAAGATTTAAATTGGAAAATTTTGCTCAATCCTGAACTTGAATTTCCTGAAGGTTTTATGAGAGGAGATATAGTCATTGAAAATGCCTCATTGAAGGAATTTTTAATGGAAGTTCTAAAAAATCTAGGAAGAAGTGAAGTTAGCACAGCAAGTATTTTTTTTAAAAAAGTTTATCAAGCATGGAGATTTATCTCTAATTTTAATTTTCCAGGTAAATCAAAAAAAAATGTTGAAGCTCATTATGATATTGGTGGAAGAAAAGGTGAAATCCTTTATGATATGATGCTTGATAAGCACCATCGTCAATATAGCTGTGGCTACTGGAAAGAAGAAACTAAAACTTTAGAAGAAGCACAAGAAAATAAAATCCAACATATAATAAAAAAACTTGATATTAAAAAAAATCAAACAGTTTTAGATATTGGTTGCGGGTGGGGCGGTCTTTGTTTTGAGATAGCAAAAAAGTATGATTGTGAAGTAACTGGAATTTCATTAAGCACCAATCAAATAAATTATTGTAAAGAGAAGGCCAAGAAGTTAGGACTAGAAAATCAAGTTAAATTTGAATTAATAGATTATAGATTAGTGAAGGGAAACTACGATCGTATTGTATCAGTAGGTTTTGGGGAACATCTAGGAGTAAAGTTCTATAACACTTTTTTTAAAAAAATTAATAGTATTTTAAATGAAAACGGAAATTTCCTATTTCATCTAATTGGTGTAGTGGACAAACCTTCTGCTCCAAATCAATTCATAAATAAATATATTTTCCCAGGGGGTGTATGTCCTTCACTGAGTCAGCTTATAAAACCAATAGAGAAAACTGGTCTAATCGTTGCTGATACAGAAACTTTAATAAGACACTACGATAAAACACTTGAGGCTTGGCTAGAGAGATTTTTAACAAAAAGGAATGAGATAAAAGATTTGTTTGATGAAAAATTTTGTAAAATGTGGGAATTTTATTTATCAAGCTGCGCGGCAGCTTTCAGATACCGCGATCTTGTTGTTTTTCAATTGCAAATTGTCAAGAACTTTCATTCTGCTCATAGAACAAGAGACTATATATATTCATAAAAACTGTTATTAAATAAAATAACAGTATGAAAAGAAAAAAAAAGAAACTTAAAAAAAATAAGTCAATAAAATCAAAAAAATTCAGATTAAAAAAAAGTGCTAAAGTACGAAAAAAAAATACCAAAAGAAAATCAAGAATAAAAAGAATTATTAAAAAAAAAAGAAAAAAAACTAAGTTACGAAAAAAAAAATTTATTTCGTCTAAATTCAAAAACAAAAAAACCCGAAAAACAAGAGCGGTTGTATTAGGAATTTTAAGTTTAAGCGATAAATTGAGATCAATGCTCAGATTTAATTTTAATCTAGATAAATCTTTGCAGAAATTCTTTCAAGGTATTTCTAATCGAGTTTTAAATATAAAAAAAATTATTCAAGAGGAAAGAGAAAAACAAAAAAAAATTAAAATTCAAGCAATGCAGAGAGAGAAAATAGAAGCGCAAAAACGTTTTAAACAACAAGAAGATCTTGCAATTAAAGCTAAAGCACTTGAACTTAGAGAAGAAGAAAAATTAGGTCGTGAGAGAAAGATAGAATTGCAGAAATTTATAAGATCGGAACAAGCTGAACTTAGAAAAGAGCGAGCAGAGAAACAGAGAAAATTTTTAGAACAAATTGCTTTAGAAAAAAAGATAGAGCAATTTAGAAAAAGAGAGGCTTTAGAAATAAAAAATTTGGAGAAATATGTGCTAAGCCAACAAAGAGAGTCCTACGAAGAAGTTCAACAACGCATAGAGAAAATTAAAGAAAAATATAGATCTTTAAGAGAACAAAAAGTTAATGAAGCAATCAGAGAAAGAGTTGCTCAACTAGGAATTAAAATTGAAGATACAGATAATAAGGAAACTTTATTAGAAAAAGAGAGAATTTATAATAAGGAAAGAGAAAAAATCGAGTATGGTTTAGAAAGCTTTTACAGATCTGCTCATAGTTTATGCTTTCAAATAAACAAAAGATATATTCCAAAATATTTGAGTATTATGAGGGTAGTTGATCGAAGATTTGAGACCGGTGAAATATTTATAAAATGGGATGATACCGCCGAGGATGATTGGTTAATTTTAATATACATCAAAGATAATTCACCTAATGAAGGAATCATAATTGAAGATAAATCAAATCCAGAAAAATATAACTCTTATGAATTTAAGCCAACGGAAATATTTAGAGCTTCAGATCTTATGGTGGACTCGCTAACTAAATTGCTTGATAGAGAAAGAAATAAAAAAAAAGTTAGTTGATAAGGTCTTTTAATTTTTTAATCTCACCAATTTTGAATATAATTGCTTCGTCTTTTTCATATCCAAACTTTTCAGCATTTTCTTTAAATCTTACTGGAGGTTCCCAAATCGGCTCTAAACTTAATATTGCTGTTCCCCAGTGCATTCCTACAACTTTTTTTACCTCTAAGTCTTTCATTAAAGATAAAAGTTCTTCAGGATTTGCGTGAGCTGTAGATTTATCCTTGACTGGAACCAGCGGAAAGAAATTATAAGCGCCTAAATTTCCAAAACCCAAATCGATAGGACCAAATTTTTTTCCTAATTCCTTGTAAAATGGAGCTGGTCCAGTATCACAAGCAAAAAAGATTTTTTTATCTTTGTATTCAATTAAAAAGCTCCCCCAAAGTGATCTATTTGTATTTCCAACTCCCCAGATCCACCGTTTAGACCAATGTTGACTTGGAAGCATTGTTACTGTGATTTCATTATTAATTTTAATTTTATCAAACCAATCCATTTCTTTAACAGTATCTTTTTTATATCCATTTTTTGTGAAATATTTCCCAAGCTTAAGAGGGACAAGAACTTTAGAATTCTTATAAGGAAAGTTTTTTATCGTACGAATACTCATGTGATCATAATGATTGTGCGTCAGCAAAAATAAATCTATTTTTGGAAGTTCTTTAAGAGTTAAAGGAGATTCTATGTATTTCTTGGGCCCAAATACCATAGGGCCATAATTCTTTTCGAAAACTGGATCAGTAATAATTGTAGTGTTTCCAAGTTTAATTATAAAGCTCGCGTGATCAAGCCACATCACATATGAGTCGGATTTATGTTTTTCAAGATTTTTCAAAACTATTTTTTTATTGATTACATGTTCAGGTGGATAATCAATCTTAAGTTTCTTTTTTTCCTCCCTAAAAACCTTCCAATCCCATTTAAAATTAGGATCTCTTTTAGGACCTCCCTCAAGGTTTCTAAAAGCATATAATTTTCCGTCTTTATATATATGATGATAAGGTTTTTTTTCCATAGCATTTAAACTAATACTAAAAGAAAATAATGTACACAGAATAAGGGGTATTCGCATACCCCTTATTAGCACAGACAATAAAATTTAAAAGGAAATTAAATATCTGAACAATTAGATTTATTTATTCTCTTATCAAATGATTTAAGTGCTTCTTTTGAAATGACCCAAACATACGAGCTTTCTTTTAAACCATTTTCATCAGCAGCAGTACATCTTTTGCCAAATTTTACTTTGGCCATGTTGCTGCCAGCACAATTAGTCAACATAAGCAACAACATAAAAGTAGATAATATTTTCATGATTAAAATTTAAAATTAGAGTCTGTGCTTTGCTTGGCATAATTTGGACCAAAAAAAGAAATTGAAACTTTATTGAATAAGATAAACTTTAGCATTATGATTGAAATTATGTCTAAAAGCCACATTTACGAATTGAAAGTTTTTGTTGAAGATATTGACTTTGGTCGAGTATTTTACTCTAGATATCTTCAGTATATCGAGAGAGCTAGAACGGAGCTAATACACGAAAAATTTGGTCTTACTTTAACTCAACTTATGAACGAGCATGATGTGATGTTTGTCGTTAGGAAATGCAACATTAAATATCTTAAATCAGCAGTTTTTGAAGATAATCTAAGTGTCGAAACAGCTATTTTAAAAAAAACGAACGTTAGACTAAACTTGCTTCAAGAGGTTAAAAGAGGTGGGGAAGTTCTTGTTAGTGCAGAAGTGGAACTAGCAGTGGTAGATCGAAGTGGGTCAATAAAAAAACTTTCTAAAGAATTTTTTGCAAAAATTTAAATTTGACTAAGAAACGCCTAATATCTGCCTAAATTTGCGTTATAAACTATATTCAACTCAAGTTTGCAAATTAAGCAATACTCATAGAGTTTAAAATAAACTAAAAAGAATCATGAAAATTAAACAACTAAAAAAAAACAAGTTAAAAACTAATATTAGTAAGAAATTCAAAAAAATCTCTCTCTTCGAACTTCAAAATAGCGCAAAATTTCTAAATTTTAGAGTTCGAGCATAATCTTTCCTCCTAAATAAATCAGTGGCTTAATCTAATTAGGCCATTGTTTTTATATCAATAATTGTTAAATTACTTTGTGAAGCGTAATAAACTGAATAATAAAGTAGCAATTATTATGGGGTCTCAATCGGATCATTCCATAATGAAAGAATGCGCGAAAATTTTAAAGATCCTCAAAATTAAATATCAAATTGCAATAGTAAGTGCGCACAGAACACCAAAAAGAATGTTTGAATTTGCAGAGTCTGCCTCAAAAAACGGTTTTGGTGTTATTGTGGCTGGAGCAGGAGGTTCAGCACACTTGCCTGGCATGGTGGCATCTTTATCTTCCTTACCAGTTATTGGAGTTCCGATAGAAACAAAAAAACTTAAGGGTTTAGATAGTTTGTTATCAATAGTACAAATGCCGCGAGGTTGTCCCGTAGCCACAATGGCAATTAATGGGTCTATGAATGCAGGGTTACTTGCAGCATCAATTATTGGAAATTTTGATGAAAAAATTAAATCAAATTTAGAAAAGTGGAAACGTTTACAAACCAAATCCATTAAAAAAAAACCGTAATTCAATGGCAATAAGCACCCTAGGGATCATTGGTTCAGGTCAACTTGGATCATTACTTTGTCAGGCTGCAAAAAAACTTAATATTAAAACTGTAGTAATATCAGATGATGAAAATGGACCTGCCCAAAATTATTCGGGTGAATTTATCTACTCACAATACGACAACAAAGAAAAGATAAAAGAGTTCGTAAGCAAAGTCGATATTGTCACTTATGAGTTTGAAAATATTCCAATAAACATTTTAAATGAGATCGATAAAGAAAAAAAAGTCTTACCTAAACCTAAAATAAATAAAATAATTCAAAACAGAAAATTAGAAAAAACTTTCGTCAATGATTTAGGTATTAAAACTACAGACTGGGCCTTTATCAAACAAGCTGCAGACATCGAAAAGAATAAAAACTTATTACCCGGAATTTTAAAATCAAATACACTTGGTTATGATGGACATGGACAATATGTTTTAAATTCTCTTGATGATGTAAAAAAAAATTGGTGTTTTACTGCTGATTATATTTTAGAAAAAAAGGTAAATTTAAAAAAAGAGATATCAGTTGTAATAACAAGATATTTAAATGGTGAAACTTATATTTATGAGCCTATAGAAAATATTCATAAAGATCAAATCTTAAATCATTCAAAAATCCCTGCAGATATAAACAAAGAAATTTTTGTTAAAGCACAGAGTAATGCAAAACTTATTTCAGAAAAATTAGATTATGTTGGCACGATGTGTGTTGAATATTTTATTGATCAAGATGATAATTTGTTAGTCAATGAAATGGCTCCAAGAGTCCATAATTCAGGTCACCTAACAATAAATGCGTTTTCCATAAGTCAATTCTCTGGACATGTTGCAGCTGTGTGTAATCTTGGTGTAAAAAAAGTTGAAAAAATTTCTAACGCTGAAATGTTTAATGTCTTGGGAAAAGATATCGAGACTTATAGGTCCAAAACATTTAGTAAAAATGAATTTTTTTATGATTACAGGAAAAAATCAATTAAAGATAAAAGAAAAATGGGACACCTTACGGTTTTAAAAAAATAATTATTTAATTGTTATTCTATGCATAACTCTTCTGCAGTTCTTAATTTCACTAGCCATATGCAGAATACTTAAATTATCCCAAAGACAGATATCACCTTTTGTCCACTCATATGAAAATATAAAATCTTCTTTGTTGACGTGATCTACTAAATAATTTTTTAAATATTCAGCTTCGTCTTCCTTTACATTTTTAATCTTCATTAAATGTCCTGGAGATACATAAAGAGTTTTCTTTCCATCTACAGTAATAACTATTGGATGTTCGGCTTCCATATTTTCCGAAGATTTTATTCCCATTTCTTTTTCTCGTTCAAGTCTGGTTATTGCTATCGGACCTGCCGATGAAAAAACTCCGGTAGCGTTTTTAATTTTTTCTTTAATGTCGTCTGGTAATTTATCATAAGCATTAAAGCCAGATGAGAATATAGTGTTACCTTGGCCAACTGGTATTTCTATACCCATCAACATTGTGTATCTAGGTCTATCATTAGCTAAATAACTTGTATCCTGATGAAGCCAGCTAGAGCCGAAACTTAAATTTTTATCATCAGGCTTTCTCTCGATTACATTTATAAATGGAAATTTTTCATCTAAACCTTTAAGTCTTGGATACACTACAGGTTGACCTATATTCTTTGCAAAATTTTGATAGGTTTCAGGATCAAGATTTTGTTCTTTTATAAATATAACTCCATACTTGTTTAAAATCTTTTTTATTTCTGTTGCCTGATCTTGATCTAGGGATTTTAAATTAATGTCGTTGATGTAAGCTCCAACATTATTTTTCCCCGGTGAGATAGATAAATTCATTTAGTTCAAAGGTTTAATTAAAGCTGGGTCATTATTTACTGGATTATTAACATCTTTTGATATCTCATGAAACTTTAAATTGGGTGGTTTAATAGAGTTTAATATTTCCATAGCATCTTTTTTAATGTTCAAATAATTATTAATCTGGCTTTGATTAATAATCATTGGTTCTCTGTGATGGATGGTACTAATTTTTTCAGTAGCTTCTCTTGTAATTATACAAAACTGGTCATTCTGATATATCCCGGCAAAATACATCAATTCATCATCCTGTTTTGAAAAATAGTAGGGAGTTTTTGTTTTATCTTCCCTTTTCCATTCATAATACCCATCAGCTGGAATAATACATCTTGATGTCTGGATAAGATTCTTAAAAGTAACCTTTTCCATAAGGGTTTCTCTTCTTGCATTAATGAGGGGGGAAAACTTATCTAACTTTTTAGACCAACTCGGAACTAATCCCCACTCATAGAGCTCAAGAGCTTTACCGTTTGAATAGGATTTTATTACAGGTAACTTTTGAGTCGGGTGTGCATTATAATTATCTGTATCCTCAACCTTAATGTTTGTTTTTACCAAATCAGCGGTTTTAGTAACTGGTTTCCGAATGCTATATCTTCCACACATTATTTATTTTTTCTCTCTCTTTTAAGCTTTCTCTTTTCTTTTAAAGATAACTTTGCTTTTTTCATAAAGCTTCTATCTTTTTGACTTTTACCCGAATATCTTTTTGACATACTTATTCGTCTATTATTTCATGTAATTGCTCACCTAGTCCATCTATTTTTAAGTGAAGTTTGTCACCTGGCTTTAGAAATTCAGGTTTTTCCATTTCCATTGCCGTTCCCGCAGGTGTCCCGGTAGTTATAATTGTCCCAGGATATAAAGTCATAAATTGACTTAAGTGAGAAATTAAAAAATTGAAATTAAAAATCATTCTTTCTGTATTTCCAGTTTGTCTTCTGTTGCCATTTACATCTAATGTTAAATTAATATTATTTAAGTTTTTTATTTCATCTTTGGTCACAAGGTAGGGCCCTGTTGGTCCTGCTATAGATTTACCTTTGATCCATTGACCACCTCTTTCTTTTTGCCAAGACCTTTCAGATATGTCATTAACGATACAATAGCCAAATACATAATCTTGAGCATTTTCCTCTTTAATATATTTGCCTTTTCGACCAATAATCATTCCAACTTCAACTTCGTAATCCATTTTATTAGCAGATTTAGGTTTTACTATTTGATCATTAGGACCCTGAATACATCCTGAGCTTTTATTAAAAACAATTGGTTCAGTTGGTAATTTTGATTTGGTGCCTTCTGCATGTGCTTTGTAATTTAAACCTATTGCTAAAAAATCTATGGGGTTTGAGATGCAAGCCCCAATTCTAATATTTGAGTTGATTTCCTTTAGCTCAGATAATTTTATACTTTTTAATTTATTTAATGTTTCTTCATTTATAGTCTGAGGATTTAAATCTTTAACATGATCTGATAGATCTCTAATATTATTATTATTATCTAGGGCAGCAACAATTTCTCCGCCAACTTCACCAACTCTTAATAGTTTCATGGAATAATTTTAGCTTTGAAAAAGCTATTTTACAAATCTTTTAATTCTTTCTTCAGTCGTTGTGTCTGGACCACCATAAGGTGTTTCGTATGAGTTTGTTCTCGTCAATACATCAATTCCTTTAGTAAAAATAAAGATAAAAAAAACAATAAAAAAGACTGCGAATATTTTCGCAGGATTATAATTTCCAGATTGAAAAACACTTACGGGTTGTTCTTGTTTTTTATGAAAAAATTTAAATGTTAAGTAAACTGCTATTATTAATCCAATATGCGCCATAACTACTCCAGCCCAACCAAAAATAAAAGAGGTTACACTAAATACATACAGACTAAATACAGTAGACCAAACAAATGACAAAACAATTAAAATTTGAAGTCTTACAGACTTTGGCAAACTTCTTAAGTCATTTTTACTGTCATCAAACATGATGTTAGCAGCTTCAGTCATCCAATTTTTAAAACTTTCCATAAGTGCCTTATATACTTTTTAAATTGAAATTTAAATTATTATAAATTTCGCACTAGTTTTCTTACTTTTTCCATATGTGAATTAAATTTTTCTTGTGTCATACCTGGTAAAACCTCGTAAAATCTTATGTAGGTTGTTTCCATTCCACCAAGCTTTAAAACTCCTGCTTTAATTCTCCTAAATGGAATATTTTGAAACCAGGTTTGAATTGAAAACCAATTTCCACCGTAAGACATCGACATTATAGCCTTTCTACCTTTCATCGCACCTGCAACAGGGTATCCCCAATTACCAACAAGTCTTTTAAATGAGAAAAACCATTTAGGAGCTAAAGTTAAATCAATCCAATTTTCTAATATTGCAGTTGCTCTCAGATTATAACAAGGTGAAATCATAAATAATACATCACTAGCTTCTAATCTTTTTCTATAATCTAAAATTTGATCATTAGGTCCAGAACCGTCAAAAAAAGGAATCGGTTTTTCCTCATGTAAATTAATTAAATCAATTTGATAACCAAATTTTTTTGCTTCTTCGATAAAAGTATCTCTTACGGAAGCATTAAATGATTTTTTTATGTCGTGATGGCCGTAAACAATAAAAATTTTTTTAGACATCTTTATTTGTCTATATCATTTTTTTCATTTTTTCGTATTAGAAATCCCGAACCTATCCCCACTGCAATGGCTGATATAACCCAAGAGTATTCTTGTTCACTGAAAAGAACTAATAGGCCAAAACCTATAATGATTACTCCTAATAGCTTATTATCCATTGACAAATATAAACCTTATATTAAAGTTTACTAACCCATCTGTCATGGGAAAAAAGACTCGGCATTCGACATGCCGGACCTGTAAAGGGTTGCAAAGTCGGTAGAAATGAAAGGAGTTGCTATGAATAGATTTAGCAAACTGTATGGAAATTCTGCCGTTAAAAAAGCTGAGCAGAAACTCTCAATGCAGTTAAGTAAAAACCAAAAAGCCCCCGAGGCTAACGCCAATGGAACGGCTGGTTATTTGGTTAAAAACGGAAAAAATTCCGGAAAAATTTTGAAGCATTTAAAAACTGATAAAAATCAGCTTTAAACTTTTATAGGGTGGGGACTTTAAAATCCCCACTCAAGTCTTTAATATCATCCTAATGGAAAAACAAAATTTTTATGATCTTAACTTTGATCAGCTCAAATCTTTTTTAATTGAAAAAGGAGAAGTAGAGCCAAAAAAAGCAAAGATGAGGTCTCAACAACTCTTTAATGCAGTTTATAAAAAAAATATTAAAAGTTTTGATGAGCTTACAACATTTGGAGCTGAACTTAGAAACAAAATCAAAGATTTAATTAGTTTAGAAAAACCAAAAATTATAGATATTCAAAAATCTAAAGACGGGACAATAAAATTTCTTTTAGAGCTTAAAGATAAACGGAATGTTGAGACAGTCCTCATTCCAGATAAATCTCAAAGTAGATATACAATTTGTTTATCTGTATCAGTGGGTTGTTATCTCTCTTGCGAATTTTGTGCAACAGCTCAAATTTCAAAAAAATTAGTGAGGAATTTATCACCGGGGGAAATAATTTCACAAATAATTTTAAGTAAAGATTATATAAATGATTGGTCGACACAGAAAAAAATAACTAATCAGGTATTGATGGGTGAAGGCTCACCTTTTCTGAACTTAGACAATGTTAAAGTTGCTATAGACAATTCAAAAAATAAAGATGGCTTGGAGTACGGAAGAACTAGAATTACAGTAAGTACAGTAGGAGTAGGAACTAAAAAAGACAATTTAGATGCAATAGAGTGGGCTGCAAATGAATTAGATGTTTATCTTGCATGGAGCCTACATAGCTCGATACCAAAACACAGATCAAAATTAATGCCAATAAATGATAGATATTCGATTAATTCATTATTACCGAAACTAAAAAAATATTACGAAAAAACAAAATTACCTATTTTTATTGAGTGGATATGTTTAGATGAGAATTTAACTGATGAACACGCTAAAGAACTAATAAAGATTATGAAAAAAGTTCCTTCAAAATTAAATCTGATTGAGTTTAACCCTTTATTAAATAAAGATTTCAAACCAGCAACTCAAGAAAATATTAATAAGTTTTCTAAGACAATTCAAGATGCAGGTTTTCTTTCTCTATTTAGAAGAAGCAGAGGTAGAGACATAAATGCATCTTGTGGATCTTTAGCTAATAGTAAAACTATACTTAATGGATAATTTACATATTTTTTTAGGTGCTACAGTTGCGGACGCAGCGACTAGACCTTTACATTGGGTATACGATCCAAAAAAGTTAAAGAAATATATTAAGGGAAAAAAAGAAATAGCTTTTCTAAAAAAAAATAGGAGTCCTTTTTACAATATTAAAACTGGAAATGTCTCAGGATATAATGACGTTGGACAGGTAATGTTTAGGACTTTGCTTTCTTCAAAGAGAAAAAAAGATATTCTTAAAAATTTCAAAAAAAATGTAATTAAAAACTTTGGTCCAAGTTCAGATTATTGGAAAAATTTAAAATTAAGAAAAAAATATAAAAAAGTTAAATGGAAAAAACCCATGAATGGTCCTTGGATCCATCAGAATATCTTAGAGACTATTCAAAATATTAAATCTAAGAAAAATATTACTGGTGGCACAAAAGTAAACGAGTCCGATGGTTTTTGCGCCGCTTTACCTTATTTTCTTTATAATAATAAAGAAAAAGAACTTAAAAAAGTTATTAAATCTGTAGCTAACTCAAGAATAAATGAAAAATATGCTTTATCTAAATTAAAGATTATAGAATTAGCTAATAAAAAAGATAGAAAACCTGTTCAATCTTTTGTTCAAAAATACAAAAAAAACAAATATTTCAAAGATGTAATTAACAACATTAAAAAAGTTTTAAGACTAAAAAACCAAAATCATATAATGACTGTAAGAAAATTTGGAAAAGCTTGTAGTTATCCAGGTACATTTATGGGATCAATTCACGCGATTATAACATCTAACAGCTATAAATCTGCTATTACAAAAACGATTAAAGCTGGTGGTTGCAATTGTTCAAGAGCAAACTTTGTTGGAGCATATTTCGCAGCACTAAAACCAGAAAGCATTCCAAGCCACTGGGTTAGAAGAACTTTACCAGCAAAAAATATTTTGAAATATATTAATTCTTAATGTGGTATATTAATTTATGGATTCGTTAATCATAGTTTTAGTAACATTGTTAGTGATTATTAATCTCGGAGTTATTTTCTTTTTAATAAGAAATAAGCCTGAAAAACAAATAAATCCAGAACAGGCTTTTAAAGATGAATTTAACTCATTTAAAGAAACCTTCGGTCAATCCTTTGGTTCTATGAGCAAAGAAATAGCTAAAGATATGACAGGAGCTTTAACTAAAGTTGATGAAAAAGTTTCAGTTTTTAACCAGCAAGTAAGTGAGCTTAATAAAAGCCAAGATAATTTTAGTAGAATTTTAAGCGGTGTTAAAACATATGGAACACTTGCAGAATTTGGATTAGGCGCCCTTCTTAAAGATTTATTACCAGCATCTCAATTTATTGCTAATGCAAAAATGAAAGATGATACGTCCGAGACAGTTGAATTTGCTATTAAGCTTCAAGATGTTTTATTACCTATCGACAGTCATTGGCCAGTTGAGAAATATAAAGCTATTGATGACGCGTACAATGCCAATAATAAAGAGGCACAAGCTGAGGCAAGAAAAGATTTAGCTGCTGCATTTAGATTAAAAGCTAAAACAGTAAATTTAAAATACATAGCTCCGCCTAAAAGCACAGATTTTGCTATAGTTTACGTTCCAACTGAAGGACTGTTCTCAGAACTTTCAAGTTATAGAGATCCAAAGACAAAAGAATTATTACTACAAGAACTTAGAACAAAATATAAAGTAACAGTTTCTGGTCCTAATACTTTATCTGCTCTGTTGCAATCTTATCATTTAGGATTTCAAACTCTAAAAGTTCAACAACATGCAACTCAAATCTATGGTGACTTAAGAAATATAAGCTCCAGGTTTGAAAAACATTTTGATGGGATTAAAGACCTAAGAAAAAAATTAGAACAGGCCATGGCTGCAACCGATGGTTTTGGTAGGGATGCTAGATCCATAATGAATACACTTGGGAATATAAAAGATCCAGAGCAAGTAACAGATTCCTTGAAAGAAAATCCAGAAAAGATAAAAGTTTTAAAATAAACATAAACTATGTCTAACTTTGTCTTTTACGATTTTGAGACCAGCTCATCTAATAAATATTGGGGTCAAATAATTCAAATTGGCGCTGTATTAACTAATGACAATTTAGATGAACTAGATCGTTTCGATGCTAGGTGTAGATTAAGCCCTGGTATAATTCCAGAAGCCATGGCGTTGATCGTGAACAAAACTTCACCCTCAATGCTAAAAAAATCCAACCTTTCTCATTATCAAATGATTAGGCAGTTTGTTGAAACACTTAAAAGATGGGGAAAGGCTACTTATATTGGGTTCAATAGTATTGAGTTTGATGAGGAATTCTTAAGGTGCACTTTGTTTCAAACGTTAGAATATCCTTATATTACTAGCACCAACGGAAACACTAGAGGAGACATCTTAAGTTTGGCAAGAGCCGCTAACTTATATTACCCAAATACACTTAAAAATTCTGTAAACGAAAAAGGGAACGATGTTTACAAATTAGATCAAATGGCACCTTTAAACGGAATTGAACATGGAGATGCACATAGTGCAATTGGCGATGTGATAGCAACTATTGGGATAGCGAAATTAATTTCTAAAAAAGCGCCAAATGTTTGGAAAGCAAGCATGTTAACAATGGACAAAAATCAGTCCTTAGAACTAATAAAAAAAGAATTACTTTTTTGTACGAATGAATATTTTTATGGAAGAAGCAGACCATATGTTCAAACGTTCATTTGTCAGCATCCTCGATATCAATGGCCATTATGTTTTGATTTAAGACATGATCCTTCTCCATATTTGGACATGCCAATTAAAGAATTAACTTCAGCAATGAAAAAGCAACCAAAGTTCATCAGAACTGTTAGACACAATAAACATCCAGTTATAATGAATCCATCTTATGGGAATCAATTTGATGAGTATAAACTTATTGGTACAAAAAAATTAGAGGAAAGAGCTAAAATGATAAAAAATAATGAAGCTTTTGCGGAAAAGGTTTCCTCGGTAAAACGATCTGAAATTGATGAAAAAGAACAGACAAAGTCACAGGAAGATTTATATAATGAGGAAAGTATTTACGCTAAATTTACTTCAACAGAAGATAATAAAATAATGCCAGAGTTTCACAGTGTTGACTGGGATAAAAAACTTCAAGTCATCTCTAAATTCAAAGATGAGAGGTTACAGTACTTTGGAAAAAAACTGCTTTACATGGAAAAACCTGAGATTTTAACTAAATCAGACTTTAATTTTATTCATAAAGATATTTCAAAAAAACTTTTAAGCACTAATAATGAAAACTGGAATACAATTCCAAGAACTTATTCAGAGATAGATACTTTAAGGGCAAAATTTGAAAAAGAAAACCAACCAGAAAAACTAAAAATATTAGACGATATTAACGCATACGTTGAAGATTTAGAAAAATATTATTCATCTGCATAGTTGACAAAAAATGAAAAATACTTAATTAAAGGTTATGGCATTCAAAGATTCTACAGACGAAAAATTTAGTGATCAAATAGGTGGAAGCAAACTTTCACTAATTCAATTTTCAGCCTCATGGTGTGGACCATGTCAACAGCTTAAACCGATAGTAGAGAAGATTTCAAATGATATGTCAGATAAGATTGATTGTTATTATCACGATATTGAAAGTCAGCCTAATGAGCCAACTAAGTATTCAGTGAGAGGCGTACCAACTATTCTCTTATTTAAAGAGGGAAAGCTTTTGGGAACAAAAGTTGGAGCTTCAAGCGAAAAAGACATGCTTGAATTTATTAAACCTCATATTTAATTTTTATTCAAAATATTTCCGCAGTTATAAAGACTACCAAAACAAATAATTAATTTTTGTTCCTTACTACTTATTTTTTTTAATGCTTCTATAAAGGTATTGCTTTTTTCTACTTTAAATTTATTTTTGACAGCTATTTTGTAAAGTTCATTAGCTGAGACTGAGCTCAATTCATTTTCGATGGGCATTGTGATAACTTTTTTAAATACCCCTTTAAGCTGTTTTATAAATAAATCTGGATCTTTATTTTTAGTCATAGCCCAAATTCCATATTTAGGTATTTTTATGTTTTTTAAATATGCCGCTAAGTTCTGAGCATCAGCAGCAGAATGTGCGCCATCAATCATAATTATTTCATTTCTGTAAAGCTTTTTTTTAATTTTACCCTCATTAAGGTATTGAAAACGACCCTCAAAAGAAAGCTTTGGTAAAGTCTCTTGAATAGTTTTCTTGCTTATATCAAGATCAAGAGCCACTTTTATAGCTAGGCAAACATTCTCAAACATTCCTTTAGAATAAACATTTCGAGTATTAAGTTTTATTTTATTTTTTCTATCTTGATAGTAGTAATGTTTACCCGTTTTAATAAGTTTCCAAGTATTTGGATATATAATTTTACTTTTGTTTTTTTTTAAAAGCGACTTAATTTTTTTTAAAACATATGGTGACTGTTTACCTATGTAAATATTTGTAAAATTACTTAGAAACCCTACATCCTCTTTAATAACTTCATTCAAAGTTTTTTTTTTCAAAAAATTTAAATGTTGCTTGTTGATATTTGTACAAATCTGAAGTTTCGGAAAATCGTTTATATTATTTGAGTCTAACCTCCAGAGAGCACCGGTTTCTTGTATATTGTAATCAGCGTTTATTTTTGAGGCATTAATAATGTAGATCAATGTAAGACACTCAAAAATTGTAAGAGGGATATTCAACTTTTCTATCTGTCTTATAGTTTTTTTAATTTCTTTATGACCTAAATATCTATCCCCCATGTAAAATCTTTCTTTTATATCGCGAAGAGAAGGAGAAATATGAGTTGTTACTTTTTGTTTATTAGACTCGATGAATGATTTTAAAGAAAATAATGTAGTAAATTTACCAGATTCACCAATGACAGAAACTACATTCTTAAGCTTTCTTTCTGGGTGTCCTAGTAAGTCTAAAGCTAATTTTATTCTTTTAAGACCAAAATTAATAGATTTATTAAATAACTTGTGATTAGCTAGCTGATTGTAAAGATTGATCGACTGTGACATTGGACTCTTGTTTAACTTGAGCCTCAGCTTTTTTCAATAGAACATTTAATAAAGTTCCTACAGTTGAGTTTAAATATTGTCTTTCAACAATTAAATCTAATCCTCCATGATCTTTAACATATTCTGCAGTCTGAAAATCCTCTGGCAGCGTTTCTCTTACAGTATCTTGAATTACTCTTCTTCCAGCAAATCCTATAACACTTTTAGGTTCGCTGATTAATATATCGCCCAACATGGCCCAAGATGCAGTAACCCCGCCAGTTGTAGGGTTAGTTAAAATAACTATAAACGGAACATTTTTTTTCTTTAATTCATTTACTGCTAAAGCAGTTCTTGACATCTGCATTAAAGCAATAGAACTTTCATGCATACGTTGTCCCCCCGAGCAACTGAAAAAGACGTACGGCATTTTATTTTCAATTGCATATTGTGCACCAGCTATAAATGCCTCTCCAGATGCAGCACCAAATGAACCACCTATAAATCTAAAATCCTGCGCTCCAACAACTGTATCAATATTTTGAATTTTTCCTTTTGCAATTAGTATCGCATCATCCTGCCCTGTCAATTTCCTTGCTGCTTTTAAACGATCAGTATATTTTTTTTTATCTTCAAATTTTAAAGGATCATCTTTTGGAAGAGGGGTTTCTAAGAGTTCAAATTCTTTTTTGTCAAAGAAGGTTTTGAATCTTTCCTGGCATGTAAGTTTATGATGTTCTCCACACTTAGGACATACTTTTTGATTTGAGTCTAAATCCTCTTTATAAATTAAGTTTTTACAGGTACACGTTGTCCAAAGATTTTCCTCAATTTTAGAGGACTTTTTTTCAAAGAGAGATTTAATTTTCGGTTTTATAAATTTTGTTATCCAGTTCATAAAATTTTATTTTTAAGATTGTATACAACTTTAACTAAATTTGTGACAGGATTTTGTCTCATTTTGAGTGATTTAGTAATTGTTTTACACAATAAACTACCTACAACCAAGCCATCTGCAGATTTTAGAGATTTTATGATCTTTTCAGTTATTCCAAAACCAATAACCAAGTTTTTTCTAGAGTTGATTCTCTTAATTTTTTTGTAGTTATCTAAAATTTTTCTTGGTGCTACTTTTAGCTTCCCCCCAGTGGTTGAAAGCATAGATATATAATAAACCATGTCATGCGAATCTCTTATAATTTTCTTCATCCTATCTTTCGTTGTTGTAGGTGCTAAAAGTTGAATAAAATTTATTAATTTCTTTTTACATTTTTTTGCAAAATCTTTATTTTCAGGCCAAGGTAAATCCACACAAATAATTCCTGAGACACCTGATTTTTTACAATCTTTTAAAAAATTGCTCTCACCATATTGATAAATCATATTGTAATAGCCCATTAAAATTACTGGTTTGTTTTTGAAGTTTTTTTTAAATTTTTTCACTATCTGAAATGTATCCCGCATTTTAAAACCATTTTTAATCGCTCTATTTGAGCTAGTTTGAATTTGTCCACCATCTCCTACAGGAGTTGAATGTGGGAAACCTAATTCGATGATATCTGCATATTTCGCAATTGAATTTATAATTTGAATACTCCTCTTTTTATTAGGATCTGATGCGACGGTATAAGTTAACAAGGCTGGTCTATTCTCTCTTTTACAGTTCTCAAAAGTTAATTGAATTTCAGATTTCATTCAGTATAAAATCCAAGTTTTTCTTTTATAATATCAGAGTCTTTTAAAGAATGTCCGCAGCTATCTATACATAAAATAGTATCTTTACTAAGTTTAGGAGCAAGAGAAATTGCAGTTGCAAATGCATGACTTGGCTCAAGAGAAGGAGATATATTTTCCAACTTCGAAACTAGTTTATAAGCATTTAATGCCTCCTCGTCAGTTGCTGAAGTATATTCAGCTCTTCCTGCGTCTTTTAAAAAACAATGTAAAGGGCTTACCGATGGATAATCAAGTCCACTTGAAAGACTTTCTGTTTCACCAATTTGACCATCTTTGTCTTGAATACAATAAGCTTTAGCTCCATGAAGAATACCAAGTTTAGAATTATTACTCAAAGGTGCAGCATGAAGTTTACTATTTTTTGAACCTCCGGCCTCTACGCCAATCAAATTCACATGCCTTTTATCATAATCAATAAATTCACTCCAGAAACCGTAAGCGCTTGAGCCTCCACCTACACAATTAAGTAATTTAAGTTTATTAGGGATCTTTCCGAATTCTTCTATTAACTGCACTTTTAATTCTCTAGAAATTTGAGAGGTACTGTACCCCGAAATTTTTACAAAGATCGACGGACCAACTGTTGAGCCAATAACCATGTGGACGTCCTGACAATTTGCAACCCAATATCTCATAGACTCACTTACAGCATCAACTAGTGTTTGACTTCCAGAAGTCACAGGTACAACTTCAGCTCCATATTTTTTCATTACATCTACATTTTTTTTCTGGCGCACTAAGTCTCTTAAACCCATAAAAATTTTAGCTTTCAAACCAAATTTTTTTGCCACCATTGCTAAATTTTTACCTTGCATTCCTGCACCTGTATCTGTGCATACGTAACGTTTGCCTGCCCGCTTTGCAATTAAACAGTGGACTATACAAGCGTATACCTTATGCGCAGTCCCAGGATTTTCAGAAACGACTTTAGCCCATAGCTGTGCCCCACCTAAATGATCAGTCAGATTATCCAATTTAATTAAAGGCGTTGGGGTTCCTACATAATTTTCAAAATGATAATCTCTTTCTTTAATAAAACTTTTATCATTTCTAAGTTTTGAAAATAAGTTTGTTAAATCTTCTATTGGTTTTTTTAAAGTTTCTGGAACAAAACTACCACCAAATTTACCACCCCACATGCCATTTTTATCATGTTGATCAATTAAGGGTATACCTTTTTTAATTTTTAAGCTCATTTACTTTTTTAATAAATTTTTTTATTTTTAAATGATCTTTGTATCCTATTTGCGTATCTAATTCCAAGCTACTCGATAAATCACAAAAGGTAACACCTAATTTTGCAATATTTTCAAGATTATTTTCTGAAATAGATCCTGCTAAAGCATATTTTTTGCCTTTGGGAAGTTTTGAGATTAAATCTTCTGGAAATTGAATTGACTTCTCCATGCCAGGTGTATCGAACAAAATAACATCGGCATTTTCATATTGTTTGTAACATTTTATGTCAGCCTCATCTTTTATTTTTATTGCTTTAATTATTTTTAGCCCCATTGATTTAATTTCGCTCACCCTTTCACTTGTTTCAGAGCCATGAAGCTGAATATAATCAAAATTTCCAATAACCTGACTTTTTATAAATTCATCATCTGGATTCACAGTTACAGCTACAAATGACGAGTTTTGCTTATTAAATTTTTTTAATTTTTTAATATCTTCTAAATTAATATTTCTTGGTGATCTTTTATAAAAGACAAAACCTAAAAAATTTATTCCTAAATCAATACATATCTGAACATCTCTGGCTGGCTGTAAGCCACAAATTTTTACTTTCATACTATTTTAATTCTCTAATGAGTTTTTGGATATTATTCTTTATATTACCTTTTGTTAGACTACGACCAATAACTAAAGCCGATGCTCCATTCTTAAATGCTAGTTTAGGGGTCATTACTCTACTTTGATCTCCCTTTTTGTCCCCAGGCAGTCTAATTCCTGGTGTAATTATTTCTTTTTTGAAAACCTTCTTTACTAATTTAATTTCCAATGGGCTACAAACAATTGCATCTAATTTAGCCTTTGAGGCTAGCTTTGCTTGTTTAAGAACTAATTTTTTTACATCTTTATTATATCCAATCTCTTTTAAAGCCTTATTATCTAATGAGGTAAGTATAGTAACTCCAATTAATTTAGTTTTGCCTGAAACTTTTTTTGCAGCTTCTAAAGCTTTTAAGCCTGAACTTATGTGAATAGTTATGTAATTTAATTTTAAATCTTTAACAGCTTTTATTGCAGAAGCAGAAGTGTTTGGTATATCAGCTATTTTATAATCTCCAAATACAATCTTTTTTTTTAATTTAGAAATAAAATTTCTACCCTTTTTAGAATTTAAAAATTCTAAACCAAATTTATAACCAAAAATTAATTTTGAATTTTTTGTTTCCTCAATTATCCGATTAACTTTTTTCAAATTAGTAGTATCACATGCAATAAAAATTTTAGGTTTTTTCATTTATTTATAAATTCTATAAGTTTTTTGCTTGACTTAAATCTTACTTTATTTTTTTCTGGAACATATATAAGTTCTCCTGTTTTTGGATTTCTAGCTGAGTATTTTTCTTTAATCTTTTTAATAAAAAAAGTACCAAAACCTCTTATTTCTATTTTTTTTTTTTTCATAAGAGCAAGCGAGATACTTTCGCTGAAGATATCAACTACATTTTCTAAATAAGAAACATTAATATTGGAATTTTTTTCTTTTAGCTGATTGATAAGTCTTTTTCTAGACAATTACTTTTCTTTTTTTTCCTTTTTACCTATAGCTTTTTCGAATATACCTTTAAGCGTAGCTCCTGATTTAGTTGCACCCTCACCAAATTTTGCTATTAATGACTTTTCCTCATCAATTTGAGCAGCTTTAACACTCAATTTAACTTTTCTAATTTTAACATCTAATTCAATAATTTTAGCATCTAAAGCATTTCCCGGAGAAAATACTTCTGGTCTGGCATCAGCAGTATCTTTAGCTAAGTCGGCTTTTTTAATCATTGCTATAATTTTTTTATCTCTATCAATTGAAACTTTTACACCTGTCTTTAAAACTTCATGAATTCTAGTTGTGATAACATCTCCGACTTTCTTATTATTATCTTTAAACCAATCAAGAGGATCTTTTTCTAAAGCTCTTTTTGAAAATCTTATTTTGTCATCCTTGACGTCTAAAATTTTAACTTTTATTTGATCATTTTTTTTGAATTTTTTAAGATCATCAAAATTCTCATCATATGATATTTCTTTATAATGAAGCATTCCCGATAAACCTGAGTCTGTAAGTTCGCCAAATATAGCTTTATCAGTGATATTACTTATTTTAATTTTTACTTCCTCGCCAATTTTATTTTTAATTTTATCCCATGGGTTTTCTAAAGTAGCTTTATAAGAAAGAGATATTCTTTTTGTTTCTTTATCGATATTTACAATTTTGAATTTTATTTTTTGAGATACTGAAAAGATTTTATTTGGTTTTATATTTCTGTTTGTCCAATCTAATTCTGAATTATGGATTAATCCCTCAATACCATCCTCGATTTTAACGAAACATCCATAGTCCATAATTTTAGTTACAACTCCCTCATAAACTTCCCCAACTTTATATTTTTTCTCAATATTTTGAAAAGGGTCTTCAGTTAAAGCTTTAACTGAAGCAGACACACGATTTGTTTTTTCATCAATTTTGGTTATCTTTACCTTTAATTTTTGTCCTATAGTAACTAAATCTGAAGGTTTTTTTACTCTTCCGTGACTTAAATCTGAAACGTGTAATAGTGCATCAACTCCATTAATATCTAAAAAAATACCCCAATCAGTAGTGGCCTTAACTAATGCATCTTCAACAATATCACCTTCTTTAATATTTTTTAAAGCTTTAGTAATTTCCGCATTTTTGCTTTTTTCAAGAACAGCTCTTCTAGATACACAAACATTTCCGCGATTCTTATCAATTCTTGTAGCAATCACTTTTAAAGGGGTATTCATCAGATGATCAATTTTTTTCAATGGTCTTACATCAATTTGTGATGAGGGCATGAAACAAGGAAGGCCCATTACATTTGCTATAAAGCCACCTTTTACTTTACCAGTAATGTATCCTGTCATTTCCTCTTGGGTTTCAAAAACTTTTTCCATTTTCTTCCAAGCTTTCATTTTTCTTGCCTTATCTCTAGAGATTATAATTTCTCCTTTAAAGCTTTCGATTCTCTCTAAAAAAACATCTATTTGGGAACCTATTTTTAATTTTGATAACTCATCATCATTTCTAAATTCCTCTATAGGTATCATTCCTTCCATTTTGGCTTTACAATCAACAACAATATAGTTTTTTGTAATTTCAGTAACTTTGGCTTTGATAATTTCGTTTTCTTTAAGCCTTCTATCTTTAAAATCCTGATCAAGAAGGTTTTGAAATTCCTTGTGAAGATTATTATTTTTTTTTAATTCTTGCTTACTTTCCATATTTTTTTTTCAGTAATTTTTCAACATATTTAGACATTTTAGCTAACATTGCTTGTTTACTTAATTTACCGGTGTCGATTTCTATCGAATTTCTATGTTTAAGTAAAGGGGAGTGTTTTCTATTTGTATCTAGTAAATTTCTTATTCTAAGGGCTTTTTGTACATCTTTTAATTTTAAACTTGGATTATTTTTTTTTAACTCCTTAAATCTTCTTAAAGCTGCAGTTTTCAAATTACAAATAAAAAAAAATTTTATATCAGATTTTGGAAGTATTTTTGTTGAAATATCTCTTCCTTCTATACAACAATTTCTATTTTTTTTTGAAAAATCAATCTGAAATTTTTTTAAAATATTCCTAATTTTCTTATCTTTCGCTATAAAAGCTGAATGTTCAGAAATTTTGGGAGAATGTAAATTGATCTTTTTTAATTTCAATAAATCTAGTCTCCTAAATTTTTTTTTTATTAAACTTACATTATTTTTAGGCCTATGTTTTAAAATTAAGAAACTTGAATATCTATATAATAAACCAGAAGATAAAAATTTTAGTTTATATTTTTTAGATATCATTTTAGCACCAGTCGATTTTCCAGTAGCGGCTCCCCCATCACATGAAATCTGAATAGATTTATCGATATTTTTCAAATTTTGCTCCTATTTTTTTCATGATTTTTAAAAACGATGGTGAAGAAGTGTTCACAGTCTCAAAATTCTTTATTCTTGTTTTGGCGCCGATAATTATTGATAACACAAATGATGACATACAAATTCTATGATCACCTAAATTTTTAACTGTTATTTTCTTTTTTTTAAAACTATTTTTTTCTTTTCCATGAATAATTAGATTATTTTTTGAAAATTTACTCTTTACCCCAATTTGTTTTAAAATATTTTGCATTTCTTTAATTCTGTTACTTTCTTTGTTAGCAAGATCTCCAATTCCTTTAAATATAGATTTTCCTTTAGTTAAACCAGCAATAACAAATAATATTGGGTATTCATCTGTAGAATTGACATAATATTTTTTTTCCACTTTGATTGGCCTTAATACACTGTTCTTAACCAGAATATCACCTATCAATTCATTGTTTTTTTTTTTTAAATTTTTAAATACAATTTTTGCGCCGTGTCTTTGTAAAATTTTATAAAATCCGATTCTTGTTTGATTAAGACCAACACCTTTTATTTTGATTGAAGACTTATTGTTAAGTAAAGTTAAGGCTGAATAAAAAGCTGCAGAAGAAGGATCTCCTGGAACATCAATTTTAATAGTATTTAAATGTTTTTTTCCAAAAATATTTATAATTCTATTTTTTTTTTTTGATATTTTTAATGCAGCAGTGTTTTCTAAGAGCATGTTTTCTGTATGATCACGACTTGCTTGTCTTTCAATAATTTTAGTATTACCATAAGAATTTAGCCCGGCAAATATAACAGCGCTTTTTAATTGAGCTGATACACCTGCGTTATATGTAATTCCAATCGGTAAATCCGTTGAAATTATTTTCAGAGGAAAATTAAACTTTTTTTTAGGAAGAAATGTTGCACCAAATTCAGACATTAACTGAATTAACTTTTTCATACTTCTTTTATTCAATGAGTGATCACCTCTTACTTTCAAATCAATATTCGGAGTAGTGGATAATATTCCAATTAAAAGTCTTGCAAGTGTGCCAGAGTTACCAAAATTAAGTTCAACATTTTTTTTAGCAACAAAAGAACCTAAACCTTTTCCAAAAATAAAATATTCACCAGGTTTCTTCTTTACGATTTTTACACCTAACTTTTTTAAACAATTTATTGTTGATAAAACATCATCAGACTCAAGCACATTCTTTGCAGATGAAATATTTTGACTTATTGAGCCAATTAAAAAACTTCTTATAGAAATTGACTTATCAGAATCTACTTTAATCAATTTATTAAATGGTGAAATTTTACTATTTAGAAGCAGGTTAAAACTTTTTCTTGGCATTACTATGAAAATTGAGAGCCAAAGTAATGTTCTATTGCTTTAGTAGATTTTAACAGTTCTCTTGATGTACCTTCAGCAATTACAGTATGTTCTCCAAGGACGTAGCTTCGATCAGTGATATCAAATAAATTTTTTACATTATGATCAGTAACTAAAATTGCAGTTCCACTTGATTGAATTTTCAAAATATATTTTTGAATATCTTGTATTACCAATGGATCTAAAGCTGCTAACGGTTCATCAAGCAAAACAATTTTTGGTTTGTTGATCATTACTCTTGCCATCATTAATCTCCTGATCTCACCACCGGATAATACTGAAGCGTTGAGAGACCTTAAGTGCTGCAGATTAAATTCATCCAAAAGTTTTTCCGTTATCGATTTTTGATTCTCGACTCCTTCAATTGAAATTTGAGCTATACCTAGAATGTTATCATACACAGACATATTAAAAACACTTCTTTGTTGAGGCAAATAACCTAAACCATCTTTAGATCTTAAGTGTATAGGAATTTGTTCGATAGATTTATTATTTAGAAAAATTTTTCCACTTTCTACGTTTTGCTCACCAATGCACATAGAGAATAAAGTTGTTTTTCCACAACCATTAGGACCCAAAACTCCAACGCATTCCCCGGGAAAAACTTTTAAAGAAAGTTTTTTTAAAATTGGCCTACCGTCAAAAGATTTACTTACATCTTTTACTTCAAATATCGGTTTATCTTTCTTAAATTTGAGAATTCTAAAGCCTTTTTTCATTTAATATTTATGTTTGCATTAACTTTATTTTCATTATTTGATGCAATATCAAGTGTCTGCTTTTTTATATCAAATAAAAGCTTATCCGCAACCATTGATCCTCTTAAATCATTAATTTTCACATCTCCAGACACCACGAGAAAACTTTTTGAGTTAGAATACTCAGCTTTTTCAGCAGATAATTTGCTGCCTGCATAGTTAGCCCTAATATCATCAAAAAAACTTATATCCAAAGTTTTACTGTTATAAATTGCGCGATTTGAGAAAATTTCCAAAACTGTATCATCTTTAAAATAAAAATTTGCCTCTACATTTTTCATATTAACAATTTCTTGATTATCTTTTTTGTTAAAAGCCTCCTTAGATTTAATTATGTATCTGTTTCCCTCAAAGTCTAAACCAGAGTACTCAATATTATAAAAAATATCACTTTCTTCGCCCTTTTTTTCAATCGACTCTCTCACTTTCTTTTGAGTTTCTTTTGTTAGTATCTTATTTTCTTGATT
Organism: uncultured Pelagibacteraceae bacterium; assembly: GCA_902598735.1. Lineage (GTDB taxonomy): Bacteria > Pseudomonadota > Alphaproteobacteria > Pelagibacterales > Pelagibacteraceae > Pelagilacustribacter. Next base: position 55,745 of record CACKCM010000004.1, on the reverse strand, counting down.
ATTATCTCTATTAACGTAAGTAAAATATAAAATAAAAATTCCAAATATCAGTAAACTTAACTGAATTAATCTTATTTTTCTTTTCCTCTCAATCATCTAATACCACTCTGTAAAAGAAAATGAATATGTATAATTCCTTTCAAAATTTTGTTAGTTTTTTTTAAGTCTTTATCTGAAACAACCAACAAACTTGTGATTTTTTTTTCATTCATAATTGCCAAAGCTTTTGATGCTGGCATATTTTCATTTACAACCAGAGGATTTTTAGTCATAAATTTTTTTAAATTGTTATCGGAGGAGTAATTTTTTAATTCTCTTCTTAGATCACCGTCAGTTACTAAACCTTGTATAAATCTATTTCTTATAATTACAAGAATACCAAGTTTTTTTTGACTCATTATTCTTAAGGCATGTTTAAAATTCTTGTTATAATTTATAATAGGCATTTTTTTTCCTGAAACCATTATATCTTTCGCCAGCAATAATGAGTTTCCTATTTGACCACCAGGATGGAAGCGTTTAAAATTTTCTTTCGTGAATTTTTTTTGATACATTACTGTTGTAGCCAAACAGTCACCTAAAAGCATTGTAAGTGTAGTACTAGACGTAGGAACCATACCAGTAACATCTGCCTCTTTAACCTTTGGAAGAATTAATTTTATGTCACTTGCCTTTAATAGAATACTGTCCAACTTTGATGCAACCCCTATAATTTTAATCCTTAAACGATTAGCATATTTCAACATATTAGTAAGTTCAGAAGTGTTTCCAGAGTAAGAAAAAATTATTAGGATATCTTTTTTTTCTAATTGCCCTAAGTCTCCATGAAGAGCAGAGACTGGATCACAGAAAAAACTAGGGATCCCAACACTTGAAAAGGTAGCTGATATTTTTCTAGCTATTAAACCAGATTTACCAATACCAGCAAAAATAACTTTACCTTTACAATTTAGAATTAGGTCGACTGCCTTTGAGAAAGAATTATTAAAAACTTTTTTAATTTTTTTTAATTCTTTAATTTGAATATTAGCAGAATTTTTTGCTAATGCTGTATAATTTTTTTTTTTCATTAGTGCTCAAATATATCCTCTTTAAATCCTTTTTGATCAAGTTCTACTCTCGTGTCTAAAAAGGTTAAACATTTTTTAAATACGTCTATTCGTTTTTCTCGTATTAGCATCTTCTCAAGTTCTGTTTTTATTTTATGAAGATAGATTACGTCGTTTGCGGCATATTCAAGTTGCTTATTTGTCAATTCATCTAAATCTTTATTCCAATCACTGCTGCCTTGCCTTTTATCAATAGATTTATTACAAAATTCTTGAACTAAATTTTTTAAACCATGAGCATCAGTGTATGTTCTTACAATTTTTGAAGCAATTTTTGTATCGAATATATTTTTTATTTTACACTTTAAAAAAAATTCTAAAGCATTTTTGTCAAATCTTAAAAAATGTCCAATTTTTAAAATTTTATCATTTTCCAAAACTGAAACTAAATTTGGTGCTTTAAAATTATCTTTATTAGGTTGAACTATAAATACATTTTGGTTTTCATCTGAAATTTGTATTAAACTTAATCTATCTCTCTCTGGAATTTGTAGACCTGTCGCTTCAGTGTCAATTGCGATGCTGCCTTTAAAAGAATTAGCTATTTCTGAAGTTATGTCCTCTTTAATCTTAGTAATTTTCATATATAAGTTTAAATACCATGAAAAACCAAATTTGCACAATCTTAGGTGGTGGGGGATTTATAGGCAGATATCTTGTTCGAAATTTGACCAAGAAAAACTATAGATGCATTATTACTACTAGAAAAGCCTTTCAAAAAGGGTATTTAAAGACTCAAGCAACACCAGGCGCGATTGAACTTTTAGACTGGAATCCAAATAATTTTTCAGATTTGAAAGAAGCTATTAAAAACTCAGATGTAGTCGTGAATTTAATCGGTATTCTTTTTGAGAATAGAAAACAGAAATTTTATAATATTCACTCAAAAATTCCTGAAGCCGTTGCTAAGATTTGTTCTGAGTCAGATGTAAAAAAATTTATTCATGTTAGCGCTATTGGAGCTAACGATAAATCAAAATCTCTCTATCAAAAATCAAAATTTTTAGGTGAACAAAAAACACTAGAAAATTTTAAAAAAACAGTAATCATAAGACCCAGCGTAGTTTGTGGTCCTGAAGATAATTTTACCAATCTTTTTTCAAAATTAAGTATATTGCCTGTCATTCCGGTTGTTGGTAAAAATTATAAGTTTCAACCAATTTTAGTTTCAGATGTTGCAAGCTCGATATTAAAAGCAATCGAAATTAAAAATAACGAAGGTAAAATTTATGAAATTGGAGGACCAAAAATAATTAGTTTTGGAGATATGGTTAAGTCAATTTTATCAACTATTAATAAAAAAAGATTTGTTATTGAAATGCCAATGTCTATAGCAAAAATACAGAGTAGTATAACGGATTTACTTCCTTTCCCTCCGATTTTAACCAGAGACCAATGCGAAATTTTATCTGAAGCAGATAATGTTGTTTCCAATAATTATCTAACATTAAAAGATCTTGATATAGATCCAACAGATGTTGAAGAAGAGATGAAAAAATGGTTATGGAGATATAAAGACGGCGGCCAGTTCGCTAAGGCACAATGAAAAGTATAAGTTTATTTAGTGGATATATTTATTTAATTGTTGCAATCATAACAGGTATTGCCACTAACGGTTTTCTTAAAACTACAGAAAGTTTTACCAAGCTCACACCAACAATTTTTTGCATCACAAGTATTGTTGTTTGTATTTTTTGTTTATCTAGGGCAATGACTATAATACCTGTGGGATTTACTTATGCCACTTACGGAGCATTAACGATAACTGCAGTTACATTATTTGGAATATTTAAATACAATCAAACTCCTAATCTTTATGGTACTGTTGGATTAATTTTAATTGTTTCAGGAGTTATACTTTTAAACCTTTTTGGTAAATTAAAGTAAACCCCTGATGTTTTTAAATCAGGGGCATTTAATTACTTTATAAACTAATTATTTAAAGATGCTGTAATAGGTTCTTTATTTTTATTAGCTCTTTTTTCAGCGATTTTTTTCTCGATACTAGCTATCTTTAGATCAATCTTTGATAGTTTTTTTTGTTTAGTGCTTATCTTATTTTTAAGCTTATCGATTGATTTTAGTATTTTTTTCTTTTTCTTTTCGTTTTTTTTTAACTTTTTTTTCATATTGTTCCTCCAAAAAAGAAAAATCTAAAATAATCTAAAAAATTTTTCAAATTAAATTAAGAAAAATCTTTTAAACTAAAAGTTGAAAAAATTTAGAAAATCCTACGGAACTAATAAATTTATAAATCTGTCTGTTTTTTGGATCTCAAGACTGTTTACGTAACCACAATTTTCACCATCAACCTGTGATAGAACTTTATTGTTTACACCATTTATTTTTAATCTGTTCAATTCTTTTTTAATTACACTTTTTGCAGGAGTTAAGTCGCCTTTGGTTAAAATTAACCAAACATAATAAAGTAATTTTATTCTGGTCAGGTCTTTAAATATGTAAGCCACTATCCTGTTTTCAAATATATTGGTATCATTTGTTATAGAATGGGGACCAGCATAGTATTTTGAATTAGTACATAAAATCCAATCAGCCATAATTTTTTCATTATCTACCTCAACCTCCATTTTATTATTTTTTAAAAATAAAAAATGCTGAAAACCTTTTAAAGCGAAAATTACTTTTCCAAGATACTTTTTAATATTAGTATTAATGGACTCAACAATTCGAGAGTCAAAACCTACACCAGCCATCAAGAAAAAGTACTTATCATTTATTTTTGCTAATGAAATTTTCTTATGATTATCTGATACTAGGACGTTGTAAATCTCCTCCGCCTTTTTCTTAATTTGAGTTTCTATTTGTAAAATATTTGCAGTGCCAGCAGGTATGTATCCAACTAATTTGTCTTTTAGATTATCACTTTTAAACATTTCATTAATACCAAAACATACGCTCCCGTCACCGCCAGCAAATACTAACCGATCAAATTTTTTATTAGACAATTCTTTAAATACATTCCTTGCATGATCTTCGCTTTCGGTTTTAAAAAGATCTACAATATGATTTTTTTCTAAAAGATTAATGACCTTGTTAATTAATTTAAGTTTTCTACCACCTGCTGCATTTGCGTTAAATATCACCGCAAAATTCAATTTTTTATTCATATTTTAACAATTCTGTAACATATTTATGATTCTACTTGTACTAGAGATTCGTTTTATAAAAAATATGGAAACAATTCAAACTAAATCTAAGGGAAAGATTTTAAATTACAAAAGCATCTTTATTTCCGACTTGCACCTTGGGCATAGAAAAAGTGCAGCAAATAAATTATTAGAATTTTACAAACATTCAAGGTCAGAGAATTTATATCTTGTTGGTGATATCATTGATGTTTGGGCTTTAAAAACAAAATTTTACTGGCCTCAAGAACATAATGATGTGATTCAAAAAACATTAAGAAAAGCAAGACATGGAACAAAAGTAAAATATATTGTTGGAAATCATGATGATGTCTTCAGAAAATTTTTACCATTACATTTTGGCGATATTGAAGTTGTAAATAGAGCCATACATGTAAGCTCAGATAATAAAAAGTATATTGTTGTTCATGGTGATGCCTGGGATGGAGTGATGAAATATGCTCCATGGTTATCAAAAGTAGGAGCTATTGCTTATAGTTTTTTACTTGAGTTTAATGTTGTTATCAATTTTTTTAGAAGATTATTTAAAAAGGGTAATTGGTCTTTAGCAAAATATTTAAAACACAAAGTAAAGAAAGCTGTAAAATTTATAGGCGATTACGAAAAAGTTTTAGCAGCCTATGCAAAAAGAAAAAAAGTAGATGGAATAATTTGCGGTCATATTCATCATTCCGCTGATCAAGTCTTAGATGGTGTGAGATATTTAAATTGTGGTGATTGGGTAGAAGGTGCAACTTTCTTGGTAGAACATTTTGATGGTCGCATGGAAGTTATTGACTGGGATAAAATCAGAAGTGATGTTGTTGATTACGAGCCATATCTAAAAGTAGTAAATAAATAAATGAAAATTTTAATCGTTACTGATGCCTGGTATCCGCAAGTGAACGGTGTTTGTAGAACTTTAAAAAATCTTGGCGATGAATTAAAAAAAATTGGACATCAGGTTGAATATATTGAACCTAATCAATTTTTTACTGTGCCAATGCCAAAATATAATGAAATAAAACTTTCTCTTAATGTTTGGCCTAGAGTAGGTAGATTAATTTCTAAAGCTGATGCTGATATAATTCACATAGCTACAGAAGGTCCGATAGGAATATTTGCAAAAAGATACTGTGTAAAAAATAAGCTAAAGTTTACTACGTCTTACCATACTCAATTTGATAAATATTTGAAGCTATACTATCCTTATTTGCCAATTAAGCTTGCTCAAAAGTTCCTTAAAGGATTTCACTCAAAGGCTGAAAAAATTTTAGTAACAACTCAGTCAATGAAAGATGAACTTCAAGATATTGGTTTTGATAAGGATAAGATGGTTGTTTGGACTAGAGGGGCAAACCACGGAGCATTTCAAAAGCCTAAAAAGATTAATTTAGAGTATAAAAGACCAATTTATCTTTATGTGGGAAGGGTATCTATTGAGAAGAATATAAGAGCATTTCTGGATTTAGAGTTAGAAGGCACGAAACTAGTTGTTGGTAAAGGACCTGATTTAGATAAACTTAAAAAAGAATACCCTGAAGCGATATTTAAAGGAGAGAGAACAAATGGTGAGCTTGCAAGTTACTTTGCTTCTTCTGATGTTTTTGTTTTCCCGAGCAAAACAGATACTTTTGGAATTGTAATTATAGAAGCTTTAAAATGTGGATTGCCAGTAGCTGCTTACCCAGTAGCAGGACCAAAAGATATTTTTAACGGTACAAACATTGGCTCGTTAAACAACGATCTTAAAAAAGCAGCACTTGAAGCTCTTAAGTCAGATAGAAGCGCTTGCATTGAGCATGCAAAAAAATATACCTGGGAAAATTGCGCAAAAATCTTTTTAAATAGTGCGGTATCAAACCGCTAAAAAATATTTCTTTAGTCTATATCTTTAAAGTATAATTAAATCATGGAATTATTATTTTACTCTCTTGCTGGAATAATTGTGATCGTAGTTATTGCAGTATCCAGAAAATCAATTGTAGCAGGTATGGATGCAAGATCCGATATTAAGAGAGAAAATAAACCAGCTGATAATGAAGAGGGAATAGAAGACATCACCAATGAAAATATTGAAAAAACTAATGAGCAAGTAAAGATTATAAATCAAATCGATGATCTAATTTTAATTGTAGATAAATTTAAAAATATCAAATTTTTTAATAATAGTGCAAAAAAAAAATTTGGAGAAAATAATTTAAATAAGCACGTGGCTACTTTATTGAGAGTTCCTGATTTACTCCAAAATATTGATTTAGTGCTTTTAAAAAAAGAGACAATTACTATGGATTTAGAATTATCCTCTCCCTCATTTCAGTTCTTTAAAGTTCATCTATTCTCTGGACCGACCTCATATGTCGATGATCCTGACTCAGTTGTTTTATTTCTAAAAGATTTAACTGATATTATAAAAGCGCAAAGGTTTAAATCTGATTTTGTAGCTAATGTCAGCCATGAACTTAAAACGCCTTTAGTTTCTATTAAAGGATTTTTAGAAACTATAAGCGGACATGCGAAAGATGATTTAGAAGCACAAAAAAAATTTATACCGATAATGCTTGAGCAAGCTGATAGGATGGAAAGCTTAATTAAAGATTTACTTTCATTAAGTAGAATTGAGTTAGAGGAACATATACAGCCTCAAGATAAAGTAAATTTAAAAGAAATTTTAAATAACGTTGAAGATATCCATCAAAAAAATTTAAAACCTTTTGAATTTAAAAATAATATAAAAGATGATTTCTTTATTAAAGGCGATCATGAAAAATTAATTGAAGTTTTTTCAAATATTATTGATAATAGTATAAAATATTCAGATAAAAATAAAAAGATTGAAATTAATTGTGGTCAAGGTAACGGAAAAGTTATAGGAGACTCTTATACCGTGTCCATTAAAGATAATGGTATTGGAATTCCAACTGAACAACTTCCTAGAATAACAGAAAGATTTTTTAGAGTTGATGCTGCTAAAAGTAAAAAAGTTGGTGGTACTGGACTTGGAATGGCGATCGTGAAGCACATTGTTAATCAGCATAGAGGAGAACTAGAAATAAAAAGTGAACCTCAAAATGGCACCGAAATAAAGGTCCATTTTTCAAAATTTTAGCAAATATTACAGTTTTATTAAATTTTGTCTTGAGATAGACGGCAAAATAGTTAAAGTTTTAGTATGACTAGATTAATGAATTATATAAGTCTGGTTTTATTAACTTTAATTTTTACAACTGTTAAAGCAGATGTAAATTTAATAGAGAAAACTTTACGTTCTCAACCTCTTACAGTTTTTGATCTTGGGCTTCTAAGACTGAAAAACGATCTTAAGCAAGCTAAAAACGATTTAGTTTTTGAAGTAGATAGTAAAAATGTATCTACAATTTATACTGAAGCTTTATTTTCAAGACGATACGATGGAATTCAATTAATTGTGTCAGCGCCGATGAGCACTCATTTAAATGCGAACTCGTACATGGCGGACTCAATCAAATGTAGAAAAATTTTTGAAAAAGTTAAAAATAATCTTTTAAAAGGACAAAACGAGAGCAATATGATTCACTCACAAGCTGCATCTTATTTAACCGAAGTATTTACCGCTCCCACTCAATGGAATGCGTGGAGATATGATAAAGGTTTTACTCAAAAATTAGTTAACTTTGTACAACTAGAAGTTACATTAAAGCCAACTCAGTCCTATGCAGTTAAAAATAAAGTAAGACCTTTTAGTTGCGGAGGGTCTTTAGCCTCTGATTATCAACAAATCGAGATAACTAGAAAGTTCAACTAAAAAGTTATCATTTTAATAAATTTGTAACATATCTGTAATAATTAAGAGTCCTCTTAATTCTATGAGTCCAATGTTTGTTAATTAATTAATAAATGAAAGGATAAACAATGAGAAAACTATCAATCGCTTTAGCTTCATTAGTTGCAATGTTAGTTGTAACTTCTGCTCAAGCTAGAGATCAGATTAAAATCGTAGGTTCTTCAACTGTATTCCCGTATGCAACAATCGTTGCTGAAAGATTTGGTTCGTCTGGTAAATTTAAAACACCAGTAATCGAGTCAACAGGAACAGGTGGTGGAGCTAAATTATTTTGTGCCGGAGTTGGTACAGAGCACCCAGACATAACAAATGCATCTAGAGCTATGAAGTCTAAAGAGTATGCGCTATGTCAAAAAAATGGTGTTGAAGAAATCGTAGAGATTACAGTTGGTAACGACGGAATAACGTTAGCTTATTCTAAAGATGCTAAACCAGTAAACTTTACAAAAAAACAATTATGGGCAGCATTAGCAAAAGAAGTTGCTAAAGATGGTGCGTTAGTACCAAATCCATATAAAAATTGGAGTGATATCGACTCATCATTACCAAACTACCCTATCAAAGTTATGGTGCCTCCAGGAACATCAGGAACAAGAGATGCTTGGAATTCATTAGTAATGAAAAAAGGTATCGATGATGCTTCTAAAAAAGCTGGCGCTAAATATAAAGCGTTAAGAGAAGATGGTGCGGTAATTGAAGTTGGTGAGAACGACTCACTTATTATTCAAAAATTAGCTGCGGACAAAGAAATGTTCGGTTTCTTTGGTTTCAGTTATTTCTTAGCTGCAAAAGATAAATTGCAAGCTGCAAGCATTGAAGGTGGTCAACCAAGTCTATCTTCGATTCAAGATTACAGTTACGCAGTTGCAAGACCTTTATTCTTCTATGTGAAAAAAGCTCACGTGGGCGTTGTACCTGGCTTACATGAATTCGTAAAAGAGTTCACAAGTAAAAAAGCTATGGGTAATAAAGGTTATTTAACTGATATCGGGCTAGTACCTCTAGATGGCAAGTTATACAAAACATCTAGAACTAACGCTACGAAGTTAGTTAACATGCCTGCTAAGAAGTAGTAGTATCAATTAAACAAAAAGGGGGTATTTTACCCCCTTTTTATCTCTGGAAGCTCAATATGAATTTAATACTTGTAACTTTTATTATTCTCTTAGCTTTCACAAGTTATTATTTCGGTAGAAAAAAAGCTCTAGTTATTCAATCATCACAAAGACTTACGGCATTACCAAAATTTTATGGATATTATTTAGCTGCTTGGTGTGCTGCACCAGCATTAATAATTTTTGCTCTTTGGTCAGTTTTTGAACCATCAATAGTTAAAACATTTATTTTACAAGATTACACTGATCAGAACTTAACTAAAAATGAGCTTCAGCTTATTTACACAAAGGTTAAAGCATTAGCCGCAGGAACTTACACGGGAAATATTACTAATTTTCTAGATGAGTCTGCTAATAAGTACATTCAATTAAAAGGAATAGCTAACAGCGCTAAAGTAGCAATTATTTTAGCAATTTTAATTTTCTCTCTGAGTTTTGCGTATAGATCTGTTCAGAAAAATGATCGAATGAGAGAACCAGTAGAAATTTTTCTTAAATGGGTGTTATTTGTTGCATCATTAGGCGCAGTTTTAGTTACAATCGGAATAGTTTTTTCACTTTTATTCGAAGCGATTAGGTTTTTTCAAGCAGTAAAAATCTTTGACTTTATATTCGGAACTCATTGGTATCCTGCTAAAACTTTTGTAAGAGATGGCCAACCAGATCCTGAATTAATGAAGGATGCTTTCGGAGCTGTACCTTTATTTGCTGGAACTTTTTTTATTGCTTTTATTGCAATGTGTGTTGCCATCCCCATAGGTTTGTTAAGCGGGATTTATCTATCTGAGTATGCCGGAAGAGGCGTAAGAAAATATGCGAAACCTATTATTGAGATTTTAGCTGGTATTCCAACAGTGGTATATGGTTTTTTTGCAGCTTTAACCGTCGGTCCTTTTGTTAAAGAAATTGGTAACGCTATGGGTTTAGAAGTTTCAGCGGAGAGCGCTTTAGCTGCAGGAGCAGTTATGGGAGTAATGATAATTCCTTTTATTTCAAGTCTAAGCGATGACGTTATGACGGCAGTACCTCAAAATTTAAGAGATGGGAGTTACGCAATGGGCGCAACAAAATCTGAAACTGTAAAAAAAGTAATTTTTCCAGCAGCCCTACCTGGTATCGTAGGTTCGATACTTTTAGCAGTATCGAGAGCGGTAGGAGAAACAATGATTGTTGTAATGGCCTCAGGACTAGCGGCTAATCTTACAATGAATCCACTCGAATCAACTTCAACCATTACAGCGCAAATTGTAGTAATTTTAATTGGAGACCAACAATTTGGAGATCCAAAAACTCAATCAGCTTTTGCATTAGGAATATCTTTATTTATAGTAACTTTATTCTTAAATGTAATCGCTCTTTCAGTTGTTAAAAAATATAGGGAAAAATATGAATAGTTTTAAGAAAAATTTATTAAAAAAAAGATATAACGCTGAAAGAAGATTTCAATGGTATGGCAAAATAGCTATAGGATTAGCTTTAAGCTTTTTAGCAGTTTTTATGTTTCAGATATTTTCAAAAGGTTACTCAGCTTTCCAAAAAACTTGGATAGTAACAGAAGTTCATTATGATAAAGAATTACTTTTAATCGATGCAGAAAGCCCATCAAAAGATGATCTAGAAAATGCAGACTATTATGATGTTGCTTACAAAGCTATGACCTCATTAGATCCTGGACTTCCTGAAGAAGAGGATCGTCAATTGATACAAATGGTTTCGTATAAATATGAGGCAGAGGTTAAAGATCTACTTTTAAAAAATCCAGACTATCTAGGTAAAATAGTGCCCATAAAATTAACAGCTTCTGATGATGTTGATCAAGTTCATAAGGGAAATTATCCAAGAGATATTCCTGAGGAGAATAGAAGAGTAAATGATTACCAGTTGCAGATTTACGATATGCTTAATGAAAGAGGAGATATTTTATCAGAGTTTAACATTAGTTTTTTTACAAGTCCTGATTCAAGAGAGGCAGAACTAGCAGGTATAGCTAGCTCGTTTATGGGAACAGTTTTTAGTATACTAGTATGTTTAGCGTTTTCATTTCCTATCGCAGTGCTAGCTGCAATTTATCTCGAGGAGTTTGCACCAAAAAATAAATTTACAGATTTTATAGAAGTAAACATTAACAATTTGGCAGCTGTTCCATCGATAGTATTTGGTTTGCTAGGTCTTGGTGTTTTATTAGCAGTTTTTAATTTACCAAGATCGACACCACTTGTTGGAGGAATTACTTTGTCTCTTATGACATTACCAACAATAATTATTGCTGCAAGAGCTTCTTTAAAAGCTGTTCCCCCAAGTATAAGAGAAGCTGCTTTAGCGATGGGTGCAAGTAATATGCAAACAACCATGCATCATACTGTGCCACTATCAATGCCTGGAACTTTATCTGGAACGATAATTGGCTTGGCTCAAGCTTTAGGGGAAACAGCCCCTTTAATTTTAATAGGAATGGTTGCTTTTGTGAATACAATACCTGGTACGCCAGTTGATCCTGCTGCAAGTTTACCAGTTCAGATATATATATGGTCAGAAAGTGCTGAGAGGGGTTTTGTTGAAAAAGTATCTGCATGTATTATGGTGCTTCTAGCTTTTTTAATTTTAATGAACTTGGCAGCTCAAATCGTTAGACACAAATTTGAAAAGAAATGGAGTTAAATGAGTAAAATAAAAGCGGAAAATGTAAATGTTTATTACGGATCCAAACAGGCATTATTTGACGTCTCTATAGATATAGCAGAAAAAGAAGTTACAGCTTTAATTGGACCATCTGGGTGTGGAAAGTCTACTTTCTTAAGATGCTTGAACAGGATGAACGACGTCATAGATATTTGTAGAGTTGAAGGCAGTATTAAAATGGACAACCTAGAACTGAATTCAAGAAAGTTAGATGTTGTGAGACTTAGGGAGAACGTTGGTATGGTTTTTCAAAAACCCAATCCATTCCCTAAAACAATTTATGAAAATGTAGCTTATGGTCCTACTATTCACGGTATTGCACAGAGCAAAGAAGAAATGGATCAAATAGTTGAAATAAGTTTGAAAAAAGCTGCCTTGTGGAACGAAGTTAAAGATAGACTTGATGAAATCGGAACTGGTTTATCAGGAGGTCAACAGCAACGACTATGTATTGCTAGAGCTATATCTGTAAGTCCAGAAGTGATTCTTATGGACGAACCATGTTCAGCGCTTGACCCAATAGCAACAGCTCAAATTGAAGAACTTATAGATGATCTTAAAAAAGAGGTCACAATTGTGATAGTTACCCACTCAATGTCACAAGCAGCTAGGGTATCTCAAAAAACAGGTTTCTTTCATTTGGGAAAACTTATAGAATTTGGACCAACAGATAAAATATTTAAAAATCCTGATAATCAGCAAACTCAGGATTATATTACAGGAAGGTTTGGTTAATGAGTGAAAAACCGCACATTGTAAAATCTTACGAAGAGCAACTTCAGTTATTAAAAGATACAATAGTGAAAATGGGAACTGGAGTTGAGAAACAGCTTGAAAACACTATTCAATCTTTAGTTAAAAAAGACATTAGTTTAGCAGAAAAATCTATCAAAGATGACGAATTGACTGATAAGTATGAAATAAATATAGAAGAGCAAGTTGTAAATTTGATTGCCTTAAGGCAACCTATGGCAATAGATTTAAGAGAAACAGTTGTTGCCTTAAAAGTTTCTTCAGACTTAGAGAGAATTGGTGATTTAGCAAAAAACATCTCAAAACGATTAACTAAAATTGGAACTGATTTACCTAATGATATTACTAAAAATTTCGAAATAGCTGGTTTAAAAGCATCAAAACAAGTCAATGCAGTTTTAAATTCGTATTTACATAGAGCTAAAGATACAGCAGAAAATGTTTGGAATTCTGATGAAGAAATAGATCAAATGACTAATTCTAATATGGAAGCTGCAGTAAAGCATTTAGAAAAAAATAAAAACGATATACAAAAAGTAACCCAACTACTTTTCATGCTTAAAAATATTGAGAGGATTGGAGATCATGCAACCAATATTGCAGAGCAAGTTTATTTTCTGATTACAGGAGATTATTTAGAGGGAGACCGACCAAAAGGATAATGAGGGCAAATTTATTCATTGTTGAAGATGAAATGCCCATCGTAACTTTACTTAAATACAATTTAGAAAAAGAGGGTCACAAAGTTGATTATGCAGTCAATGGAGAAGACGCTATTAGAAATATAAAGGAAAAAAATCCTGATTTAATTTTATTAGATTGGATGTTGCCAGATATTTCAGGTGTTGAAGTCTGTAAAAATTTGAAAAGAAGCAATCTTCACAAAAATATCCCAATCATTATGTTAACAGCCAAAGGTGAGGAAGAAGACAAACTTAAAGGATTTGAAACAGGAGCTGATGACTATGTAACTAAGCCATTCAGCCAAAAAGAACTTATTGCAAGAATTAACGCTTTATTAAAGAGATCTAAACCAAGTGTTGCCGCTGATGTTGTAGTATTTGAGGATCTTAAAGTAGATAGAGTTCAACGAAGAGTTTATAGAGCAGACAAACAAGTTATAGTCGGCCCAACCGAATTTAAACTAATTGATTTTTTAATAAAGAATCCAAAAAGAGTATATTCGCGTGAGCAACTTCTAAATTCTGTATGGGGAGATGATATTTATGTTGAGTCCAGAACTATAGATGTTCATATAAGAAGACTAAGAAAAGCAATAAATATTGATGGCAAGAAAGATCTGATCAGAACAGTAAGATCTGCTGGCTATTCCTTAGATGTTTGAAGATCTTTTGGCTTTATAAATGATATTAATTTTCCTTTAACTTTTGATAACTTTTCCCAATCATTGAAATTAAAACTTATTTCAGCAACGGCTGCAGTAGGAAATTTTCTTTTTAAATTTTCAAATTGTTCAGAGTTTTCTTTAAGACAGACTCGATTTATGAGTTCACTAATTGAAGGTTCATGATTGATTAAAAGTAAAGTTTTATAATTATCAACTGTTTGTTTTAAGATATGAATAATTTCATCCTCACTAGCATGATAAAGCGCTTTTTTTTTAATAATTTTCTTAAAACTGATTTTTTCTGACAATATATTTAATGTTTGTATTGTCCTTTTAGAGGATGAGCAATAAACTAAATCAAATTTTAATTTCTTTTTAATAAAAAATTCACAAATTAATTTTGCTGAATTTACCCCTCTTTTATTCAATGGCCTGTCATGATCATCTAAATTTGGAAAATCCCAACTAGATTTAGCATGTCTCATCGCATATAATTTAAACATATTTTTAATTTAACATTTAAATATGTCGAAAGCATCATTTTCAGAAAACGCTAATATTAGCAATCAACTCATAAACAGAGAATTATCTTGGCTTCAGTTTAATGATCGTGTTTTAGAAGAATCAAAAGATAAAACAAATCCTCTATTTGAAAGAGTAAAATTTTTATCAATCGCAGGTACAAATTTAGATGAATTTTTTATGGTAAGAGTTGCTGGACTTTTTAATCAAATTAAAGATGGTTTTGACGAATTAAGCGCAGATGGATTAACTGCAGAGGATCAATTGAATAGGGTCGTATTAAAAACTAAAGATCTATTAAAGAAGCAAAACGAGGCATTCCTAGAGTTGAAAAAAGAGCTATCGAAAGAAAAAATTTTCATTCGAAAAATGTCAGAACTAAATAAGAAGGATCTTATGTATCTAAGAGAATATTTTCAGGAAACAATTTATCCTATAATAACACCTACTGCCATTGACCCATCACATCCCTTTCCTTTTATACCAAATAAAGGCCAAGCAATTTTACTAAGAATGACTAGAATAAAAAAAAAAAGAGAACTAAATGCAATTATAGTTATACCAAGAGCACTTCCAAAATTTGTATCTCTAAACAATTCTGAAACAATAAATGAATTTGTCACAATTGATGACGTAATTTGTAAATTTGCTAATGAAATATTTCCAGACCATAATATCGAGGCAAGTTTGCAGTTTAAAATAATTAGAGACAGCGAAATTGAAATAGATGATGAAGCTGCTGATCTTGTGAGATATTTTGAAAAGGCAATTAAGAAAAGAAGAAGGGGAAACGTAGTTAAACTCGAAGTAATCACTAATTCAAACAAAAAACTTTTAAATTTTATTTCAAAAAAATTTAAAATGGATGAAGATCATATTTATGAGGTTGAAGGATTGGTTGGAATACAAGATATAGATGAAATTTGTAAAAAGAAAGATCCAAAGCTGAGATTTAAAAAGTTTAATCCTAGAGAAGTTGAAAGATTGAAGGAATTTGATGATAAATTTTTTTCAGCTATAAGAAGTAAAGATTTTGTTGTACACCACCCTTTTGAAACTTTTGATGTAGTAATTCAATTTTTAGAAGCTGCAGCAAAAGATCCCAAAGTTATCGGTATCAAACAAACTTTGTATCGAACCACACCTGACTCTCCTATCGTAAAAGCACTAAGTAGAGCAGCAGAAAACGGAAAAGTTGTTACAGCCGTAATAGAAATAAAAGCTCGATTTGATGAGGAAGCTAATATTGAATTATCTAGGAAACTAGAGAAAGCTGGCGTTCAAATTGTTTACGGATTCGCAAAATATAAAACGCATGCAAAGGCAAGTTTAGTTTTAAGAAAAGAAGGAGCTAAAACGCGAAGCTATGTTCACTTAGGTACAGGAAACTATCATCCAATTAACGCAAAAATTTATACTGACTTATCACTGTTTAGCTCTAATCAAGACTTGGCCAAAGATGTCGAAAAATTTTTCAATTATGTAACTGGTTATGCAAAACCAAAAAAATTGAATAAAATTTTTATGTCTCCATTAAATAGCAGGAATTTTTTTGTAGAAAAAATTGAAAATGAAATTGTAAATGCAAGTAAAGGAAAACCTGCAGAAATATGGGCAAAAATGAATTCTCTTGTAGACCCTGGAATTATTAAGAAATTTTATGAAGCTTCAAACGCAGGAGTAAAAATAAATTTATCAGTAAGAGGAGTGTGTTGCTTAAGACCTGGAATTAAAGGTCAATCTGAAAATATAAAAGTAAAAAGCCTCATTGGCAGATTTTTAGAACACTCAAGAATTTATTGTTTTGCAAATGGTAGCTCTATGCCCTCTCGAGAGAATCAGGTATATATTTCATCTGCAGATTTAATGCCTAGAAATTTAGATAGAAGAATTGAAATTATAATTCCGATAGAAAACAATACTGTGCATGAGCAAATTTTAGATCAAATTATGTTAGCTAACTTTAAAGATAAATCAGAAACATGGTATTTAGATAGTTTGGGAAACTATCATAAAGAACAAGAAAAAGGCTTTTCCGCACATTCCTATTTCATGAAGAACCCAAGTTTATCAGGTCGTGGTAAGTCAATTTTAAGAGCTAAACCTCAAAATTTAAGATTAGTAAAATGAAACCAGAATTAAAAAATCTTTTTAAATTTCAGTCTAATAAAAAGTCTAAGCAAGCCATAATAGATCTTGGATCAAATTCAGTAAGAATGCTTATATACGATAATTTTAAAATTTCTCCAATCCCAGTCTTTAATGAAAAAGCAGTTTGCAAACTTGGAAAAAATTTAGATAAATCTAAAAAACTAAATCCCGATGGAATTAAAGGTTCTTTAAAAGTTCTAAATAGATTTAAAGAAATTTTAGATATTTCAGACGTTCAAGATTTAGAAATTATTGCAACAGCAGCTTTTAGAGAGGCCACTGATGCAAGTGAATTTTTAAGAGAAATTGAAAAAATATTTAATAAAAAACCACTAGTATTATCTGGCGAGGAAGAAGCAAGAACATCAGCAAATGGTGTAATGGTAGGATTTGATGAAGTAGATGGATTAGTTGCAGATTTAGGAGGTGGAAGTTTAGAACTTGCCAGAGTTTCTAAAAATCAAATTTTTGAAACAACCTCTTTACCTCTTGGAGTATTAAGACTTGAAAATAATCCTATTATAAAAAAAAGAAATTTGGGAAAATATGTTAGAAAACTTTTAAGAGATGAAAAATGGCTTTCTAAAAAGAAATTTAAAAATATTTATTTGGTAGGAGGGACTTGGAGATCATTATTTAAATATCATCTCTTTAAAGAAAAACACCCATTACATATTTTGCACCAATATAAACTCTCAAAAGATGTAGCAGTAAAATACTTAAATAGAATTTCAAAATTTAATAAATCATCTTTGAAATCAATGGAATATATTACTAAATCTAGAACTCCCTATTTACCTTTTAGCTCTATAATACTTAAAGAAATAATTGAAGCAGCAAGCCCCTCAAAAGTTATTTGCTCAATCAGTGGACTGAGAGAGGGGCATATGGATACAATTATAAACCAAGGAATGAGCGAGGATGAAATTTTCAAATTAAAAACTGATGGTATATCTTTTAAAAAAGGGGACTATGGAAAAAGTTTTGAGAAATATTTTAACTTTATTTCACCATTATTTGAAGACAACGAATATTTTAATCGAAGATTACTAACCTTGGCTTGCATCTTAAGTAAAATGGATTGGGGCCTAGGAGCTTTTCAAAAAGCAGAATTAGTTTTTATGGAAGTGTTAAATACTCCATTACTAAAACTAGAACATAGAGATAGAGTAAAAGTTGCATCAGCAAGTTTTTGGAGACATTGTGGCTTAAAATATAATCCGAATTATCAGTTTTTATCCTTATTAAATAACAACGAAATTTTATCCTCAAAGCAAGTGGGATCTGCTTTAAGATTAGCAGAGTCACTCACTAGCATGTCTTCTTTGTTGTTAGATGAATTTAAAATTTATAAAAGAAATAAGACTATTTTTTTGAAAATACCTAACAATCATAGCGATATTGTCTCAAAACAAGTAACTAAAAGACTTAAAAACCTGGCAAGAGAGATGAATGTCGACTCCAATATCATTTATTCTTGAAAATTAATAAATCTTTAACTTAATTTAAATATTTTTTTACCATTTATATATTATTAACTGATTAACAGTCTCCCAACTGTGTTGTTAATTAATTAGCCCATCAGCCCAAGGTATCAATATTTCCTTGGGCTGGCCTCCAATTACAAAATAATTTTTCTGATTAAATAGACAGCCAATATTCCACCAAGCATCTCAGCAATGATATAGCTAGGAGTATTTAAGTAATTAATTCCAGTAAATGTGTCTGTAAAAGTTCTTGCGATTGCTACCGCTGGATTTGCAAAAGAAGTTGAAGAGGTAAACCAATACCCCGCTGTTATAAAAGTAGCTACTGATGAAGCGACCGCAAGTTTGCCGCTCTTTAAAGATCCAAATATCACAAAAATTAATCCAAAAGTTGCAATGATCTCAGCTGTAAAAATATTTATTCCAGGTCTAATCTTCTGTGAAAGCTGCAACAAAGGAAGATCAAACATAAAATTTGCTAACATTACCCCTAACATGCAACCTAAGATTTGAGCAGAGATATAAGTGATAATTAAATTTTTTTTAATCTTGTTGGTAAAATACATTGCTAAAGTAACGACAGGATTGAAATGTGCGCCGGAGATATCACCGATTGAAGTAATCAGAACAAATAATCCTGCACCTGTAGCTAAAGTATTCGCTATTAACATTACAGCGATATCATCAGTTAGATTTTGAGCCATAATACCTGAACCAACAATAATCATGACTAAAAAACAACTTCCAATAAATTCACCAATAAATATCTTTTTACTTTTCATTTTTTACCCAATGCTTAATTTTTTCATTAATTATATTATAAGTTTCTTCAGCTATTAAATTTATTTTATCTTTATTTTTAGTTTTTTTAATTTTTTCAACAGGGTCCGCGATGTCCCAGTGCGTAATGGTCTTTTTTTTGGGCCATACAGGACAAACTTCTTTATTGGCGTTATTACAAACTGTAATCACGTAATCAATATCAATATCATTTTTTAAAAATTCATC
This sequence comes from uncultured Pelagibacteraceae bacterium, assembly GCA_902598735.1. GTDB lineage: Bacteria > Pseudomonadota > Alphaproteobacteria > Pelagibacterales > Pelagibacteraceae > Pelagilacustribacter. Next base: position 36,604 of record CACKCM010000004.1, on the reverse strand, counting down.
AAAATTTTTCGAATAATACGTGGTTAAATTAAATTTTTTTCCTTCAAGATACTCTTTAATGTAGGGATTGATTTTTCCTGAAGGATTACTTCCAGCGCTAAATGCGATGAATTGATTTCGGAAATTATTGTTTACAATACTTTCCGCTATTATGCTTCTCGCAGAGTTTCCAGTACAAACAAATAATATTGTTTTTATTTTCCTCATAAAAAATGTATTGAAGTGTCCCGAACTTACGGAACCAAAATTTGATAAAAACCAATAATAAATAATGGAATCTGTAACCCAAAATTGGTTAATATTGCTTTATCCTTAGAAATAAAACCTGCAATTGTCCAACCAACAACTCCCGCTCCATGAAACATTATATTTACTGGATACATATTCAAATTTGTTAATAAAATACCTGTAAGAACTAAAAAAGTACTTAACCATTTAAGGTATTTTTTAATAAACTTCATAATCAATTATATGATTGTAATGTTAAAGTTTTGTTAACCAGACGAGGCTTTAACTTTTTTCTCGATAAATTCTGGTATCTCATCACCAAGATCATCGTCTTTTTGGTTTTTAGGTTGAAAGGCATACAAAACATGAAGTTTGCAATAAGGGAAATCTCCTTCAGGTTTTCTACCGCAGAAATAGAATTTTTCCTCATTAGGATGACCTATAGGCCACTTGCAAGTTTCATCTGTAAGTTCTTCTAGAGATTTAGGGTTTTCTGGCTCGAAGTTTTTATCTAATAATATTGATTGAAATTTAGCCTTTCTTGATGTTGGCGCTGGCCCTCTTCTAATCTGCTTATTATCATTGGATCTAGGTGAATTAGATTGCTTAGAAGGCGCTCTAGCTTCTAAATTTAACCTGTGAGCTTTACCGATTACGGCGTTTCTAGTGGTGTCACCTAATGCTTCAGCGATCTGACTTGCAGTATGCCCTTTAGACCAGAGTTCTTTTAATTTAGCGACTTTTTCTTCTGTCCAACTCATAGTATATAATTACAATATTTAGTAATTTTTAAAAACTTAGGGCATAATATTGGGGTTTAAAACATTAAAACGCATCAAAGCTGTGAGTAGATTTAGTTTTGCACAGTTTTTTTAATAACAGGATATAAGACTATCAATGGTTGAAATTTCGAAAAAATATAAAATTGGAAAAAGAAGATTTGGATTAGTTAATTGGTTCGGAACGTGGACTTTATATAAAAAAGAAGTTCTAAGATTCTTAATTGTGTGGATACAAACTATTTTTTCCCCACTAGTTTCATCTTTACTCTTTTTACTTGTTTTAACTTTAGCTATTGGTGCTGATAGAGGGGATGTTCTTGGTGTGCCTTTTATTACTTTTTTAGCGCCAGGGTTGATTTCTATGCAGGTAATTCAGCAATCTTTTTCTCATTCTTCTTCATCTTTTATGATTAAAAAAATTGATGGAACTATAGTTGATTTATTATTTGCTCCCTTATCTGCTGGAGAAGTAACGATCTCAGTTTCTCTTGCAGCCGTAACAAGAAGTGTATTAATTGGAATAGTTTCAATTATTGTATTTAAATTAATTATAGATATTCAAATCAAAAACTATTTAACGCTTATAGCCTTTACTTTGCTTTCTTCTTTTGTTTTAGGAAATATTGGAATAATCGCTGGACTATGGGCTGAAAAATTCGATCATATGGCTACAGTTACTAATTTTGTAATAGTTCCATTATCTTTCTTATCAGGCACTTTTTATTCAATAGAGAGACTCCCTGACTTTTTGCAAGCAGTAAGTAAAGTTAATCCATTTTTTTATATGATTGATGGTTTTAGATATAGTTTTATTGGTACTTCAGATGGTTCAATTTCTATTGGTTTAGTGTATTTAACTGTCTTGAGCTTTGTTAGCTGGCTTGTTTGTTATTTATTGTATAAAAAAGGCTATAAAATAAAATCATGAGTAAAATTTTAAATACTTATAACAGAAAGAAAATCTCTTTTTCTAAGGGAAGAGGAAGTTTCTTATATACAACGAATGGAAAGAAATATTTAGATTTCGTTCAAGGAATTGCTGTAAACTGTCTTGGCCATGCTAATAACCATTTAATTAAGTCAATAAATAAACAATCAAAAAAATTATGGCATGTTTCAAACGTATTCACTATTCCTGAGCAAGAGAAATTAGCAAAAAGATTAGCACAAAAAACATTTGCAGATTATGTAACTTTTCAAAATTCTGGTGCTGAGGCAACAGAGGCAGCTATTAAATTTGCTAGAAGATATTTTTATTCAAAAGGCCAGCCGAGAAAAAATAGAGTTCTTTGCATTAATAACAGTTTCCATGGAAGAACTATCGCAGCTATATTTGCTAGCAATAGTAAAAAAGCAATTGAAGGTTTTAAACCTAAAGTAGATGGTTTTGATCATTTCAACTTTGGTGATCACAAAGGTTTAGAGAAAGCGATAACTAGCAGAACAGCTGCTATCATGGTCGAGACAATCATGGGCGAAGGGGGCATTAAAGTTATTCCAGATTTTTGTCTCAAAGGCTTAAGAAAATTATGTAATAAGAAAAAAATTTTATTAATTCTTGATGAAGTTCAGTGTGGAATTGGAAGAAGTGGCAAATTCTTTGCATTTGAATATGCAAAAATTAAACCCGATATTGTCCCAATAGCAAAAGGGATCGGCGGTGGTTTTCCAATAGGTGCAGTTTTAGTAAATAAAAAGGTAGCCTCAGGCATGAAGCCGGGAACACACGGTTCAACGTTCGGAGGAAACCCTTTAGCAATGAGCGCTGGAAACGCAGTTATGGATGTGATGTTTAAAAAAGGTTTTTTAAATAATGTAAGTAAAAATGGAAAATATTTTTTAAATCAACTTGATAAAATTAAAAATAAGTATCCTAAGATTATTAAAGAAGTTAGAGGCAAAGGACTGCTAATTGGACTCTGTCTTCACGTAAACCAAGTAAAATTTATTCAAAAACTTTTAGATAATAATTTGTTGACAGTAAGAGCCGCTGAAAATGTTGTCAGACTTTTGCCTCCTTTGAATGTAACAAAGAGCGAAATAAACATAGGTTTAAAAATAATAGAGAAAGTTTGCAAAAATTTTAAATGAAAAACTTTATAAATATCTCTGACTGTTCTTCAGTAGAGCTTAGAGCGATTATTGAAGAAGCAAAAAAGAGAAAACAAAATAGAGTTGGATTAAATAAATCTGCGCCTGATGAAGATAAGCCCTTTGAAGGTAAGTCGATGGCTATGATATTTGAGAAACCCTCAACAAGAACAAGAATGTCATTTGACATCGCTGTTAAACAACTTGGTGGATCATCAATTATTTTAAACCCAGATGGAATACATTACGGAAAGGGAGACGAGACTTTAAAAGATACAGCAAAAGTTCTATCGGAGTATGTAGATATCATTATGTTGAGAACCTCATCTCACAAAAATTTAGAGGAATTTGGAAAGTATTTAGATATCCCAATTATCAACGGTCTTTCCGATGAAAGTCATCCATGTCAAATTATGTCTGATATTCTTACTTACGAAGAAAGTAATGGTTCTATCGAGGGTAAAACTGTTTCTTGGATTGGAGATGGTAATAATAATATGTCGAATTCCTTAATAGAAGCTGCAGGGAAATTTAATTTTAAACTTAATATTGGTTGTCCAAAAAAATATTCTCCAAATAAGAGTATATTAAAACTAGCGAAAAAGGAGAAAGTAAAATTAACAATTACTCCTAAACCTTTAGAGGCAGCTACAGGTGCTGATTGTGTAATGACCGATAAATGGATTTCAATGAATGATAAAGTTAATAAAATTTCTAAAAAGAAAACTTTAAAACCTTACCAAGTTAATAAGAAACTTATGAGCAAAGCTAATTCAGATGCTGTTTTTATGCATTGTCTTCCAGTAGGAAGAGGAGAAGAGGTTACAAATGAAGTAATAGATGGAAAGCAATCAGTGGTTTGGAGACAAGCACTAAACAGAGTGCATGCTCAAAAAAGTATTATTAAGTGGTGTCTGGACTAAGGTAAAGGTTTTGGATTATCACCTCTTGAATTCATGTATAAAATAACTGAAGCTCTATCTTTTTCTTTTCTAAGACCTGCAAAAGCCATTTTAGTTCCTTTAATATATGCTTGCGGTTTAATTAAGTAACTATTCATTTCTTCAAAAGACCATTCTTTCGCGTAAGCAACCATTGCTTTAGAATATTTATAATCACTTACTGAACCGGCTGTTCTTCCTATCACATTCCATAAATTTGGACCTATCATGTTTTTTCCACCAGCTGCAATCATGTGACAAGCGCTGCATTTTTTAAATACTTTTTCTCCGTGTGCTAAGTCTCCCATAGCCAATAAAGCTTTTATATCTACTACTTCTGGAACCTTTTCTGAAGACTCAGTCGTGCTACTAGTTGAGGCAACTTCTAATCCTTCAACTTTATAGGCCGTTTGCTCAGGTTTTTCTACGTGGAATAATATATCTGTGAATTTTCCAATACCGATAACAATTAGGGCCGTTAGAAGGACTGCGGCTATTATTTTATTTATTTCAAAACTATCCATATTTTTGGTAAGTATTTATCAGACATATAACACGAGTTTTAAAAAAAAAACTTAAAATTACCAAATTTTTTTGCGTCTCTAGGACGCATAATTATGAATAAAACTGCAATAATAATACCTTCAAGATTGGATGCTATACGATTGCCCAATAAACCCCTTAAACTTATTAATAATAAAGAGATGATTCTTCATGTTTATGAGGCAGCTATGAAAGCAGATGCTGGAGAAGTTTATGTGGCAACTCCAGATAAAAAAATAATTGATACTGTAAAAAAAATTGGGGGAAATGCAATTTTAACAGCAGAAAATCACCAGACAGGAACCGATAGGGTGTTTGAGGTTTTTAAAAAAAATTTAAATGCTAATCCTAATATAATTGTAAATTTGCAAGGTGACATGCCTAATATTTCACCAGAGACTATTAACAATTTAGTCGATTATATGAATAAAGGTCATTGTGAAATAGGAACTTTAGCAAGTAAATTAAGTTCAAATGAGGAACTAGATAACGAAAATGTTGTTAAGGTCTTAGTAAAAGAAAAGTTAAAAACGAGTATGTACGTTAAAGCATTAGATTTTGTTAGACTCAAGAATATGCAAGAATTTCAAGCTTACCATCATATTGGCATTTATGCCTTTACTAATAAAGCTTTATCACGTTATGTAGGTCTTAAAAGATCAAAACTTGAACTTGAAAGAAAATTAGAACAACTAAGAGCCATGGAAAATGGGATGTCTATACATGTTGGTTATGTGGACTCATCACCTTTAAGTGTAGACACTGAACAAGATTTAGAAGAAATTAAAAAGATAATGAAAACAAATGAGTAAAAATAAAATTGCTATACAGGGTGAGCTTGGAGCTTACTCACACATTGCTGCAGAAAATCTTTATAAGAACTCTGAAATAAAAACTTGTACTACTTTTGAAGAAACTTTTAAACAGGCTTACAACGATCCTAGTTACAAAATTGTGATACCAATTGAAAACTCTCTGGCAGGTAGAGTTGCTGACATTCACTATCTACTTCCAAAATATAAATTACAAATTCATGGAGAACATTTTCAAGCAGTTGAACATAACTTATTATGTAAACCAGATGCAACTATAAGTGATATAAAATTTGTTAGAAGCCATGCACAGGCGATTGGACAATGTCAAAATTTAATAACTAAAAAAAAATTTAAACCGATAATCTCAGCAGATACTGCTGGGTCGGCTAAAGATTTAGCAGAGGGTAAAGATAAAACTATTGCTGCAATAGCATCAGAACTTTCTGCCAAAATATATAATTTAAAAATTCTAGAGAAAAATATTGAGGATGAAAAAGGAAATGTTACTCGTTTTTTAATAATGGGCAAAAATATTGAACAGCCCGAATTTAAGGAAGAAAAAAAATTTATTACGAGTTGTATATTCAGAGTAAAAAGCGAACCTTCAGCGCTTTACAAATGTCTTGGTGGTTTTGCGACTAACCAAGTTAATTTGACTAAGTTAGAAAGTTTTTCTGTTAAGAATACTTTTGATCAAGCAAACTTCTATCTTGATCTTGAAGGTCATTTGGAACAACCTGGAGTAAGAAAAGCTCTTGAAGAACTAGGTTTTCACACAGAAACTTTAGATATTTTAGGAGTTTACGAGGCTTCTGCGTTTAGGCAAAAATAGTCCACAAAATTAGATTCTACTCTTGTAGTATTTAAATTGATCTTGATATACTCATATTGAGGTTGGCATCAGGTGAATGTTTCATAAAACCGGTCAGGTCTGAAAAGAAGCAGCCGTAGTGAAAATTATTCAGGTTGTTGCCTGCCTCTTAATTAAATGACAAATAAAATATTAGCTTTAAAATACAGACCACAAGAATTTAAAGATTTAATTGGTCAGGAGATAATATCTCAAACAATTACAAATGCTATAAAGTTAAGAAAAACTCCTAACGCTTATCTTTTAACTGGCATCAGAGGAGTTGGAAAAACAACTACTGCAAGGTTAATAGCCAAAGCTTTAAACTGTGAAAAAAATGATGATCAAAAAATAAAATGTTCTGGAGAAAATTTTTGTGGAACCTGTCAAGAGATTATTAATTCTAATCATATAGATATTTTAGAAATGGATGCAGCATCAAAGACAGGTATTGATGATATAAGAGAACTTATTGAAAATTCTAAATATAAACCTATAAGTGCCAAGTTCAAAATTTTTATAATTGATGAAGTACATATGTTATCTAAGCAAGCTTTTAATGGTTTACTTAAAACTTTAGAAGAACCCCCACAAAGTTTAAAGTTCATATTAGCTACAACAGAGTCCAGAAAAATTCCTGTCACAATTTTATCTAGATGTCAGAGGTTTGATCTTAAAAGAGTAAGTGTGGAGCAATTATCAGAACATTTAAAAACTATATCTATGAGGGAAAAAGGGAATATCACTGATGAAGCCATTAGGTTGATTGCTAGGTCCTCAGAAGGGTCTGTAAGAGACTCTATTTCTCTTTTAGATAGAGTTTTAGTTTCACACTCAATAAATGATAATAAACCTATAGATGAAAAAGATGTGAGAGAAATGTTAGGTCTAGCAGACAAAAGTAAAATTATATCTTTGCTCAAAGAAGTTTTAAGTGGCAAGGAAGCAGAAGCGCTAAATTATTTGAGAGAACTTGTTAATGATGGCTTAGAAGCTAGAAACTTTCTTAATGATATTTTAGAAGTTTTGTATCTTTTTAGTAGAAGAATTAATTTAGGACCTATTCATAAAGACGCAAGTATTTCTGAAACAGAAACACTTATGATCGATGAATATTCAAAAAATATTGACATGCAAGATATAGGATTATTTTGGCAATTAACTATTAAAACAATTGAAGATCTTAAGTTAGTTGGAAATGAAAATTTGACTTTAGAAATGTATATAATGCAACTTGTCCATTTGAAAAGTTTAGGTGAAAAAAAAGAAATTAATCCTGAAAAAAATTTTTCTTTTAATCAAGAGAATAATCTATTAGGTAAAAAAATAGAGGAAAATAATTTAGAAACTAATATAACAAACAAAATCAAAAATCAATTAAAGAGCACAGATCAAATTAAAACAAATCCGCTAAAGACTTTTGAAAATAAGATCGAGAAAACAAAAATAGAAATAACAAGCTTTCAAAATTTAATCGATCTGGCAAATAAAGAAAAAGAAATTGAACTAAAATACGATCTAGAAAGAAATGTAAAATTACTGAACTTTAACAAAGGAAAAATTGATATTAGCTTTAATGAAAAATTAAATAAAAATTTTATTAAAAATTTGACAGAAAGATTATTACATTGGACTGGGGAAAGATGGATTATATCATTAAGTAAGGATACAGAGGCAAAAAGCATTTATGAGAAAAATTTGGAAATAAAAAATGAAGAGATTGAAGAATTTAAAAAATCAAAAATTGAGAGTGAAATCAAGTCTGCATTTCCTGATGCAGAATTAACCGATCTAAAATTGGAGGAGTAAATGACTAATTTTTCAGAAATGTTATCAAAAGCTAAAGCTATGCAAGAAAAAATGAAAGATGTTCAAGAGCAAATTAAAAAAATCCAGGTCGAGGGCGCATCTGGAGGAAACTTAGTAAAAGTTACTTTAAGCGGAGATTATGAGATAAAAAGTATAAAAATTACCGACGCTACCAAAAATGAAAGCCAGGAGATAATAAATGATTTAATTATAGCGGCTTATAATAATGCTAAAGAAAACCTAAAGAAGAAGTCCGCAGAAGAATTGTCTAAGGTTACAGGCGGTTTAAATCTGCCTTTAGATTTTAAATTACCTTTTTAATGGATAACGAGATTTCAGAAATTAACGAACTAATTCAACAATTTTCTAAGTTGCCGGGATTAGGACCAAAGTCGGCAAAAAGAATAATTCTTAAACTAATTAACAATAAAGATAATATGGTAAAGCCCTTAGCTAAATCATTAGCCCAAGTATATAAAAAAGTTGTTCGTTGTATAGATTGTGGAAATTTAAAAATTATTGATAAAACTTGCATTTGTTCCTCTGACACATCATATGATAAAATTTGTATTGTAGAAAATTTAGCTGATATGTGGGTTATAGATTCTGCTAATGTTTACAAAGGGCATTTTCATATTTTAGGTGGAACATTAAATTCAAATGAAAATTACGAGCAAAAAAACTTGTTAATAGACTCACTAGTCAAAAGAATTAAAAAAAATAACTTGAAAGAGGTCATTATTGCAACTAGTGCTACAGTGGAAGGTCAGACAACAGCTCATTATATAGAAGACACTATTAAAAACGATAAAATAAAAATTACAAAATTGGCCCAAGGACTACCAGTGGGAGGTGAAATAGAACAACTTGATGATGGTACTTTATTCTCAGCTTTTAAAAATAGAGTACCAGTTACCGATTAGCTATTAGATTTTTTTTCTAGCCTTTTTTGATGTAATAATGGTTCGGTATATCCTGAAGGCTGTACTCTTCCTTTAAAAATGAGATCGCAAGCAGCTGAAAAGGCTATTGATTTATCAAAGTTATCTGACATTTGCTTATAATTTGGATCATTTTTATTTTGTTGATCAACAATTTTTGCCATTTTTTTTAATATTTTTATGACTTGTTCTTTATTACAGACACCATGATGAAGCCAGTTTGCAATATGTTGAGATGATATTCTAAGTGTTGCACGATCTTCCATAAGACCAATATTATTTATATCAGGGACTTTAGAACATCCTACTCCCTGATCCACCCACCTAACAACATAACCTAAAATTCCTTGTGCATTATTTTCAATTTCACGATTTATATCCTCCGTTGACCAATTAGGTCTATCAGCTTTAGGAATTTCTAAAATATTCTCTAATTTAGCTCTGCTTCTCGATTTTATCTTATTCTGTTCTTCAAACACATTTATCTTATGATAATGAAGGGAGTGTAATGTTGCTGCGGTTGGAGATGGTACCCAAGCACAATTAGCGCCAGATTTTGGATGATTAATTTTTTGATCCATCATTTTCGACATCTGATCAGGCATTGCCCACATACCTTTTCCAATTTGAGCTTTACCTGAAAAACCACAACTTAAACCTATATCTATATTCCAATCTTCATAAGTATTTAACCACTTTGATTTTTTCATTTCACCTTTAAAAATCATAGGACCTGCCTCAAAAGATGTATGCATCTCATCACCAGTTCTATCTAAAAAACCAGTATTAATAAAAACAATTCTGTTTTTAACTTTTCTGATACATTCTTTTAAATTCACTGTTGTTCTCCTCTCTTCGTCCATAATACCTACCTTGATAGAGTATCTTGGTATTTCTAAAGCTTCTTCAACTTTTTCAAATAAAGTGTTTGTGAAAGCAACTTCTTCTGGTCCATGCATTTTTGGTTTGACTATATATACGGAACTTTTTCTTGAATTTTTTTTATTTTCAAAATCATGAAGGGCACAAAGGGTAGAAATAAATGCATCCATGATACCTTCTGGTATTTCCGATCCATCCTTAAGTATAATTGATGGGTTCGTCATTAAATGACCTACATTTCTATTTAATAATAGAGCTCGACCGTGAAGATTAATTTTTTTTCCATCTTTTGAAAAATAGCTCCTATCAGGATTTAGTTTCCTAGTAATTTTTTTTCCATTTTTTGTGAAATTAGAAGTAAGATTCCCTTTCATAAGTCCTAACCAATTTCGATAACATTTTACTTTATCTTCTGCATCAACAGCTGCAACTGAGTCCTCATTATCAACTATCGTAGACAAAGCAGACTCTACTATTATATCTGTGATAGAAGCTTTATCAATTTTTCCAACTGGCGTAGACGAGTCAATTAAAATGTCAATATGGAGATTATTATTCTTTATTAAAATAGACTCAGGATTATTCCTATTACCATTAAATCCAATAAATTGATTATGATTTTTAAGAAAATCTTTATTCGATCCATAAATTAAAACTAGTTTTTCTCCTTCAATCTGAATTTTTGAAACATCTTTCCATTTTATCTTGGATAATGGAAAACTTTCGTCTAAAAATTCTCTAACAAAGCTTATAACTTTCAATGCTCTATTTTTATCCCATTCTTTGCTCACTTTACCTGGCACTACATCAGTACCATACAAAGCATCATACAAACTTCCCCAACGAGAATTAGCCGCATTTAAAGCATATCTTGCATTATCAACTGGCACGACAAGCTGTGGCCCGGCTATTGAGGAAATTTCCTCATCGACTCCATCAGTTTCGATTTTAAAATTATTCTCTTCTTCCACTATATATCCAATAGATTTTAAAAAATTAGTGTAATCAGTTTTAATTAAATCATTTTCTTTATTAGATTTATGCCAATCATCTATTTTTTTTTGTATGATTTCTCTCTTTTCAATCAAGGTTTTATTTATTGGAGTTAGTTCATGAACAATATTTGAAAATTTGCTCCAAAATAGGTTGCTATTAATTTTGGTATTTGGAATAGCCTCATTATTTACAAAATCAAATAAGGTCGAATTGATTTTTAAGCCATTTTTTTCTATCATTTCCATAATTAACTGATCTTTACAATATTTTATAATATAATAATACTAGTATAAATGTATCGTTTTATATGAAAAACTATTTAGATTTTGAAAAAGAAATTAAAGCCTTAGAACAAGAGGTTGATGGTTTAAAAAGCCCCTTCGGTTCTGAGGGAATATCAGAAGTTGATACAAATAGAATAAAAAAAACCGAGCAAGAAGTTAATCAAAAACTTGAGGAAATTTATTCTAATCTTAATAGTTGGCAGAAAACCCAAGTTGCTAGACATGAAGATCGTCCTAGGGCTAACTACTATATCAAAAAAATATTTTCCCAATTTACTTTATTATCGGGGGATAGATTTTTTGGTGATGATAAATCTGTAATTGCAGGGTTTGGTTTAATAGATAATAAATCAGTTTTGATAATCGGCCAAGAAAAAGGAGAAGACCTTAATAGTAGAATAGAAAGAAATTTTGGAATGATGAGACCAGAGGGATATAGAAAATGTATAAGACTAATGAAGCTAGCAGATAGATTTCAGATTCCTGTCATAAGTTTTATTGACACTCCAGGCGCATATCCTGGGATTGGTGCTGAGCAGAGGGGACAAGCCTCAGCTATAGCCAATTCTATTGAGTGTTGTATGTCTTTAACTGTTCCGAACATATCTATTATAATTGGTGAAGGTGGTTCGGGAGGTGCTATAGCTTTAGCATCCTCAAATAAGGTAATAATGCTAGAGAATTCAATTTATTCTGTAATTTCTCCAGAAGGATGCGCATCAATACTTTGGCGTGATCCTAGTAAATCTTTACAAGCAGCAGAAGCAATGAAATTGACTGCAAAAGATTTACTGGAATTAAAAATTATTGATGAAATAATTCCTGAACCGTTAGGAGGTGCTCACAGAGATCCAGAGAGCATCGCTAATGACATAAAATATACAATAATAAAAAATCTAAAAAATTTTGAAAATTACAGCAAAGATGAGATTTATGATCACAGAAAAGTAAAATTTCTTCAAATTGGACGAGACCAAGGTTTTAGCAAATCATCTAGTTTAACAAGTGAGAACTTGAGCTACAAAGATGTAGGCATAACAAAATTTAAATCACATTTTGGTAAAAATAGATATATTTATGGAGGTCTCAGTTTAGTAGTATTAACGTCTTTAATTGCACTATTATCTTAATATTGTTGCAAAAAAACAATTGCGTCAAATAATATTTTTCTACTATTGACTTTTACTCAGCAAATCTATTTAAAATGCTAACGCTAATTTTATAAAAAATTAGTTAAAGTTAAAATAATAATAAGGAAACAAGTAAATATGAGTACACTAAAAGGTAAAGTGAAGTGGTTCAATGGTACTAAAGGATATGGTTTCATTGAAAGAGAAGACAAAGAAAAAGACGTGTTCGTCCATTCTTCTGCGGTGAGAGAAGCTGGTTTAAAATATTTAAACGAGGGTGATGAGTTAACGTTTGAAGTGGAGAGCACAGAAAAAGGTCCTTCAGCAGTAAAACTGCAGAAAACATCTTAATCTAAATTTCCAAAATCACTGGTTAACGGGACATTAATTTAGTATTTGCTATATTTTTGTCCCGCTAATTTATCTTGAAAAAGTCATAATTTCTTTTTAAACAGTTACTATGATTATAAAAACAAGAATCAAATCTATTCTAAAATCACATTCTCACAGAATGCATGCTAGGCTATTGCTTAGCTTATAATCAAAAACATATAAATTTAATTAAAATTAGGATAAAAATAATAGGGATGCAGCAGTAGCTCAGTTGGTTAGAGCACTAGTTTGTGGAACTAGGGGTCGGTGGTTCGAATCCACCCTGCTGTACCAAAAAATGAAAAAAGAAAAAAAGAACAAACCTTCTAAAGAACTTCCATTGGGGTTTGCTGACAGACAAGAAAAAGAATTACTCGTACGTGATTTCATAATTTCTAATATTAAAGAAGTCATGACTAAATACGGTTTTCAATACCTCGAAACTCCAAGTTTTGAGTATTCAGATAGTATTGGAAAATTTTTACCTGACAAAGAAAGACCAGATGAAGGAGTATTTTCATTCAAGGATGAAAATAAATGGTTATCCTTGAGGTATGATCTCACAGCGCCACTTGCAAGATATGTTGCAAAAAATTTTTTAGAAATCCCAAAACCATTTAAGAGGTATCAATTGGGTGCTGTTTGGAGAAATGAAAAACCTGGACCAGGAAGATTTAGAGAATTTTTACAATTCGATGCTGACTTTGTAGGCACTAAAAGCTTACAAGCTGATGCAGAATTATGTGTAATGATTTCAGAAATTCTAGAAAGGTGCGGTTTAGCTAAAGTAGATTATATAATAAAAATATCATCAAGAAAAATCACCGAAGAATTATTTAAAAAAATAAATATAAATGATAATCAGCAAAAACTTACTGCTTTAAGAGCCTTAGACAAAATCGATAGGTTAGGATGGGAAGAAGTTAAACAATTATTAGGCGAAGGACGAAAAGATAAATCAGGAGATTTCACAAAAGGAGCAAACTTGGGGAAACAAAACATAGAAATTATAGAAAAAGAATTGAAGAAAAAGCTTCCTGATACAGAAGATTTAAAAGAGGTAATCAAAATTTTTAAAAATTATAATTTTAGTAATTTTAAATTCGACCCATCAATTATAAGAGGACTAGAATATTATACAGGGTTAATATTTGAGGTAAATTTAAAATTTGATGTAAAAAATAATAAAGGCCAGATAATACAATTTGGCTCAATTGGAGGAGGAGGGAGATATGATAATTTAGTAAACAACTTTGGTAATTATGATGCTCCTGCCACCGGCATATCAATTGGATTAGATCGATTAGTATATGCGATCATGCAAAAAAAAGAATTTAAATTAAAACGACTAAAACCCGTGGTGATTTGTGTTTTCGATAAGAATTTTATGAGGGAATACATAAATTTGTTATTATTATTAAGGGATGCTGGCATAAGTGCTGAAATTTATCCTGGAGAAAGTAAATTAAAAAAACAAATGGAGTATGCAAATAAAATTCAATCCCCTGCTGCTATTTTATACGGTGAGGATGAAATAAAATTAGGCAAACCAACTGTAAGAAATTTAATCACAGGAAATGAAAAATCAATTGAAATTAAAGAATTAATTAATGAAATCAAAAAAATTATCTGAAGTTATAATCAAAATTTTTAAAAAAAATGGATTTGTTTTATCTGAACCTGATGTTTTTTTAGACTCAAATTATATTATTGAAAGATCAGGGGAAAAATTTAGAAATTCAATGCTTACTTTAGAGGGAGAAGATGGGAAAACAATGTGCTTAAGACCAGATTTAACAGTAGCATCATGCGTAAGTTTCTTACAGAAAAAATCCTCATCAAAAATCTATTACTCAGGTCAAGCATATAGAAGATCTAGCAAAGAGGGCACAAACTTTATCAATGACCAATTAGGTATTGAAATATTAGGATCAAAAAATCAAATTCAAGATGATTTTAAAGTTTTAAATACAATTTTAGAAATTGCAAAAAAAATAAAAAGAAAAAAAATTAAAATTAAAGTCGGAGACATAAGTTTATTTAAAAGTCTTATCAATTCTCTTGATATGCCCGAAAGATGGAAGTTAAGGCTAATTCGACACTTTTGGAGACCTAGCTATTTTGAAGAACTTTTAAAAAGGTTAGAAAAAAATACAGATATTGATGCAGTAACTTTTGATGATGATAAAAAAAGATTTTATGAAATGAAAAAATTCGATCAAGGTAAAATAGTTGCAGGACGATCAGTATTTGAAATTTTAAAAAGATTTGATAAAAAAATAAAAGATCCAAGATCTTTTAGTGATGGAAAAAAAATAGTAAAAATAATTAAATCTTTTTTAAAGATCAATTGCAAACTAGAAGATCTAAATGAAAAGTTATTTGATTTTACAAAAAGAAATAATCTTGAAAAAAATATTTTTAAAGATTTTAAATCTATTCTGAATTTAAAAAAACTAAAGCAGGATATTTATTTTATCTCAAATTTTGGTAGAGACGTAGAATATTATACTGGAATTGTATTTGAGGTATTTTCAGAAAAGAAAGAAATCGCTAGAGGTGGTCGCTATGACAATTTGCTTAAAGCCTTAGGGGCCAAAAAAAATATCCCAGCTGTTGGGGCAGCAATAAATTTAAAAAACATATGAAAGATTTAATTAGCATAGGCCTGCCAAGCAAAGGACGTTTGAAAGATAAAGCAATATCATTTTTTAATAATCAAGGACTAAAAATTTTACAAAGTGAGAAAGAAAGGAATTATTTTGGAACAATCGAAAATAAAACTAATACTAAGATTATTTTCCTTCACGCTAAAGAAATTATTCAAAGAATAGGCGATGGCACTTTAGATGCAGGTATATCTGGCTTAGATTTAATGAGAGAATCTAAAAAAAATTTACGCGATAAAATTTACGTCAAACAAAAATTAAATTTTGGTTACGCGAATTTAGTGGTTGCAGTTCCTGATGATTGGATTGATGTACAAACTGTTGCTGATCTTGAAGAGGTTTCATTTGATTTAAGGTCTAGAAGAAATAGAAGATTACGAGTTGCAACAAAATATCCAAATTTGACAAATGATTTTTTAATATCAAAGGGAATTACACAATACAAAATAATATCTAGCTTAGGGGCTACTGAAACATATCCTTTTATAGGGTCTTCAGAAATTATAACAGATATTTCGTCAAGTGGAAAAACTTTAGCGGATAACAATTTAAGAATTTTAAAAGATGGATTAATTTTAAAATCAACCGCATGTTTATTTTTTTCGAAAAAAAATAAAAATAAATTAAACAAAATTTTTTAATGAGAAGATGTTTTATCCATATTGGAAATTTTAAAACAGGGAGTACTTCTTTACAAAGTTTTCTTTATCTAAATAGGACTGCTTTAAAAAGAGTTAAATTTGAGTTAATTAATGAAAGAAATTATTTTAAAAACACAATTCATAATCAGTATTTATATAAGTATTTTGAGAAAAAAAATTTTAAAAAAATTAAAAATTATTTCTCAAAAGTTAAAACCAAAACTGATCTTATCATAAGCTCAGAATTCTTCTCTTGTTTTTCATATGATACTGAAAAAATTCAATATTTAAAAAAAACAATTTCAAAATTAGGCTTTAGGCCAATTATCATTTTTTATTATAGATCTGATAAATCTTACCTTTATTCTTTGTATGCTCAACAAATGACACAAAGAAAAAAAATAGATCTAGATAATGTATTTGAATTTAAAAACAAAATAGAAAAGCACCATTATTATGTTAATAAAAAAAATAAATACTATTTTATGAGCCAGAAGTATAATTTAAATAATAAAAAAATAATAAAAAATTGGATAAAAGTTTTTAAAAAAGATTTCTTTTACATTTATTTTAATAAAGATAATAATGAAAAATTATTCCTTGATTTTTTAAAGATACTAGGAATTAAAAATGTATTTGACTTTGAATTTCCAACAAAAAAAAATATTACAAGAAGAATTAAATTTTGGAATTTTAAAAGAATATTTTATTATATGTATTTAAATTATTATCAGGATAAAATTTTTAAAAAAGATGAGTTAAAAATTGAATAAAAAAAAAGGGCAGTAAAAACCACCCTTTTTGAATTTTTGTTTAAGATTAATGGGGATTACATTCCCATTCCACCCATGCCGCCCATTCCACCCATGCCGCCGCCCATTGGAGGCATTGCAGGACCAGCATCTTTTTCTTCAGGTTTATCTGCGATCATTGCTTCTGTTGTAATTAATAGCCCTGCTATTGAAGCAGCGTCTTGTAAGGCTGATCTTACAACTTTAGTTGGATCTATAATTCCTTTGGCAAACATATCTACATAATCTTCATTCTGAGCATCGTAACCTTGGGAAGCTTTTTTACTTTCTAAAAGTTTACCTACAACTACAGAACCATCGACACCAGCGTTAGCGGTAATTTGTCTGATTGGAGCCTGAAGAGCTTTTTTAACTATTTCAACACCAGCTTTTTGGTCATCACCTTTTACTTTAACACCATCTAAATCTTGTGCAGCGTAAAGTAATGCACAACCTCCACCGATTACCACTCCTTCTTCAACGGCAGCTCTAGTTGCATTAAGAGCATCTTCAACTCTGTCTTTTCTTTCTTTCACTTCAACTTCTGTAGCACCACCGACTTTAATCACGGCAACCCCTCCAGCGAGTTTAGCTAATCTTTCTTGAAGTTTCTCTTTATCATAATCAGATGTTGTTTCATTGATCTCGGATCTAATTTGATTGCATCTTGCTTCAATATCAGATTTTTTACCTTCACCAGCTACAATTGTGCTGTTTTCTTTATCAATTTTTACTTTTTTACAAGAACCAAGATCACCAATTTTAACGTTCTCTATTTTAATCCCAAGATCCTCTGAAATGACCTGGCCTCCAGTTAGAATAGCAATATCTTCTAACATTGCTTTTCTCCTATCACCAAAGCCAGGGGCTTTTACAGCAACTACTTTTAGACCACCTCTTAACTTGTTTACTACCAAAGTTGCTAGAGCTTCACCTTCAACATCTTCAGAAATTATCATTAATGGTCTATTGGCTTGAACTACTGATTCTAATAATGGTACCATTGGTTGTAAGTTTGTTAATTTTTTCTCAACTAAAAGAATCAGAGGATTTTCAAGTTCGGTTGTCATCTTTTCAGTATTAGTCACGAAATAAGGAGAAAGATATCCTCTGTCAAATTGCATACCTTCAACTACATCCAATTCAGTTTCAACTCCTTTTGCTTCTTCAACTGTAATTACACCCTCATTACCAACTTTTTGCATAGCTTTTGAAATCATATCGCCAATAGATTTTTCACCATTTGCTGAAATTGTTCCGACTTGAGCAACTTCTTCATTGGCTTTAACTTTTTTCGATGATGTTTTTAATTTATCAATTACTTGCTCAACTGCTTTGTCGATACCTCTTTTGATATCCATCGGGTTCATTCCGGCTGTTACGTATTTAAGTCCTTCATTAACTATTGCTTGAGTAAGAATAGTTGCAGTAGTAGTTCCATCTCCAGCATTATCATTTGTTTTACTTGCAACTTCTTTTACCATTTGAGCACCCATATTTTCAAATTTATCTTCAAGTTCAATTTCTTTTGCAACAGAAACACCATCTTTAGTAGTCCTCGGGGCGCCATAAGATTTATCCATCACTACGTTACGTCCCTTAGGCCCTAAAGTTACTTTTACTGCGTTAGCAAGAGTATTAACCCCAGTGAGCATTTTTGATCTAGCTTCTGTATCAAATTTAATTAGTTTTGCCATTTTCTTCTCCTATAAAGTTTATTTTTTACTTTTTGAAATTCCCATTATGTCTGATTCTTTCATAATGCTGTACTCTTTACCATCAATTTTGACTTCAGTTCCTGACCATTTTCCGAAAAGAACTATATCTCCAACTTTAACGTCCATTGCAGAAACTTTCCCATTTTCATTTTTAGCTCCAGGACCTACAGCAACAACTTCACCTTCCTGTGGTTTTTCCTTGGCAGTATCTGGTATGATAATTCCGCCAGCAGTTTTTTCCTCACTGTCTAGCACTTTAATAAGCACACGATCGTGCAGAGGTCTAAATTTCATATGTATTTTCTCCTATAAATTTTTATGTAGTGTTGATATGGTATGTTTTAACTATATTTCAAGAGGCAAAATCATTAAAAAAACCAATATAAACAATATTTATGAGCATTAAAAGGGGAGAAAAAGGGGAGAATTAGTAAATTGAAAGAACTAAACCATTTGGCAGATATATTCGAAAAATATGATACTTTTATAATAGACTTATGGGGAGTAATGCATAATGGAGTTACTCTTAACCCAAATGCTATAGAAGCGGTAGGCCAATTAAAAAAACATGCAAAAAAAATAGTATTTCTATCTAATGCACCCAGGCCTAGTTCGAAAGTGATTAATTTTCTTTTAAAAATGAAGATGGATAAAAAATTCCTTGAAAATGTAATGACTTCAGGTGAAGCAGCAATGCATGCCATAAATCAAAAAAAATTTGGTAAGACATTTTATCATCTAGGACCAGCTAGAGATTCTTCAATATTTGAAAACGTAAAAGACAATAAAACTGATCTTAAGAGTTGCGATTTTATTTTATGTACAGGATTATTTGACAAATACGAAAATGACTTGAACTATTATAAAAAAATTTTATTAGACCATGTTTCAAAAAAGTTAATTTGTACTAATCCGGATTTAATAGTTCACAGAGGTAGTGTTGAAGAACTATGCGCAGGCTCAGTAGCAAAAGTGTTTGAAGATCTCGGAGGTAAAGTAATTTATTTTGGGAAGCCACACAAGGAAATTTACAATATGTGTTTTGACTCAAACGAAAAAGTTTTAGCTATCGGTGATAATTTAAGAACAGATATAAAAGGGGCCAACAATTTAAATATAGACTCTGTTTTTATAACTGAAGGCGTTCATCGCAAAGAGTTCAATAATTTTACTGAGCTTAAAAAACTTTTAGGAAAATATAGTGTAAAAGTAAACTTTTTTCAAAAAGAATTAAAATGGTAAAATGAAAATTTATAATAATCCAAGTCTTGACCAAAAACACTGTAACGGTGTGATAGCAATAGGTAATTTTGATGGGTTACATTTAGGCCACCAGAAAGTAATAACTGAGGCCAAACGAAAAGCTGAAAAAAATAAAATACCTTTTGGAGCTATGACTTTTGAGCCAGTACCTGTGATGTTTTTTAATAAAAAAATTAAAAACCACAGAATTAATTCTTTACAACAGAAAAAGCAACAGCTCAAGAAATTTAAGTTAGATTTCTTAATAATAATAAAATTTAATAAAAAGTTTTCATCCCAATCAGCAGAAGAGTTTATTAAAAAAATTATTTTTGAAAAAACAAAATGTAAATTTTTATATGTAAGTAAAAATTTTAAATTTGGTTTTAAACGGCAAGGAAATATTAAAACTTTAAAAAGATTTGAAAAAAAGTATAATTTTAAAAATATTGTAACTAAGCCTTTTAAAAAAAATAATAAAACAATTTCATCTACATTTATAAGAAAAAAAATAAGATTAGGAAAAATAGTTGAGATAAATAAATTATTAAATCGTAATTGGACTGTTGTCGGAAAAGTAATTAAAGGACAGAGAAGAGGACATAAAATTGGTTTTCCAACATGTAATTTGAAATTAAATGATTACGTTGTCCCCAAACTCGGGGTTTATGCTGTGAAAGTACAAAGTAATAATTTTATTAAAAATGGTATAGCTAATGTGGGCTATAGACCAACTTTTAATGGGCAAAATTTATTATTAGAAACAAATATCTTTGGAATTAACAAAAATTTATATAATAAAGAGATTAGTATAAGTTTTAAAAAATATATAAGACCAGAAAAAAAATTTAGAAATTTGAAATATTTAAAAAAACAAATAAAATTTGATATAAAACAGGCAAAAAAATAATGTCCAAAGATACTTTGCAACTTCCTAAAACAGCTTTCTCAATGAAAGCTAGTTTGCCACTTAAAGAACCTGAAATTTTAAAGAAATGGGAAAAAAATAAGATTTTTGAAAAGCTTAGAAAACAGTCCAGAGGAAAAGAAAAGTTTGTACTTCATGATGGTCCACCTTATGCAAACGGTCATATACATATGGGTACCGCGTTAAATAAAATTTTAAAAGATATGATAACTCGTTTTCATCAGATGAACGGTAGAGACTCTGTTTATGTACCAGGTTGGGACTGTCACGGGCTACCTATAGAATGGAAAATTGAAGAACAATACAAAAAAAAGAAAATGAACAAAGACGAAGTGCCTATTAAAGATTTCAGACAAGAATGCAGAGAGTTTGCAAAAAGCTGGATTGATGTTCATATTAAAGAGTTTAAGAGACTAGGAGTAGTAGGAGATTTTGAAAATTACTATTCTACAATGAGTTACGAGGCCGAAGCTCAAATTGTGAGAGAGTTAGGTAAATTTCTTTTAGATGAAAGTTTATATCAAGGATTTAAGCCAGTTCTATGGTCTACTGTAGAAAAAACCGCTTTGGCTGATGCTGAAGTAGAGTATTTAGATCATACTTCTAATACAATTTATGTTGCATTTAAAGTTAAAAAAACCAATAAAGACTTTCTTAAGAACACAAGCATAATAATTTGGACTACCACACCTTGGACCATACCTGCCAATAAAGCATTAGCTTTTAATAGTAATATCGAATACTCAGTTTTAGAAATTGAAAACCTTGAACATTTTAAAGAAAATAAAATTGTAGTTGCAAAAAATTTAATTGAATCGATTACTAAAGAATGTGAAATTAAAAGTTATAAAGAATTGAGAACTTTTAAAGGTTCAGAATTTATAGGAACCTTGTGTAGTCATCCATTTGCCAAAATGGGTTTCGATTATGACGTTCCTATGTTAGATGCACCATTTGTCAACTTAGAGCAAGGAACAGGAGTCGTTCATTGTGCTCCTAGCCACGGTCCTGATGATTTTAATTTATGTTTAAAAAATAATATTCCATCACTTTACACAGTTGATAACGCGGGTGTTTACACTAAAGAGGTCCCATATTTTACAAATACACATGTATTTAAGGCAGACCCAATCGTTATAGAAAAACTTAAAGAGCAAAACAAATTACTTAAAAATGACAAACTTAATCATAGCTATCCTCATTCTTGGAGATCCAAGGCTCCATTAATTTACAGAGCAACACCTCAATGGTTTATTTCTATGCAAAAAAATAAATTAAGAGATAAAGCCGTTAAAGCTATAAGCGAAACTGTTTTTTATCCAAATAAAGGTAAGGAAAGGCTTTTGTCAATGATTGAAGGAAGACCAGACTGGTGTGTTTCAAGACAAAGAGTTTGGGGTGTACCACTACCTATTTTCATAAATAAAAAAACAAAAGAACCATTAAGAGATCAAAAAATTATAGATAGAATTGCCTCTATTTACGAAAAACAAGGCTCCGATTGTTGGTTCACAGATGATGCCAAAACTTTTTTAGGTAACGATTATGATGCTAAAGATTATGAAAAATTAAATGACATTGTTGAAGTTTGGTTTGACAGTGGTTCAACACACAGTTTTGTTTTAGAGAAAAGAAAAGATTTAAAGTGGCCTGCAGATATGTATTTAGAAGGATCTGATCAACACAGGGGGTGGTTTCATTCTTCCTTGTTAGAGTCTTGTGGAACTAGAGGCAAAGCACCATTTAAAACTATTCTTTCACACGGTTTCGTTGTAGACGGCAAAGGTATGAAAATGTCTAAATCAATGGGAAACGTCATCTCTCCGGAAGAGATTTTGAAAAACTATGGTGCAGACATACTTAGAGTTTGGGCTTCAGCATCTGATTATGCAGAAGATTTAAGAATAGATAAAAATATTTTGATACAGCATGCAGAGTCCTATAGAAAAATCAGAAATACCTTTAGATTTATGCTTGGAAACTTGAAAGATAATTTTGATAAACAAAATTTTGAAAAGATTAAACCAAACGAATTTGATGAACTAGAGCAATTTATTTTACATAAATTATTTTTATTAAATAAAACTGTTGATGAAAATTTAAAAAATTATAATTTTCATAAACTTTATAAAGAGTTGTTAAATTTTTGCACTTTGGACCTTTCATCTTTTTACTTTGATATTAGAAAAGATGTTCTTTACTGTGATAGCTTAAATTCGAAAAAAAGAAAAAGTTGTGTAATTGTTTTAAACATAATTTTAGAAAGCTTATTAAAGTGGTTTGCCCCAATTTTAGTTTTTACTACTGAGGAAATCTATAGTTTAGTAAACAAAGACAACAATGAAAGTATTCATGAAAATAATTTCGTAAAAATTCCAACTAGCTGGAAAAACGATAAGCTTAATGAAAAATGGTTAAACCTATTTAAGATTAAACAAGTAGCAAATATTGCAATAGAAGAGAAAAGGGCCAACAAAGAAATAGGATCGAGTTTAGAAGCTGAAATTAAACTAATACTTAAAAAAGATAAATTTGAACTTCTTAATAAATTAGATTTAGCAGATTACTTTATCGTTTCAAAAGCAGAAAAAGCATTGTCAAATAATGACGAAATCAAGATCGAAGTGAAAAAAGCTCAAGGACAAAAATGTGAAAGGTGTTGGAAAATTTTAGAAAAAAAATGCCAAAGATGTTCGAAAGTTCTCCAATAAAATAGAAATACAATATTTTGATTAATCTTGAAGAAATAAAAAATAAAATATTTATAAAAGAAAATTTTTATTTTCTTATAAATATTATACTTATTTTTGGAGTAGACAGATATTCAAAAATTAGAATCTTAGAAAATTTTAGTGAGAACAAATATTTTATAAACGATTATCTTAATCTTGATTTAATTTGGAACACTGGTATTGGCTTTGGACTTTTAAGCTTTGACTCACAACTATTATACAATCTAATATCAACAATTATTGGTTTAATTTTAATATTTTTACTCATTTTAGCTTTCAGATCTGACAAAACCGAAAAATTTATTTTTTCAATTATAATAGGTGGTGCTTTAGGAAATTTTTATGATAGAGTAATATTCAAAGCAGTACCAGATTTTATAGATATTCATTATGAGAATTTTCACTGGTTTATATTTAATTTTGCAGATGTATTTATAACTTTAGGCATAATGGCATATCTAATTAAAGGCTTGTTTCAAAATACTTATGAAAAATAAATATTTAATTATAATCACCTTAGCCCTCACCTCTTGTAATTCACTTAGTGAAGCAGGAAAAGTTTTAAGAAACGAGAAAGTAAATACCAATGATGAATTTTTAGTTAAAAAAAAACAACCCCTTGAACTTCCTCCTGATTATAATGAGCTACCGATGCCTAATTCACAAAATAGTAAAAATGAAAAAAATAACGAAAACATTAAAAAAATACTAAAAGTACCAGAGCAAGAAAAAAATGATAAACAGTCTATTTCAGTTGAAAAATCGATACTAGAAAGAATTAGGAAGTGATTAATAAAAATTTAACTGCCAATAATTATATACAAAGAAATGATCTTGATAAAAATTTAAATAGTAAAATAAAAAAGACTTTTACAAAAATTTTTAAGCAAATATGCAACGATATTTTAAATAATAAAAAAATATTTAATATATTTGAAAAAAGTTTTCATTTTAATTTCAACAAAAAAGATCTAAAAAAATTTAATAGATTTAATACAATTGCAATAATTGGAATGGGTGGATCTATTTTAGGCGCACAAGCTATGCATAATTTTTTGAAAAAAAAAATAAAAAAAAAAGTTTTTTTTTTTGATAATCTTTATGAAGAAGATATTTTAAACCTAAAAAAAAATTTTAAGAGTAAAAACGTACTTTATATAATTATCTCAAAATCAGGAAACACTATTGAAACAATATCAAATTTATTTTCATTAAGTATTTTAAAAAAAAGAAATAGAAATATTATTATTATAACAGAAAAAAAAGATAATATTTTGTACATCTTAGCTAAAAAATTTGATTTATATTTTATTGAACATAAAAGTCATATAGGTGGAAGATATTCAGTTTTGTCAGAGGTTGGCATTGTGCCTGCGTTTTTAATGGGTTTAAATATTGAAGAGTTAAGAAAAAATTTAAAGAAATATTTGAAAAATAAAAGTAAAGAAAAAAACTTTTTAAAAGAAAGCACAACAATTTTAGCTAATATTTTGCAAAAAGAAAAAAAAAATAATTTAATATTTCTTAATTACGAGCCAAAATTATCCAAATTTCTTCAATGGTGTCAGCAATTGATTGCAGAAAGTTTAGGAAAAAAAGGAAAAGGCTTTTTGCCATTTATTTCTGAGATGCCCAAGGATAATCATAGTTTATTACAATTATATTTGGATGGGCCGAAAGATAAAATTTTTATTATTTTTAGTTATAAACATGAGGAAAAATTAATGATAAATACCAAAAAATTTACAAACAGGTTTGACTTTTTGCATAAAAAAAAAATTACAGATGTGAAAGAAGCTCAAAAAAATGCTTTAATAAAAATTTTTAACAGTAAAAAAATCTCTTTTCGCGAATTTACAATAAAAAATTTAAATGAGGAAACTTTAGGTGAATTATTTTGCTATTTTATTTTGGAAACCATCATCATTGGAAAGATGTTAAATTTAAATCCTTTTAATCAGCCTGCAGTTGAAGATGTGAAAATAATAGCTAAAAAAATTTTAAATTAATCTTCCAAAGATAATTTTAGATCTCCCATAATTTTTTGAAAATAGGACGTTTAAAATATTTTCAAAATTATCATTTGAATTTTTCTCTCTATGAATTATCACAATATGATTATTTTCAAAAATTTGCATATTTGTAATTATTTTTAAATTTTCTAGAAAATTTTTATCTAAAAAAGGTGGATCGAAAAAAAAAATATCAATTTTTTCTTTTTTATTCCTATCCAAAGCATTTTGAATTGCATTAACAAGAGTGACTGAATTTTTGGAAATTAATAAATTTGTAACATTTTTTTTTAAAATTTGTAAGGCGCGCTTGTCTCTTTCAACAAAAATTACTTTTTTAGCACCCCTTGATAAGCATTCAAGACCAAATGAGCCAACACCTGAATAAAAGTCTAATATTTTTGCATTGTTAATGTCTATTTTAAATTTGTTAGAATGTTTTAAAATATTAAAAATATTTTCTTTAACAGAGTCTCTTAATGGTCTAGTGGTATCATTTTTAAGAAATTTTATAAATTTACCTTTAAATTTTCCACTAATTATTCTCATTTTTTTATTATTTTCCAACCTATATCTTTTCTAAAAAAACCATTTCCCCAATTTAAAACTTTTATAAAGTAAATAATTTTTTTTCTAATCTTATGAAAATTATCTCCAATTACAGTAAAATTTAAAACCCTTCCTCCAACCGCATAAATATTCTGATTTTTTAATCTTGTGCCAGCATGAAATAGAAAACTATTCTTATCAAGTTTAATTCTTTTTAAATTTTTTATAATAATATTTTTTTTATAACTTTTTGGATAACCTTTTGAACAAAGTACTATTGTCATACATTTACCAATTTTCCAATTAATTTTAGTTCTTTTTAAATTATCATTTATTGAATTTAATATTACTTTCATAATATCGTTTTTTAATCTTGGTAAAATAACTTGACATTCAGGATCACCCATTCTTACATTATACTCTATCAAAAAAGGCTCACCGTTTTTAATCATTAAACCTACATATAAAAAACCTTTGTAGGGATTATTTTTCTTTTTTAAAGCATTTAAGGTTGGTTTTACAATTTTATTAATTATTTTTTTTTCAATTTTTTTGCTTATGATCGGAGCAGGAGAGTAAGCACCCATACCACCTGTATTGAGACCTTTATCATTTTCGCCTACTCTTTTATGATCTTGTGCTGTTCCAAAGAATTTAAAATTATATTTATCTACAATTAGAAAATAACTCGCCTCTTCTCCACTCAAAAATTCCTCTAGAACAACTCTCCTTGAAGACCTAAATTTACCTTTAAATATTTCTTTTGAAATATCTAAAACTCTTTTTTTACTTTTACAAATTGTGACACCTTTTCCAGCAGCTAAACCATCGGCTTTTACAACAATTGGTAATTTGTTCTTATTTAAAAAAGATAAAATTTGTTTTTTATTGATACAAACTTGAAAGTTTGCAGTCGGTATTTTATGTTCTTTACAAAGTTTCTTCATAAACGCTTTGGATCCCTCAAGTTTAGCAGCATATTTATTTGGTCCAAAAACTTTTACTTTTTTTTTATTTAAGTAATTCACAAGCCCTTTAACTAGCGGTTCCTCTGGGCCAATAACGACTACATCAATTTTATAATTTTTAATTATTTTAAAAACTGACTTAAAATTTAGAATATCTACATCTAAATTTGTTGCTAATTTTGAGGTTCCGGCGTTCCCCGGTAAGCAGAAAATTCGTTTCACTAATTTAGACTCATAGATTTTTTGACACAAAGCGTGTTCTCTTCCGCCACTACCTATCAGTCCAATATTCATGTATAATAATATTTTATAATTTATACATGAATAAAAAAAAAGCTAAACTTATGTTTAAACACAACTCTTTTGATATTATTGAAGAGGGAGATTTTGTATTGTGTGCAGTTTCTGGTAAAGAAATTGAACTAAAAGATTTAAATTATTGGAACGTTGATCTGCAAGAAGCTTACTTTTCAGTAATAGAAGCAAATCAAAGGTATAAATCTATTAAAAAAAATTAGTGACTTTATTTCCATCTATTATGTGTCCAAATCCATTGGTAAGGATTTCTTTCAATCATTTTTTCAAGCACTTTATTGAGCTCTTTTGTTAATTCAGTTCTATCCTTGAAATTTGTTGGTAAAATTTCATTATAAAATTCAATTTTAAAATTTTTGTTTTTTCTCCTTTCAATAAAAACTGGTATTATTTTTAAATTATATTTCATAGCAAGTTGAGCTGGTAATGTTGTAGTTAAAGCACTTTTTTTAAATAAATCAATTCTTTCACCTTCAGAAACTCGCTGATCAATCATTAAAGCGACACTATAATTTTTTTTGATATAATTTACCGCATTCTTAACACCTGCTATACCTTTCTTAATTTGATATTTGCATACATATTTTCTTCTTAAATATTCCATTAAAGGATTTAAAAAAAAGTTATTCAACGGTCTGTATATTGTGGCTAAATTTATTTTTTTTCGAATAATCTCCATAGACATCAACTCAAAATTTGCAAAATGACCCGAAACAAATATTACTGGCTTTTTATTTGAAATTATATCTTTCAGGTTTCTTTCACCAATAATTTCTAAATGTGATTCATTTTTTTTAAATTGGTTTAAAAATACATACTCAACAAAAGTCATTCCGTAATTTCTCCACATCTGTGAAACTATTATATCTTTTTCTTTTTTCTGTAGTCTTGGATTGAAAATATTTAAGTTCTGATCTACAATTTTTCTTGATTTAAAATATTTTCCTAAAATTAAAAAAAGGTTGGAGAAAAGATATCGACTTAATGTCAATCCTATTAATCGAGCTAGAATTAAAAAAAAATATACTATTATTGCTTGTATTAGATATTTTAAAGATTTAATCATAGACTTCTAAAATTTCTTCTAGTAAATTTTCTTTATTTTCAATCTCTAATTCAACCTTTAAATATTCAATATTATCTAAATTTAAGTGTTTAATTCTTAAAAAGTCTTTTTCAGTTGTTACGATTTTAAGATTATTCAAATGAGCAAACGATATTAATTTTAATAAAACACTTTTTGTAAATTCATAGTGATCGGGAAAAATTATTTCTTTAAATATATTCAAATTATTATTTTTTAATATATTAAAAAAATTTATTGGATTTCCTATACCAGCAAAAGCTAAAAGATTGCTATTCCTAAATTGATTTATATTAATTGGTTTAAATTTAGAGTAGTAAATTTTTGTAGTTTTATTTATTTCTAAAATTTTTTTTTCAAAATTTAAGTCTTTTTCACCGTTTATTAAAACTATTTTAGAATTTTTTAATGCAGTTAATTTTTCTCTTAAGGGTCCTGCAGGCAAAGTAAATCCATTTCCAATTTTTTGATTTTGATTGAAACAAATGATATTTAGATTTTTATTAATTTTGTAATCTTGAAAACCATCGTCAAGTACGATTGTATCAAACCCTTTAATAATAGCTTCATTAATTCCTTGGATTCTATTTTTTGATAAAATCAAATTATCATAATTTTTTCGAATAAGATCATGCTCATCTCTGTGATCCTTATAATATTTTCTAATTATTACGGGATTTTTATTTTTTTTGACTAATTCTCTAGCTATAAATATAGAAGATGGGGTCTTTCCAGTTCCTCCTAAATAAATATTTCCCACACAAATTATAGGTATTTTAAAATTAATTTCTTTAGTTAATTTTTTTTTTAAATACACAAGAAAATTAAATATTAGACTAAAAGGAAACAAAATAATTGCTAACAAACTATTTTCGGTATCCCAAAAACTTGGCTTACTTAGTCTCATCTTTAAGAAATTGATTAATATTTTTCATTGTATCTTCAAAAATTTTTTTACTTAAATTATCTAACCTCTTTGATAAGTCTAACGAATTTTCTTTATTTATTTGAAAATCTTTAATTAAATTATCAGCAAGATATTCAACAGTCTCTATTTTTTTAGATATACCGTATTTTTTAAAGATTTCGTAAATTTCTTTAAAATTGTACACATAAGGTCCATGATAAATTTTACATCCTAATCGTGCAGCTTCTATTGGGTTTTGACCTCCATTACTTTCAAATCTTTGCATCAAAGATTTTCCCATAAAAACACTTCTTGAATGTTTAAAGAAACTTGGAAGTATTCCAAATGAATTTATAATGATTACTTCTTTGTTATTTGAAATTAAATCATTCTTACTTAAAATTTGACAACTAATTTTATTTTCATCACAAATTTTTTCAATTTCATTAGATCGTTCAATATGTCTAGGTGCAATTATTGTAATAACTTTTTTATATTTTTTCCTAAGAAAATTATGGACATTTATGCAAAATTCTTCTTCCTTTTTATGAGTGCTTACAGCACACCAAAAATTTAATTTTGATAAAATATCCTCATTTTTATTATCTAAAATTACTTTATCATTTGAATTTTTTATTAATTTAATATTTCCACAAAATAGAACTTTTTGAGCATTTAATTTTAATAAGTAATCTTTAGTTTCTAAACTTGAAGTTAAACATAATTTAAATGAATTGAATATTTTTTTTGCGCTTTTTGGAATCATCATCCATTTATTAAAAGTTTTATTTGTTATTCTGGCATTAATTATAGCTATAGGTATTCCTCTTTTTTTAACTTGCCAAATCATATTTGGCCAAATTTCTGAGTCGACTAAAAAAACCGCATTAGGTTTCCAGGTATCCAAAAAGCTATTTTGTAAAAATTCAATATCTAGTGGGAAAAAACTGTGAAAAATATTTTTATTATTTTTAAAAATATCTTCAGCTAAATTAGATGAACTGAGTGTTAACGTCGTAATTAAAAATTGTAAATCTTTTTTTTCTTTTTTTAAATCATTTATTATAGGTATTATACTCTTTAATTCCCCAATGCTAGCTGCATGAAACCAAATTAATTTAAATCTACTGTCTCTGTTAGATTTAAAGTAAGAAGTAAAAATTTTTTCCTTGTACCTTTTTTGATCTTCCTTTTTTCTCAATTTTCGAACAAATATTAATAAAATCAAGATCGGGTAAGTTAAGAAAGTAATTATCCGATAAAATAAAAACATTTTATTTATTTTAATTGTTTTTGATATAAAGACTTATACTCTTCACAATTTTTTATTAATGAATCATGATTACCTGAGTTTATTATAGTTCCATTTTTAAGTACAAATATTTTATCTGCTTTATGGATAGTGGAGAGTCTATGAGCTATTACTAAAGTAGTTTTATTTTTAGTTAAATTCAATATTGCATTTTGGACTATTTCTTCTGAGTCGGCGTCTAAAGACGAAGTTGCTTCATCTAATAAAATTATTGGAGACTCTTTCAAAATTGCTCTTGCAATTGACAACCTTTGTTTTTGGCCTCCTGATAATTTTACTCCATTTTCACCTATAAGAGTGTTATATTTTTCTGGTAATTTGTTAATAAATTCATCTGCTGCTGCAAACTTACATGCATTTTCTATTTCTGACTGAGTTGCGTCACTCTTCGCGTAACAAATATTATTTATTATAGTGTCATCAAACAAAATAATATCTTGACTAACCAAAGAAATATTCTTTCTTAAGGAATCCAAGTTTACTTGTTTAATATCCTGATCGTCTATTTTTATTTCCCCTTCTTGTGGGTCATAAAATCTTGGTAATAAGTTAATTATTGTACTTTTTCCAGCTCCACTATGACCTACAAACGCAGTCATCGTGTTACCATTTATATTAAATGAAATATTTTTAATAGCTTTAGCTTTACCAGTTTCATAATAAAAATTCACATCTTTAAATGCTATATCAGAATTTTTAATATTTAATCGAGGTAAATTTTGATCATTGATAATATTAATTTTTGCATCAATAACTTCACTAATTCTTTTAAAAGAAGCTGCTCCTTGATAGGCGGTCATATTAATTGTAGCAAGAGATCTAATTGGTTGATAGGCAAGCATCATAGCAGCTAAAAAAGAGAAAAAATTATTCAATTCTAATTCACCTGAAGCAATAAGTGTGCCAGAGAAAAATATAAACCCTGCAATCATGACTCCAGTTAAGGACTCCATAATTGGTGTTGCCCTTATCATTACACTTCCAATTTTTACTCTTTTCTTTACTAAATCATCTACAACTTTGTTAGCTTTATTAAACTCTTCTCTTTCCTTTTGATATATTCTTATCATTCTAGATCCTTTTAAAATTTCAGATAAAAATGTTACCAATTTTCCAGAAGATACCCCAGCTTGGCCGGTTGCTTTTCCTATTCTTTTCCCTAGAGATTTAGCTAAACCACCTGCAAGAGGTATCATCAAAATCGCAAATAATGCAAGCTTCCAATTTTGATAAAACATTAAAGATAATAAAAATATTACAGTAAAAGTATCTTTCATAATATTTAAAACCCCAACGCTCACTAAATTTTGAATCATATGAGTGTCGTACATAATATTAGAAATATATTTACCTGAGTGTCTATTTTCTAAAGTTTGGATATCTGACAATAAAATATTATTTGCTATTCTTTTTTGTAGCTCTCCTGAAACTTCTTCACCTACTCTAATAATATTAATTCTAGCAAGATATAATGAAATTCCTTTACTAGAAAAAGCAATAATAATTAGAACTGGAATTATCCAAGCCAAAGTTCTATCTTGTTCAACAAAAATTTTTTTAACAGCAGGATCTAAAAGCCAAGCTATTCCAGAAGTACTCCCAGCTACAATAATTGAAAGAATTAGTGCAACGAAAATTTTTTTTAAATGATATCTAATGTGCTCTTTATATAGCCTTTTTAAAATTATTTTTACTTCTTGAAATTTCATTTTTCAATAATTAATCAATAAGATTGATGTGAACATTATTAGTCCAGATAAGTTATTCAACTTAAAAGCTTGAAGGCAAGTAGCAGCCTTTGTCTTTTTGAATTTAAAAATTTGGTAAATTAAACTTAACACAAAAGAAAATAAGAATAATGTAGATAAGTTAAATCCTATATTTTTCATAAAGAAGAAGATAGCAAGAATTATGCTAAAAAAATATGTTGATGAAACAAATAACTTTATGTTATTTTTAAATTTTATGGACGTTGATTTAAGTCCAATTATTTCATCGTCTGACATATCTTGAGCTCCATAAATGGTGTCATAGCCCAATGTCCAAAATATGGCTGATAGATAAAGAACAAGAATTTCTGATGTAATTTGACCATTATAAGCAGTCCAAGCCATTATAATTCCCCAATTAAATGTTATACCTAAAAATAATTGTGGCCAGTAAGTAATTCTTTTCATAAACGGGTAAGCAAAAGCTAAAAACATTGAACCTAATCCTAATAAAATTGTAAGAAAATTAAATTGTATTAGAACTATAAATGCTAGCGAACAAAGTATTAAAACATAAGATAGCGCTCTTTTAACTGAAATCTTTTTAGAGGCGATAGGCCTTAATTTAGTTCTTTTTACTTTTTTATCAAAATCTTTATCTACTATGTCATTAAATATACAACCTGCACTTCTCATCAAAACTGAACCTAAAAAAAATAAAAGTAAATAATAGATGAATAATTTTAAACTAGGATTTTGATTATATGCAAAAGCTAGACCCCAAGAACAAGGCCAAAATAAAAGCATAAACCCAATTGGTTTATTTAATCTTGTTAAATCTATAAAAATTTTTAAGTGGCTCATGAAATACTACTTGTAAATATCAAACACTATCTACATAATCAATTTGATTCGATATGGATATAGATTACACAGTTGCAGCTTTGATGTTCCCCGCTATTCCTCTAATGATGACGATGTATAGTAATCGTTTCCATACTTTAAGCGCGTTAATTCGTCAATTACATGACAAATTCACATTTGAAAAAAAAGTTTCACCAGAATTAGAAAAACAACTTCATGTTTTAAATAAAAGAACTAATTATCTTAAATATGTAATGGGTTTCTCATCCTTTGGTTTCCTTTTTAATATGCTTACAGTGTTACTTTTGTATTTGGACTTAACATTTTATGCTAGGCTTAGTTTCGCGCTTTGCTGCGTATGTATGATAATTTCAATTTTCTTATTTTTACAGGAAGTAAGAATGTCTAATGAAGCGTTAAAATATCACCTTAGCGATATGGACTCTATGAAAAAGGATTTATAGATCAACCTTCTAAAAGTTTTTTTTTAAAAAGTGAAATTCCTTGACTAATTTTATGATTGTAAGACTCTTCAAAAGTACTCAACTGCCATCCTTGCATTCGTGATTTTATTTTTTTAACATTCTCTAACTTCCACTCTTCACTAATATTTTCATCTTTCCATTGTTTTTTTTCTTCATTAGTTCTCGCACATCCATAACAGTAGCCAGTTACAGGGTCAGTTTTACAAATACTAATACAAGGAGAAATTATTTTTTTTGACATTAAGGAAGTAAAATTGCCGGACCAATTAATTTTCTTGCCTCAAGATCTGCGTGAGCGTTTTTTGCGTCTGCAAGTTTATATTTTTTTGAAATTCTAATTTTTATTTTTCCAAATTTAACTTTTTCAAAAATTTGATCAGCTCCAGCTTGAAGCTCTTTTCTATTAGTAAAATACTGACCTATTGAAGGTCTTGTTAAGTATAACCCCTTAGGTTGGATTTCTTTTGGAACATTAACAGGGTCTAAAGGTCCAGATGCATTTCCAAAACTTATCATCATACCTCTTGTTGAAAGACATTCTAATGATCCATGAAATGTTTTTTTTCCTACCCCATCAAAAACTGCAGGCACCCCTTTATTGTTAGTAATTTTCATTACCTCTTTAGCAAAATTATCTTTTGTATAATTAATTACATGAGAGTAACCATTTTCTTCAGCTATTTTGATTTTATCATCTGAGCCAACTGTTCCAATTACTTTTGCTCCAATACTATTAACCCATTGAGCAAAAATTTGACCAACTCCCCCAGCGGCTGCATGAAAAAGGACTGTTTCACCAGCTTTAAGTTTGTAGGTTTTAGAGAGTAAATAATTCGTAGTTAAACCTTTCGTCATTAAAGTAGCAGCCAACTCATGTGAAATTCCATCAGGAACTTTAACAGCTATCTTTGCTGGAATAACTCTTTGTTGTGCATAAGCTCCTAAAGGAATTGAGGCATAAGCAATGTTATCGCCCTTATTAAATTCAGTTACATCTGAACCAACTTCATCAATTTTTCCTGCAGCCTCTAAACCGATCCCGCTTGGCAACTTAATGGGGTACAAACCAGATCTATGGTAAGTATCAATATAATTTAGACCAATCGCGTGATTAGTAACTTTAATTTCTTCTGGTCCTGGAGAACCAACTTTTACATCTTGAAGTTCTAATACCTCAGGACCTCCACTTTTTTTAATTAAAATAGATTTAGGCATTTTACGGAAACGTACTTTAACTTTTAATATTTAGCAAATGTTCCGTTATTATAATCTTGAATAGCCTCGAGTATTTCAGCTTTTGTATTCATCACAAATGGGCCGCCCCTTGCAATAGGTTCACCGATTGGCTTTCCAGCTATAAATAAAAACTCAGATTTCTTGCTTGCTTTAATTTTTAATTTAGTGCCTCGCTGTAATAATATTAAGTTTGAGTCAGTTGTTTTATTGTGGTCTTTTTCTCCTATGTTTAATTCCCCTTTTAATAGATAAATAAAAGAATTGTGTCCTGAAGGTACATCACAATTAAATTCTTTTTCTTCATTTAAAATTACATGAAAATAAATTGGGTCAATGTTGTGATTTTTTTCCGGGCCTTCTGCTTTTTTGTATTTACCCGCAATTACTTTTATGATTTTCTCACTATCTTTGTGTTCTCCAAGTTCGTTTCCTTTAATATAAAGGTATTCTGGCTTATTCTTTTTCATTTTAGCCGGCATGTTTATCCAAAGTTGAAAACCTAATAATTTACCTTCTTTCATTGCAGGCATTTCGGAGTGAATAATTCCTCTTCCAGTTTTCATCCATTGCACATCTCCAGATGCCATAATACCTTTAGCCCCAGTGCTATCTTGATGTTCAAACTCTCCGTTTAACATATAAGTTACTGTTTCTATCCCTCTATGTGGATGGGGAGGAAAGCCAGCAACATAATCATCTTTATTTTCAGAACCAAATTCGTCAAGCATTAAGAATGGGTCGATATAATCTGCTTCCGGAGTTCCTATGCTTCTTTTTAATTTTACACCTGCACCATCGGAGGCGTTTAAGGCCTTAATAATTTTTTTTACTTCAATTTGAGACATAGAAATATTTATAATGAAACTTTAAACTTTATCAAGTAGGTGCGTTAAATTGCTGATTTCATTTTTAGGTTGAAAATCGAGGATATCGAATACTGTGTTATGTCTATTAACCCAAATGGAATTATATCCAAAGTTTCCACCTCCTGAAACATCCCATGTATTCGCACTCAAAAAAGTAATTTCACCAGATTTAATTTTATATTTTTTAATGGGTAGTTCATAAACGCTTGGATCAGGTTTGTAAATTTTCACTTCCTCAACAGAAAAAAGATCATCAAATAGATTATTTAATTTATTATTTTCAACCAATTGATTTAATAGATCAGGGGTTCCATTAGAAAGTATGGCAAGTTTGAAGTTTTTCTTTTTTAAATCTTCCAGAACTCCTCTTACTTCAGGATAAGGAGATAAGATTTTGTAAAGACTAAGCAACTCATTTTTCATATTTTTGTTAATGTTGAATACTTTCATTGATTTATCCAAACTGTCCTCAGTAATATCCCAAAAATTTTTATGTCTTTTCATTAAACTTCTAAGCCAAGTATATTCAAGCTGAGTAGTTCTCCAAAAATTTGCAAATGTTTCCCACTTTGCTCCAATTTTATCTTTACATTTTTCAGCAGCTGAATTTACATCGAACAACGTACCGTAAGCGTCAAACACTACTGCTTTTGTTTTCATCATTTATTAAATATTATGCGAACCATCACATAATGGTTGATCATTTGTTTGTTTACACGAGCAGAAAAAAACTTTTTTCGTTTGATCGGCTAAATATTTTAAAGGTGCAAATTCAGTTCCTTTATGTGAACCGTCACAAAAAGGCTGCTTAGAACTAACCCCACAAGTACACCAAAAATATGATTTTCCTTCTATCACATTAATGCCTATTGGGGATTCCCCAGCTCTTTTACCTTTTTTCATCAAAGCTCC
>CACKCM010000003.1 GCA_902598735.1 uncultured Pelagibacteraceae bacterium | reverse complement strand
TGTCAACTATGTATTAGTTGAAAAATGTTCCTCGAATTCTCAATAATTCTCTAGATAACCCAGAATGCTCTTTAAAAGCTTTTCTACCGTGTAACCAAAAATAGTTATTAGAGAAAATTGTAGATCCAACAGGCAAAGGAAAGA
Source organism: uncultured Pelagibacteraceae bacterium (assembly GCA_902598735.1). GTDB lineage: Bacteria > Pseudomonadota > Alphaproteobacteria > Pelagibacterales > Pelagibacteraceae > Pelagilacustribacter. The sequence continues at coordinate 109,839 of CACKCM010000003.1, read as the reverse complement.
TTATTTTATTTTTACTTTGTTCTAAAGCATCTGATAATTTTTGCAAAAATAATCCTTGTCTCATATTTTTGGGTTCAGGAAATTGATCAATGTAAGAGATGATAGGTTTGCCATTTTTATCTTTTGAAAATACGGGATGCTCTACTTTATAATCAACATTTTTACTTTTAGGTGACCCCCAAACAAAATCTTCTTGCCCAACAGGATCATTGCTTAAATCTTCTAAATGTTCCCAATCATCTAAATGTAAAATTACACTTTCTCCACCGCTAACGTTTTGCTCTTCCATTTTTGTCATTATAAGCCAATCAGTACTCTCTTTTACATATGTTCCGTCAGTGTGAAGATCTAAATTATTGTACGCCTTTCTTAAATAAGAATCACTGCTGTCTTGGTGTTTTACATGAAATCTTGCATAATATTTGCCGGTCATTGAGTCAAAGTTTGGATTGCCTATTAGATAGGCAAGACCTGTTGAGAGCTTTACTAAAAAATCTTTATCAAATTTCTTATTTTTAATTTCGGGCTCAACGATGGCAGTCCCAGTTTTTCTATCATTAAGAATTTCACTCAAAGTTTTACTTAATTTATTTTGAAATACCTCGTCTAAGCTTTTTGCCAAGCTAAATCTTGAGAATGGTTTATATTCTAAAGATAGAATTGAATGTTTTTTAAAAGGAAAAATCAATCTATCCAGGTCGATTTCATTTAACTTAATTACACGAACTCTTTTAGAATTTTTATGATCTAAAATCGAAAAATTCATTTATTCAATAGTGCCCATGATCCACAGAACAATAAAAATTGCTAGTATTGGTTCCATTTTTAATTTTACCACAAATCAAATGTTAGTCAAAAAACTTAATATAATTGCTGAAGCTATGGTCGGAATTACTAAATTTTTTTTAGATATTATAAATATAGCAATGCAAGTGAAGAAAACTATAAGTCTTATTGTAAGCTCTGAGTCAGCTAAAACTCCAGCAGGAAATATTATCATTCTACCAAGTAATGCAGCCAAAGTTGAATAGGCAACGCAATTAAACCATTTAAAAATTTTTGATTTCACACTAACTTTTTCCGAAGTGAGTGCTCCCATAAATCTAGATATATATGTAGCGACTGAGGTTGCTATAATTGCGAAAATTATAAGTTGACTACTTGCCATCTTTTTCTCCAAATAAATAAGCAATAGTCCCTGCTATCAATCCAGCAAATAATAACGACCACTCAGTAGAAAATAAATAAATTATTGGTCCTAAAGTTGTACCTAAAATAACTGAAATAGATATAGCTACATTTTTCATAGCACCTATCATCATACAAAAAAAATAAATCGGATTTACTATTGCTAATCCAATTAACATTTCTTTATTTAAAAGATCTGCTGCAAGGTAACCAATAACTGTCATAAGTACAGCTGTTAACCAAGTTCCAGTACCAATGCCTATCCAAAAATCTATTCGATATTTTGCATTAATCTTTTTATAAGTGTCTTTAGCAATTAACCACGATGAAACTGCTAGGAAATGACAAGATAAATAATATTTCCACTTAGGTTGAGATTTATGCTCAAGAAGAGGGAACAATGAAACTGTCATTGGATAAAGTCTAAAATTAACTAACCAAACTGCTAAAAAAATATTTACGATAGAAGCGCCAAGTAATAATGACTCTGCCATTACTAATTGTCCAGGTAATGCATATGTAAAAAAACTTGAGGCTGCACTCTGTTGAATGTTAAATCCAGCATCTTTGAGCAAAGCACCTAAAGCAACAAAACATGCAGCTAAAGGTAACGCCGGACTTCTTGCACCTTTTAAAGATTTTAAACCTGAAAAGAAAGCTTGCGAGTTAATCATCCACCAAGGAATAATCTTCCTACGTCTGGATTTTTTAAAAGATCATCCCCTTTGCCTGCAATAGCTGTTTGGCCAGAAACTAAAACATAACCTATATCTGCAAACTCTAATCCTTTTTTTGCATTTTGTTCTACAAGTATTATTGTTTTCTTCTCTGCTTTTTGAAGATCTTCTAAAATTTCAAAAACCATATTTATATATTTTGGTTCCAAACCAATTGATGGTTCATCTACTAACAAAACTGATGGTTTCATAACTAACGCTCTTGAAATCTCTAATAATCTTCTCTCACCACCTGATAAAACTTTTGCAGGTTGGTTTCTTCTATTTCTTAATCTCTCATATTTTTGAAAAATTCTCTCAGCTTCCTCGTAAGCTTCATTCTGTTTATCTTTAATGTATCCACCCATTAAAAGATTTTCCTCCACTGTCATATCAGGAAATACTGAGTTATCCTGTAAGATATAAGCTATGCCCACTTTACTAAGCTTCTGTGCAGGAGTTAATGTCGTAATTTCATTTCCTTCTAATTCAATTTTTCCATCAAAAATATTTGTGAAACCATATATTGAATGGAGAATAGTAGATTTTCCCGCACCATTAGGTCCTATTAAACATAAAGATTGAGCCTTACTGACTGTTAAATCAAAATTATGAAGTATCTCCATTTTTCCATAGCCAGCATTTAAGCCCCTAATGGTTAGATGAACATCGTTAGGAGATAATTTATTTAAATCTTCTAAACCAGGTGCTTTACCTAAAACATCGTATTGATTTGCCATTACTGCGCTCCTAAGTAAGCATCAACAACTCGCTTATCATTCTTAATTTGATCTGGAGAACCCTCTGCTAACATTTTACCGTGGGCTAAACAGAAAATTTTTTGGGCTAGACTCATAATTACTTTCATATTGTGCTCTATGACTAATAAAGTAATTCCATAATCTTTATTAATTTTAATTAATCTATCTATAATTCCATTAATTAAAGTTGGATTAATTCCAGCTGTAGGCTCGTCTAATAAAAGCATTTTAGGTTCATTCATCAAAGCCATTGCTAATTCAAGTAATTTTTGTTGTCCAAATGATAAATCACCTGCTCTCAAATTTCTTTTTTGATAAAGACCTACAAAGTTTAAAATATTTTCTGCTTTCTCAGTAAGTTCGGTAGGTACTTTTGCAAAAATAAATCCTGAGTCACTAGCTTTGTGACTTATTAGCATATTCTCTACACAATTAAGTTTTGAATAAATTCTTGTTTGTTGAAAGGTTCTTAACAAACCAAGTTTAGCGACTGCTGGCACAGGCATTTCAGAAACTTCTGTATTATCAAAAACAATTGATCCTTTATCAATCGGATGAGTTCCAACAATAGAATTGAATAAAGTAGTTTTACCTGAACCATTAGGTCCTATTAAACCAACGATAGATCCTTGCTCTACCGAAACAGAAATATCTACGTTAGCTTGAACACCACCAAAAGATTTACTTACATTTTTAACTTGTAAAATACTCATTTTAATTCCACCTGTGCTTTACGATCTTTTTCATCTATCACTTCACCAAATCTTTCAGGATATTTTTCTCGCAACCAACCCATTAATCCTTCTGGGAAATAAACTACGATTACAACAATTAAAACTCCCAGCGCAACATATTGCCAGCCTAATATTAACGTCCATAGTCCTTCTTTGAAAAAATGAAATAAAGTTGCACCAATTACTGGTCCCCATAAAGTTCCTTTACCGCCAAGTATTGCCATGAGAACCATAAATACTCCCATCTCTCTTCCATCAAATGCTACATCGGTAGAGTCTATATATCCAATAAGTCCTCCCATTATTCCACCCGCGAGACCACAGAAGAATGCTGAACACATCCAGCCTACAATTTTATATTTCATAGTTTGAATACCCATTGCTTCTGCTTTATCCTCATTATCTCTTATTGCGTTTAGAATTAATCTAAATCTAGAACCGTAAATATATTTAACAAAAACAAATGTTCCGATTAATAATGCAAAACTTAAAAAGTAGAAAAACTTTCCTCTAGCTTCAGCATCAACAATTTCAGCAGGAAAAGGTGGTGTGGTAAAACCTTGACCGGCCCCGATAATTTCTATTCCTCCAGCAATTTCACCTGCTGCTATCCCTAAACCTAAAGTACAAATAGCAAAGTAGTGGCCTCTCAAACCTAAAATAGCGTAACCTATAGCGCCCGCTATAATAGTTGGGATAATTGCTGCAACCAATAATCCTACACCTATTCCTTGAAAATATTGTGCCGTTGTATGTACAAAAGTTTTTTCTCCACCGCTTTCTGTCCATTCAGCTAATGGGAAAAACATTCCCACTTGAACTGAAGCAGTTAAATACATTCCTAGACCGTAGAAAAGGATATTTCCAAAGGTGTTGTAGCCCATTTCTCCACCTTGCAAGTTCCATGTCATCGCTAGAACGATCAAGACACAAAGATATGTAAGCTGAACTTTAAAAGCAGAAAATAAGTAAGGTGCTGCTAAACCTAAGATAATTAAACCAGAGTATAAAATTAAATCCTTTTGTTTCATCATAATAAATTTTCCTTAAAGAAATTTATAAATTGAGGCATATAAACATCTGCATTATCTCCGCCTATAGTAACTCCTTTAGAAATGCATTTTTCTTTTTTCATAATTTTAAAACCAGTTTTCCATGCTTTTCTTGGATTTTTTTGTGCAGTTTCATAAAATTCTTCCACAGAAGAATAAACTTTGTGTTTATTGACCATCCACTCTACCCATGTCGGATTAGTAAACCTGCCTTCATTATCAACATAAAAATCAGGACAATCATGAAGAGTCATTGCCATCTTTTCTCTCCAAGGTTTTTTACCAGCAGCCCAAGCATGATACCAACCTTCTTTAATATCCACTTTTACTTTTCCTGGGGGAGCTTTAATTCTCTCAGCATGCTCCTTGCAAAACTTAGCCAAAGTGTAATCATCTGCACCACCGTGCACTACAAGCATTGTGGTATTAGAAGTTAATTCCGGCTCTGCAAAAAAGCCGGCCATCCTACATTCTGCCGCTTCTGGAAGAATTGCGTCAAAACCTTTTGTTCCCTCTAGAAATTTAGATGTAAGTTTAACATCCGATAAAAAAAATGAATTAGTTCCACCTCTTGAGTGGCCAGTTGTTCCAAATTTTCCATTAGACCTAGGATGAGATTGTAAAACTTTTAAAGCTAAAATAGCGTCGATTGCCCCATTTATCAAAGGTACTTTAGATTGATCTCTCCATGTAGACCTAGCGCCTCTTGGACAGAAATTATCTATATACATTACACCTATACCTTCATTTAAAAGATTTTGTGCAGCATGATACACGAAGTCATCCCAAACGTAATCTCCTGGTCCACCACTACTATGAGTATAAATTACTATAGGAACTTTACCTGTTCCCTCTGGCAATCGAAGATATCCTGTAATTTCAACAGGATTATTTAAATGACCATCTATCAATACTGTTCTTTGGTCAAATCCAGTATATGAATTAAATTTAATTATTTCACCTCCATCATAACCTTTTAATTTGGAGATACCTTTAAGCATCGATAATTTTTTTCTACAATTTTCTTTTGAGTTAAATTGAGGTGGTGAATGTGCTAGCAAGCTAGTTGAAAATAAAATAGCAAATAGAATGAGAGCAAATTTCTTCATTTTAAATACTCCCTTTTTTTTGATAGTTTAAATCTTCTGTAGACTAATATGAAAACAAGCAGCATAAATACTGCTCCAATTCTAAACTCTGTTCCTAAAATATAATCTGCAAACTCTTCAAATAATCCTAATCCCATTCCTGAAACTGCTACTGCTGGTAAATTACCGAGACCTGCAACAATAACTATCATGAAAGATCTAACTGTATAAGGAAGTCCTACATATGGGTGAAGAGTTAGAGTAATAGAAATTAAAGCTCCTGCAATTCCGCATAAAGCTGCATTTATTCCAAAAGTTGCAGCATAAACTTTTTCGGTATCCACGCCTAAAATTTTTGCAGCTCTCGCATTTTGTGCTGTAGCTCTTATGGCTCGTCCAAGTCTAGATTTTTTCATATAAATAACCAAAGCTATTGCATATAAAACACTTATAAAAGCAGAGAATATTTTTGAATTTGGTAAGGTTACTGAATTATCAAATAACATTGTTGTTCCATATTCAGACTGTGCAACAACTACGTCTGCACCGAAAATAAAATTCATTAATTGTTGGAATACAATAGCGATACCAAAAGTTGCTAAAATTGAAATAAATAAGTCTCTATCCACTACTTTATTGATTACTAACTTATAGAGTGCCCACCCGACAAAAAACATTATAATTGGAGATATAATAACTCCCCAAGCAGGATGGATCCCCCATAGGTAAATAGTGTATGCGATGTAACCTCCGAGAATTACTAAATCACCTTGTGCAATGTTAATTATATTCATCACACCCCATTGAAGAGCCATTCCATAGGCAATCAATGCAAATAAAATACCTAAAAGGATACCGTCCAATGATGCTTGGACCATTAACATTGGAGCTTTAAAAATAAGAAAGTCCATAAAATTTTAAAACTTATAAAAGAAAAGCCCCTAGAAAACTAGGGGCTTTTCAAATTATTCAGAAGTTATTAGCTTCTTTCAGACCATTTCGGGATTGGATGATAGAACTTATCAGAAGCCCATTTTGTAGGAGCTACTACTCTATTCTCACAATCATCGCCTTTACATCTTACTTGGAACAAGATCATTGGCTTAGCAACGTTTTGGCCACCAGGTCCAAATTTAATGTTTCCATAGAAAGTTTGCATTTCTGTATCAACTAGCGCATCTCTAACTGCATCTCTGTCAAAAGAATTTGCTCTTTCGAACGCATCTTTAAATACTAACAATGCTGCAGAAGACTCTGCTGATTGATATGGCGGGTCATATCCAAATTCTTTTTGGAAGTCTTTAGCGTATTTCTTACCAGAGCCAAAGAATTTATCTTTGTAAGATAAATTTTTGTGCCACTGAGAAGCACACAATGCGAATTCTGATTTCTTTCCGTGTTGTTTAGAAAGTTTTGCAGCATCACAGTGTGTCATCGCTAACATAGGAACATCAACTTTCATTTCAGAAATTTGTCTGATTGCAGTTAATGCACCTTTTGTGTGACCTGATACAACAAGCACATCTGGCTTAGTAGCTTTTACTTTAGCTAATGTAGCTGCCATATCGTTAAGTTCTTTTGGTAGTTTGTCATCGATGATGATCTCAGATCCAGTTCTTTTCGCTGCATCTAAAATACCAAGTCTCACGTCTTGTGAGAAAGCATCTTGTTCAAATGCTTGAGCAATTTTTACTCCTTTACCACCGTTTTTTTCTACCGCTAAATCTATAGCTACTTCAAGGTATTGGTTAGCTGGTGATAACACCGCGAACAAATATTTGTATCCTTTAGTAAATAAAGATCTAGATGCACCATTCGCTTCAACCATAGGAATTTTATATTTCTCGGTTACTGGTGCAATGGCTTTCGTTAAACCTGAACTGTATGGTCCAAGCATGTAATGAACGCCATCTTGTTTAATTAGTCTTTCAGCTAACTGAGCGGCTCTTTTTGGGTTTGACTCATCATCATAGTAAATGATCTCAAACTTATATTTCTTACCTTGTACTTCTACTCCACCCATTTTGTTAATTCTCTCAACGGCCATGTTATAACCATTTTGAGTATGAACTCCATTTGAAGAGTATTTACCTGTAAGAGATATTGCAGAACCTAACACAATGTATTCACCTTCTACTTTTGCAAAAGAAGAAGTAAAAGAAACAAGTGCTAAAGTTATTGCTGAAATAAATGTAACAAATAGTTTTGCTATTTTATTCATTATTTCCCTTCTTGTTAATTAATTAATTAATGATTAATTAAAACAAGAAATAGAGATTTTGACAACAGTAAGAAGTGATTAAAAATTCTGTGTCGCAGCAATGTAAACTGCTAAAATTAGAAGAACACACGCAGAAATTGTATTTAATAGCTTTGGTTTACTTCTCAACCATACTGAAATTTTTTCAGCTGCCAATCCATAAATCATTAACGTTAAAAAATCTAAAACAACATATGTAATTAATAATATTAAAAACTGTGAAATTATATTTGATCCAAAGTTAATAAATGTTGGAAAAATTGTTCCAAAGAATAAAAGTGCTTTTGGGCTCAAACCTGCTACTAACAATCCGTCTTTATAAAATGAGAGTGGTGATTTTAAATTTTGGTCTTTAGAATTAAAACTTCTAATTTTAGAAGTAAAAGTATCGTAGGCTAAATAAACTATATAGAATATTCCTGCCCACTTTAAATAATAAAGAACTTGAGGGTTATCGCTTAAAAAAGAACCAATTAAAAAAACTACTAAAATAGCTTGGATAGTATTTGCAGATATATCTCCAAAAGCAGTCCAGACAGATCTATTTAATCCATAGTTTAATGTGTGTGAAACTATTACAACTCTGGGCGGACCTGGTGAAATAAATAAAAATAAAATGATTTGTAAAAATATTATATAGTCTGTTGGAAACATTTGATTAGTCACTATATATAAATTTATGAAGAAAAAAAGTTTTATCCCTCAAACAAGAGTTAAAAACCCTGAGCCAAAAGAAAAGGATGATAATTGGATTATTTGGGCTGCGTGGGCCGATAGGATTACTTTTGAGGAGATTAAAGAGAAAACTGGAAAGAATGAGTCTCAAGTCATTAAAATAATGAGAAAAAATTTAAAACCAGGTTCTTTTAGGCTATGGAGAAAAAGAGTACATAATACTAGCATCAAGCATAGAAAAAAGTTTCAATTAGGCAGAAAAAAACTAAGAGAAAAAATAAAAATAACTGATATATTAATTTGATGAAATTAATTTATATTATACTTTCATATATATTAATTATTTCTACTTCCCATACTCAAGAATTATCTAAACCTGATTTTAAAAATAAGAATTTATTCAATTTAAACAAAGTATCAAAAAATGGTTGTATGTCTGCAGAACCTATTGGAAATTTAGTTGATCTATATAACTTAAAGTTGACCAAAGAGGAAAAGGCAAAACGCTATTACTCTGATAATTCACATTTAATTTATATAAACGCTACTAAAAGAATTTCATTTATTTTAAGTAAAGGTGGCCCTAAAGATAGTAGAACTCCAAGATACAAAAAAAAATTGGAGAGGCTTGTGGACGAGTATATTGAACTAGCAAAACTCAATGCTTTTATAAAAAGAAAATGTTACTCTTACAAAGGTGGTAATTGTAAATTAAACGAACCATCAAGACAACAATACGTTTATCTCGCTTCTATAGGTTATTTAATAGATGTCTCAAGACAATATAAGATTGATCAGATCAAAATTAATCAATTGGTGGAATACGGGAATAAGCTTTTTGAAGCAAATAAGAAACTAAAAGATAATACATCCTCAAAAGATACTGCAAATGATCGCCAAGCTATGAAAGCTTATACATATGGGGTTTGGTCTATTGTGACTGATAATGAAGAGGCATTTAAATTATCTTATAAATATTTTAAAAATGCTCTAATTGGATTTGGAGAAAACGGTGCATGGAAATGTAGATGGTGTAAAAAGGCTTGGGAAAGAAAAGAAAGACTTAGATACGGAATGACAGCAGTAGGACCACTAGCTCTTTACGCATCAATAATGAGTCCAGAATTTGATTTCTATACAGAGAAACATGGTAAATCTAAAGCTACTGTTCAGGAAACTGTTAATTGGATTTTGATAAATTCATTAAATCAACCAGATGCAAGAGAAAAATTATTAGAGGTAAGATATAACGAATTTGAGTATGATAGAATGTTTGCAACTCTTCCTAAAAATTTTAAAAAATATAAAGAAAAACAAAATATAAAATGGATGTGGTCAGAAAACAGTACTGGAGATAGAAATATGTCATGGCTATATCCTATCAAGCAAGTATTCAGCGAAAATTTTCCTGAAATAATTGAAACATATTATTTTAAAAGACCTAAGGATCCCATAATACCAGGTGGCGATTACAACATTATTGGTTCATGTTACTGGGGTTAATTTATAAGATACATATTTTTTAGCTTTAAAAACTTAAACTTGAGAAAAAAAATTAAAAGAAAATAAAATTAACTGATATATATTAATTATGAAAAAAGTCACAATGTATACTGGCAATCCATGCTCATTTTGTGCAGCAGCCAAAGCGTTATTAAAAACAAAAAATGTTGAAATTGAAGAAATTGATATTTGGGCAGATCCAGCTAACGCAAAAGAAATGTTACAAAGAACAAATGGCGCAAGAACCATTCCTCAAATTTTTATCGGTGATCATTACATTGGTGGTAATGATAAGCTTCAAGAAGCTAATCGAAACGGAGAATTAGATAAGCTTTTAACTTAATTTATATCTTTTAAAAACGGCATAGCATCGCCTGCGCCGAGTTTTGTTGTGGAAATTCCAGCAACTTTATTTGCTAATTCTAAACACTCTTTTATTGGTTTTTGTTTAGATAACCCAAAAGCTAAACCCCCATTAAAAGCATCTCCTGCGCCAGTAGTATCAATAGCTTTTACTGTACTGGCTTTTAAGTAAGTTTCATCTTTTCCATCAGAATAAAAGAGCCCTTTTTCTCCAAGAGTTATTATTACTTTTTTAATTCCTAAATTTAAAAGTTTATCTGCTGCCTGCTTTGCCTCTTTCTCGCTAACAATCTTTATTCCAGTATAAAATTCGGCCTCGGTTTCATTAGGCGTAAAAATATCGATATTATTATAAAACTCTTTTGAAATTTCAGATGCTGGTGCAGGATTTAAAATAGTAATACACCCATTTTCTTTAGCAGTTTTCAAACAATGTAAGGTCACGTCTTTAGGAACCTCTAATTGAGTTAAAAAAATTTTTGATCTTTTTATTAAATTAATTTGTTTTTCAATTTCACTTATTCTCAAAGAACTTGGGGCGCCTACAATTACATTGATTGCATTTTTTCCAGTATTTTGATCAACTAAAATTCCTGCTACGCCAGTTTGTTGATTGCCATCTTGAATTATATTTTCTGTAGAAATTTTATTTTTTTCAAGAGTTTTAAGAGCTAACTCTCCGTATGCATCTTTACCAATTTTACTTATAAAGTTTGTATTTCCGCCAAGTCTCGCAATTGCTATGGCTTGATTGCAACCTTTTCCTCCTGGACCTACGTTATATTTTTTTCCCAAAATAGTTTCACCTATTGATGGAATTTTGGGTCCAGAAAAACTTATGTCAGCAACAAAAATTCCTAAGACTGTTATTTCGCTCATTAACCAACTTTAGCGAGAATTGGAAAGGTCGTCAAAATATAATAACTTATAACTTGAATATAATTTGTAGTAATCAAGATGCCAGTAATTAAAAGAATGGCTCCGCCAGATTTTGTAATAGTTCCATAATATTTTCCAAAACCTTTTTTAGAATTTAGAAATCTACTCATGTAGTATCCGGATAATATAAATGGGATAGCTAAACCTAAAGAATAAAATGATAATAATAAAATTCCTTTACTAATTGTAGCCTCAGTGGCAGACAAAGCAATTATAGATCCTAAAACCGGACCAATGCAAGGTGTCCAACCAAATGCAAAAGCCGCACCAACTATAAAAGGAAATGCATAATTATCTTTATAATTTGAATTAGTTTGAATTCTTTTTTCAGTATTTAAAAAAGAAAAATTTAAAAAACCTAACATTTGTAATGAAAAAATAATAATTATTAATCCTGCAACAATTCGTAATTCATTTGAAAAGAAAAGAAGCACATTTCCTATTGCAGAGGCAGCAGCTCCGAGTGTTATAAAAACAAATGAGAAACCAAGTGAAAAAAGAATAGTTTTAGTCAAAACTATTGATTTGTCTTTGTCTATTTCCCCTAAATCTTTTCCAGTAATATATGAAATATAACCTGGTATAATTGGAAGTACGCAAGGGGTGAGAAAACTTATAAATCCAGCCCCAAAAGCAAACACAAGTTTAATGATCATATAACGTTTATATTTGCCTTTGAACTTTACCGCAATTACAATATTGGCTCATGATAATTAAATACGCAGGTTTTTTATTCACTCTTTTGTGGTCATATACTTTCATCAAGTCTCAAAGTATTTTTAAAAAAGGATCAGGTATTTTAATTACTTTATTTGTAACCAATATATCCTGGTTCACATTTATCGCAGCTTGCTTTTATGGACTTAAAAATTTTAGCTTTTACCATGCTTTGCTTGGTATAGCTTTAAGTATTATTTTGGTTCACTTGGCTTTTTCTCGATTAACTTTATTCATTAATAACAAATTTCAGGATAAGAACACTCTTTTAAAAATTAAAACATTTATTGAATATTTAATTTTAATAACAGTTGGATATTTTATATTTTTTTAAAAAGTATTAATTGTTGATAAAACTTTAAAATTTTTATCAGTGATGACTAGTTCACCAGATCGTGTTGTTTCTCCAGTTATTGCCAAGATAATTATATAATGCGTAACTAAAACTAGGTTTCCCCCTTTACCATTCCAATTATTTACATATTTTTTTAAGTCCTTAATCTGTTGTTTTTCATTTTGATCGTATGGTGGAGTATAAGTAGAATTTAACGCAGAAAATTCTTTGAAATTACCAAAAGCATATTTTGCGGTATCTTTGCACCTACACCACTGGCTTGATAAAACTTGATCAATTTTAACTTTTTTTTCTGTAAAAAGTTTACCAATTTTTTTTGCTTGATTAATGCCCATCATGTCGAGATTTCTTTGAGTTTTACAATCATCAATTTTAAATCCTTCTGGGTCTCCGCCCCCAGGGGCTTTAGCATGTCTAATTAAAATAATTTTATCTCCATCCTGAGCTGGTTTCCAATTTAGTTCTGATGCGTGAGTATAAAATGAAATTAACGAGAATATAATTGTAAGTAGGGAAATAATTTGCTTCTTCATGGTGGATGAAATGATAATCTTACAAACTTGTGCCGCCTTGGTCTAGAGGACATGACAAGTTAGATTATAATTTTTTGATAAGTTGTATTAAAACACTTAATTGGTTTGTGTATAACTACTCGCCTTTTGGTTTAAAGACTAAACAGATACCGTTGTTACAATATCGTTTTCCAGTAGGTTTTGGACCGTCATCAAAAACATGACCATGATGACCTCCACATTTTTTACAATGATACTCAGTTCTTGGATAACCAATATGCATATCCTTTTTTTCTTCGAATACCCCTGGAATAGATTCGAAAAAAGAAGGCCAGCCTGAACCACTCTCATATTTAGTTGTAGACTCAAATAATTTTGTTCCGCACCCAACACAGTGATAAGAGCCCTCTCTTTTTTCTTGATTTAAAGGACTGCTACCTGGAGACTCTGTTCCCTCTTGTTTTAAAACATAATTTTGTTCTGGAGTTAAATTTGGATCCCAATCTTTACTCATCTTTGACTTTATCATCTACGCCATAAGGTCTGAAGCTCCCTTTATTTTCTAGCTTGACTGCCTTTGCGGGGATGCCAACCATCGTTGCGTTTTCTGGAACATCTTTTACCACAACTGCGTTAGCTGCTATTCTCGCATTGTTACCAACTTTAATTGGCCCAATTATTTGTGCGCCAGACCCTATTACAACATCATGGCCAATCGTAGGATGTCTTTTTTCATGTCGTTGTCTTTCGCTATCTATGCTTGGAGAACTTCCTCCTAAAGTGACATTGTGATATATAGTAACGTTGTCTCCAACTTCAGAAGTTTCACCGATCACTACACCCATACCATGATCAATAAATAAATTTTTACCTATCTTGGCCCCAGGATGAATTTCAATTCCTGTAAAAAATCTTATTGTTTGTGAAATAATTCTGGCTATTAAATCAAATCCAGCTTTGTAAAAAAAATTTGATACTTGATGAAAGAAAACTGCCTTAACACCTGGATATGTGAGAATGATACTCAGTATAGATTTTGCCGCAGGATCTCTTTTTTTTATAGATTCTAAATAATCGTTCATAGGATGTATATAATGACTACTTGAAAAATTTAAAGAAGAATATATAAAGCTGCACATGAGTAATTCATTTCATTTAGCGATCCCTGCAGGGGATTTAAAAAAAGCGGAAGCTTTTTACACTGATATTTTAGGGTGCAAAACTGGTAATCGTGAAGATGGCAAATGGGTTGATATTGATTTTTGGGGTAATGAACTAACTCTACACCAAACATCTATGAAACTGCCTAGAGAGAAACATGATGTAGATATGGGCCAAGTTCCAGTCCCGCACTTTGGCGTACATTTAAAAAAAGAAGTGTTTAATAAAATTAAATCTAATATTGAAGCCAATAAAATAAATTATATTGATAAGCCCTACACAAGGTTTGAGGGAACTGAGTTTGAACAGAATACATTTTTTATTGAAGATCCAAATGGAAATGTATTAGAGTTAAAGACGTTTGACTAATAATTCACCTACACTCATAGAAAATAACAGCCAATTAATTAAATATTTCAACGACGGAATTAAAGAGAATAATCAACTTAGAATTGGCGTTGAGCATGAAAAATTTCTTTTTAATAAAAAAGATCTTAAAAGAATTGATTATGAAAAGATAAAGAAAGTATTTGAACTTCTTAAAAACAATGGTTGGGAGCTTCAATATGAAAAAGATAAAATAATTGGTTTAAAGAGGGAAAATCAAAAGATTACTACTGAGCCGGGGTTTCAATATGAATTATCAGGTGCACCTTTTAAAAATATACATTTAGTTTGTTCAGAAAATAGTTCTCATTTCGATGAACTGAAAGAAGTTTTTAGCTCTGCCTCTATCACAACTTCATCTATTGCATACGATCCTTTTAATAAATTAATTGAAATCCCTAAAAGTCCTAAAGAGCGTTACAAAATTATGACATCAGAAATGCCAAAAGGTGGCAAATTAAGTTTAGATATGATGTACAAAACTGCCGGTATTCAGATTAATTATGATTACACTTCTGAAGAAGATTTTGAAAAAAAATTTAAAATTGGAAACTATTTAGCTCCTTTAACTATTGCTCTTTTTGCAAACTCTCCTTTTTATGAAAACAAGCTTTCAGGTTTTTTATCTTATAGAGGAAAGGTTTGGCAAGAAACTAATAGAGGTGGAATAATGCCAATTACTTTTGAGAATGTTAATTTTGAAAAATATATTGATCATGCAATCAATTACCCAATTTTATTTCTTAAAAAAAATGGAAAATATTACTCGCCAAACGGTCAAACTTTTAGGGATTTTTTAAATGGCAATTTAATTTTTTTAAAAGGAGAAAAACCAACTTTAGAAGATTTTGAAAATCACTTAAGTACTATTTTTACTGAGATAAGATTAAAACAGGTTATAGAGTTTAGATCTTTAGATACATGTAATTTCGGTTGTATTTGTAACGGTCCCTCTTTCTTTACAGGATTAATTTATGGATCTTTGGAGGAGACTTATGAAATTATAAAAAATTGGAAAAAAGAGGAAGTTATGGAAGCATACTTAAACGCCCCTAAACAAGGATTAAACACTCTGCTAAAAAATAAAAAATTAATTGATTGGGCAAAAATATTTTTAAACTTGTCAAAAAAAGGCTTAGAAAAAAGAAATGAGCTGAATAAAAGTGGGAAAAATGAGACAATTTATTTAAAACATATAGAGGAAATTATTAGTAATAAAAAAACTAGAGCAGAAATGCTAATTGAACAATATAATAAAACAAAAAAATTAGATTTTTTAATTAATCATGACGAAAATTTTAGCTATTCAGGGTTCTGATCTTAAAAAAGTAAATATCAAAACTGATACAACTATTCTTTTAGCATCTGAAGCACAAAAAAGAGGCTACAAAATATATTATTTTGAACCAGAAAATTTGAGCTTTTTGAATGGAAAAGTTTTAGCTTCTTGTAAGTATATAAAAATCAATGATAATAAAAAGAAATTCTACTCACTAATAAGAAATATCAATTTTAATTTAGAAAAATCTAAAGTTATATTAATCAGAAATGATCCCCCTTTTGATAATCGTTATTTATATACAACATTCTTACTGAACCATATCTCTAGGAAGGTTAAAATTATAAATCACCCTTTTGCTGTAAGAAACATATCTGAAAAGTTATTTTCCATCAATCTAATGAGGTATATGCCTCCAACTTTGATTAGTGAAAATCTTTCAGAAATTAAAAGTTTTTTTAAAAAACATAAAGCTGTTGTGGCTAAACCTATTAATGGTTTTAGTGGTAATAACGTAATTTTATTAAAAACCTTTAACGCAATCAAAATTAGAAAATTATTGAAAACTTATAATCATTTATTTTTTCAAAAGTTTTTACCCGGGATTTCTAAAGGCGATAAAAGGGTTTTTATTATTAAAGGAAAGATTGTAGGTGCTATTTCTAGAGTACCTAAAAAAGGTAGTATTTTATCTAATATGAGTAAAGGAGCTAAAGCAAAATTAACAAAGCTCACAAATAAGGAAGTTAATGCAAGTAGAGCAATTGGTAAATTGTTAGTGAAAAACAATATATATTTTGCAGGGATAGATTTCGTACAAGAGAAATTAATTGGCGATATCAATATTACTAGCCCTACTGGACTAGCTGCATATAAAGATTTGTCTGGAATAAACCTTTCAAAATTGTTCTGGAACAATATTTAATTGATAGTTGACAATATCCTAATTTTCTTGGTATATTTGTTTAGCGCTGAGTTAAAGCAACTTGCGGGCGCTTAATAAATCCTGCTAAAGCGCCTAAGTCTTTCAGACCACCGCTTTAGTCGGTGGTTTTTTTTTGGAAAAATCTAAAATCAAACCGGGTATTTGAACCATATTGTACACCCGGCATTTGCCGAAGTACTAAAAAGGAGAAGATGAACAGAATTAAAATTCGTTCATTCTTCTCCAAGAATGGAGAAAAAATGAACGAGACAATAAGAGAAACAGTAAGGGGGAAAATCAATGGCTGATTTTAAACATCCGGAAACTATTGGCTTACATGGTAGTGATTACAGATCAGATCCTACTACTACAGCAGTAGCTGTTCCAATTTACCAAACAACTTCTTACCAATTTAAAAATGCAGAACACGCAGCAAATTTATTTGGTTTAAAAGAATTTGGTAATATTTATACACGTATAATGAACCCAACAGTTGATGTTTTAGAGAAAAGAGTTGCAGCACTTGAAGGTGGTGTAGCTGCATTAGCGGTAGGTTCAGGTCAAGCAGCATCAGCAATGTGTATTCAAAATTTAGCACAGGCTGGGGACAATATTGTTGCTTCAACTGACTTATACGGAGGTACAGTAAACTTATTCAAAAATACTTTGAGACAACAAGGTATTGAAGTTAGATTTGCAGATCCTGCAAATCCTAAAAACTTTGAAAAAGTGACTGATGATAAAACAAGAGCTTACTACGGTGAGTCTTGCCCAAATCCATACCTTCGTGTTTTTCCAATTAAAGAAGTTGCAGATATCGGTAGAAAAAAAGGAATTCCTTTAATCATCGATAACACAGCTTCACCAGTTATTTGTAAACCTTTAGCTCATGGAGCTGCAATCGTTATGCACTCTTTGACCAAATATATTGGTGGTCACGGAACTTCAATTGGTGGAATAATTGTTGATGGCGGAAACTTTGACTGGATTAAAGACAGAAAAAGACAACCATTGATAAATGAACCTGATCAAAGTTATGGTGGTGCCGTTTGGGCAGATGCAGTTCCTCAATTAACAGGAGCTAACATACCATTTGTAATCAGAGCAAGAGTGGTTTTATTGAGAGACTTAGGTGCTCCATTAAGTCCATTTAATGCTTTTCAAATTATTCAAGGTTTGGAAACAGTTGCTCTTAGAATGAAACAACATTGTAGTAATGCAGAAAAAGTTGTTACTTTCTTAGAAACACAAAAGAAAGTTAAGAATGTAATCTACCCTACTAATCATCAAGGGGAGATTAAAGAAAGAGCTAAAAAATACATGCAAGGTGGATACGGATCTTTAGTTGGAATGGATCTAGGCACTAAAGAAGCTGGTGCTAAATTCATTGATAACTTAAAAATGCTATATCACGTTGCAAATATTGGTGATGCTAGAAGTTTAGCAATTCACCCGGCTACTACTACGCACAGTCAATTAGATGACACAGCGCTAGCGGCAGCAGGTGTAACACCAGGTTATGTAAGATTATCGATTGGTATTGAACATCCAGACGATATTATAGCTGATATCAAACAAGCTTTAGCTGCTTAAAAAAGTTAGGTGGTCCCAATTTTATTGGGGCCATCCCTTTAGAAAAAAAAGTTATCTTCTATTATAAATAATTGATTTCTTTGCTATTTTTTCAATCTTAGATATTTCTTTAATTTTATTTTTTGGAAATTCTTTCACAAAGTCTGTAGTCTTTTCTACCACAGCAGCGCTTTTAGACTTAATTTGTTTTTTAACAATTGTGCAAAATTCAGACCTTGTTATTTCAAAAGAAGAAAAGCAGGTTTCTTTTTTTCTCTCTGGATTTTTTTCTTCTACGTAAGCAATAGCGTGCTCCAAAGGAGTTTTTCCTGTTTGTTTTTTAACCCCATAACTAATAGCTGAATTTAAACTGGATTGAACAAATCTTCCGTTAGAGGCGCCTGGGCCGAGTAATGCTAACGACTCAGCGCAACCGTTCAGCAGGAAAATAGATGATAATAAAAGCAATATTTTTTTCATGATTAAATCTTGTTTTGATTGGTCCCATATATCTGCTTCATCTTTAAATAAAAGTTAATTATTGGCGTATTAATTTTTATTAACACAACTCAAGGTGGTTAAAATCTTAAATTTAAAATGCTGACTTGTTTAAGAGTAAATTAATCTAAATACTTAATTTTAGATTTTTGATTTATATTAGGCTGAAGAGATGAAGTAAGTTCTTTTATAGAATTTTTCTTTGATTTCTTTAATATCTTCGATTTAGTTATTTTCAATTGTTTTTTCACAATAGCACAAATTTCTGAATTAGTTTTTTCAGCAAATGATAAGCAAGGCTCTTTCTTTTTCTGCGGACTCATTCCCTCAGCATATGTCATTGCATGTTCCATTGGGCTTTTTCCAGTTTGTTTTTTTACCCCAAAATTTACTGCTGAAGAAAGAGTTGACTGAGCAATGTTTCCGCCTGTTACTGCGGTGGAGGTTGGTCCTAATAGAGCTATAGACTCAGCGCAACCAGTTAATAAAGTGAGACCAAGCAAAAAGCCTAAAATTTTTTTCATACTCTCTTTTCTTCTTATATTTCCCCTATTTTAAGCAGAGATTTGTTTGTTATAAAACAAACGAATCACTCAAAATGAGTTTATATAATACAACCTGTAATGGAAGTTCTTTTCTATGAGATTATTCGTAAAGGCTTGTTTTCTAAGCAACTTTCTAAATTTTCAATCATTTGCGAATAAAATTTTAAATAATTTTCAGCAGTTACGTAACCGATATGGGGTAATAATAAAGCATTTGAAAGAAATCGAAGTTTATGATCTTGCGGGAGTGGTTCTGTGTCATAAACATCTAAACCGACACCGGCTATTTTTTCATCTTTTAAAGCTTCAACTAAATCATTTTCATTAATAATTGGACCTCTCGAAGTATTGATTAAAAAACTTGTTTTTTTCATCATTTCTATTTCTTTTTTTGTAATTAAGTTTTTATACCTTTCACCTAAAACTAAATGAATAGAAATTATATCTGAATTTTTAAGTAAATCTTCTTTACTCATAGGTAATACTCCATGTTCATTAGCATGAGATAAATTTAGATTTTCACTCCAAGCGCACACTTCCATTCCAAAAGCTTTGCCTACCTTTGCAACTTGTGTTCCAATTTTACCCAAGCCTATTAACCCCAACATTTTACCTTTTAATTCTGAACCGATAGTAGTCTGCCAATATCCTTGAAACATATTATCAATTTCTTGTTTAACATTTCTTAAAAGACCTAAGATCAAAGTCCAAGTGATTTCAGCTGCAGGATTTGAATTTATTTCAGTTCCACATACCAAAATACCTTTTTTTTTCGCTACTTCTAAATTAATAGAATTATTACGCATACCTGAAGTCATTATGTATTTAAGATTTGGTAAATTTTCTAATAAATCTTTTGTGATGGGGGTTCTTTCTCGCATTATAAACAATGCTTCGAATTCCTCCAAGGCTTCAATAGCTTCATTTTCATCATTGAAGGCTTCATTAAAAATTTTAAAATGATATTTGTCTTTATACTTTGATGTGTTAACAATTTGTATAAAAGCATCTTGATAATCATCTAATACTGCAACTTTTATCATTGAGTTTTCCTATTTGATAAATAAATACCAGAAATTATAAAAATTGCCCCAATTAAATGAAACAGTTGAAATTTTTCTTTAAAAATTATTATTGCCATTAATGCACTAAAAAGGGGCATGAGTTGAATAAACATTGAAGATCTGTTGGGCCCAATTAGTTCTATAGCTTTTTGCCAACAATAATAAGCTGCAATTGCGGGAAAGATAACTACATAAATTAAGATGAAGATAAAGGCATTATTAATTTTTACATGTAACCCGATCGATTGTTCATATAGAAACTGTGGAAATAAAAAAATTAATCCTGCAGTAACCATTATTTGAATTAATGAAAATTGAGATAATTCTAACTTACTTTTTTTTAGCAATGTTGAGTATAATGACCAACTCAAAACACAAACCAGCATCCATATATCGCCTTTGTTGAAACTTAAAGAAATTATTTTTTGAATATCTGCATTTGAAATAATTGTTGCAACTCCAATAACTGATAAAATTAATCCAAATATTTGAAAAATATTTGTTTTTTCAATTTTCATAATTGATGAAAAAATTATTATCATTGGTGGAATAGCAGCTAACATTAAAACGGCATTAATAACTTGTGTAAAGTTTAAAGCAAAATATACAACCGAGTTGAAGGTGCTAATTGATAAAATACCCATAAAACTTATTACTAAAAAATTTTCTTTAATATAGATTCTTTTAGCTAAAATTTCTTTAATAGTGAAAGGTATCAATAAAACCCATACCATGACCCATCTTAAAAAATTTAGAGTTAGCGGTGGTACTTCGAATAAAGTTGCAAATTTCCCTATAATAAAATTTCCTGACCAGAATAAAGCAGCTAATGTAAGAAAAATGTAAGCTAAATAATTTTTTGACAAAAAAATCCTAATTAAATCTTTTTGAACTGTAGGCAGATAAATCTAAATTAGTCTTTTCACCTGCTACAATTCCGGAAATAATCTTGCCTGTTATAGCTCCTAATGTCCAGCCTAAATGTTGATGGCCAAATGCATATATAATGTTTTTGTTTTTTAGAGAAGGTCCTAATACGGGTAAAAAATCTGGTAAAGTTGGTCTAAAGCCAAGCCATTCGTCCTCATGTTTTCCCAGTTGAGGTAGAAGTTCTTTAGCGCATTTTATTACGTAATCAATTCTCTTTTTTGAAGGTGGGTTGTCTAATCCGCCAAGCTCAACTGTCCCTACAGCTCTTAAACCTTGATTCATCGGTGTCATTCCAAAACCACGATCTAAAAATATTACTGGCCTTGTAATAAGATTATCCTGACCTTTAAAGTGGACATGATAACCACGCTCAGTATCTAAAGGAATATTTTCTCCTAATTGATCAGTTAATTTTTTCGAGAAAGCTCCTGAAGCAATTACTGATTTTTCAAACCTATATTTTTCATTTTCTGATTTTATTAATGTTTCATTAAATTTTGACTGTTCTATGCTCTTAATGTTTGTTTGAATAAATTTACCCCCTTTTTTAAGAAACAACTTAAATATTTCTTTAAGAATTCCATGAGGATCTTTAGCGTGCATTGCGTCCTCATATATTACACCTGAGTCAAACACAGGACTCAAATTTGGCTCTAATTCTAAAATTTCATTTTGAGTAAGTAATTTTTGCTGAATTCCAAGTTCATCTCTCAGTTTAATTTCTAACTCTCTACTCTTTAAGTTTTTATTAGTCCAAACATATATTATACCTTTTTTTTCAACAAGACCTGTAATATCAATTTCTTGAAAAATTTCCTCGTAAGCATCATTTGATAAACTTAAAATTTGATGCATGTATTTTGCTGTATGCATCATCGATTTTTTATTACAATTTTTAAAGTAGCGTAAAAACCAATTAAACATTTTTGGAATATGATTCCATTTTAAAGCAAGTGGTCCATAAGAGCTAAAAAGCATTTTTGGAACATCGTACAAAATATCTGGACGATTAAATTGAATAACGGCGTAAGGTGAAAAATGACCAGCGTTCCCATAAGATGCGGGTTTGTATTCTGAAGATAGGGGATCTTGTCTATCAAATATTGTCACTGGGATACCTTTTTTAATCAATTGTAGCCCGGTACAAACTCCTTGAATACCTGATCCGATAATACCAACTGACTTACATTTATAATTTTCCATTATGAAAATTATATTAGATAGAATAAAAATTAATAGTGCGGTAGATTAGGCCAAAGCTTCTTTGTTAACCACATCAGGCCTATCTTCTTTGTTTTCAGCTTGTTCTTTTTTTTCTTTTTTCTTAAATAAAAAATCGCCTGTTAAAGTAGATTTAGATTTATTTGTTTTTTTGATGTAGCCATCTATGTCAGCTCCGTTCTCTGTCTTTAGATTGTTTCCAAATTCAATATCGCCTTTAACTGTACCTGTTGTTCCAATGACAATATCTTGACCTGAAACCTTTCCATCTAAATGCCCATGAATTTCTATGTGGTCTCCTTCTATTGACCCGGTGATTGATCCTGTTTCTCGAATAATAATCTCTTTAGAGTAAACTGGACCTTTTACTAATCCCGCTACATCAATGGCTCCAGAACTATTTATGGTTCCCTCAATGCTTACAGTTTCACTAATTAAAGATCTTTCTGTGTCTGTTAATTTGTTTTTTTTATCACCAAACATATATTTTTTCATAAATTAACCACCTATCATTATATTTTACAAGCATTTAATAAAATCAAATTTGACCAAAATAGGTTTAATTTACAGGTGTATCTTTGTAAATTTTACATGACATTGCTATACCCAATCCTAACATAATTGCCATCATAGAGGAGCCTCCATAAGACATAATTGGTAGAGGTGATCCCACAATTGGAAGCAAGCCTAGAACCATCATCATATTTACAACTACATATATAAAAAATGCAGTAGCAAAACTATAACAATATAATTTTCCAAAATTACTTCTCGTAATATTGCCAATTTTAACTATTCTCCAGACAATTATCGCATATAAGAAAAGTATTAATAGTGATCCAAAAAATCCAAATTCTTCTGAAAAAAGTGTAAAAATAAAATCTGTATGTTTCTCTGGTAAATAATCTAAATAACTCTGGGATCCTTGTAAAAAACCTTTGCCAAATAAACCGCCAGAGCCAATAGCAATTTTAGACTGAATAATTTGATATCCTGCACCTAAGGGATCTCTTTCAGGATTTAAAAATGTTAGTATTCTTGATTTTTGATAAGGTTTTAGAAAAGATATCGCTATGGGTAACAATGCCAAAAAAGATAAACCAGAAAATACAAAAAATTTTACTTTCACTCCAGCTAGCCAAGCAACTGTTAAGCCTCCTGCAGCAATCAACAAAGCTGTTCCTAAATCTGGTTGAGTAGCTACTAATATTACCGGAGCAATCAATACTACAATAGGTAAAAACAAAAATCTTATTTGATTAATATTTTCAATTGAAATTCTATGATAATACTTTGCGAGAAATAAAATTAAACCTATTTTCATTAACTCTGAAGGTTGAAGATTCATAAAATATAAATCTAACCAACGCTTAGAACCTGAAGAGGTAAGACCAAAATATTTTACACCAAGAAGTAATAAAAAAAACAAAATATACATTAAAAAACTCGTGCTGTGCCAAAATCTAATTTGAACAAAGGAAATAATTAGAAACATCCCAAAGAAAATGAAAAATCTAAGTATGTGACTATTAGTATGGTATTTAAACTCTCCTCCATCCGTTGAATACATAGCCATAATACTTATAAGCCCTAAAATAAAAATTGAAAAAACTAAAATATAATCAATTGAAGAAAGTTTATCTTTTAAACTTAATGATGAATGAATAGATCTTGGTTGTAACATTAAACAGATTCTCCAATTTTATTATTTGCACTTCTTCTTAATTCATGTCTTTCAAGAACTTTTTTAATTACTTTCTTCGCTATTGGCGCAGCAGTTTTACCACCTGAACCACCATGCTCAACTAAAACACTTATTGCATATTGCGGATTTTTATATGGAGCAAATGCTACAAACAATGCATGGTCTCTATCTTTGTAAGGTAAACTTTCTTGTTTTACCTCTGCTTCACGCTGAGCCTCTGTAAATCTTTTGATCTGTGATGAGCCAGTTTTACCAGCAAATGTATATTTTGGATTCTCTAACCTATGTCTATAAGAAGTTCCTCCTGGTTCATTTGAAGAAGAAAACATAGCATCCTTAATTAGGTTAATATGTTCTTGGTTTTTAAATAAAGGCTTTAAGTTAAAATTTGATATTAATAAATCAGTTGGAAGAGGTTCATTGGGATTCTCATTTTTATGTTTTAAATAATTTCTTAAGTTGTCGTTTTTTTCATCAACTATTATTCTTGGCTTTATTTCAAATCCTCCATTTGCTATTTGTGCCGTCATTAAACATAATTGCAAAGGAGTACTTTGGAAGTATCCTTGACCTATTCCTGAGTGAAGAGTTTCACCTAAGTACCAATTTTGTCCTATAAATTTTTTCTTCCATTTTGTATTTGGTACTACTCCAGACCTTTCTTCAATAAAATCACTTAAAACCTTTTTTCCCAAACCAAATCTCTTTGCAGTTTCTGATAATTTATCCACACCAAGTTTTCTAGCAACTTCATAAAAATAAACATCACAAGATCTCTGAATTCCTTTTCTAAGATTTACAATACCGTGTCCATCTTTCTCCCAACAATGAAACTTCTCACCATAAAGCTCGATCTTTCCTTTGCATGTAAAAGTATCTAAAGGTCTAATAATTTTATTTTCTAAAGCACTTAAAGCCACCAAAGTTTTAATCGTAGATCCAGGAGGGTATAATCCCGATAATGCCTTGTTACCTAATGGTTTCTTTTCGTCTTTAATCAAACTATTCCAATAAGCCTTATCTAATCCATGAACAAATTCATTAGGCTCAAACGTTGGAGAGGAAACTAAAGATACAATATCTCCATTGTAAACATCCATCACACACACTGCTGCTGCTTTATCTTTTAAGAGTTCATTGGTATATTTTTGAATTTCGTAGTCTAAAGTTGTTTTGAAACTTTTACCTGCTTGGCCCTCATCAATTTTAATTTCCCTTATTCTTTTTCCAAAAGCATTAACTTCATATCGTTGATAGCCAACTTTACCAATTATCTGTTCATCTAGTTTTCTTTCTAAACCGGTTTTTCCTATTGCCATACCTGGTACAGCTAATTCTTTAAGATATTCTTTTGTTTGTAAATCTTTAGCACTTATTTGAGAAACATAACCCAAAATATGAGCTGAAGAATTATCAGGATAAGTTCTTGCTACTGATACAATAGGTTCTACCCCCTCCAACTCGTGTAAAAATAAATTTATTCTTGAAAATTCGGACCAATTCAAATTTTCAGAAACAATTACTGGTTCCCAGGGTTTTTGTTTTTTTATAACTCTTTTTAAATAGGAAACTTTTCGATCAGTAATTTTTAAAATCGCTTTTAATCTTACAAATAAATTGTCTAAGTCTTTAGCATTTTCAGGAACTAAATGTAATTGGTAAAGAGGTTCAGTTGATGCTATTTTTGTATCAAAAAAATCTTTTATTGCTCCTCTTTCAGGGGCTAACTTCCATTCTCTAAACCTGTTTTTATCTGATAAAGATTTGTATTTTGTAGCTTGATTAATTTGAAGAGATATAAGTCTCCCTACTAAACCAACCATTACTACAGCTTTTGCTGCAGTTAATAGAAACATTCTTCTATTTATAAGTTTTGACTTAATAACGGTATTTCCTGACCCAGGGCTAAGCATCTTGAGATCCTATAAAGCTTATTTTATAAAAATTAAACAGAAGCCAAAAAACTGGAAACATAAATAAAGTGAAAAAAGTATTATAACCAATTTTCGCGTAAGAAATAGCAACTTCCGAAAAATTATTTAACAACGTAAAGAATAGTAAGTTGGCAAAAATTAAAGCTATAAAAAACGTAAACCAATCAGATGCTATTGTAGTATTTACACTTTTATTTCTTACATAATTACCTACAAAACAAACTAAAAGATAAGAGAGTGAGCTGATACCTAATGGAAATCCCATCACCACATCGTTTATAAGACCAGCTAAAAATATATGACCTGGGCCCATCAAATTTGGGCGTTTTATTATCCAAAAATAAATTATAATAATTTGTAGATTTAGAGAAAAAACTTCAAATAATTTTTCTAGATTTGTATCAATTTCGCTAATTGATAAGTAATATAATAAAATTAAAGGACCTGCTGCAAATAATTTTTGAACAATATTTAATTTTGCCATTAGAAAACTTCCTTACTTGGTTTAATTAAATTTACCGTCACATACGATAATTGATTTGGGTCAACAAATAACTCAACTGCTCCATAATCCGTTGTTTTTCCGATAGGTGTGCCTGCAGTAAAAATTCCATCTTTTCCAGAGGCAAATACAGTAATACCTTCTTTAAATTGAAAATCTTCAGGTAAATAAGACAATGTAGGCTTACGAGTACCACCTCCAGTTAAAATCGCTTGAGTACTTTTGTCATCAAAAGTAACTGGAATTCTGCTATTTAAATCATTTAGTAATAGTACTCTTGATGATAAATAGTTTGTTTCGACTATTCGTCCAATCAAATACTTATTTTGAGTAACTGGCATACCTTTAACTATATCTTCTTTACTTCCTTTATTAATAATTATTGATTTTAAAAAAGGGCTATTACGATCAACTAAAACTTTAGCTAAAACTACATTCGAAACGCTTTCTACATTTTCTGTATCTAAAACTTTTTTCAAATTTTTGTTTTCATTTGATATATATTCTAGATTTAGATCAAGAGATTTATAACGTTCTATGACTTGTCTTAATTCTTCATTTTCTTTTTTTAAGTTAAAATGACTTGCTATTCCCTGGTGAATACCTGGAAATATTCTTGTTGGAGTAGAAGCTAAATAAGTAACTCTATAGACAACGTCATTAATAAAACTTCTTGTTGTTTTAATTGCTTTAAATCCATAAACATCTAGAAAAAAAATCACTATTGCTAAGATTATAAGAGAGAAAATTGAAAATTTTTGGGTTGCTCCTCTTTGTAAAAGAGCTGAACGAAAAGCTATACTAAAATCATCTCTACTAACTGACATTTTTTAGGTAAAGACAAATTAATATTCAGATAACATTGTAGAAAACAGTTCCTCATTTTCTAGGGCTCTTCCAGTTCCAATAGCAACACATGATAATGGATCATCAGCTATTGTTACAGGTAAGCCTGTATCTTGAGAAATTAATTTATCAATATTTTTTAATAAAGCGCCCCCACCTGTTAAAACTAATCCCATATCAATTAAATCTGCAGACAATTCTGGTGGAGTGTTTTCTAAAGCTTCTTTTATACCCCCCAAAATCTGATTTAAAATAGGCATTAGAGCTTCGCAAGCATCTTTTTCTGTAAGCTCAATCTCTTTAGGAGTCCCAGATCTTATATCCCTACCTTTCATCAAAAAAGTATTGCTTGATGATGGAATGGCAGTTCCAATTTCTTTTTTAATTTTTTCTGCAGTTGAGTCTCCAATCATCAAATTCATTTTTTTTCTCATATAAGCAATAATAGATTGATCGAGAGCATCGCCTGCTACTCTTAAAGATTTTGAATAAACAACTCCACCGAGTGACATCACCGCTATCTCGGTAGTTCCACCTCCAATATCTACCACCATAGAGCCTGTGGCTTCTGAAATTGGTAAGCCGGCACCGATTGCTGCAGCAATAGGTTCTTCAATTAATTGAACTTTTCTAGCTCCTGCAGCCAAGGCAGAGTCTTGTATTGCCTTTCTCTCAACAGGAGTGGATCCTGTAGGAACACAAATCAAAATTCTTGGATTTGCAAAAGCATTTTTTTTATGGACTTTTTTAATAAAATGTTTGATCATTTCCTCTGTTACGACAAAGTCAGCGATCACCCCGTCTTTTAGAGGTCTAATAGCTGATATATTTCCTGGAGTTCTTCCTAACATAGTTTTAGCCTCATCTCCTACTGCAAGAACTGACTTTTTACCGGCATCCTCTATAACTGCAACTACTGAAGGCTCATTAAGTACAACACCCTGGTCTTTCAGAACTACTAAGGTGTTAGCCGTGCCTAAATCAATTGCCATATCTTGTGACCAAAGTGAAGTTAATCCAGTTAAACCTTTAAACATATTTACCTTTCTATATTTGAGCGCTTAGATTTTCATCATCTGGCGCTGTTTTTTTTCTTTTTATTATTAATTTATTTAATGCACTTAAATAAGCATTTGCTGAAGCTACCAAAGTATCAGTATCTGCAGCTTGACCAACGGTAGTTTTACCTTTCTCCTCTATTCTTACACTTACAGTAGCTTGTGCGTCAGTACCCTCTGTAACTGCATGTACATTGTATAAAAGAAGTTTAACATCATGAGCAAATAGTTTTTTTATACATTTAAAAATTGCATCAACTGGACCATCCCCTGTTTCAGCTGCACTTTTGATTTCACCAAAAACCTCTAATGTCATTTCTGCTTTCTGTGGTTCTCCTGTACCTGCGTAAACTTTTAAAGATTTTAACTTGATTACATTGTCTTCAGTCACTAGACTATCATCCACAAGAGCGGCAATGTCTTCATCATAAATATGTTTCTTCTTATCTGCTAATATTTTAAATTTACCAAAAGCGGTATTTATAATATCATCTGTTACATCTACATAACCCATATCAGATAATTTATCCCTAAACGCGTGTCTGCCAGAATGTTTACCCATTACTAAAGATGTTTTTTTTACGCCCACACTTTCAGGAGTCATGATTTCATAAGTATTTCTATTTTTTAACATTCCATCTTGATGAATTCCTGATTCATGTGCAAAAGCATTTTTGCCAACTATAGCTTTGTTGAATTGCACTGGAAAACCTGTAGCATTCGAAACAACTTTAGATGCTTTACTTAAAAGCTTAGTATTAATGTTTGTTGTGAAAGGCATCAAATCAGGTCTGGTTCTCATCGCCATTACAACTTCCTCAAGCGCAGCATTTCCAGCTCTCTCTCCAATTCCATTAATAGTACATTCGATTTGTCTTGCTCCAGCCATAACTCCAGCTAATGAATTAGCTACCGCTAAACCTAAATCGTTGTGACAATGAGTAGAAAGAATTGCTTTGTCTATGTTTGGAACTTTATTTATTAATGTTTCGATAATTTTTTTAAATTCTGAAGGAACTGTGTATCCTACGGTGTCTGGAATATTAATTGTTTTGGCTCCAGATTTAATAGCAAGTTCAACTGTCTTGCACATATAATCCATGTCTGTTCGTGTTCCATCCTCACAAGACCACTCAACGTCATCAGTAAATTTTCTTGCGTAAGTGACACTTTCTTTTATAGACTCTAAAACTTCTTCAGGTGATTTATTAAGTTTATGCTTCATATGAAGGGGACTTGTGGATATAAAAGTATGAATTCTAAAATTCTTTGCGTGCTTTAGAGCTTGATGACATGCATCAATATCTTTTTTAGTAGCTCTAGCTAATCCAGCTGGAATAGATTTTTTTAGAGTTTTGCTAATTTCAGTTACGGCTTCAAAATCTCCAGGCGAAGCTATTGGAAAACCAGCTTCAATTATGTCTACGCCTAATTCGTCGAACACTCTAGAAATTTGTAATTTTTCCTCTAAACTCATTGATGCTCCTGGGGACTGCTCTCCATCACGCATCGTTGTATCAAAAATTATAATTCTGTTTTTATCTGTCATATCTAATAATTATAAAAATATTCAGCCACTCATACTACAATCAAAGCTAGAATTTGCAAATAATTATGTAGTTCAACTTAGTGTTTTCGACTCAGATTGGGTTAATTTTTATCCTTATCGACCAGTTTATTTTTACCAATCCATGGCATCATCGCTCGGAGTTCTTTACCAACCTTTTCTATAGGGTGTTTTGCCAAATCTTGCCTCATTTTTAAGAAGTTTTTTTGACCTGATTTATGCTCATCCATCCATTGTTTTGTAAATTTACCAGATTGAATATCTTTTAATACTTCCTTCATTTTATCCTTAGTCTTGTCATCAACAACTCTTTTTCCAGAAACATACTCTCCATACTCAGCTGTATTAGAAATAGAATAATTCATATTCGCTATTCCTCCCTCATAAATTAGGTCAACAATTAATTTTACTTCATGAAGAGTTTCAAAGTAAGCCATTTCAGGTGGATATCCTGCCTCTGTCAAAGTTTCAAAACCATTTTTAATTAATTCAACTAAACCACCGCATAAAACAGTTTGCTCACCAAATAAATCTGTTTCGCACTCATCTTTAAAAGTTGTTTCTATAATTCCGGCTTTACCTCCTCCAACAGCAGAAGCATAAGATAACGCTAAATCTTTTGCTTTTCCTGAACTATCTTTATGAACGGCCATCAAACAAGGTACTCCTCCACCTTTTTGATATTCACTTCTGACTGTATGTCCAGGGCCTTTTGGAGCGACCATGAAAACATCCAAGTCTTTTCTAGCATTGATTAAATCAAAATGAATATTTAACCCATGAGCGAAGGCTAAACTTGTTCCCTCTTTCATTCTTTGTTCAATATGATTTTTATATATTTCTGATTGAAGTTCATCTGGAGTTAACATCATCACTACATCTGCCCACGCTGCTGCATCTGATAGTGACATAACTTTTAATCCAGCACTCTCAGCTTTTTTAATACTTGATGAGCCTTCTCTTAAAGCTACAACCACCTCTTTAACACCGCTATCTTTTAAGTTAAGTGCATGTGCATGACCTTGACTTCCATAACCAAAAATAGCAACTTTTTTATTCTTTATTAAATCTTTATTTGTGTCTTTGTCGTAATAAGTTTTCATAATTAACTAAATATTTTTGAACCTTTTGTCATCGCTACTGCGCCTGTCCTAGAAGTGCTTATAAGTCCTAAACTTTTTAAATCAAGAGCTAATTTATCAATTTCTGCTCTCAATGCAGTTACTTGTATTACAACAGATTTCTTCGTTTTATCAAGGATTACAGGATTGAATTTCTTACAAATTTTTTTAACTTTTTCAATTTTTTTGGTATTTCCTAAAATTTTAAACATTGCCAATTCTCTAAATAGAATATCTTTTTCACCTCGTTTAAAATCAGCTACTTTATGAACAGGTACTAGTTTTTTAAGTTGTAAATTAATTTGCTCGATTACTTGTGGTGTGCCTTCAGTTACTATCGTTATTCTGGAAATATGTTTT
Organism: uncultured Pelagibacteraceae bacterium; assembly: GCA_902598735.1. Lineage (GTDB taxonomy): Bacteria > Pseudomonadota > Alphaproteobacteria > Pelagibacterales > Pelagibacteraceae > Pelagilacustribacter. The sequence continues at coordinate 78,301 of CACKCM010000003.1, read as the reverse complement.
TTTTTATCAACTTCTGCTACTGCAAGAGACTCAATATTATATCCCCTGCCAGAAAAAAGTCCTGCGATTCTTGCAAGAACTCCTGCTTCATTATCAACCCATACTACAATAATATGTCTTTCAATCTTTCCAATTTTTCCTGGAACACTGTAAGCAGATTTAGACTTTGCCATTAAACTAAAATTTTCCCTTCATCAGAAATTTCTTCTTCTTCCTCGGGTCCTAAAATCATCTGATTATGAGGCTTACCGGACGGTATCATTGGAAAACAATTTTCTGCTTTATCAACCACACAGTCAAATATCACTGGCCTATCAATACTAATCATTTCATTTATTTTTTCATCTAACTCACCCGGTGTTTTCGCTCTAATACCAACACAACCATAAGATTCTGCAAGTTTAACAAAGTCTGGTAAAGCGGCTGTGTAGCTTTCAGAATAATTCTTTTCATGCAAAAGCTCTTGCCATTGTCTAACCATTCCCATGTACTCATTATTTAAAATAAATATTTTAATTGGTAATCTGTATTGCACAGCAGTAGACATTTCTTGCATTGTCATCAAAACTGATGCCTCTCCTGCGATATCAACCACTAACTTTCCAGGATTTGCAATTTGAACACCGATTGCTGCCGGAAGACCGTATCCCATAGTACCTAGACCACCGGATGTCATCCATCTATTTGGTTTATTGAATTTATAGTGTTGAGCTGCCCACATTTGGTGCTGGCCTACCTCAGTAGTAATAAAGGTATCTTGATTTTTTGTTAATTCATACAATCTTTGTACAGCATATTGAGGTTTAATAATCTTATCGCTATTTATGAAATTTAAAGATTTTTTCTCTCTCCACTTTCCAATTTGTTCCCACCATTTTGATGTTTTTTGCTTGTTAGAACTTGCAAAATTTTTATTTTTTTCTTTAAATCTTTTTATTAAAGATTTTAAAAGCTCTGTTACGTCACTAACTATAGCAAGATCAACTTTAATATTTTTGCCGATTGAGGATGGATCTATATCAACATGTATTTTTTTTGATCCTGGCGAAAATTCATCCACCTTACCTGTTATTCTATCATCAAACCTAGCACCTATATTTATCATCAGGTCACAATCATGCATCGCATTATTAGCCTCATAAGTTCCGTGCATTCCAAGCATTCCTAAAAATTGTGGATCGTCTCCAGGATATGCTCCTAAACCCTGTAATGTTGAAGTTATAGGAAAGCCGGTCAAAGAAACTAATTCTCTTAAATGTTTACTTGCTTCAGGCCCTGAGTTTATTACTCCACCACCCGTATAAAAAATTGGCTTTGAAGATTTTTTAATTAAGTCAATAAATTTGTCTAATTCAGTATTTGATATTTTATGTGTAGCCTTTCCATTAAGCTTTTTCTTTAGAGAATTTTTAAAAAATTTATATTTACCTTTTTTAAATTGAATATCTTTTGGAATATCAACTAAAACTGGACCAGGTCTGCCAGTAGTTGCTACTTCAAAAGCTAAATGTAGAACTCTTGAGAGATCATTTACGTCTTTTACTAACCAATTATGTTTTGTACATGGACGTGTAATTCCAGTTGTATCACATTCTTGAAATGCATCAGTTCCAATTAAATGTGTTGGCACTTGTCCTGAAATACAAACAAGTGGAACCGAATCCATGTAAGCATCTGTTAGAGCAGTAACAGCGTTAGTAGCTCCCGGACCGGAAGTGACTAATAAAACTCCTGGCTTACCACTCGATCTTGCGTATCCCTCTGCTGAGTGACCTGCTCCCTGCTCGTGCCTTGCTAAAATATGTTTAACTGATTTATGATTTTTTAGTTCATCATAAATTGGTAAAACTGCTCCACCTGGATAACCAAAAATATATTCTACTTTTTGGTCCTCTAGTGCTTTAAATACAATTTCTGCTCCACTCAATAATTTTGGCATATATACAATCTAGCCTAGAAATGATTTGCGTCAAGTTTTAGCTTACGACTTTTAATGATTTTTTTAAAAGAATTGAGAAATTTTTAGAATAAAGCTTATTCCAATTCTCCATATGGCCTCTAGCCCAAGTATTTTGTCTCTTTGCGTATTGCCTGGTCTTTATATTGATAAGCTCTTTGCATTGGTCTAGTGAGATTGACCCCTTCAAAAAATCGTTGATTTCTTGAACACCAATTAATTTATTAGCAGAGAGACTTTTTTTAATTTTAAGTCTGTTGAATTTTATCACTTCATTAATACATTTTTTTTTAATCATTAGCTCTGTTCTATGAGATATTTTTTTCAACAATTCGTCCCTTGGGATATCAATAAATACTTTTTTTATTTCAAAATCTAAAAAATCAGATTTTGTATTTACAAACCAATCAAACAATGATTTTCTTGTTTTTAACTTTACTTCATAAGCTCTTTGAACTCTTTGTGAGTCATTTGGAAGAATTCTACCCTTAATTTTGGGGTCAAGTTTAAGAAGAAGATTATAAAATCTTTTTGAGCCGATCTTTTGATACAAATTTCTGACTTTATTTCTTGTTTTTAAATCTATATTTGGAATTTTACTTATGCCTTTTGTAATTGTATTAAAATAGAGGCCTGTCCCTCCTACAACTATTGGAATTTTTTTCTTTTTAAGACAAAAATTAATTTTTTTTTTTGCTTGTTTAAGCCAATCTCCCGCAGAAAAGTATCTTTTAACAGAAATTACTCCATAAAGATGGTGTTTAATTTTTTGAGTATCACTTGAGCTTGGACGAGATGATAAAATTTTGAATTCTTTAAATACTTGCATGCTATCTGCATTAATGATTTCTCCATTCAATTTTCTGGCTAAATTAATTGCTAGTTTTGATTTTCCTGATGCTGTAGGTCCGGCTAAAAGAATAATTTTTTTTGACAAACTAATTTATTTTAACACCTAAGTATCGTCTTCGATTATCTTTATTTATTATTGTTAATAATAATGTTTTCTCACCTTTTTTAAAGATACCATCAACTTTTCTTTTAAGATCAGAGGAATTTTTTACAGAAGTTTTTTGAACTTCTATAATTATATCATTAACGCTTAATAAATTATACAAAGGACTACGATTTGAGATATCAGTAATTACTACTCCTGTAGTTTTTTTATTTAAATTTCTTGAAGAAATATCTTCGTTTGTGATTTCTCTTACTGCTATTTTTAAACTCTCAATATCAATATCCTTTTTTACTTTTTGAGGTTTTGTTTCCTTAAATTCTTCAGAAGTTTCAAGTCTGCCAAGAATTAATCTCTTAGAAATTAATTTTTTATTTCTCCAAATTTTAAGTTCAACACTTTTGCCAACTTCAGTACTAGCTACAACATTTGGAAGTTTTTTCATTGTGTTAATTTTTTTGCCATCAAATTCTAAAATAATGTCTCCTGCTTTGATCCCTGCTTTTTCTGCAGGGCTATTTTTTCCAACGCTTGCAACTAACGCCCCTTCAGGTTTTTTTAGTTTTTCAACTTCAGCAATCTCTTTGCTAACTTCTTGTATTCTAACACCCAACCATCCTCTTTTTGTCTCTCCAAACTTAATAAGCTGATCAATGACATTTGAAGCAGCATTAGCTGGAATAGCAAATCCTATACCAATTGAACCTGATTGGCCCGGAGCTATAATCGCAGTATTGATTCCAATTACTTCACCTTTTAAATTAAATAAAGGTCCTCCTGAGTTGCCTTTGTTAATTGATGCATCGGTTTGTATAAAATCCTCATATCGTGTTAATCCAATCTGTCTATTTCTAGCAGAGATAATTCCCGAAGTTACAGTTCCACCCAAACCAAAAGGGTTTCCAATTGCTACAACCCAATCACCAACTCTAGCTTTGCTAGAGTCTCCAAAAGATACAGGTTTAAATTTATCACTTGTTTTCATTTTTATAACTGCAATGTCCATATATGGATCAGCACCTATCACTTTAGCTTCATATTCTTTTTCACCAACTCTAACTAAAATATCCTCTGCATTAGCAACAACATGATTATTAGTAATTACAATTCCATCTTCATCTATTACAAATCCAGAGCCAAGAGATGCGGCTTTCCTTTCTGTTGGTCTTTCAAAATCTTTAAACATTTCTCCAAATGGTGATCCTGGAGGAAATTGAAAGGGAAATTGATTTGTAGTTGTTCTGACAGTTTGAGTAGTGGAAATATTCACCACAGATGGCATCAATTGCTCTGCTAAATCGGCAAAAGACTCTGGAATAGGTTTTGCATAAGCAATTGAGAACTTTAAAGTAATAATAAGTAAAAATAATATTTTATTAGCAGGTTTCATTTAACTTTTTATATACCAAATTATTAAAAAACCGATAATCAAAAAGGCTATTCCAAATAATCTAAGTTTATTCTCAGGTGTATTTTTGATCAATTCTAGTATGCTTTTAATTCTTGACGGGAAAATGGCTAAAAACAGACCTTCCACAAAAAAAACTAAGCCAATAGCAATAATAAATTCACTCACAATATCCAGTTATATTTATCTTTTTATATTTGGCTTAATTGACTTTCCAAAAAATTTAAAGAAATCACTGTCAGGTGATAAAACTAATGACGTTTCCCCACCAATTAAAGCTTTCTCATATGCTTGCATAGCTCTATAGAATGCAAAAAATTGTGGATCTCTTCCAAAAGCATCGGCAAAAATTTTATTTCTTTGACCATCACCTTCACCCTTCATTATTTCAGATTTTTTATTTGCTTGAGCTAAAATAACAGTTACGTCTTTATCTGCTGTTGATCTAATTTTTTGAGCTATTTCTGCACCCTGCGCTCTAAATTCTTTTGCTTCTCTCTCTCTTTCTGTCTGCATACGTTTGTAAATCGCCTCACTGTTTGCGGGTGGTAAGTCAGCTCTTTTAATTCTTACATCTACAATATTTATTCCGAAATTCTTTGCCTCATCGTTAACTTGTGATTGTATAATTTGCATCTGCCTCGCTCGATCAGTTGACAGTAAAGTTGCTAATTCTTGAGTTCCTAATACACCCCTTATTCTAGAATTGATAATTGTAGATAATCTTGATCTTGCAACTCTCTCATTTCCAACTGAGATATAAAACTTTAATGGATCTACAATTTTGAATCTTGCAAAAGCGTCAACAATTAATCTTTTTTGGTCAGCTGCAATTACTTCCTCTGGGTCGTTATCTAAGTTCAGAATTCTTTTGTCTAAGTAGACTACGTTTTGAATGAAAGGTAATTTAAAGTTTAAACCTGCTTTTGTTACAATTTTCTTTGGATCACCAAATTGAAGGACTATTGCTTGACTAATTTCCTGAACAATAAATAGAGATTGGAAAACTACCACTCCAATTAATAGTATTGCTGGGATTATAAATTTAACGCCTCTCATTAATTGTTACTTCCTTTTTTTAATTCTGGTAATGGTAAATAAGGAACAACACCTGATCCAGACTCTTTGTCTATAATTACTTTATCTATATCAGCTAAAACTTTTTCCATTGTCTCTAGATACATTCTCTCTTGTGTAACTTGTTTTGCATTTTTATACTCATTATAAATCGCTAAAAATCTGCTAGCTTCACCTTCAGCTTTTGCTACAACTTCTTTTTTGTAAGCTTCTGCTTGTTGTAATACTTGTTCGGCTTCCCCTCGTGCTCTTGGTATTACGTCGTTAGCATAAGCTTCAGCTTCATTTTTTGATCTTTCTCTATCTGCTCTAGCTGCTTGTACGTCTCTAAAAGCATCTATTACTTGCTCAGGTGGGTCAGCTTGTTGTGTTTGAACCTGAGTCAATTGAATTCCAGAGCCATATTCATCTAATATCAATTGAGCTATCTCTTGAACTTCAACCTCAATTTTTGATCTTCCTTCGGTTAAAATATTTTGAATTCTGTTTTTTGCAATTACTTCTCTCATTGCTGTCTCTGAAGCAGCTTTAACAGTCTCTACTGGACTTTGAATATTGAATAAAAACTTCTGCGCATCTTTTATAACCCAGAATACTGAATAATTTATATCAACAATATTTTCATCTCCTGTTAACATCAAACTTTCTTCAGGAACATTTCCTACACCCGAGGATCTACCAGTGTCACTTGCAGGTCTGAAACCAACGTCAACTCGATTAACTTTTGTTACTTTTGGGGTTAAAACTCTCTCGAATGGAGTCGGAAAATGATAGTGCAAGCCAGGTTGAGTAGTATTAACATATTTACCAAATCTTAAAACAACACCCTGTTCGTCTGGCAAAACTCTATAAAGTCCACTCGCAATATATAGCAAAGCTAATATTAGCAAACCAATAATAATTGGACGCGCACCACCAGATTTTCCACCTGAAAACTTATTAATTGTTTTTTGAAAATTTTTAATTAGATCGTCAAGACTTGGTGGATCCTGCCTTGAGCCAGATCCATTTCTACCAGAAGATCCGGGACCGCTCTCACCACCAGGTGGTGTTCCCCATGGAGATTGATTATATAAAATCTTGTCTTTGAAACTCATGTCACTGTTATATAGTGACTTTTATCCTAAAAACAAGTTAAGTAGGAGCGTTATTATGACCGTTAAGTAATAGAATTATGAGCCAAAAACCACCTCCAAAGCAATTTGTTAAAACTCCTATAAACGGAACCAAATTTACATTGTTGGTTTCTAGTGCAAAAGGTGGAGTTGGCAAATCAACAATCACAGTAAATCTTGCTTTTGCATTACAAAATCTTGGATTGAAAATTGGAATATTGGATGCAGATGTTTATGGTCCATCATTACCTAAATTAATAAATACTTATGAAAAACCAAAAAGTGAAGATGGAAAAGCTTTAATTCCAATAACAAAGTATGATGCTCAATGTATGTCTATGGGTTTACTTGTAGATGAGCAAACTCCAATGATTTGGAGAGGACCAATGGTAATAAGTGCAATTAAGACAATGACACAAAAAGTTTTATGGAAGAATAGAGATATTATAATAATTGATTTACCTCCAGGAACGGGCGATACACAATTGACGTTTGCTCAAGAGGTAAAAGTCGAAGGTGCAATTATTGTTTCAACTCCGCAGGATTTAGCTCTGCTAGATGTTAAAAGAGGAATTCAAATGTTTGATAAAACAGGAGTTAAGATTTTAGGATTAATTGATAATATGAGCTACTTTAAAGGTGACGATGGTAAAGAATATAAAATTTTTGGTGAAAGTGGAGTTGAAAAAACTGCTAAAGAATTTAATAAAGATTTTTTAGGTCATTTACCAATACATCAAGATTTAAGAAGATCTGCAGATAAAGGGCATCCTTTAACTCATTCAAATCCAGAACATGAAGTTTCTAAACTGTTTAAACATATCGCTGAAAAAATTAAAAATAATTTAATGAAAGGCTAAAATTAACTTAAAAGTCGATTTTTTTACTTATTTCTTTGGCTAGTAAACTCATTCCTTTTCTTGAGTAGTGAATTGAGTCTACAAAATTTTCTTTATTCTTTTCGATTAAACTATCAATATCTACAATTTCTAAATTTAAATTTTTGGCAATTTTTCTCATTACCTCATTCTCTTTTTTAACGATTTCGTAATATAAGTTATGCAACTTGCTATCTTTTATTTCATCATATAAGTAAAAAGAAAATGTGCACAAAATAATTTTGCTATTAATTTGCCTAAATAAACTCACTATACTTTTTATATTTCTTTCGTACGTACTTAAGCCATTTTTATAATCAATTTCAAGATTAGGTTTACCTTTAGCCACTACATCAAGTAATGCATTTCTTATATTAGAACCAGGTAAATATTTATTTTTAATATAATTGTAAAAATTTAAAGGTATTTCAGGAAATAAATTACTAAAGGTAAATTTCCAATAATTATCTGCTAGATTTTTTCTACTATGTGAGTAATCAGAAATGAATTTGTCAGTTATGTAAGATCTTATATCATTATATGCGTGATAAATAATTACAAAGTCGGGTTTAGTATCTATAATTCTTAAGGCAGATCTAACTAAAATATCTGCTGAATTATACCCGCCTTGAGCACAATTGTTCACTTCTATTTCTTTTGAGCTATATCTAAATTTTAAAATTCTTTCTAATTCCAAAGGATAGGAATAGTTTTTATCGTTTTCTCTTACATAATTTGCAGTTGTTGAAGCTCCCAAGCAATTTATTCTAATTAAATTTTTTGGTTTAGGAATAATTATATCTCTTCCTCCGTCTTCACCATTTAAAAATTGAAAATTATTAGTTTTTAGTGAAGGAAATAAATAATTTTTACAATTTGGAAAATTCCAACTAACCTCTGAAATTTTTGCATGTTTTTTGTAAATATAAGGTATGTAAGGATGAGGAATTATATGAATTTTTTCTAATGGAATTTTTTTTACAAATTTATATGAAACTCTATTTTTAAATTTAAAAGTTAATAAAAATACTATTTCTATTGCTAAAATAATAAGAAGAATAATTAAAATATAATAAATGTAATCGAAAAAAGGTATGTTTTCCATTATTTTTGCTTCCAAATTGAAGTCTATAATGACAACTAGATTAATTTATCATTAAAACCAAAAGAAGTCATTAATTCGTTCCATTCACGTTTTGATAAACCAGAACTCTTTTGAGAAACTTTCTCATTTTTAATTAAACATTGTATGACTTTTTTACCTTTTGCTGAAATATGAACTGCTCCTACCCTATAATCTAAGAAAGCCGCGTGAGTAATTGGCACCCATTTTTTCACAGTCTCAAGCATTTTTTCAGCATAAACTCTTATTTCATATTGTGCGTGAGTATCAGCTCTTAAAAATAAAAAATTTAACAAATTTAGTAAATCAGTTTTCCAATACCACTGGGTATAAGAGTTAAGAGTTAAATTCATTCTTGCAAGCTCTCTGGCCAAACCTAATTTACTTTCATCTATAGTTGTTCCGTCATATCTTTCATTCAACATTTTCTCGTAGTTGTCGTATGATCGACTAGCATCATTTTTTAAAATTGTAAGAACTTCATCAGCTTGTTCACCTGTGATTAGATCTCCCCTTCCTTGACGATTAGATGTGGATTGAGCTGATAATTGTTCTTTAGATGGAATATAGAATTCTTTATCCAGTATAGAGTATCTTGCAGAATATTCATTAACATTTGCAGTTCTGTGTCTAATCCACTGACGTGCTATAAAAATTGGTAATTTAACATGATATTTTATTTCACACATTTCAAATGGAGTTGAGTGCCAGTGTCTCATTAAGTATTTAATTAATCCTTCATCAGTTGAAACTTTTTTTGTTCCTTTTCCATAAGATACTCTAGCTGATTGCACTATAGAGCTATCGTCTCCCATATAATCAACGACTCTAATAAATCCATGGTCTAAGACCGGTAGAGCTTCATAAAGAATTTTTTCTAACTCTAAAGAAGTAACTCTTTTTGTTGAGTTTTTTTGAGCTTGTTGATCTGCAATTTCTTGCTTTTGTTCTTTAGTAAGTTTCATTTAGAATTTAATATTGAATCTCTCCAAAAGAGTTTTATATTAATAGTGTTGGTTTTCCAACTATGACGATAAACGAATTTCGTAATAAACATCACGGACGTGGGGGCAGTACCCACCACCTCCACCATTTACAACTTACGGGGGTGAATTAGGATCGACGGGTGTCTAAAGGCTGTTCTTTCGTTCGAGATGGCTCCGACGTTACGGGCTAATTTATAAATGCAAATCAAAAATTTGCACTTGCAGCTTAATTAACTTAGTTAATTAAGTTACGGGGTTTGGGGCACCTGGCAACAGAACGCCCCTGCGTATTGGCGTTAACACTTATTAATTCACAACTTTTTTTATTTTGGACTCACATAGGACTCAGTGAAGAAAGACAAATAGCGTTAGCGGGGGATAAATTAGCAACCCGGAAAAGTTGATAAATCAAATTTATAATGAACAATCCCTACATAGTGTTTAAATTCAATCATGATTGTTTGTCCTTTAAATAACTTTTTAATATATTTTTTTTTAATATTAATATCCTTGCGAGAGTTTTCGGGTTGATTTCCTCTAATAGATATCATTTTATCATCTACTTTTGCTCGCATACTATAATTTTGATCTAAGCCGACTCCAAAAGATCCGTCTGTTAAATTAGGCTCCATATTGAAACGCACTGCACCTCTGCCATCTAAACATGAATAAATTATTTGAGCTTTTATATCGTTATACGGTGAGCTAAGCGGGGTGCTTGGTTTAACAAAATCACTAAAAATTAAAACCTGTTTGTCGTTATCAAACTCACTTTTAAATTCTTTTTTTTGCCAGGCTAAAGCATTGCTAGCTAATAACAAACCCAGAACCACGATCGCTAAAAGTTTTTTCATTAATCCTCTAGATTTTTAAGCCTTTTGCTAAAAGTGAAATAAAATTTTTCTAATTTTTCTATAAACCACTCAGCATGATTGTCCCACTCTTTTTCGTTATCTAAACTTCCACTTTTTGCTAATTTAATTCTAGATGCTGCTCTAGACGGAAGTAGCTGCCAATCTAACTTTTCTCCTAACTCTTTTTCTATGGAGTCTTTTTGTTTTTCTAGATTTTCGAAAATACTTTTATCATTAACAATATAAAGCTCTGAAACCATTCTGTCTTGTTTGGAGTTAATAACAGCTCCAATATGTGCTCCAGAAACACCTATAGCAAAAGTGTGCCAATGTTGAGGTCTTGGTTTTCGTTTGCTTAAAGGTGAGTCTTTTTTTTCATCAATCTTTTTAACTAATTTATCCCAAAAAGCTAATTGCGTTAGAGCAGTTTCGCCAACCTCTTCTCTTTGAATTTTTTGCGCTGCAGATGAAACTCTTTTAGACCAATTGTTTGGTTTGCTTATTAGATCAAATTTAGGCGCCATGCTCTCACCTATTTTTAAAACTTCAATCTGAACACCAAAGAAATTGTAGTCTTCACCTGTTATCTTATTTAGCCAGTCTAAGGCAGCTCTATGTTCTTCGTTGAATTTTGCTGCAACCCAAATAATCGTAACAGCGTTTAATCCAGTTGCATAAGTTAATAATTGCCCGAGATGCTTATGATCTGTTTTTTCTAATTGGTTCTCTATTAATACCCAATTTCCGTTAGCTTCATCTTTGCACAATATGTCTGCTCTAAATGGTCCAACGTCTTTCTCTTGGGCTTCCACAACTAAATCTATTCCGATAGCAGATCCTAATAATTCAATATTTTCTTCCTTTGCAAGCCAAGGTGTGAATTCTGTTCCCTCGTTCTCCCAAATATTTCTTATTTCTACTTTTTCAATTTTTTTAAGATCAAATTTTTTCATTGGACTCATCATATCCGGACTCACTGGCGGACTCAATACGGACTCACCCAGCAAAGAAATATCAGTTTTTTATGATCTAGAATTGTTGTATAACGTTAAAAGGTTAAGGGCACCTGGCAACAGAACGCCCCTTTTTAAATTGTTAGTGATATAATATTAAAGTGATTCAAAAAATAAAATTTTTATTGCTTTTTTGTTTAGTTTGCTCATGCAACACTGTAACAGGTACAGTAGAGGGAACATCTCGAGGCGTCATAAAGGATGTTAAAACTATTCATCATTATAGTACTTGTGTATTCACTAAAAAACAATGTGGAGATCTAGATCTTAATGATTAAGTACTGCTTTTGCCAAAACTTCATCACAAAATAATTTATGAATTTTAGAAATTTTTTAAATGTATTATTAAGTACTTTAAATGTTAAATTAGTAAATAAAAAATTTAGTGGTATAGTAGACAAAAGAGATTTGTCACCTTTTCAAATTAATAATGAAAATTTTAATTTATATTATGAAGGGATAAAAAAATCAAAAAATATTCATACTGATAACTTTTATAAACAGTCTAGATTTTTAGACTTAATCAATTTGACAGAAATGATACTAAGAAAAAAAGAAGAGAAAATTTATGATTTTGCTGAATGCGGATGTTGGACTGGACATTCCTCTTATATTATTTCTAAATTAATAACTAAATATAAAAAGAGTGTTAATTTTCATATTTTTGACAGCTTCGAGGGATTATCTTCAAATGTACAAAATGATGATCAATTGAAAAATTTAAACTCAAGAGAATTAAAAAAAATACAAGAACAATTTTCATCAAACGAAAATTTTGTAAAAAACGAAGTTTTAAAAGATTTTGATTTTGTAAAGACCTATAAAGGTTGGATACCTGAAAAATTTTTTTTAGTCGAAGATCTAAAATTTTCTTTAGTTCATATAGATGTAGATTTATACGAACCTACTCTTAAAAGTTTAGAATTTTTTTTCCCACGACTATCTGATGGCGGTATTATAATATGTGATGATTATAATTCCAAATATTTCAACGGAAGTAAGAAAGCCTGGGATGAATTTTTTAAAAACAAAAAATTAAAAATAAACTTTTCTCCTTCTTTGAGTAGCAGTTTTATTATTAAATAATTAATTTAAATAAAGATTAATTAGACCTACCAAATAAATGCTTGCTAGCCCAGTATTTAACGCTACTAAAGATTTTTCATTCCATAACCAAGAAATAATAGCCAAACCACCGTTTCCAACTAAAAAAATATAACAATAAAAAGGATATAATCCTAAAGCAGCAACTAACGCTCCAGTTAAAATTGTTAAAGTGAAACACCAAGCCCAAAATTGATAAGGTTTAGGTTTTAATTTTTTCATTATTATGTTGTTATCAGATAATATATTTATCGATCATATAGATGACTATTCCAGCTGCAAATCCTAAAAGAATCCAATGATAATTATTTTTCATTAAGCTACAAATTTGTTCAAGTCAGGTTTAAAATAATTTGGTCCCTTCATTACTTTGCCTTTCTCATTATAAATTGGTTTTCCATCTTTACCTAGTTTACTCATATTCGAGCTTTGAACCTCTTCGAAACACTTATCTAAATTAATTCCAAATGCATGCCCAGCTCCATAAGTAACATACAATATATCTGTTAAAGCGTCTGCAACTTCTTTAATATCATTCTTTTCAATAGCGTCTTTTAGTTCCTGTAATTCTTCCCTTATTAATTCATATCTCAATGAAGTAATTTTAACGCTAGGGAATTCAGCTTTTTCTTTAACTTCTTGACCAAAAGTTTTCATAAATTTTTTAACACTTTCAAAATTGCTCATTTCTTATCCTTTATATTTTATAATTACCTAATAAAAGTGTATTATATCAAAGAATCAAAGATGAAATACAGAACAGAATTTGATAGTATTGGAAAAATAAAGGTTCCTGGTGATAAGTATTGGGGAGCGACAACAGAAAGATCAAATAAATATTTTAATATTGGTGATTTTTTAGTCAGGCCATTAGTTATCCACTCTATCGCCATTATCAAAAAGGCAGCTGCAATAGTAAATGCAAAAAATAGAGACTTAGATCCTAAGTTAAGCAAATATATTATTAAAGCTTCGGAAGAAGTGATTAAAGGTAAACTTGATAAACATTTTCCTTTAAAAGTTTGGCAAACTGGTTCGGGAACTCAAACTAACATGAACGTTAACGAGGTAATAGCTAATAGGGCTATCCAATTAATGGGTGGTAAAATGGGTACAAAAAAACCAATTCATCCAAACGACCACGTGAATAAATCTCAATCAACTAACGATGTTTTTCCAACTGCTATGCATATTTCTATCGCTTTAAAAGTAAGAGAAAAACTTTTACCTTCATTAAAAATCTTAGAAAAAGAGTTAAATAAAAAATCAAAAGAATTCCAAAAAATTGTGAAAGTGGGCAGAACTCATTTACAAGATGCTACGCCATTAACATTGGGACAAGAATTTTCTGGTTATCATTCTCAACTTAAAAAGTGTATAACGAGAATAGAATCTGCGTTAAAAGAAATTTACAATTTAGCGCAAGGTGGAACTGCTGTTGGTACCGGTCTCAATACTCGAAAAAATTTTGATAAAAAAATTGTTAAGGAAATTAAAAGAATAACAAAAATTCCTTTTAAGCCAGCTTCAAATAAGTTTGCGGCATTAGCTGCTCATGATGAAATAGTAAATTTTTCTGGCACCCTGAATACTACTGCAGTTTGTTTGATGAAAATTGCAAATGACATAAGATTTTTAGGCTCTGGACCAAGAGCTGGTTATGGTGAACTCATATTACCCTCAAATGAACCTGGTTCCTCAATTATGCCAGGAAAAGTAAATCCAACGCAATCTGAGGCAGTTACAATGGTTTGTGTTAAAGTAATAGGAAACCATAATGGTATTACAATGGCAGGTTCGCACGGTCACTTTGAGTTAAATGTATTTAAACCATTAATAATTCATAACATTTTACAATCAATTGAAATTATGAGTGACTCAGCAAAAACTTTTGCTTTGTATTGTATTAAAGGTATTAAAGCAGATAAAAAAAGAATTAAATATCTTTTAGAAAATTCTTTAATGCTAGTAACTGCTTTAGCACCAAAAATTGGTTATGATGCAGCAGCAAGTATCGCAAAATTAGCTCATAAAAATGGAACTACTTTAAAACATGAGGTTTTAAAAGCAGGGCTAATAAAAGAAAAAGACTATGATAAAGTCATGAAACCTATAAACATGACCAAACCCAAATAATTTAAACAATTTCTAAAATAAATTTTTTTATTTTCGACAAATCAAAAATATTTAAAAAATTGCTATTAAAAACAATTTTTTCAAAACTATTTTTAAAATATTTTAAATCTTCTTCAGTAGCAATATATGAGTTATCCATTTCTATTCTATCAAAATTTACCTTCTTTTTTAAAATATTTAAGTTTCCTTGAATTTCTAAAGTAAGTGGTATTTTTTTTGTTTTCAATTTTAAATTTATTTTTTTAAAAAGTTTTTTCTTATTAGGAGAATAAATTGAACAATTAAAATATAAAGTTGGAAATTCCTCTAATAAGTTAATATTACTTTTACAAGTTAAGTTACTATTCGTAATATTAAATTTTTTATCTATAAGTAGTCGCCCAAATGATAAATTAGTTTTTATATATGAAGCACTTAATAAATTTGTGCTAAATTTACTTGATTTAAAAATGAAATCGTTATTAGCATTAATTTTTTTTATAAAATCTTTTAGGCTGAGAAAGTTGTTTAGATCAAAGTCTTTTAATTTTGAGTAATTAAAACTTTTAATATCATGAGAAAGATTAATTTGAAAAAAAGGTCCAAGCTCGATGATTCCTTTGCTGTCAAAGGATAAGTTTTGATCTCTAAAAATAAAGCTTTTTATTTTCAATGATCTCTCGATATAATCAAAATGAATTTTGTATTTAGATTTTAAAATCTTTCCCTTCAGCACACCAGAATGCTGTCTGTTATTATTATCTTGAGTGATATTTAAAAATGCTTCAACTCCAGTATTAAAAAGCTTAAAATTTATACTATTTAAGCCATCAATCAGTTTAATCTGGAACTCTTTATTAAATACCTCACCTTTAATAATATGTTTTTTATAACCATAGTTTGTAAAATTTATTTTTTTAAAATCAATAACTTTGTTTTCTTCATTTTTGATTTTTATACTTAAATTTTCTAAACTTATTTTATCTCTGATATTAAATATTTTATTTATTAAAATTTGGATATTTTTAAAATTAGTTTCTATTTCATTGTTATCTAGTGCAATCTTATTAATTTGAAAATTATTAAAATTATAAATACTGAATAATTTAGGATAAATTATTAATTTTTTAATTTTTAATTTTGTATCTATTAAAAAAAAATTTGAGTCAATATTGAGCATTTGAAAGCTTGGGAAAGGAAATGGTTTATATTTAATATTGTTTATATCTTCTATTTCTAAAAAATAATTTTTAGCTAGATATTGTTTAATAATTTCCCCTTTTTTTTTATAATCAAAAAATTGAGGAATAATAAGGAATATTGATAAAGCTATGAAAAAAACAGCGAGTAGGTATCTTAGAAAAAAAATAAATTTAAAAAGTCTGTAAAATTTGTTGTTAATTAATTTATAAAATTTATTTATCATGTTTTTTATTTTTATAACTAGTATATAAATGAAAAATTTAAGTATGAATAACATAGATAAACTAATTGAAAACCTTAACAAAGAACAAAAAGATGCGGTACTTAGCACCGAAGGACCCAACCTAATTGTTGCTGGAGCTGGTTCGGGAAAAACTAAGGTTTTGACAACTAGGTTGATACATATCATTAATCAAAAGAAAGCTTTTTCTAATCAAATATTATGTGTGACTTTTACAAATAAGGCTGCAAAAGAAATGCAAAATAGGGTACTTCAACATATTAAAGGTAGTTCAAATGCTATACCTTGGCTTGGTACTTTTCACTCTATTAGCGTTAAATTTTTGAGGAAACATGCAGAGGCTCTTGGCTATAGAAGCAATTTTACGATTATAGATACAGACGATCAGAAAAAATTAATTAGAAATATAGTAAAAGCAGAAGATTTGGATGCAAAAAAATTTTCACCACAATTAATATTATATCATATCGATCAGTGGAAAAACAAAGGTCAATTACCAAAAGATGTAAAATTAGAAAAATCGGGCACTATTATCAAAGCAATTTTAAAAGTTTATGAAATTTATCAAGCTAAGACCAAAGATTTAAATGCATTTGATTTTGGTGACTTAATTCTTTTTTGCGTTAAATTATTTGAAGAACATGAGGATATAAAGCAAATATATCATAATAATTTTAAATATATTTTAGTAGATGAATTTCAAGATACAAATTTTATTCAAAATAAGTGGCTTAATTTGTTAGTTAATAATAATCAAAACATATGTTGCGTTGGTGATGATGATCAATCAATTTATAGTTGGAGAGGCGCAGAAATTAAAAATTTTCTAACCTTCGATCAGATATATAAAAACTGTAAAGTATTTAAACTTGAACAGAATTATAGATCTACAAAAAATATTTTAGATACAGCTTCTCATTTAATTTCTAACAATTTAAGTAGAGTTGGAAAAAAATTATGGTCTTCTGCAAGTCAAGGAGAATTAGTAAAACTAAATTGTTATAGAACCGGCAAAGACGAAGCTCAAGGTATAAGTGATATCATTGAGAAGAAAATAAAGAGTAAATATTCTTTAAATGATGTTTCAATATTAGTTAGAGCTATTTATCAAACTAGAGAATTTGAAGAAAGGTTTCTTCAAGTTGGAATAGGATATAGAGTACTGGGTGGTATAAAATTTTATGAAAGAGCTGAAATTAAAGATGCAGTATCTTATTTAAGAATTATCAATCAAAAATTTGATGATTTAGCTTTAGAAAGAGTAATTGGGTCCCCAAAAAAAGGAATTGGTGAGAGTACACTCAACCAAATATACACTTATGGAAAAAATAATAATTTGTGTTTAGAAGACTCGATAATAAAGATTATTGAAGAAGGAAAATTTAAACCAAAAATTAAAACAACGCTTAACCAATTAATTAATATGATCCATAAATGGCGAAGAGATTGTTTAAAAATGAAACATTATGACTTATTAAAATTAGTTCTTGATGAGTCTGGATATTCATCAGTGCTCAAAAATAAAAAAGATTTAGAAAATGAAAATAGATTAGAAAATTTGAAAGAACTTATTAGAGCAATGCAGGATTACGAAAATTTACAAAGTTTTTTAGAACATGTCGCATTAGCCACTTCAATTGATCAAGAATGGGAAGGAGCAAAAATAAATCTTATGACTATGCACGCAGCAAAAGGTTTAGAATTTGACGTTGTTTTTCTTCCTGGATGGGAGGAAGGGCTATTTCCTCATCAAAAGTCTTTGGAAGAAAAAGGAGATTTTGCTTTAGAGGAAGAGAGACGATTGGCTTATGTCGGAATAACCAGAGCAAAAAAGGAAGCTTATTTGTCTTTTGCAATGAAGCGCGCTTATCATGGTGATTGGATAGATGCGCTACCTTCTCGTTTTATAAATGAAATACCTGATAAAAGTGTAGAAAAAAATGAAATAGCGACAGCCGAGCAAGATGACTTTGAATTTAATCAGGATAATTCGATAGAATTTGATGAAGAGTATAGAAGTCCTGGTTGGGATAGATATAGAAAAAACAAAATGCTTAAATGGAAAAAATAAACAAATTAAAAAAAAAATTAAAGAGAGAGAAGATTGATGGTTATTTAGTACCCAAAAACGACGAATTTTTTGGAGAGTATACTCCTACTAAAAACGACAGATTAAATTATATTTCTGGTTTTTCCGGCTCTTATGGATTTGCTTTAATTCTTAGAAATAAAAGCTATTTATTTGTTGATGGGAGATATACTTTGCAAGCAAATAAACAAAGTGGAAAAAATTTTAAAGTAGTTACAATCCCAAATAAAATGCCTTCTAATATTTTAAAAAATAGAAAATATTTGATAGGCTTTGACCCAAAATTATTTACAAAAACAACTCTGAAAACTTTTTTTAGTAAAAGTAATTGTAAATTAAAACCATTAAATAACAATCTTATCGATGAAATTTGGACAAGAAAAATAAAAAAAAATTCTAATAAATTTTATTGTTTACCAAGTCGTTCAGTTGGTAGTTCTTATCAACTTAAAATCAAAAAGGTAATCGAAAATTTAAAAAGAAAAAAAGCTGATTTTCAATTTATTACTGCTAGCGAAAATAATGCTTGGTTACTTAATGTCAGGGGAAATGATACTGAATTTTCACCAATTCCGCATAGCTATATTTTAATCAGTAAGAATAAAAAAATTAAATTTTTTTGTAATTTAAATAAAATTTCTTCATCTGTAAGAAGAAGTCTTAGAAATATAGAATTTGTTCAAATTCAAAAAACTTTCACATTTCTTAGTGATATTAATGATAAGAAATTTATAATAGATAAAAATACTTGCTCTGTTTTTTTTGAAGATATTGTTTCAAAAAATAACAAGATAATCAATTTTCAGGATCCTATTTATAATTTTAAAGCAATAAAAAGTAAAAAAGAAATAGCTAATACTAAACTTGCTCATATTCGGGATGGTGCAGCACTAACTAAATATTTGTTTTGGATCAAAAATAATTTTGATAAAAAAAGAATAACTGAGATAAGTGCTTCAAATAAATTATTTGAATTTAGAAAAAAAAATAAAAATTTTAAATCTCTTAGTTTTCCAACTATTTCGGGATCTGGACCGAATGGGTCTATCATTCATTATAAAGCATCAAAACGATCAAATAGAGAATTAAAAAAAGGAGACATATATCTAGTTGACTCTGGTGGCCAATATGAATTTGGAACAACAGATGTTACAAGGACTTTATCTTTAAATAATTGTAATGAAAGAATTAAAAATATCTTCACTAGAGTTTTGAAAGGTCATATAGCCGTGACAAAGTTTAATTTAAAAAATCATACTAAAGGTTTTTCTATTGATAAAGCTGCAAGAAAATATTTAAAACAAATTAATTTAGATTATGCTCATGGTACCGGTCATGGTGTTGGATATTATTTAAATGTTCATGAAGGACCACACGCAATTTCAAAAAAAAATAAATTTACGTTTAAAGAAGGAATGGTTGTATCAAATGAACCTGGTTATTATGAAAAAAATAATTTTGGAATTAGAATTGAAAATCTTATTTATGTAAAAAAAGACAATAATAAAATATTTTTCGAAAACTTAACAATGGTGCCAATAGACAAAAATCTGATTGATTTTAATATATTAAATAAAAAAGAAAAAGATTGGTTAAATAATTATCACAAAAAAGTTTTTTCCTGTCTTAAAAAATATATGAATAAAACTGAAATAATTGAATTAAGGATGGCCTGTTCAGCTATTTAAAATTTGATTCCATTCAGTCTCGTTTATAATCTTAATTTTTAAATCTTTAGCTTGCTCTATCTTTTTTTTTGTTGGTTTTGAGTCTCCAACAACAAGAATATCAAGTTTCTTTGAAATAGAACCCAATACTTTTCCCCCATTATTCTCAGCTAAAGATTTTGCTTCGGATCTGCTCATATTTTGAAACCCTCCTGTGAACATTAATCTCTTATTTAAAAACTTGCCTTTCGAGTAAATTATTGAATAATTTAAAATGTCTAATTGGTTTATTAATTTTTTAGTTATCTCAATATTCTTGTCATTTGAGAAAAATGTGTTTATTGCTTCTATTTGAGTTTCACCAATTCCATCTAAGTCGATTAAATTTTTTAACAAATTTTCTCTATTTTTATTTTCGAATAACTTGGAAAATTCATTTATAGATACAAAGAATTTTGCAAGTATCTTTGCATTTTCTTGGCCTATATGTCTTATGCCTATTGAATATATAAATTTATTTAAAGAAACATTTTTTGATTTTGAAATTGCATTTCTTAAATTGCTAATAGAAAGAGATCCCCATCCATCTAATTGTTTTATTTTTTCATAATCGAGTTTAAAAATATCCGACGGTTCAACTATTATTTTTAAATCATAAAATTGATCAATAACTTTTTTTCCCAAACCATCAATATTAAATGCCTCTTTTGAAACAATGTGCTTTAATTTCTCTCTAGCAGTAAATTTACAATCGTACCCTTTAAGACATCTTCTAACAGCATCCTTTTTTTGAGTACTTTTACTAATTTCTTTTTTTGTTAAAGCTCCGCACAAACATTGGGATGGAAAAATAAATTTTTTACTATTTTTGTTTCTTTTTGAAAGGTCTACTGTTAAAACTTGTGGAATTACATCACCAGCTCTTTGTATTTTTACAGTGTCTCCAATTCTTATATCTTTTCTTTCAATTTCATCTTCATTATGTAGAGTTGCATTTGACACCACAACTCCTCCAACAGTAACTGGTTCAACTTTTGCTACTGGAGTAATTGCTCCTGTTCTTCCAACCTGAATAATAATATCTTTAATTTTTGTCACTGCTTTTTCTGCAGAAAATTTATACGCGATCGCCCACCGTGGAGAATTTGAAGTATTGCCTAGTCTTTTTTGTAAATTTAGTTCGTTTACTTTATAAACTAAACCATCAATATCGTATTCTAGTGAGGATCTTAAAATATCTATTTCAGAGTGTCTTTTTTCAATTTCATTAATTCCATTTACTTTTTTTACTAAAGGATTAGTAGAAAAACCCCAGTCTCCTATCTTTTTTAAAAATTCTAATTGTTCTTTAAATATCATAGGTTCAACAGCACCAAAACCATACGCAAAATATTTTAATGGAATCTTCGATGTTTCTTTAGGATCTTTTTGTCTTAGAGAGCCTCCAGCAGCATTTCTGGGATTAGCAAATTTTTTACTTATTTTTTTAAAGTCTTTTTTTCCTATAAATATTTCACATCTAATTTCAATTAGTTTTGGCACTTTATCCGATTTTATTTTCTTGGGTATTGAGGAGATTGTTTTTAAATTTTCCAAAATATCTTCACCAATTACCCCATCCCCTCTAGAAAGTCCTTTTGTTAAAATACCATTTTCATAAATTAGCGTTGCTGAGATACCGTCTATCTTTGGCTCGCAAAACAAATCTATATTTATATCACTTAAATTTAGAAAGTTTTTAATCTTTTTTAAAAAATCCTCCATATCATTTTTTTCAAAGGCGTTAGACAAGGATAACATGGGTCGAAGATGTTTTATCTTTTTAAATTTATTTGAAGGAGGAGCGCCAACAACTTTACTTATTGAGCTTTGATTTTTTAAAAAAGAAAATTTTTTTTCTAATTCTAAGACTTTTTTTTTTATATTATCGTATTTTTGATCTGAAATCTTTGGGTTATCTTTGATATAGTACAATTTATTCTGTTCAATAAGATATTTAACTTTTTTTTTATAATCATTTAAAATTTTTTTTTTATTTCTCATTTTAATTATTTGATCATCTTTATTATTTTTTTAAAAAAACTATCACTTTTATTTAACCCTTTATCTTTTGTAAATTTTTGTATTTCATAATCTTTATTTAAAATTTTATAAGACTGCTCAAACCATTTACTTGAGTTATAATTATAACCTAAGATTTTTGCATATTTTTTAGCTTCTTCTTTCAGTCCAATATGATAGTTTATTTCTACCAAACGATGTAGGGCTTCCTCAATAAAAATTGTTTGATTAAATTTTTCCACAATTATTTTTAATCTTTTTATTGCTGGTATCCATTTTTGTGTGGATATGTAATATTTGGCTACATAAAGTTCTTTCGCTGCTAATTGATTTTTAATTAAATCCTTCTTAAATTTTAGGTCAATACTGTAATCAGATGTAGGATATTTCTTTATGAAATTATCAATGTTTTTATCGGCTTCAATTAAAGGTTTAAGATCTTTTTTTTCATCGCTAATCTGCTCATAATATATAATTGTTTTAAGATACTCAGCATAAATAACATTTTTGTCTGACGGATAAGTTTTTAAATATCTATTTAAATTATCTAACGCCTCATCATAAAAATTTATAGCGTAAAGTGAAAAACTGGACATGATTGCTGACTTAGCTGATAATTCTATTTTATCAAAATTTAACTCAGCCTCAGAAAATTTTTTACTTGCAAAGAAAAAATCATTTTTATCAAATGCATCCAAAGCTTCTTTATAAAGTTTATAAGGGTTTTGTTTAACTGTTGGTTCGTAAAGTTTTTCTTCTTTTGAACAAGATTGTATAGATGTTAAAAAAATGAAAATTAAAAATAGTCTACGAACCATAACCGAAATTAATAACAGATAATATAAAAATTAATATGTTAAAAATTAAGCGTTTACAACAAGCCCTATTGGTGAGTTGGTCCTAGTATTTTTTTTTAAGATAATATCTTCTAACTCAGCACTTTTATATGCATTTTTGGAAGTAAAAATTTTTCTTAAGAAGGTGTTTGTTAACTCATGACCACCTTGAACACAAGTTACTTTTCCCAACACTCTGCCTCCAGACAGTATAAAGTCTCCTACTAGATCCAAAATTTTGTGATTAACAAATTCTTTGTTGTTTCTTAAGCCATCTTTATTAAGCACTTTATCTTTTTCTACAACTATTGCATTTTCAAGAGAACCACCTTTGGCTAAACCTGCTTTTTTGATTTTTTTAATATCTTCAAATAAACAAAAAGTTCTAGACTCCTTGATGTCATCTAGGTTGTCTGATTGAAAATTTACACAATTTTTTTGATTACCGATTACTTTATTTTCATAACTCAACTGAAAATCAACTTGGAAAGATTGCTTGCTTGGCTCAATAGATATTTTCCTTTTTCCATCACTTAATTCTATTTTTTCTAAAATTTCTAAGTACTTTCTTTTTTTATTTAAAATTTTTATTTCAGAATAACGAAGAGTTTTTAAGAATTCTTTAGCAGATCCATCCATTATTGGGATCTCTTCATTGTCAATCTCAATTATAGCATTATCTATTTCTGCAATATATAATGCAGCTAGGAGATGTTCTACAGTTGAAACTTTAACTCCATGTTCGTTTTCCAAAGTTGTGCATAATTTTGCTGAAGTGACATTTTTATAGCTAGCCTGAACTATGTTATGTTCAGGTAAATCAATTCTTTTGAAAATTATTCCTTCGTCTACTTTTCCTGGTAAAATTTTAATATTAGATTTTTTTCCAGTATGAAGTCCGACCCCCTCAAAATTTACTGATTTTTTTATAGTTTGCTGATAAATTTTTAACATCGACGTTTTATACCTAAAAAATCATCTTCTCTTAAGACAACTAATGTTTCTGAAAATAACAAAAATTATTGAGAAAAAATGTTAAAGAATCTAGCTATTAAAGACTTTTTTTCTTTAACAATTGGCACCGCTTCTTTTTTCCACCCATATTGAACTATTGAATTAGCATTAAAATAGAGATCTTCAAAAGCACTTTCCTCTAAAAAATTAAATTTAAGTTTATTGCCATAAGAAAAGTATAATTTAAAATTTTCATCTAAACATTTAAAATTAAATCTATTTTTTATATTGAAAAATACTGACACTTCTTTTCTCAAAAAACTATTTAAATTAGTATTTTTTGTCAGTATCAGTTCTGAAAATTCTTGTATTCTTGCTTTTGCTATTTCTAAAATTAAATTTTTTCTTATCTTTCTGTACTTAACTTTGTTAAAAAACTTTTCCTCAATGTTTTCTGAGTCTAAATCGTCTTTAGTAAAATCAGAGTTCTGCAAAATATCTTTTACCATTTCATTTTTTAATCCAATCATTTTAGAGATATCATTAGTAATAATTTCTGTACCAAAATTAAAATTTTGAACAAATTTAAGGGAAGCGTTTTCAAAAAAAATAATTTGAGAATTATTTTTATCAATATTTATTCTAAAAAAAGTATCTAAATTAGAATTTTCATTAATAATTTTCACACCCTCTATAAAGTTTTTTGAAAAAATTTTTTTGATACTTAAATTACAATTGTTTAAAATGTTTTGTATATTTTTATAATCGTTTTTATTAATTAAATAGAAAGAGAGTTCCTGAGAGTAAAAATTTCCAAATAGTCCGATAGGTAAATTATCAATTGTTTTATTATCAAGAATAAATTTAGAATTGAATATATGTAATATAGTTTTATCTTTTTCAGCTTCATCAATCTTTGATTTTGAAGAGTTTAAAATATATGTAATATTTTCTTTAACAAGTTGAGAACCATTTAGTTTTTTAAAACCAGAAAAGTTGATTACCGAGCAATCAAAATTATCCAAAATAATTACTACTTCATTAAATATAATTTTAAATTTTTGCTCAATGAAATAGATATTTTTCTGAAATATATCTTGGACTATATCATAATTAATAATTTTATTTTTTTTGAAACCCTGAATTGGTACAAAGTTTTTATAAATTAAATTATAATTATTATCTTCTGTGCTCTCAATAACAATGAATATAAATTCCAAATTATTTATTTCAATAAAAAGACTTGGAGAGTTTATTTGCATAATTTATTTTAGGATTAATTGATCACTAATTCTATAATCAAAAATTTTGTATTTTTGAAAAATAGATTGATTTTTCAAGTTTACAAAATTTTGAAGGCTTTTTATATAATTTTTAATTGGTAATTTAATAGTTTGATTATTATTTGTTACTAAATCCCATCTTTTTGATTCAAATAAGTAAAATACTTTTATTTCTGAAATTGGAAAATTAATATTTTTTAAATCATTATAGAAAACTTGAAAGTTTTTTTTATCGCCAAAAACAATGGGCAAACCTTCAAATTTATCTAATTCAAAAAAATTGATGGTGTCTTCTTTATTTGTGAAATATTTTTTTTCTTTTTTATTTTGTAAAATTACAATTGGTGTTTTTTCAAATATTTTTATCTTTATTTTATTAGGATATATCTTTTTAATCTCAAAACTTTCAATGAAATCAATATCATTAATTTTAGTCTCAATTTTTTTCAAATTTAACAAGAAAAGATTTTCTTGATAAAGGTAATCTAGCTTTTTTTTAACTCTTTTTTCTTCTACAATAAGATTATTTTCTACAATAATTTCACTTATGTTTAAGTTTTTGAATAAACTAAAATTATTCTGAACATTGTAAGTGCTAAGTAATAATAATAAAACTAAAGCAATTAAAAATCGTTTCTTCATCTATTGATGCTTGCGTCTAATAAAATTTTTTCAACTAATTTTGGAAAATCTATGCCTCGATATTTAGCTATCTCAGGCACTAAAGATAGATTGGTCATACCAGGTTGAGTATTGATTTCTAAAAGATAAAAATTATTTTTAAAATATTTAAAATCTGCTCTTGTAACTCCTTTACATGATAAAGCTTTATGAGCTGTTTCAGCTATTCTTAAAACTTTTGAGTATGCTTTTTTTTTTAATCTTGCTGGCATCACATGTTGTGTTTTGGCTGACTTTGTATATTTAGCTTTATAATCATAAAAAGGTCTTTTAGGGATTAATTCGATGGCTCCTAATGCTTTATGATTTAGAACTGCAACCTGGATTTCTTGACCAGCAATATATTGTTCAATTATTAATTGCTCATACTTTTTGAATAAAGCTTTAGTAAATTTTTTTAATTCAAAAATATTTTTTGCAATTTTTACGCCAAGGCTTGATCCTTCATTAATAGGTTTTATAACTACTGGAAAATTAATTTTTATTTTTTTTAATATTTTAAATATTTTATTTTCTTTATTTTCATTTTTGGAAATAGAAAAATATTTGGGGGTTAAAATTTTTCTCTGAATAAAAATTTTTTTGGAAATAGCTTTATTCATAGAATTAAATGAACTTAGGACGCCAGAATGAGTATATGGAATTCTTAAATTTTCAAAAAAACTTTGTGCCACTCCATCTTCTCCGTCTTTTCCATGCAAAGCATTAAAAATTACATCAGTTTTTTTTTTATCAATTAATTTTAATTTTTTAAATTTTGGATCAAGAGACGTTACAATATATTTTTTTTTCCTTAAAGCATTTATGCAGGCTTTTCCACTATCAAGACTTACTGCTCTCTCTCCTGAAGTTCCTCCTAGTACCACTAAAACTTTTTTAAATTTTTTACTCACCGATAATTTTAATCTCTAATTCGAGACTAACTCCAGTTTTATCTATAACTGTTTTTTTGACTTTATTTATTAATTTTTCTATATCAGACGATTTTGCATTTCCGTTGTTAACAAAAAAATTGCAATGTTTCTTTGAAATAGCAGCATCTCCCTCTTTGAATTTATCGCAACCGGTCTCCTTAATTAATTGCCATGCTTTTTTTTCATTACTAAAATTTTTAAATGTGCTCCCGCATGTTTTTATTTGGCTAGGTTGAGATAATTTTTTTCTCTCTATAAGTTCCCTTTGTTTTATTTCAATTTTACTTTTTGGCTCAATTTTGCCTTTTAATCTTATTGACGTAATTATTATTCCATTTTGTAAATCACTTCCTCTGTAAAAAAAATTAATTTCTTCTCTTGGTATTTCTATCTCTCTACAGTTATTTATATCTATTGCTTTTAAAGAAATTAAAACTTTTGA
Source organism: uncultured Pelagibacteraceae bacterium (assembly GCA_902598735.1). GTDB lineage: Bacteria > Pseudomonadota > Alphaproteobacteria > Pelagibacterales > Pelagibacteraceae > Pelagilacustribacter. Next base: position 51,345 of record CACKCM010000003.1, on the reverse strand, counting down.
AATGTCATTATCATAACAACCGCTGTTCATAATAACCGAACCACCTATTGAGCCTGGTATACAAGATAAGAATTCAAAATTTCCTATACCATTATCTTTAGCAAAATTAGAAATTTTACGATCGAGGGTAGCAGCTCCTACTTCCATAACATCTTTTTCAATCAATTTTATAAACGAAAAATTTTTACCAAGCTTCATAACAACACCTTTAATACCTTTATCTCTGATAAGTGTGTTTGAACCTGCTCCAAGAATAGTAATTCTTAATTTATTTTCTCTGTTAATTTTTAAAAATTCGATTAATTGACCTTTATTTTCTGGTTTAAACAAGTATTCAGCAGGCCCTCCAAGATTAAACCAACTATACTTGGAAAGTTGAGCGTTTGTTGAAATATTCTTTTGAAATTTATTTAAAATATCTATACTTGAACTCATAATTCAGTTTTTAACTCTCTCATGTATTTTGATATTAAACCGGCACCCATGCCTATAATGATTTCGTTATTAATTAAATTTTTTTTAAAAAATATTTTTAATTCATTGTAATTTTTAATTAAAATTACTTGGGTTTTTGATAATTTAGATATTAATTTTGCAAATGCATTCAGATTAAATTTTGAGTCTTTAGATTCACCTGCGGCGTATATTGGACAAAGTAAAACAATGTTTGATTTTATAAATGATTTAGCAAAATCTTTTTTTAATGACAAAACTCTCGTGTAACGATGAGGTTCAAAAACAGATATAATTTTTCTATTTTTATAAACATTTTTAACACCCTCTAAAATTGATTTTATTTCAGTTGGATGGTGAGCGTAATCGTCATAAAAATCACTTTTATTTTTTGAAAATATTTTTGTCATTCTTCTTTGTACGCCAGAAAATTTTTTAAGCGATTTCTTTATTATATTTTGACTCACACCAAGATTTAAACATATGGTTACTGCTGCTGCTGCATTAAGCACATTGTGTTTACCTAATAACTTAACTTTAATATTTCTTATTTTTTTATTTTTTTTCCTAAGATCTTTATAGCTCAAATCAAAAATGGAATAATCTATTTTATACCTTATATTTGAGATTCTATAATTTACATTTCTACTTTCACCGTAACTTAAAACATTCTTATTTTTAATTTTAGTAAATAATTTTTTTATATTTTTATTGTCTGCGCAAAGAATTGATTTGCCTGTTGGTGGTGTTTTTTCTATAAATTTTAAAAAGGAATTTTCTAAGTTTTTAAAATTTTTATAAAAATCGATGTGCTCGTAATCAATATTAGTAACAATAGAATAATTAATTGGTAATTTTAAAAAACTTCCATCAGACTCATCTGCTTCTAAAATTGCCCAATCACCTTTTCCCAGTTTGGCATTACTATTTAGTGAATTTATCACACCGCCGTTAATTATAGTAGGATCAAGTTTTTGATCAGATAAAATTTTAGATACTAATGAAGTTGTAGTAGTTTTGCCGTGAGATCCGGTGATAATAATATTTTTTTTAAGTGAAACTACGTCAGCAAGTACTTCTGCTCTTGAATAAATTGGTATTTTTTTTTCTTTTGCATACTTAATTTCATTGTTATTATTTTTTATTGCAGAAGATTTCACTAATATGGTTGAGCTTTTTATGTTTTTTGGAGAGTGACCAATATAAACTTTAATACCAACTTTTGAACAGCTTTTAGTATTTTTATTTTTATTTTGATCGCTTCCTTGAATTTTAAAACCCATATTTTTCATAACTTGAGCTAGTCCACTCATACCTATTCCTCCTATTCCAACAAAATGTATGATCTCATTTCGACCCAAGTTAATTTTTTTCATTTATATCTTAACTCTTTTAATATTTTATCAATATTGTTGTAGACATTTTTGTCAGAATATTGACTTTGATTTTTAATAATTTCATCTAAAATTAAATTATTCTTATAAATTTCTTTAATTAGATACAAAAGATTGTTCTTGAGATCTACTTCTTCAATCAAAAAAGCTAATTTTTTTCTTTTATAGTAATTAGCATTTTTTAATTGATGATTATCTGCTGAAGAAGGTAAAGGCACTGAAATAAATGGTATATTAGCATTTGTCAATTCAGCTAAAATTGAGGACCCAGATCTTGTAATAGCTAAATTGGCCTTTAAAAAATAATCGATGATATTTTCGCTAAAATTAAAAATTTGAAATTCTATATCTTTTTTTTGATAAAATTGTTTCAACTCTTCATTTTGATTTGGTAAACATTGTTGATAAATTCTAAGATCTATACCTTGATTAACGCATTCGCTAAAAATATTTGGAAGTATTTGAGCAAATGTTTTTGCTGCCTGACTGCCACCAAGTATAAGTAAATTAATTTTTTGAAAAGGAATATTTGTTTTTTTTTTTGGAATGTTAATTATTTCTTTTTTAATTATGTTTCCTATTTCTATAATCTTTCCATTAAATTTTTTTGGAATACCCTCAAGTTCTTTAAATGACACAAGTACTTTTCTTGTAATAGGTAATAAATATTTATTTGTTTTTCCTATAATTAAATTGTTTTCATAAATTACAAATTTAATTCTCAAAATGGCTCCCGCAACACAAATGGGAAATGAAGCGTAGCCGCCCATTCCAAAGATAACAGAAGGTCTATTAAATGTTAAAAAAATTAACGATCTTAATATTGAAAAAAAAATAAACAAAAACGAGTATAAAATTGTAAAAATATTACTCTTTATAATAGGCGAGGATGGTAGTGTTAAAATATCTAAATCCTTAAATTGTTTTATAAATTGTTGGCCTCGTTTATCAGTTACAACCTTCACATCATAATCTTTCTTTAAATGTTCGGCTAAGTTACAACCTGGAAGTACATGACCACCAGTTCCACCAACAACGATTAGTACTTTTGTTTTTTTAATCATTAATAAAAATTTTATTTTTTGTATAATTTAGAATTACCCCTGCAAGTATTGCGCTGCTTATTAAAGATGATCCTCCATAACTAAGAAAAGGTAAAGTCATTCCAGTTGTTGGTAATAAACTAGTATTGACTCCTACATGAATGAACGTTTGAAATATTAACAATGAGGCAAGTCCGCAAAGAGAAATTTTTACTAATTGGTCGTCTTGATTTACACAAATTTTTATAATTCTAAAAGAAATATACAAAAATATAAAAATTATAAGTATAGATATAATTGATCCATATTCCTCCGATATTATTGCAATTATGTAATCTGTATGGGCTTCCGGCACACTATCTTTTAAAACACCCTCTCCCATTCCTTGCCCTTTAAGACCTCCAAGTTTTATTGCATCTAGAGCTGATGAAGACTGAAATCTATCACCTTTAGTCGGATCAACAAAAGCAACTAATCGATTAATAATATAACCAAATTTATCTGGCATTAAATACAGTAAAGAAATTAATGAGATAAAGAAAACTATAAAAAAACCAATTATATAGAATAAACTTACTCCAGAAACAAATACAGTAGCTATCCAACTAAAAATCAACAAAATTGATTGGCCTAAATCTGGTTGATCAATCAAAAGAATGATTACTGAGGTTAAAAGTAAAAAGCTTAAAAAATATCTAATTTGATTATTCTGAAATTTGTCTAAAGTCAGAATTTTAACAGTTGATAAAATAAAAAAAGGTTTGAGTACCTCAATCGGCTGTAATCTAAAAATGTAGAAGTCAAGCCATCGTTTAGAACCTTTTACCTCAACACCTACGAAAGGAACTAAGGCTAAAAAAATAAAAGAAATTATAAATAACGGTATTATAATTTTTTTTAAAAATTCTGTTTCCATAATTGAGATTATAATCATTATTATCAAAGACAAAATTGTAAATAAAAAATGTTTTGAAAAGAAAAAATAATAGTCTTTATTTAATCTTTCACCAGCTAATGATGAGGTTGAAGAAAATGAAAAAAATAAACCAAGACAAAATAAAATTATAAAACCAAGAAAAATTTTTTTGTCAATAATACGCCAATAATTAATTAATTTTAATTTAAATATATTTACTTGCATAAAAATTACACAATCTTTTAAATTCATTTCCTCTGTTTTCAAAATTTAAAAATTGATCATAAGAGGCTGACGCTGGACTTAATAATATTGTGTTATATTTATTTTCTTGTGATTTAATATCTTTTAGAATCTGAATAATAGAATTCTTTAAATTTTTAGTAACAAGACAACTAATTTGATTTTTTAGTTGTTGCTTAAAAAAGTTGAAATGATTTCCAATTATATAACATTTTAAAACATTCTTTTTTAAATCATTTAAAATAATTTTATCGTTTTTTTTAGGTAAACCACCTACAATCCAGAAAATATTTTCAGTATTTTTTAGAGCTAATTTAGTTGACTGAAAAGATGTGGCCTTTGAGTCATTGATAAATAGACAATTTTTTTTTTTTAAAAATAATTCATATCTATGTGGCAGGCCTTTGAAGGAGTTTAATGATTTAAAAAAAGATTTTTCACTCATGCCTAAAATTTTAGAAAGAGTAAAAACAAAAGACATATTTTCATCATTTATATTTAATGAAAGGTAAGTATTTTTAATTTTTTTTTTATTTTTTTTGTAATAAAGGTTATTAGGGAAAAACAATTTTCCATTTAAATTTTTCTTTTTAAAAGTAGATCTTAAGTTTTTATTTACTATTGAATATTGATTGTTATTTTGTAGTTTAAAAATTTTAAATTTTGAATTAATATAATTCTTCATGCTTCCATGCCAGTCTAAATGGTCATTTGTGATGTTTAGCAAAAGTGCATAGTCAGGCTGTATAAATTTTGAGTGTGAAAGTTGAAAAGATGATGCTTCGATAATTAAAAAATGATCTTTCTGTGTATCTAAGTTTAAAACCGGTGTACCTATATTTCCGCCTATTAATGATTTGATTTTTTTTTGTTTTAGTAAATGTGAAATAATTTTACATGTGGTCGACTTACCGTTTGTACCAGTTACAACTATGGTTTTATAGTATTTTTTTATTAAGAAAATTAAATCTATATCTGTAATAATTTTTTTTTCAAATTTTTTTAGTTTTTTTTTGTTAATAGTTTTATTTAAACTTACCCCAGGGCTTAATACAATATAATTTACACTATTAAGCGCATGATAAAGATTTGATGGTCTTTTATTTTTATATAAGATCTTATTATTATCATCCCATACTTGATACTTTTTAATTTTATTCTTCTTAAAAAAATTAACAACTGATTGGCCTGTAGAACCTAGTCCATAAACAAAAAAAGATAGTTTTTTAAAGTTATTAATAGAGATCATCTATTACCTAAGTTTTAATGTCGCTAAACCTATTAAAGCTAATATTATAGCTATTATCCAAAAACGAATGACAATAGTTGACTCCGCCCAACCTTTTTTTTCAAAATGATGGTGAATGGGCGCCATCTTAAAAATTCTTTTCCCCGTAAGTTTGAAAGAAATTACTTGAATAATCACAGATACTGTTTCTAATACAAAGAGACCACCTATTATAGCTAATACAATTTCATGTTTTACAATTATTGCAATTGCTGCCAACGAACCTCCTAAAGAAAGTGAGCCAGTATCTCCCATAAATATTTTTGCAGGGGGGGCGTTGTACCAGAGAAATCCTAAACAAGCTCCTACGATAGATCCGCAAAAAATTGAAAGCTCTCCAACGTCAGGGATATATTGGATTTGAAGGTACTCAGAAAAAATTGTATTTCCAACAACATATGAAATTAAAGTGAAAGATAACGCTACTAACATTACAGGAACTGTGGCTAAACCATCAAGACCGTCTGTCAAATTTACAGCGTTTGAGGCTCCTATAATTACAAATAAACCAAAAGGAATAAAAAAAATTCCCATGTCTAAAATTAAATTTTTAAAAAAAGGAAAATAAAGATCGTATAAAAATTCGTGATTAGAATATTTGATTAATAAAAATAAAGCTATTACACTTATAATTAATTGGCCAAAAAACTTGTATCTTGATTTTAGACCACTTGAATTTTTTAATTTGATTTTTAATATATCATCTAATAAACCTAACCCACCAAGACTTAAAGAAACAAATATTAATATCCAAACGTAAATATTTGTTAAATCTGACCAAAGTAAAGTACTAGAAATTATTCCAATAATTATTATCACACCGCCCATTGTTGGAGTTCCAGATTTTTTAACTATATGATCTATCGGGCCATCTTGTCTAATTGGACCAGTAATCATTTTTTCTGAAAAAATTTTGATTAACGGAGCTCCAATTAAAAAGACTACCACTAAAGAAGTCATAACAGATAAACCAGTTCTAAAAGTTAAATATTTAAAAACATTCAAAAAAGAATATTGATCAACTAAAGATGTAAAAAAATGAAATAGCATTAATGTCCTTTAATTATTTTATTGCTTAAATTGTTTAAACCAGTTGCGTTCGATCCTTTAATCATTAAATAATCATTATTAGCTATAATATTATTTAAAGTAAAATCTACATCTTCTTCATGTTGAAAAATATTTCCCCTTTTAGCTTTTTTAATATTTTTATAAGTAACAATTGTTTTAATCCCTTTAATAAACACCTTATCTATATCTGAGCTGTTAATAACTTTTGATAAATCTTTATGTAATATTTCTGATTTTTTACCAAGTTCAAGCATATCTCCTAGTAATAAATATTTTTTAAAATTTTCTTTTTTAATAGAATTAAATTGCTTAATAGCATTTTTAACTGATAGTGGGTTAGCATTATAACTTTCATCAATTAACTTAAAATTTTTATTATACCTATTAATTTGATGAATTTTTCCTCGACCCTCGACTGGTTCATAATTCTTAAAAGGTTTAATAATTTTATTTAAATCTAATTTCAATTCATTTAGTAATGCTAATGATGACAAAGTATTATAAATATTAATATTTTTAACCTGTAATATTAAAATTTTTTCTTTTACCTTTACAACTAGTCTATTGGTATTTTTAATTTTTGACATTCTAATTAAATGTATATCTGCACCTCTGTTCATTCCAAAAGAGACGATTTTTAACTTCTTAAACTCTCCTTTTTTTTTTAGGAATCTAAAAAAATTGTCATCACGATTTAATATTAAAGTTCCATTTTTTTTAATATTGTTAATTATTTCACCTTTGGCTTCTGCAATTTTGCGTAGATTTTTGAAATTTTCTATGTGAGCTTCACCGATATTTGTAATTATACCAATATTAGGCTTAACAAGTTTTGAAAGTTTGTGAATTTCTCCAGCTCTACTCATTCCAACTTCAAAAACACCAAATTTATCATCAGGTTTTAGTTGTGATAGGCTTATAGGAACACCAAATTGATTATTATATGATTTTGGAGAACAATAAGTTTTTCCATAATGCGTGAGTAATTCCTTAATCAAATTTTTTAAGGAAGTTTTTCCCGCACTGCCCGTAATTGCAAATATTAATGCTTTGGACTCTTGCCTTTTTTTAAAAGCAAATGAATTCAAAAATTTTACTTCGTCATTCACTTTGATAGTGATATTTTTATATTTCTTATTTTTTTTTGATGAAACAATATATTTTGCTCCTTTTTTTAATGCGTTTGGAATAAATGTAGACCCGTTGTTTTTTTTACCTTTTATTGTTAAAAATAAATTATTTTTTTTAACCACACGTGAATCAATAGCTAAGCCGTGAAAGTTTTTTGCTTTAAACCCTTTTTTTATACTTTCAAGAATTTTTTGATTTTGTAAAAAGTTTTGATCAATTGGTGAAATTTTATTTTTTTTTATATTTATATTTTGAATAATTTTTTTATCAGAAATAAAAATTACTTTATTTTTGTAAATTTGCTTGCTTTCATGACCTTTTCCAGCAACCAAAATTATATCATTCGGCTCAGCATTTAATATAGCTGTTTTAATTGCCTTTTTTCTATCTCCAATATTAAAACATTTTTTATATTTAATTCGATTAATAATTTCTTTTCTAATCTTACTGGGATTTTCATTTCTAGGATTATCATCAGTAACAAAAATTTTTTTACAGTTTAAACTAGCTATTTTTGCCATTAAAGGTCTTTTTTTTATATCTCTTTCTCCTCCGCACCCAAATACTAACGAGATATCATGTCCATATTTTTTTTTTAAAACACCTAAAACTTTTAGTAAAGCATCAGGAGTATGGGCGAAATCAACATACACTTTTATGTTATTAGGAAAAATTTTTACTAGCTCTAATCTACCATTTACATCTTTAATATTATTTAATTTATTAAATATTTTCTTTTCTTTTAAATTACATAATTTTGCAGCACAAACTGCCATTGATAGATTTTTAAGCTGAAATTCATTAAATTTTGAATTTGTTATTTTATCTATTCTTTTTTTAATACCGTTAATATCTATTAAATGTAATTGTTTTTTTTTCGAGATCTTTTTTAAAATTTGAAATTTCTCCATAAACTTATCAGAAATAACTGTTTTTTTTTTTGATAAGATATTTTTGAATAATCTTAATTTAGCATTCAAATATGATTGCATTGTCTTATGATAATCTAAATGGTCTTGACTAAAGTTAGTGAAGATGCCTGCTTTAATATTTAAATGTTCAAGTCTTTTTTGATGTAATCCATGACTTGAAGCTTCAATAATAACATTATCAATCTTATTTTTTTTTATCCTTTCAAGTGTATGATGAAGTGTAATTGTTTCAGGAGAAGTTAAATCAGATTGAAATATTTTTTTCTTATATTTTACTCCCAAAGTTCCAATATAAGCAACAGGAATATTGTTTAAACTAAGAATTTGGTAAAATAAATCTGCTACAGAGGTTTTGCCATTAGTTCCTGTAACCGCAATAATATTTCTTGGTTTTATTTTATAAAATTCCGAAGAAATTTTACTTAAAAAATATCTAATATTTGATTTTTTAATAATAAACACTTTAGTGTTTTTATATTTACAACTTTTTGAGCAAACTATTGCTATCGCTCCTCTTTTAACAGCCTCTTGTATGTAATTTTCTCCATTTTTTTTTTGTCCTCTAATAGCAAAAAAAACGTAACCATCTTTAACTTTTTTACTGTCAACTGTAATACCTTTAATTTTAAAATCTTTTTTGTTCTCAGGAAGATTTTTAATTAGTTTTTTCAACAACATATTGGTGAGTAAAATCTTTATTTTTTATGGCTAAAATTGGTCCAATTTTTTTTATTATTTTGCCAGCTACAAATGCTGAGTTCCATCCAGCTTCATTCCTAAAAGCTTTAATTTTAAGACCCTTGTAGTCATATACTAAATTTTTTGCAACTTGAGGATTTTCCAGCATTACTAGGAGAGTGTATTTTGGATTTTGAGAGGGAAAAATAGATATAAAAGTATTTAAATTTTCACTTTTATTTTTATAATTCTGAGAGGTTCCAGTTTTTCCGCCAACATAGTAACCGTCAACATTAGCTAGTTTTGCTGTTCCTTCATCCTTCGTTACAACTTTTCTAAGAATTTTGTTAATTTTTTTGCTAGTTTTCTCAGAAACTAATCTTATATTATTTTTTATATTTTCTTCCTTTACTAGAGTTGGTTTAATTAATTTTCCCCCATTAGCGAGACTTGCATAAATGCTAGTTGCCTGTAGTGGAGTTGTAGTAATACCGTGACCATAAGAAACTGTTTCTAATTTACATTTGTTCCAATTAAAATTTATTGGTTTTCCTACCTCTTCTAACTGTATATCTGGAATTTGAAGTAATTTTGTATCATCAATAAATTTTTTATATTTTTTTTCACCTATTTTTTTGGCTATAAGCACAGTGCCAATATTAGATGATCTTATTAAGATATCTTCAACTGTAAGATCTTTAGGAAATTCTTTGATATCAGATATGCTGTATTTAGAACATTTTATTGACTTAGGTATATTTTTTATAATTGTCTCTGGAGTAATTAGCCCACTTTCTAAACCTATAGCAACAGTAAAAGTCTTAAATATAGAGCCTAATTCATAAACTCCCTTAGTAATCTTATTAATATACTTTCTGTCTCTTACATCTGCTCTCAAATTAATATCAAAATCAGGTAATGAAACTAGAGACAATATTTCACCATTTTCAATATCCATTAATAAAGCGGCACCACCGGTCGCTTCAAAAGTAGTTAAGGCTTCATTTAGCTCTTTGCTAACCAAATGTTGAATATTAGTATCTAAAGTTAATTGAAAAGGTAAGTTCGATAATTCTTTATTTTTCAATTCTTTATCAAAATATTTTTCAATTCCTGAAATGCCGTAATTATCATAATCAACTTGGCCTATTATATGACTAAAAAGATTTGCATGAGTATAAATCCTTGATTGAAATGGTTCAAAAATTATTCCTTTTTCACCGAAACTCCAAAGTATCTCTTTTTCTTTTTGATTGATTCTCTTTTTTAAATAAAAATATTTATTTGATTTAAGTTTTTTCTCTATCATCTTTATCGGTAATTCGGGAAAGTTAAGTTTTAATTTTATTAAAAGATTTTCTTTATTTTTAACTAAATTGGGATTTATAGCTGCATGAAATGATTTGATATTTCTTGAAATTAGAGATCCATTTCTGTCAACAATGTCTCTTCTTTGTAGGAAATATTTATATGAAAAATTTTCTTGATTTGATAACTCAACACTATTTAAGGAAACATGAATTATTCTTATACTAAAAATGAAGATAAGCGAGAAAAATAAGAAAAATAATAAATAAATTCTGTCTTGAAATGTATTGTTTTTTTTGAAAATTTTATCCTTTTTATTTGTTTCTAAAAAGTCCTCAAAATAAAAGCTATTTTGATTTTTGTTGAAATTTTTATTTTTTTTGTATTTTTTCATTTTTAATTTCCTGAATCACAATTTTTTTTTCTAAATCAGTAAAACTAGTCATACTTAAAAAAATATTGGAATATTTCATTGGAAAGTATTGTTCAGTATCAATAATTTTTATTTTCTGTTCAAGAATTGATGGAGATGTTAAATAAGAATAGTCTAATTGAGACTCGTTTAAATCTCTTTCTTTAATATAAATCCTATTTTTCGAGTTATAAATTTTATTTTCTATTGCTCTGGTATTATTCTTAATAATTGACGTCCCTACTAATAAAAAAGAGAAAATTATTACTGAAATAAAAATTTTAAATTTAAACATTAATTGCCTCTATATCTGTGTATTTTTTAAATTTTTTTAATAAATTATCAGTAAAAAAAAACTCATTCTTATTTCTTACTGCAAACCTTAACTTGGCTGAGCGAGAAGGTTTATTTTTTTTTATTTCACCTTCAGATGCTGTGATAATCTTATTCGAATACTTTTCGAATAATATTAGATTTTCATTATTATCCTCTGGAAAGTATCTAGATGGTTTCGACTTATTGCTAGAAAAGTTATTGAAAAAATATTTTACAATTTTATCTTCTATGGAGTGAAAGCTGATAACTAAAATTTTTCCACCTGGCTTTAGTAATTTAGTAGCTTTTATTATACCATTTATTAGTTCTGTGATTTCTTTATTTACAAATATTCTTAAAGCTTGAAAAGTCTTTGTGCTGGGGTCAATTTTGACTGAATAATTTTTCTTTTTGCTTTTTTCAATTATCCTAACTAATTGATCAACTTTTGTGATTTTTTTTTCAGCTCTAGCTAGTACTATGTTTTTAGCTATTTTTGATGCTTCTTTTTCTTCTCCCAGAGTTTTAATAATTAATTTAAGTTTAGTCTCACTCAATTTATTAACCACATCCTGCGCTGAAATATCAGAAAGACCCATTTTCATATCTAGCTTTTCTTTTGATTTAAATGAAAATCCTCTTTTTAAATTATTAAGCTGAATAGAAGAAAGTCCTAGATCAAAAATTATGTTATCTGCAAAATTATTATTTTCTGATAACTTGTCTAACTCACTAAATTTTAAATTTAAAAACTCGAATCTGTTTTGAAATTTATTTTCAAAACTTTTAGCTAATGGAACTACAGTTTTATCTCTATCAATACCAATAACTTTTGTATTAGGAAATTTAAGTATAGCCTTAGAATAACCTCCAGCACCAAATGTACAATCTATGAAAAGGCCTCCTTTGTCGGGAGAAGAAACTTTTAAGACTTCACTCAACATCACTGGAAAATGGTAGAATTCCAGTGATGATTTTTGAGTTTTCATTAATCTTTAGTTTGATCATTAAAACTTTTGTCTTCTTAAAAATGCAGGTATTTCAAAATCCTCATCCTCGCTATTATCTTGGTCGAAAAGCTGTTGTGCCTCTACATTTTCTATCTTTTTTGAGTCATCATATTCAGTATCTGCTTGGTTGTGCGTTTCAGAAAAAAGTTTTGGTGTATATTCTTCTTCTGTGTTTTCTTTAACAATATTATCAGTAGATAACTGTATATCTTCGTTTCTTGTGTCGATATTATTTTCCATATAAGAAGCGCTTTCTATAGAAACTCCTTTAGAAAGTTCATTTATATTCTCATTAGTTTTACTTTGTATATCGTTTTTTATTTCATTTTCTTCGTTATTTTCAAAATTATCGATTAGTGCATTTTGTTCTTCAATATTTTTGACCTCAAATGTCTCATCAAGTTTTAAGGCTGTAGCTCCCTCTATGGAGTTTACAACATTATTTTCTACGTTTGTCTTAGAAAATAAATGATCAGAAAAATTATTCTGCTTACCATTAGAACTATTGAAAAAGTTTAAAACTGTTTTAGGTTCCTGAATGGTTGAGGAACCTTTTAGGGAAGTAGCAACTATTGAAACCCTAATTTTACCATTCATATTCTCATCTTTGATTGCACCAAAAATAAGCTCTGCCTCAGGATCAACTTCAGCTCTGATTTTGTTGACTGCAGCATCCACCTCAAAAAGTTTTATATCACTGCCACCAGTAATATTTACAAGCAGTCCTTTAGCTCCTTGCAATGTATATTCATCTATTAATGGATTATTTAATGCTAACTCAGTCGCAGCCATTGCTCTATTCTCACCATCTGCTTCTCCAGTGCCCATCATAGCCTTTCCGCTTGAACTCATCACAGTTTCAACATCAGCAAAATCTAAGTTTATCATACCCGGTCTTACCATGAGATCTGTTATACTTTGAACACCATGTTTCAAAACATCATTTGAAAGACTGAAAGACTCTTCAAATCCTGTTGCCTCATTAGCTATTTTGAATAAATTTTGATTAGGAACTACTATAGTAGTATCTAAATGTTTTTTTAATTCCTCAAGTCCAGCTTCGGCTCTTCTCATTCGCTTCGGTCCCTCATAAGAGAATGGTAAAGTTGTAACTCCAACTGTTAAGATATTCATTTCCCTTGCCGCTTTTGCAATAACATGTGATGCTCCAGTTCCGGTACCTCCTCCCATACCTGAGGCAATAAAAACCATATTACTTCCTTGAATATAATTTACTATCTCATTTATTGATTCATCGGCAGCTGCTTGCCCAATATCATGTTTTGCTCCAGCTCCGAGACCTTTGGTCAAGTTCATTCCAATTTGTATTTTTGCATCTGCTTTACTCATTTTAAGATCTTGTGCATCAGTATTTACTGCTACAAATTCAACTCCTTGCATACCAGCTTCAATCATAGCATTAATCGCATTTCCACCTGCTCCTCCAACTCCGATTACTAATATTCTTGGTTTCAATTCTCTCAATTCACCACCTCCAACATTTATACTCATGACAACTCCCCTTTCTGTTTATTTTCCCATTTTAAATTTGATCTATTTTGGAAAGCTTTTTTTCTTGCAAATAATTTAAATTTCTCAAAGTTTTTCGGCTCCCAAATTTGAAATGTTTTTCCAAGACCAACAAATAAAGCTACATTTTTTATTTTAGCGTGAGCTAACAATTTTTCTGAAATTGAAATACGTCCTTCTGTATCAAATTGTAAATTTTCACTTTCAGATAAGACAGATGTTGCAAAAAAATCTCTTTTTTCTTCAAAAGGATTAAGCGTGTCAATTGTATTAGAAAGTTTTTCAATTCTATCTTGGGAACACGCTTCTAGCGCTAAATGATTAAAAGATGGGTAACTAATGAAACCATTATATCCTAAGGAATTTAAATGTGATCTAAAAGTAGATGGCACTGATACTCGCCCTTTCTTGTCTATTTTGTTTTCGTAATTCGATAGAAACATAGTTTGTACTAAACCTTTTTTTTCTTATTATTTTCAAATCACCCTCCATTATGGGATTTGATGGGATAGTATGGGTTTTTATAAAATAGTCAATGAATTTGTATTGCAATAAAGTACAAATGTAGAACAAAAGTATTGGATTTTGCCAGATAATCTATAAGCCGGGTTCTGTCATTTAAGATATCATTTCTCTAGGCTCAAGTTCACACTTAAGCTCAAGCGGTTAACCCAGAAGACAAACTAAAGACTGTTTTTAGCGCTTTCACGCAAAGTCTTCTCTATTTAACCTTGCTCCCAGTGGGGTTTGCCATGCGTTTTTTGTTACCAAAAAACCGGTGAGCTCTTACCTCGCCGTTTCACCCTTGCCTTGATAAGGCGGTTTATTTTCTGTGGCACTATCCCTGAAGTCACCATCGCCAGCGGTTAGCTGGCACTGTGTCTTTATGGAGCCCGGACTTTCCTCTGATAAATATTTACCAGCGATAATCCAATTATCTGGCAATTATCTATTAATCAATTAATGCCAAATGATCAAGTTATTTTCTTAAGTTGGATAAAAAACTACTAATTTGAAAGGTTTTTTTGTCGATTTTACCGGTTACTTCTCTAGGTATAAATCTCATTTGAAACGCTCGAATAACTTTTTTATCTCCAGATTTTCTTTTACTTATTTGAAAGTACCTATAACCAATATTATGTAAATTTTTAAAAAATAACTCTTTGTATTTAAGGTTTTTCTTAACTTTAAATTGGTTTTTTAATTTTTTTTTATTATACCAAAGTCCTAAAGAAATTTTACTCATTTTTTCCCAGGGAAATTTTTCACCAGGATCTATTTTCCTTAATGGGGCTACATCTGAGTGACCTAAAAAATTTTCTTTTTTTAGCCTATATTTAGTTTTCAATTTTTTACATAATTTTATCAAACTATTTATTTGCTTTTTTGAATAATTTTCATAACCATAAGCATGACCTCTATTAACTAGCTCAATTCCAATAGAATATTTATTTAAATTTCTATAGTTTTGCCATCTTGATTTACCTGCATGCCAAGCAGAGTGCTTATCCAATACCATTTGAAAAATTTTACCTTTTTTATTTATTATATAATGGCAACTAACCTTAGATTTCTTATCTTTAAGCCTATAAAAAGATTCAATTTCAGATTGCATTCCTGTGTAATGAATTATCACGAATTTAATGTTACTTTTTTTTCTAGTTTTTTTTGAAAAATTTGGCGACAAATCTAAGATATTTCTCATTTATTAAGTAAAATTTAATCAAAATCGGAACAAAATTAAAGCTTTTTTAGAACAATTTATATAGCAAATATTTTAAAATTATATATATAGCTTTAGGATATGTTGCTAAAACAGATCAAAATTTTACTTTTTACATTTATTATTTTTTTTACACTTCTAAATTCTGCAAAAGCTTCTAACGAATGTTTTGAGGGAGTTAGTAGATCAGTATTTAAGTTTAACATGGCATTTGATAGCATTGTACTTGAGCCGGTAGCTAAAGGATATAATAAACTACCTAGGGTTATTAAAAGTGGAGCAAATAATTTTACCTCTAACATTGCAACACTTCTATCAATTCCAAACTCACTACTTCAGGGAAATTTTAAAGAACTTGGAAATGCGACTGGAAGTATCTTAATTAATTCGACAGTAGGTATATTAGGAATATTTAACCCGGCAGAAAAACTCGGTTTTAAACCTCATAAAGAAGATGTTGGCCAAACTTTAGGTGTTTATGGTTTTGGTCCAGGATGCTACTATGTGTTGCCAATATTGGGTCCAACTACTCTAAGAGATAGTTTTGGATTAGTAGTAGATAGTTTTATTGACCCCTTTGCTCACGTTACAATAAGAGAAAATGAAATATTTGGAATTTCAGGTAATGAACTAGATTACTTTTCAGTTAAGGGGACTGGTGCAATCGATTTTAGATCAAACAATATTAATAACTTTGATAGCCTAGAAAAAAATTCAATAGACCTATATTCTTCAATGAAAAGCATATATCTTCAAGATAGGCAAAATAAAATTAAAAATTCTGTTTCAGAGCAGGATGATTGGGGAAGTTTAGATAACTAATACTTATTATTTAGATGAAAAAATTAAGTATTTATTTATTTTTATTTGTAAAATTATCATGTGGTATAGCAGAAGCATATAGCTCTGATCCAAAAGAGTTTGTCGGAGAACTTGTAAACGATGCAATAAGTAAGCTTTCAGATAAAAGTATTTCTATTGAGGAAAAAGAAAAATTTATTGAAAAGATTGCCTTAGAAAATGTTGATATAAAGGCTTTAGGTCTTTATACACTTGGCGAGGTAAGAAAATCAGCCGAAAAAAGTGATTTAACAAATTATCAAAAAACTTTTGAAAAATATTTTCTTAAAAGCCTTACTTCAAGACTAACTGATTATTCGGCAAGCAAGTTTGAAGTAACTGAAGCTGAACAAAAAAGTTCTAATTATACAATTGTAAGCTCAAAGATTAATCCTTCGGACGGGAGTCCGGAAATAAAAATTGATTGGAGAATTTATACTAAAAACCCTGATAAACCACTAATAAGAGATTTAATTGTTGAGGGCTTGAGCTTAGCTAGAACCCAGAAAGAGGAGTTTTCATCGATCCTAAGCTCGAATAATAATAATATTAAAATTCTTATAAAAAAATTAGAAGAATTTCTGAAAAACTAAAAATTGGTGGGCCCGCCAGGACTCGAACCTGGGACCAATACATTATGAGTGTACTGCTCTAACCAACTGAGCTACAGGCCCTTGATTTAAAACTTATATCACAAAAATTACTTTTCTAAGAAACTTTTTAGTTGTTTAGATCTACTTGGATGTTTTAATTTTCGGAGTGCTTTAGCTTCAATTTGTCTTATTCTTTCTCGTGTTACAGAAAATTGTAACCCAACCTCCTCTAAAGTATGATCTGTATTCATTCCTATTCCAAAACGCATTCTAAGAACTCTTTCTTCTCTAGGCGTTAAAGAAGCTAAAATTTTTGTTGTAGACTCACTTAAATTTGATTGAATTGCTGTATCCAAAGGCTGAAGAGCGTTTTTATCTTCAATAAAATCTCCGAGACTGCTATCTTCCTCATCTCCAACTGGTGTCTCTAGTGATACAGGCTCTTTAGCAATCTTTAAAACTTTTCTCACTTTCTCCAAAGGCATTGCCAATTTTTTTGCAAGCTCCTCTGGCGTTGGCTCTCTTCCAAACTCACTCATTATTTGTCTCTGCGTTCTTACAATTTTATTGATGGTCTCAATCATATGCACAGGTATTCTTATAGTTCTAGCTTGATCTGCTATAGACCTAGTTATGGCTTGTCTTATCCACCAAGTAGCATAAGTTGAAAATTTATATCCTCTTCTGTACTCGAATTTATCTACCGCTTTCATTAATCCTATATTTCCCTCTTGTATAAGGTCTAAAAACTGAAGACCTCTATTAGTATATTTTTTAGCGATCGAGATTACTAATCTCAAGTTTGCTTCTACCATTTCTTTTTTTGCTATTCTTGACTCTCTCTCGCCTTTTTGAATTCTACTTACTAACTTTTTAAACTCACCAACTGATAAACCAATTTTTTTACTAAACTCGACTAATCGGTCTTTAATCTCTGAAAAATCTTTTTTATATTTTTTAAAAAATGTTTTCCAAGTCACATTTTCTTTTAAAAATGACTCAAATTTTGGATTAATTTCATTTCCTAAATAATATTTAAGAAATTCTTCTCGACTAATTTTATTATCCATGGCTAATCTTAACAACACTCCTTCTAAAGAGACTATTTTTTTATTTTCTTTATAATGAGCTTGAACTAATTCCTCCACTACATGAGGTGCTAATTGTAAATTTTTAAAGTCATCTACAAGAATTTCTTGAATTTTTTTAAAATTTTTATTTTTGGAAATTGACAACTCTTTTGAGTCAAGCAAACAATTCAATTTCTCGACTTGGTACTTTTGAAGTTTTGAATAATTCTTATTTAATGAGTCAAGTATTGTGATTATCTTCGGCTTAATTTCTTCCTCCATTTTTGCCAGAGAAACATTAAACTCATCATCCTCATTTTGTGAGGTCTCTTGATCTTCATTGCTAGTTTTCTGCTCTTTTTCTTTTTCTTTATTAATTTTTGTTTTTTTTATTTTTAAATCTTCATCATCATCTTGACCCTCAAAATCTTCATAAGTAGAGTCAATATCTATTATATCTCTTACTAATAAACCATGATTTTCTATTTGCTCTTTCCATTCATTAATTTTTTTTCCAACAATAGGACTTTGGGTCAAAGCGTTTATCATGACATCTTTACCAGCTTCAATTCTTTTCGCGATTGCGATTTCTCCCTCTCTAGAAAGTAATTCAACTCCGCCCATCTCTCTAAGGTACATTCTAATAGGGTCATCGCTTTTATCAGAAGTTTTCTCTTCAGAGGTCGAGGTTGCTTCTTTTTTTTTGTTGGATTGAAATTGAGATTTTTTTTCTACTAAGGTAATTTTTTCATCTACCAAGATAATTAGTGCTTTTTCGATATTTTCAGAAGTACTATTTCTTTTACCTAAAGATTTTCCAAGCTCTTCATAAGTTATGAAGCCTCTATGCTTGCCTTTATCAAGAAGTCGTTCAAATGATTTTGTTATCAATTTTTCAACCATAAATGAAATGTGAAATATATATAAAGCCTAAATAAGAAAATTCTATACTTTTTTAATCCCGATTTAATTGGCTTTTAAGCCTAATTAGTTCAGAATATGAGTTTTCATCTAGGCTGTTTATAAGTTTTTGCTCCAAAGACTCTATTTTTTTGAGATTGCTCTGGTCTCGATGATCTTGAACTAATTCATCAAGAAATTCAGAAATATCTTGAATTTTTTTATTTTTTGTAATCATTTGAATATTTGAATTTTCATTTATTTCTTTAATTATCTTTTCAAAATCTTCATTGATTTTTGATTTAATTACCATTTCATCATTTCCCTCGATTAAAGATGAAATAATTTCATTTTTAAGATTTTCATTTTTTTCAGACATGAACTCTAAATTTGATAGCTCCTCTAATTTTTTTGAAGCTATTTCCAAATAATTTAAGATTATAAATAAAATTGAAAATTCAATTATTTGAATTTTGGACAAATCTTTTTTTTTCTGATGAAGAATTTTAGTTTCTTTCAATATTTTATGGTCTTTCTTCTTTTGGAAATCATTAAAATTATAATTCTTTCTTGAGCTTTGATTAGGTGTAAGCTTATTTATTTTTTCAAGAAAATCTTCAAGAACATATTTTTTTAAAATTTCATCTTTAATACTGTAAGATAATTTTTTTATCTCTTTCTCAAACTTTGATACTTCGTAAGGATTATCTTTATCTATTTTAGATAAATAATAATTCCAAATAAAAGATTGAATTATTTCTTTTTCTTTAAGTAAATTTTTAAGCCCTTCATTTCCTTTTTGTTTGATATAGTCATCAGGATCTTTCCCATCAGGCATTATAGAAAAATAAATTTTATTTTTCTCATTAATTAGTGGAAATAATCTTTCAGCTATTCTTATAGCAGCTTTTTGACCGCTTTCGTCCCCATCTAAACAAAGGATAGGATTAGAAAAAAATTTCCAAATTAAACTTATCTGCCTTTCTGTCAAAGCTGTTCCTGAGTTAGAAATTACATTTTTAATTCCGGATGCATATACACTTACAACATCCATATAACCTTCAACAATTAATACATTTTCTGTTTCAGATCTTAAGTTTTTTGCTTTGTCTAAATTAAAAATCATATTTCCTTTTTTGTAAAACTCAGTTTCAGGAGAATTTATATATTTTGCTAATTTTCCATTTCGAATTACTCGTCCTCCGAAAGCTACGGTATCACCAGAAATATTCTTAATTGGAAAAATTACTCTAGAATTGAAACGATCAATATATTTACCAGTTTTATCGCTTTTGTAATATAAGCCAGTCAAATTTAATTCTTCTTCAGAATATTTTTTTAATAAAGCATCATATAAATTATTTTTCCATGGAACGTAACCTAATTGAAACTCTTCAATAATATGTTTACTTAAACCTCTCCCATATAGATAATTTAAAGCATCTTCGTTAGTGGAATCAAATATTTGTTGATTAAAATAATTCATATAATCCTTAAAAATATTTTTGTAGGTTTGAAATCTTAAATCTTTTTTTTTGTCAAAATTTGTAAATCTATATGGCTGCATACCAGCCTCAGCCGCTAATATTTTTACTGCCTCACCAAAACCAATAGATTTCGTTTTCATTAAGAAATCAAAAATATTCCCATGCTCACCTGTACTGAAACAATGATAGAATTCTTTCTCATCATTTATTGTAAATGATGGTGTTTTTTCATTTTTAAATGGTGATAAACCTATAAATTCTTTGCCCCTTTTTTTAAGCTGAACATATTTTCCAACAACTTGAGATACTTTTAGTCTTAATTTTATCTCATTTAAATATTCTTTAGGGTATTTCATTCTTAGCCTAATAGTCCTTTCAGAATTACGCTTACTTTTGAAAAATCTAAAGTGTCTGAATGTTTCGATTTTAAAACTCCCATTATTTTACCCATATCTTTCATAGAAGAGGCTCCGACGGACTTTATTACTTCCTTGCAAATTTTTTTAATTTCCTCTTCGCTTAATTGTTTTGGCAAGAAAGTATTAATAATGGCTATTTCTTTTTTTTCATTTTCATAAAGTTCTTTTCTACCCGCTTTTTCGTAAACCTCGGAAGATTCATTCCTCTGCTTTATCATTTTTTTAAGCAGTAAAATAATGTCACTATCCTTAATATCTTTTTGACCTTTTGAACGACCTGCAATTTCTGCATCTTTTATTGCTGAAATAATAAGTCTTAATGTCGGATAAGTGTTTTTATCTTTGGCTTTTAGAGCTTGATTTAGCTTGTCGTCTATTTGTTTTTTAAGAGACATATTTTGATTTTTATTTTAATCACAATTCTAATACAAAATAAAAAGAACTTTCTTGACGATTTTGTTTCTATTTCATATGTTGCGCAAAATCATGTTTATAAGTTTTTTACTTTAACTCATGAGTTGTATTTGAAGAAGATTGGTCAAAATATAAACTCTATAAAAAATCTCAAAAAGATCGATTCCACAGCTATTCTAGTTCTTCAAAACGGCAAGTTTTTTAAAGGCGTAGGTTTAGGTTACAAAGGCACTGCAACTGGTGAGGTATGTTTTAATACTTCTATTACTGGTTACCAAGAAATTATATCCGACCCTTCCTATGCTGATCAGATTATAAATTTTACTTTTCCGCACGTTGGAAATGTTGGAACTAATAAAGATGATCACGAGTCAGACAAGATTTGGACTAAAGGAGTAATAATAAATACAGAAATTACAAGTCCATCAAATTACAGATCTTTAAAACATTTAGATCAATGGTTAAAAAAAAATAAGATTGTTGGAATAACTGGAATTGATACTAGAAATTTAACAAATTTAATTAGAGATAAAGGTGCTCCTAAGGGCACGATATCTTTTTTCAACAAAAATAAATTAAATATTAAAAAACTTATCAAAATAACTAATAAATGGAGTGGCCTAAAAAACCTAGATTTGGCAAAAATGGTAACTACTAAAAAAAATTATTTGTGGCAAGATTATAAAACATGGAAAAAGGGGAATGGATATTTAAAAAATAAAAAAAAAACATTACATGTGGTTGCAATAGACTACGGAATAAAGAAAAATATTTTAAGATATTTTTCTGATTTTAATTGTAAAGTTACAATCGTGCCATGCAAAACAGATGCAAAAGATATTCTAAAACTCAAGCCTAATGGAATATTCTTATCAAATGGACCCGGAGATCCCGCCGCGACAGGGAAATATGCAATACCAACAGTTCAAAAATTAATCGAAAAAAAGTTACCATTATTTGGAATCTGTTTAGGCCATCAAATCTTAGCTTTAGCACTCGGTGCTAAGACAGAAAAAATGAAATTAGGACATAGAGGAGCTAACCATCCTGTTAAAAATTTGATTGAAGGTAATGTTGAAATCACAAGTCAGAATCACGGATTTGAAGTAGTAAAAAAAGATATTCCTAAAAATATAAGAGTTACTCATCAGTCTTTATTTGACAACAGCATTGAGGGTATCGAGCTAAAAAATAAACCCGTTTTTTCAGTTCAATATCATCCGGAGTCCAACCCTGGTCCTCAAGATAGTGTTTATTTATTTGATAAATTTGTGAAGAGTATGAAAAAAAATGCCAAAAAGAAAAGATATTAAAAAAATTTTAGTTGTAGGTGCGGGGCCAATCATTATTGGTCAAGCTTGCGAGTTTGATTATTCAGGAACTCAAGCCTGTAAAGCTTTAAAAGATGAAGGTTTCAAAGTAATATTAATTAATTCAAATCCAGCAACGATTATGACGGATCCAAATGTTGCTGATAAAACTTATATTGAACCTATAACAATAGAAGTTCTTGAAAAAATTCTTATCAAAGAAAAACCTGATGCGATTTTGCCAACTATGGGTGGTCAAACCGCATTAAATTTAGCAATGGAAGCAGAAAAAAAAGGAATTTTAAAAAAATACAAAATTGAACTCATAGGCGCTAACTCTAAAGCTATATCCAATGCTGAAGATAGAAAAAAGTTTAGAAAAAATATGATAGAGATTGGTTTAGATCTCCCCAAATCAAAAATAGTAAATAATTTTAAACAATCTTCAAAGGTGCTTAAACAAATCGGATTGCCGGCAATTATAAGACCGGCTTTTACTCTAGGTGGTTTAGGAGGTGGTATAGCAAAGAGTAGAAAAGATTTTTATAAGATAATAAAAAATGGGCTTCACGAGTCACCTGTTAATCAAGTCTTAGTTGAGGAGTGTTTAGAGGGTTGGAAAGAATTTGAGATGGAAGTTGTCAGAGATAAAAATGACAATTGCATTATTATTTGCTCAATAGAAAATTTAGATCCCATGGGAATTCATACTGGGGACTCAGTTACTATCGCTCCAGCACTTACTTTGACCGACAAAGAGTATCAAGTTATGAGGAATGCTTCTATAGCATGCTTAAGAAAAATTGGTGTAGAAACTGGGGGATCAAATGTTCAATTTGCCATAAATCCAAAAAATGGAAGAATGGTAATTATTGAGATGAACCCTAGGGTTTCAAGATCATCAGCGCTTGCTTCCAAAGCCACAGGGTTTCCAATAGCAAAAGTTGCAGCAAAGTTAGCTGTTGGTTACACATTAGACGAATTAAAAAATGAAATTACGAAAGTTACACCAGCATCTTTTGAGCCCACAATAGACTATGTGGTTACTAAAATCCCAAGATTTACTTTTGAAAAATTCTCCTCTTCTGCTGCAGTTTTAGGTACATCAATGAAATCGGTGGGAGAGGCAATGGCTATTGGTAGAAATTTTAAAGAGTCTCTCCAAAAAGCTTTGGTATCTCTAGAAACAGGTTTTTCAGGATTAGACCAAATATTTAATTTAAATACGAAACAAATTAGAAAAAAACTTAAAGAAAATATTCCAAATAAGATTTTACTTGTTGGAGAGGCTATAAGAAAAAAAATAAATTTAAAGGATATTCATAAACTTTCAAAAATTGACCCTTGGTTTTTAAACCAAATAAAAGAAATCATAGAAAATGAAATAGAAATAAAGAAAAAAGGTCTTCCTAAAAATTTCAATGAATTTAATTATATAAAGTCGATAGGGTTTTCTGACAAAAAATTATCCGAACTTACAAATACTTCAGAGTCGGCAATAAGAAAGAAGAGGACTGCTTTAAAAGTTTTACCAGTTTATAAAAAAGTCGATACTTGTGCTGCTGAATTTAAATCTTTCACTCCATATATGTATTCTACTTATCAAAGAAATTTCTCCTCTAATTTAGAATGTGAGGCTGATCCCTCTAACAGAGATAAAATTATAATTCTGGGTGGGGGGCCTAATAGAATTGGTCAGGGAATAGAGTTTGATTATTGTTGTTGCCAAGCTAGTTTTGCTCTTAAGGAAGCTAAATATGAAACTATAATGGTGAATTGTAACCCAGAAACCGTTTCAACGGATTACGACACCAGTGATAGATTATATTTTGAACCTTTAATAGATGAGTATGTTTTCAATATAATAAAAAGAGAAAAATCAAAAGGTAATGTAAAAGGTGTTATTGCTCAATTTGGAGGACAAACTCCAATTAAACTTGCAAAATTTTTACACGAAAACAAGCTTCCAATTTTAGGAACTCAATATTCATCAATTGATCTTGCTGAAGACAGGGATAGATTTAGAGATCTTTTAAATAAACTTAATTTAAATCAAGCTGAAAGTGGTATCGCTAGAACTTTTCCTCAAGCAATAAAAATTGCAGATAAAATTGGTTTGCCTTTAATGGTAAGACCTTCTTATGTATTAGGTGGAAGAGCAATGGAGATTGTTCATGAAAAAAGCCAACTTAAAAACTTTGTAAAAGAAGCATTTAAAGTTGCCGAAAAAAATCCAATCTTAATTGATAAGTTTATTGATAATGCAATGGAAGTTGATGTCGACGCAATATCAGATGGTAAAAATGTGTTTGCGGCTGGTATTATGCAGCACATTGAAGAAGCTGGAATACACTCTGGTGACTCAGCATGTAGTCTGCCTCCGGTGTCAATAAAACCTTTTTTAATTAAAGAAATTGAAATTCAAACAAAAAAATTAGCTTTAGCACTTAAAGTTAAAGGTTTTATGAATGTTCAGTTTGCAATTAAAAAAGATAAGATTTATGTAATAGAAGTTAATCCGAGGGCTAGTAGAACGGTTCCATTTGTTTCCAAAGCAAAAAATTTACCTCTTGCTAAGATAGCCTCAAGAGTGATGGCGGGAGAAAAATTATCAAATTTCAATTTAAAAAGTAAAACAAAAAAAATGTTTGCAGTAAAAGAGGCAGTTTTTCCATTCAATAAATTCCCAAATAGTGATCTTTTACTTGGTCCAGAAATGAAGTCTACTGGTGAAGTTATGGGTTTTGATAAAAATTTCGGGATGGCTTTTGCTAAGAGTCAAATTGCAGCCTCAAACTCTCTTCCTAAAGGGGGCTTAGCTTTTATCTCTCTGAAGAATAGCCACAAAGAAGAAGGCGTTCAACTAGCAAAACAATTAGTTAAGTTAAATTTTAAACTTTGTGGGACCGGAGGTACTGCTGATTATATTAGCAAACATGGAGTTAAGTGCAAAAAAATTAATAAAGTAAATCAGGGATCTCCTCATATTGTTGACATTTTAAATACTAAAAAAATTGCATTAGTTATTAATACAGGTGGTGGAAATAGTGAGGCTCAGTTGAGTGATGCGGTAGCTTTAAGAAGGGCAACTTTAGCTAACAAAGTTCCATATTGCACGAATATGTCAACAGCCAAGGTTTGTTTGGAAGGTATTAAATCTCTTAAATTGAAAGATATCAGCGTTACTTCTTTACAAGATCTTTAACTTTTAACTTTCCAATCCGTCTCGAAAGTTACATAGTTTATTTGGATACATCTTCTCTCTTTTTTAATTTCTTTTTTTTCCATTCCATGCCAAGTGTTTGGTCCACTAGTGAAGAAGTATCCATAATTATGTTTATAAGGAACTGTTTTAACTTTGTTTAATTTTGCATCATAAAAATCAGTACCCAAATTTTCTGACTCATTATGTAAATTTACAAAAACTATTGATGACATTAATTTTTCCTCAATATCGCAGTGAGGCTTTAACCAAAAACCTTCTCTATCACAAATTACTTCTAGTCTCACATAAGAATTACTCAAATCTTTACCAATTAATGATCCAATTCTTTTATAAACTTCAGGTGATCTTAATTCTTCAATAAATTTTGTTAAGTTTGGAAACTGATTAGAGTTTTCTTTAGTAATATAACATCTTAGTTTTTTAGCTTTTCCGCCATCTTTAATTCCAGCTCGAAAAGCTCCTTCTCCTCCATCAAGAGCTCTTGTTCCATCATAATTTAAATTTTGTTTTCTAGGATCAGCTATCTCTGCAATACAGATCTCATCAATAGCATTTTGAGTCAGCGGCTGGTTGATTTCATAATGTTTAAAAGGATAGCTAAATAGTTTAGTTCTTTTTTCTAATGATTTAAATAATTCCATGTTTTTTCATTTTTGTTTTTACAATTGGAGCAATTCTGTTTACCTCATTTAAACTATTGTAACTCCAACTTTCAACTTTGTCTTCTAATTCTCTTGTTATACCTAAATCTTTCAATTGTGAATAAAATTTTTTAAATCTTCCTGTTGGCTTAAAAGACTTCATCATGGCAATATAAACAGGTTTTCCAGTCATAGCAGCCTCTGAAATCATTGACGTGGAGTCGCACGTTACAACTATATAATTTGATATTGCTAGTGCAGAAAGATAAGCTTTTTTGTCAATATTTTTTACAACATGATGATTAATACTAAAGGTGTTAAATGCTATTTTTAAAATATTTTCAGGAGTTCTGTAAGAAGGTATTACAATAATTTTAAATTTATCTGGAGTAAATAATGTCTTAACTTTGTTAAAAAGTTCATGAATTTGTTTTTCTGAGTAATTATAATATTTGTTTGGTCCTCCAATAATAAATGCTACCAATTCTTTTCTTTTGTCTTTTACAATTCCAAGATACTTTGAATTATCATTAATCTCTTTTTTTGTTAGGTAGTGAATAGCACCCGTTGTATTAATTATATTTTCACCTTTTAAACGATCATGCTCAGGACTTACTATAAGGTCAAAGTGTTCAAAAGAAACTTTGGGATCTTGTATGTGAATATTGAAAATTTGATTACCTAGTCTTTTTTTTAAAGCTATTGATGGTATTACGCTTTTTCTCCCACAAGATATAATAATTTTACAATCACACACGAATTTATTTTTTACCAAATTTTCAGATATCGGGCTTATTTTAGGAGGAATTAAATTCCAAAAAGATTTAAGTTCGATTTTTTGGTGTTTATAACTTAGGCCCAAAGCTTTAGCTAATCCCTCTACTTGACTGACCATACCGTGCATACCTTGCGTTAAAAGAAGTGCTTTTAATTCTAACATTAGTTACTATATACCTTTACATAATGAATAATAAATCAACAAAACATACAAAAGTGTTAATTCTTGGATCAGGTCCTGCTGGCTATACAGCAGCTATTTATGCGGCCAGAGCTATGCTTAAACCTATACTTGTTCATGGTTCTCAACCCGGAGGACAGTTAACTACCACTACAGATGTTGAAAATTATCCTGGATACTCAAAAGTGATTCAGGGGCCATGGTTAATGGACGAAATGAAAGGCCAAGCAGAGGCTGTAGGCACAGAGATGATACAAGATCATATAAGTAAAGTTGACTTAACAAAAAAACCTTTTACAGCAACAGGTGATAGTGGTCAGGTTTACACTGCAGATAGTTTTATAATTTCAACAGGAGCGCAAGCAAGATGGTTGAATTTAAAATCTGAACAAGAGTTTAGAGGATTTGGAGTTTCGGCATGTGCCACCTGCGACGGATTTTTCTTTAAAGAGAAAGAAGTAGCTGTAGTTGGTGGAGGAAATGCTGCCGTTGAAGAAGCAATGTTTTTAACTAAATTTGCTTCAAAGGTTTATTTAATACATAGAAGAAACGAACTTAGGGCAGAAAAAATGCTTCAAGCAAAATTAAAATCTAATGAGAAAATAGAAATTATTTGGAATACAGTAGTTGAGGATGTTATTGGCACTAAAGAGCCAAAAACTGTAAAAGGATTAAAAATTAAAAATGTAAAAGATAATAAAGTTAAAGATCTTAAAGTTGATGGTTTATTTATTGCCATAGGTCACGATCCAGCTACATCTTTATTTAAAGATCAACTTAAAATGGATAAAGCAGGTTATTTAATTACAAAACCTGACTCTACTCAAACGAATATCCCAGGAGTTTTTGCTGCAGGAGATGTAAAGGATAAAATTTTCAGACAAGCTGTCACCGCTGCTGGAATGGGTTGTATGTCAGCACTTGAAGCTGAAAAATATCTGTCTGAGTCTAATTAAGGCTATCACAAAAACTTTTAATTCTTTTCATTGCTTTTTTCAAATTTTCCATTGAAGTAGCGTAAGATATCCTAAAGTAACCGTCTAAACCAAAGGCAGAACCTTGAACCACAGCTACCTCAGCTTTTTCTAAAAGTTTTTCTACAAAATCTTTATCAGTTTTAAGTTTTGTTTTCTTGTTTAGTAATTTTTTACAGTTTGGAAAAACATAAAAAGCTCCTTCAGGACTTAAACAGCTTATACCTTTTATATTATTTAAACTATCAACAACAAAATTTCTTCTTTCTCTAAAAGAATTTGATCTTTCTGAAATAAAGTCTTGAGTCCCGTTTAAAGCCTCGACTGCAGCTGCTTGACTTATAGATGTAGGATTACTAGTTGATTGGGATTGAATTTTAGCCATTGCTTTAATTATTTCTTTTGGACCTGCGGCATAACCTATTCTCCAGCCAGTCATTGAGTAAGATTTACTAA
Source organism: uncultured Pelagibacteraceae bacterium (assembly GCA_902598735.1). Classification (GTDB taxonomy): domain Bacteria; phylum Pseudomonadota; class Alphaproteobacteria; order Pelagibacterales; family Pelagibacteraceae; genus Pelagilacustribacter. The sequence goes on along the minus strand of CACKCM010000003.1, from coordinate 22,610 downwards.
CTCCATTCATGGTTAAAGTTCTGTTTTTTAATTTTTCAATTTGTGCAATTGTAAAAAATTTAAAACTGTCATAAGTAATATGTTCGTAAATATCATCACTCAAAATATATAAATTTTTATTTTTAATTAAAATCTTCGATAAAGCTATTATCTCATCTTTTGTATAACCACATCCTGTTGGATTAGATGGCGAGTTTATAATTATCCACTTTGTTTTCTTTGAAACTGCTTTTTTTAATTTTTCTGGTGTTAATTTAAAATTATTTTTTTCATCGCACTTTATAATTTTGGGTTTTCCCCCAGCTAACAAAACAATGTCGGGGTAAGAAACCCAATAAGGAGCTGGAATAATTACCTCGTCACCTTTGTTTATGGTTGCCATAAAAGCATTATATAAAACCTGCTTTCCACCAGTTCCAACTGAAATTTGATCAAGCTCATATGATAAATGATTTTCTCTAGAAAATTTTGCTTGGATAGCTTTTTTCAAAGCTGGAGTTCCATCCACTGCTGTATATTTTGTATCCCCTTTTCTGATCGCTTCTATTGCTGCTTCTTTAATATTGTCCGGAGTATCAAAATCAGGCTCTCCAGCCCCTAAACCGATAACATCCTTTCCAGCAGCTCTCATTTCCCTGGCTTTTGAGGTAACTGCTATTGTAGGTGACGGTTTTATACGTTTTAAACTATTGGAAACTATGCTCATTGAAATTTATAATATAATTAATTTATTATTAACACAAAATGCAAAATACTTATCAAGAAAAATTAGCTGATCTAGAAGTTAATAACTCAAAAAAAATTAAGAAGTTAGAGGGAGGTATTAACTTTAAAATCAAAAGTGATTTTCAACCTAGCGGTGACCAACCAGAGGCCATTAAGCAAATATTAAAAAACTTAAAAGATAACAAACAAGAACAAGTGCTTTTAGGGGTCACGGGATCAGGTAAAACGTTTACAATGGCAAAAGTTATCGAAAAGGCTAATAGACCAGCACTCATTCTAGCACCAAACAAAACTTTGGCTGCTCAATTGTACGGAGAGTTTAAAAATTTTTTTCCTAATAATGCTGTAGAATATTTTGTATCATATTACGATTACTATACTCCAGAAGCATACGTTCCTAGATCTGATACTTACATTGAAAAAGAGGCCTCAATAAATGAACAAATTGATCGTATGAGACACTCAGCAACAAGATCTTTGTTGGAAAGGGATGATGTAATTATTGTTGCGAGTGTATCATGTATTTATGGTTTAGGTTCTGTGGAGGCGTACTCGAAAATGACTATTACTCTTAAGAAAAATTATGAGTACGGGCGAGACGATTTAATTAGAGCGTTTATAAACTTACAGTACAAAAGAAATGATCAAAATTTTTTTAGAGGAACTTTTAGGGTAAGAGGAGAAAATTTAGAGATCTTTCCATCACACTTAGAAGACAGAGCCTGGAGAATAAGTTTTAATTTAAATAAATTAGAAAAAATTGAGGAATTTGACCCTCTCACTGGAGATAAGACAAATGATTACTCAATAATAAAAATTTACGCTAATAGTCATTATATAACTCCTAAGCCTACTATCGAGCAAGCAATCAGACAAATAAAATCTGAGTTAGCTGAGACTTTAAAAAAACATAGAGAAAATAATAAACTTTTAGAGGAACAAAGATTGAGAGAGCGCACTAAGTTTGATCTAGAAATGATTGAAGCTACTGGAACTTGTGCAGGAATAGAAAATTATTCAAGATTTTTATCAGGAAGAAAAGCTGGTGAACCTCCCCCTACTCTGTTTGAGTATTTTCCAGATAATGCAATTATATTTGTAGACGAGAGTCACGTAACAGTCCCTCAATTAAATGGAATGTATAAAGGTGACCGTACAAGAAAAAGCACGTTAGCCGAATACGGGTTTAGACTACCTTCATGTATGGATAATAGACCTTTGAAATTTGAAGAGTGGGATTTAATGAGAACACAAACTGTTTTTGTCTCTGCTACCCCAGGACCATGGGAGCTAAAACAAACGAGCAATAAGTATATTGATCAAATCATTAGGCCAACAGGTTTAATAGACCCACCGGTTGAAATAAGGCCAGCCAAAACTCAAGTTGATGATCTTATGCACGAGGCAAAAGAAATTGTAAAAAAAGGATATAGAGTTCTTGCTACAACACTAACAAAAAAAATGGCTGAAGATCTTACAGAGTATCTTCACGAAAATGGTCTTAAAGTAAGATATATGCACTCTGATATTGATACTCTTGAAAGAATTGAGATCATTAGAGATTTGAGGATGGGAGTGTTTGATATTCTTGTAGGAATTAATTTGTTGAGAGAGGGATTAGATATTCCCGAATGTGCTTTAGTAGCAATTTTAGATGCTGATAAAGAGGGATTTTTAAGATCTGAAACTTCTTTAATTCAAACAATTGGAAGAGCAGCGAGAAATGTTGATGGTAAAGTTATTTTATATGCTGATAAAGTCACGAAGAGCATTGAAAATGCAATTAAGGAAACAGACAGAAGGAGAAATAAACAGTTAGAATATAATAAGAAAAATGGAATTACTGCTGAGTCAGTAAAAAAAGAGATAAGTGATATTTTAGAGTCTGTTTATGAAAAAGACTACGTTAAAATTAGTGAAGGCTCAAACGTAGGTGGAAACCTAAAAAAACATCTTAAAGCTTTAAACAGAAAAATGAAGGAAGCTGCATCTAATTTAGAGTTTGAAGAAGCGGCAAAATTGAGAGATGAGATGAGAAAACTAGAGGCAAGTGAACTTGAAATTACTTTAAATCCTAAGATTTCTCAATATAATTTAAAAAGTAAGGTTTATCCAAAAGGAAGATCGACTATGGGTATGCCTGGTACAAAACCAAGAAAAGCGATAAAAAAATGGAAGCCAAAAAAATAATTATCACTGGTGGAGCTACTAGAATAGGAGCTGCAATCGCTAAAAGTTTAGTCAACTTTGAAACAAAAATAGGTATCCACTTTAATAAATCTAAAAGTAGTGCTTTAAAATTAAAAAAAGAATTAGAGGAACTTGGGGCTGAAGTATACTTATTTAAAGCGGATTTAAATAATTTAAAACAAACCGAAACTTTAATAAAAAAAGCTTATAAAACTCTTAAGGGATTAGATTGTTTAATTAATAATGCATCTATTTTTGAAAACGATAATATCGAAAATTTTTCTGAAAAATCCTTTACAAAACATATGAATATCAACTTAAAAGCACCAGCAATTTTAACGCAAAATTTTAAAAAATTAATTAAAAACAAAGAAGGATGTATCATTAATATTATTGATCAAAGAGTTGAGAAATTAACTCCTTTTTTTTTCTCTTACACTTTAAGTAAGTCTTCATTGGCCACTTTTACAAAGACATCAGCCATGAAATTGGCGCCTTACATAAGAGTGAATGGTATCTCACCTGGACCAACCTTAAAAAACAAGAGACAATCTCAAACGCATTTCAAAAAACAATGGAAATCTACGCCTTTAAGGAAAATAGTAGATTTAGATAACATATGTAATGGAGTAAAGTTTCTTATTGAAAATAAAAGTATAACTGGAGAAATAATTAATATCGATAGCGGACAAAGACTTGCTTGGCAAACACCAGATATTATTAATACAAAAGAATGAAAATAATTAAATTTAGGAAAAAAGAAAAATTTAAATATAAAAGAAAAGTAATTATAAAAGATTTAATTTTGAATATTTCTATAGGAATACACAATTTTGAGAAAAAAAAGAGACAAAGAGTAAAGTTTAATATTGAAATTATAACGAACCCATATGTGACTCCGAATAATAAAGATTTGAGTTCTATACTTAATTATGAGGAAATTGTAAGCAAAATTGAGAAAATTACACATCTAAAACACCATGAGCTGCTTGAAGACTTAGCAGAAAATATTTTTAATATGATATTTAAAAATAAACTAGTTAAAAAGATTAATCTTAAGATTGAAAAGTTAGATATCTTAAAGAAAACCAAATCTGTTGGTATCGAAATATCAAAATCAAAAGCTTAAATGAAGAACAAAACTTTTAAGGTAATATTTTTTAATATACTTTTTATTTTTATATTACTATTTGCTTTTGAAACTATTTTAAGATTTTTTAGTTTATCTCAAATTCAAGGATATAGAGTTGAACTTATAAATGAAAGCTTACCAAAGATAAAAAAGAATACTGAAGGGATTGTTTTAGGAAAAAAGATTTATGTTGACCAAAACGGGTATAGAATACCATTCAAAAATTTTAATTATCAAGGAAATGAAAAAGTTTTTTTTTTAGGCGATAGCGTTACATTCGGTGTAGGTGTTAAAGAGGAAGATTCTTTTGTGGGTATTTATAGGAAGAATTTTGATAATAAAAAAATATATAATCTTTCGTTATTCGGTTATCAAGTTTCTCATTACTCTCAACAATTTGACGAAATTAAAAAACTTCTTCCTGCAAAGAAGATTATATATTTTATAACACTAAACGATGTTTATGACTCCTCTAATATAAAAGTAAACAAATTTTTAGAAAATAGGCAAAATACTGGATTTAGAAAAATATTTAATATAGATCTGTTTAAAAAGATAAATTTTTTTTTAAGAGAGAAATCCTTTTTGTTTACTTTTTTAAAAGGTATTACACTTGATTCTTCAAAATCATGGTTTCAAAATGTTTTAGGTTATTACAAGCAAAATGATTTGAGCAATATGAAATCATTTTTAAATACTTTTAATAAATTTTCTATCGACAATAATATACAATCTTATATTTTTTTACTTCCTTATGAATTTCAGACCAGAAAGTGCGACTCGGAACAGTTATATCCTCAAAATAAACTTAAAATAATTGCTAATGAAATAAATAAAAATATTTTTGATCTTACTTCTAATTTTTGCCAATATAAAAATCCGAAAAGACTATTTTTAAAATATGACCCTATGCATTTATCAGTTGAGGGACATAGGTTTGTTTATGAGTTAACTAAAAAAAAAATTTATGAAAATGAATAGTTTAGAGTTAGGAAAAAAAGTAATTAAGGACAAAATACCGTTAATACCAAAAAACTCTGGTGTTTATAAAATGATAAGTTCTACTGGTGAAATTCTTTATATAGGTAAAGCTAAAAATATTCCAAATAGACTTAAAAGCTATGTCACTGATTCAAACCTTCCTATTAGAACTGAGAGAATGCTTTCACTCACACATAACCTAGAAACTACTACTACAAACAATGAGAGCGAGGCTCTTCTATTAGAGGCAAATTTAATAAAAAAATATAAACCTCGTTACAATATTCTTTTGCGAGACGACAAATCTTTTCCTTATATTTATATTGGTAATAAAGATAAATGGCCGCAACTTACGAAATTAAGAGGAAAAAAAACAAAAACCGGATACTATTTTGGTCCTTTTGCATCAATTGGATCCGCTAATTGGACAATAAAAATTTTACAGAAAATTTTTCTTTTAAGAGTCTGTGATGACACTGTTTTTAAAAATAGAGAAAGACCATGTATCCTGTATCAAATTAAAAGATGCTCAGCTCCATGTGTAGGGCATATAAATGAAAAAGACTACAATTCTACTGTGGCTAACGCTGTTGATTTTATTTCTGGTAAATCTAGAAGAATCCAAAAAAATTTATCCAAAGAAATGGAAAAAGCTAGTAAAGAATTAGATTACGAAAAAGCTGCTATTGCCAGGGACAGAATAAAAGCACTGACTCAAATACAATCTTCTCAAAAAATAAATCAGACAAATTTAACAGAAGCTGATGTAATCAGTATTTATAAAGAAACAGGAAAAACATGTATTCAAGTATTTTTTTTCAGGTCAAAACAAAACTGGGGTAATCAGGCTTTCTATCCAAAACATGATCCGGATGACAGTATAGAAGATATACTAAGTTCTTTTATATCTCAATTTTACGAGAATAAAACTATTCCAAGGCTTATATTGACTAACTGTGAAGTCAAAGACAAAGAACTAATTGAAAAAACATTCTCTGAGAAAGATAAAAAAGAAATCATTATTAAACTAGCTAAAAGTAAAAATGAGATAAATATTTCTAGTCTTGCAGAGAAAAATGCGAAACAATCTTTAAAACAAAAACTCATTCAATCTGATACTAACAATAATCTTATTGAAGAATTAGCGTTTAAATTCAATATTAATAACAATATTGAATTGATAGAGGTTTACGATAATAGCCACATTCAAGGGACTGACTCCGTTGGTTCATTAATTTGTTTTAGTAATGAAGGTTTTGTGAAGAAAAGATATAGAAAATTCAATATCAAAGATGAGAAAGTAAAAAATGATGACTATGGGATGATGAAAGAAGTTTTATTTAGAAGATTTTCAAAAGCAGTTAAGGAAAAATCTGGTTCATTGTCATTGCCGGATCTAATAATGATAGACGGAGGAAAAGGACAATATACTGTATCTAGAGAAGTTCTAAATGAATTGGGGTTACATGACTTGCCAATTTTAGCTGTAGCAAAGGGTAAAAAAAGAAATGCTGGGGAGGAAAAAATTTATTATAAAAATAAAGAGTATGTTTTGGAAAAAAACGATCCATTATTATTTTTCATACAAAGACTGAGAGATGAGGCTCATAGATTTGCTATAAGCACTCACAGAGCTAAAAGAAAGAAAAACCTTAGCAAATCCTTACTGGATCAAATCCAAGGGATTGGAAAACAAAGGAAAAGAGCTTTATTAAATCATTTTGGGTCTGCACGCGCAGTTGAGTCTGCAAGCTTTGATGATTTAAAATCAGTCGAAGGAATAGAAGACAACATAGCAAAGAAAATATATGATTATTTTCACGAATAAATGAAATTAAAAATACCAAATATACTAACTATTGGTCGGATTATTATTGTGCCAATATTTGTTATAACTTTTTATATCCCTGGTTTCTTTGGTGATTTAATCCCTTTTTTTTTATTTGTTTTAGCAAGTTTTACTGACTATCTTGATGGATTTTTAGCCAGGGTGTTTAAAGAAGAGTCAAAACTTGGTGAATTACTCGATCCTATTGCAGATAAAATATTAGTTGCAGCAGCTCTAATTTTATTAGTTATGAATGGAACTATTAAAAATTATGAGGTGATAGCTGCAATTATAATTTTAACAAGGGAAATACTTGTTTCTGGACTAAGAGAATTTCTAGCGAAAGGAAGTATTACTATGCAAGTTACAAGCTTGTCAAAATTAAAAACATTTATACAAATGACATCTATTGCAATATTGCTTACAGGAGAAAGTGGAAACAAAATTATAAATTTTCAGGATTATAATGCTCAAACAGTTGGAATAATTTTGTTATGGTTTTCATCTTTTTTAACACTTTACACTGGGTATGATTATTTAAGACGAGGAATAGATCATGCAATAAATGAGGATACAAAAAAATAAAATGTCATTAACTGAGAAAAATTTAAGAGAAAAGAAATTTCATAATGAATTACAATCAAAACCTAAAGGAAGATTTGAAAATATATTCTACAAAGCAATTTATGCTTCTGGTAAAGATTTCTATGCCTTTTTAGAGAAAAATGTAAAAAATTGTGAAATATTAGATTATGGCTGTGGAGTAGGCATATCTTTACAAAAGGTAATTAATTATGGTCCCAAAAGAATTTCAGGAATAGATATTTCTGAGGTATCAATTAAGAAAGCTAAAGAGAGAATAAATAAGTCTAATACTATAGTAAATCTTGAGGTTGATAATTGTGAAAAAACAAATTTTGAAGATAATAAATTTGATATTGTTTATGGGACAGGAATTTTACACCACCTTGATATTTCAAAATCTTTAGATGAAATTCATAGAATTTTAAGATCTGAGGGAAGTTTAGTTTTTATCGAGCCACTAGGAACAAACCCATTAATTAATTTATATAGAAAATTGACGCCAAATTCTAGATCACAGGACGAACACCCATTAGTTAAAAAAGATTTTGAACTAATTAATGAAAAGTTCAAAGACACTAAAATCTATTATTATGGATTTTTAACATTAATTTTTTTTCCTTTTTATGGATCGCCGAAAAATTCTAATTCATTTAAAATTCTTAATAAATTAGATCAGATTTTATTTAAATTGAATTTTTTCAAAAAATTAGCTTGGTCAGTTTTAATATTAGCTAAGAAAAATTAGGCTGCTGTTTTTTTTCTTACTAAAGCTTGATAAGATTTATTTAAATCTGTGATTACATTACAAACTGTAAAATTAAAATTATCAATTTGAGATACAGGTGTAACCTCTGCTGCAGTTCCAGTTAAAAAGCATCCTACAAAATCTTTCATTTCGTCTGGTTTTATCTTTCTCTCTACTACTTTAATTCCTTTGGATTTTGCAATTTTAATTACCTCTCGTCTTGTAATTCCATCCAAGAAAGAGTCAGGTATAGGAGTATGCAACTCGTCCGACTCATTTTTAAAAAAAATATTTGCCCCAGTGGCTTCTGCGATGTTTCCTTGGTAGTCAAGCATAAGAGAGTCTGTAAATCCTTTTGCTTCAGCCTCGTGTTTTGATAATGTGCAAATCATGTATAACCCAGCTGCTTTCGTGTCCCATGGAATTGTGTTTGGTGCTGGTCTTCTCCATTTTGAAATATCTAATTTAATACCATTCAACTTGAGCTTTGGATCAAAATAGGATCCCCACTCCCAAGTTGCTATTGCTACATGAATTTTATTTTTTTGTGCAGATATTGCCATCATCTCGCTGCCCCTCCATATTATAGGTCTTACATATCCGTTTTTTACCTTTTGAATATTTACTATGCTTTTACATGCATCATTAATTTCTTGCTGTGAAAACGGGACACTGATTCCCATTCTTTTAGCAGAATAAAATAATCTTTCTGTATGTTCCTCTAATTTGAAAATTTCTCCATCATACACTCGCTCGCCTTCAAAGACACAACTTGCATAATGCAATCCGTGATTTAAAATATGTATATTTGCATCTTTCCATTCAATGGCTTTACCGTTGAACCAAATTTTTCCTGATCTTTTATCGTAAGGTATGCTCTCCATCTGAAGTAAATATATAGATTTTTTTTATATAAAAAAGTATATTCCTAACAAGGATAAGTCAATATAACTTACCATTATGAAAGAACTGCTCTATCTTAAAGATGATCAAATTAAAGAGTTTATTCAACTACTTTATTATGCATACAGAGAGACATTTTCTGATCCGAGGGAAATTTTATCTAAAAAATTTTTTGGACCAGCCCATTTGCGAGCTTTAAATCTTATAGAGAGATATCCAGGTATAAATCTTGGAGAGTTAATCTTTGAATTAAAGGTTACTAAACAGAGTTTAAATAGAGTATTGAGAGATCTTATAAATTCTAAAATGATCAAGCAGGTGCAAGATGAAAATGATACGAGAAAAAAAAATCTTTTTTTAAATAAAGAGGGTAAAATTTTTTTTGATACTGTTTATTCTAGCCAAAAAAAGAGAATATTTAACGCTTTAAAAAATTCAAACTCTGACTCAGTTATAAAATTCAAAGATGTATTAAAAAAAATAATAGATGGAAAAAAGTAACTTACATATCTTAATAGTTGATGATGATAATAGAATAAGAAGTTTATTGAAAGAATATCTTTCTGAAAATAATTATATTGTGTCTACTGCAGAGAACGCTGACAGTGCAAAACAAAAGTTAGAGTATTTAAAATTTGATATTTTAATTTTAGATGTAATGATGCCAGGACAAAATGGTTATGATTTAACCAAAGAAATAAAACAAAAAAATAACATACCAATTATCCTGCTTACTGCAAAAGGCGAGGTTGAAGATAGAATTAAAGGTCTTGAACTAGGAGCAGATGATTATATAGGAAAACCATTTGAGCCAAAGGAATTATTGCTTAGAATTAAAAATATAATAAAAAATAAAAATAAGATTAATTTAAATTCAAAATATACTATAGGAAACGCAAATATAGATTTAAATAAAATGACCATTATCTTAAATAACAAAATTAAAAAGATTAATATTTCAGAGAAAAAAATTCTCATTGAAATGTTGTCAAATCCTGGAAAAACTTATTCGAGAGAAGAAATTGGAAAAATATCAGGAATTATTCAAGAACGTTCTATTGATGTATTAATAACAAGATTAAGACAAAAAATTGAGAGTAGTCCAAAAAATCCCAAATATTTACAAACCATAAGAGGCTCAGGATATGTTCTCTGGATTGAATAAATTCTTAAAAGTAATTTTACCAAAAAGATTATTTTATAGAGCTCTTATAATAGTGGCAGCTCCCACAATAATACTACAATTAATTATAACAATAGTTTTTTTTGACAGCATTTGGATAAAAGCAAATAAAAATATTACTAGATCACTAGTAGCACAATTAAAAACAATCGAAGAAGTATATAAAAATGATAAAAAAAATTTAGATTTTTTTACTGATAGCTACAAAAATACTTTTAATTTTGAAATTGGTATAAATAAAAAGGATACATTACTTAGCTCTTCTGGTGAAAGAAAATTTAGCCCAATGGATAGATCTCTGCGAAGGGAACTGAAATCTACATTTGGAAATAATAATTATTGGTTTAGTACATCTAAATTTAAAAATGCCGTTGAGATAAAGATAAAATCAGAAAACGAAATTTTAGAGTTTTTAGTTCCAAAAGAAATGGTGTCTGCGTCTTCAATACGATTATTTGTTTTGTGGACTACTCTACCTTCTTTAGTATTAATAATTATAGCTCTAATTTTTTTAAAAAATCAAACAAAACCATTAGTGAGACTAGCTAAAGCTGCAGAACGATTTGGTAAGGGTGATTACGTAAATGACTTTAGGCCATCAGGTGCGCAAGAAATTAGAAAAGCTGCATATGAATTTGATAGAATGGCAAAAAGAATAAATCGTCATCTTAATCAAAGATCAGAAATGTTATCTGGTATAAGTCATGACCTAAGAACTCCATTAACAAGACTAAAACTTCAACTTGCTATGATTAAGCAAAAAGATTTATCAGAAAAAATGACTAAAGATATAGATGAAATGGAAAAAATGTTGAATGATTACCTTCAATTTGCCAAAACGCAGTCCCAAGAATCTACGTCTAATGTTGATCTTAAGAATTTGTTTAATCAAATTCGTGAAAGTTTCAATAATGAGAACTTGCAAATTACATGTGAAGATAAAATTTATTTGAGTGGAAGACCCTTAGCTTTAAAAAGATCTTTTGAAAATATAATCCATAATGGATTAGTATATGGAAAAAATGTTTATATTAATGTTCAAAAAGGTAACAATCGTTTAGCAATAATTTTTGAGGATGATGGCCCAGGTATACCAGAGGAACAGTTTAAAAATGTATTTAAGCCTTTTTTTAGACTTGATAAAAGTCGGAGTCTTAATAAATCCGGTATTGGATTAGGATTAGCAATTGTTGAAGATGTAATTAATTCCCATGGTGGAAATATTCAATTAGGGACTAGTAAGTTTAATGGTTTAATGGTTAAAATTTCTTTACCTTTTTAGCTTTTTATCTTTTTTAAGTTTCTTAATTAACTTATTTTGCTCTTGTACTATTTTTTTTAAAACTTCAAACTCTTCTCTAGAAACTAGATCAAGTTTATTTATTAACTTATCTCGTTTAAATTTTAAGTCTGTTGATATTTCGTTTTTAATATCTTTTGATGACAAGATACTATTTTCAATTATACTCGATATTGATTTTAAAATTTTTTCTGAATTACTCATACTCTATCTTATTTGATAGAATTGTTAATTTCAAATATGATATAATAAAATATGTTTATACATAATTTTGATCCAGTTCTAATTGATTTAGGAATAATATCAATTAGATGGTATTCTTTAGCCTATATTTTCGGAATTTTAATAGGATGGTGGTATGGTAAAATAATTATTCGAAAAAAGCATGAAATTTTTAATGAAAAGTTTGAATTAAAAATATTTGATGATCTTATTACATATTTAATTATTTCTATAATAGTCGGAGGAAGATTAGGTTATGTTATTTTCTATAATCCACAACATTTTGTTTTGCACCCATTAGAAATTTTTAAAATTTGGCAAGGTGGTATGTCTTTTCATGGGGCGCTATTCGGTATCGTGCTTGGAACTTATTTGTTTTCAAAGCAGAGAAAAATAAAAACTTTATTTTTACTTGATGTAATAGCATGTGTTGCCCCGATTGGTATTTTTTTAGGAAGATTAGCAAATTTTATTAATGGTGAACTTGTTGGAAAGATCAGCTCGGTTTCTTGGAGTGTCATATTCCCATCTTATGATATGTTGCCTAGACACCCTTCTCAACTATATGAAGCTTTGTTAGAGGGGTTGATCTTATTCATTATTTTGAACATAACATTCATAAAAAAAAGTTACAAAATCGGGACATGTTCTTTTGTATTTCTTATTTTTTATGGGATATTTAGGATTTTTTCTGAAATTTTTAGAGAACCAGATATTCAGATAGGTTATTTTTTTAATTTTTTAAGTATGGGATCAATTTTAAGTATTATCATGATATTAATTGGTTTTACTATGTTTTATTTTTTAAGAAACAAAAATGAGATCTAATCAAAAATTTTTTTTAAAATCTAAATCTTTGCCGGTGGATAAATTTTTTTCAAATGTTCTTTATAACTTTAAATTTGGTTATTATTCAAATGTTTATCCTTTTGGAAAAAAAGGAGATTTTGTTACTGCCCCAACTTTATCAAAACTATACTCTGAGATGATTTCAATTTGGATAATTTCTACGTGGGAAATATTCGGAAAACCTAAAAATATAAATATTGTTGAACTAGGTCCTGGTGATGGGAGTTTAATAAAAATACTTTTAAATATTTCAAAAAAGTTTCCAAAGTTTAATTCTGCAAAAAAAATTTATTTATTTGAACAAAATAATTTTCTAAAAAAAATTCAAAAAAGGAAAATTAATGATAGTAATATAAAATGGATCAAAAATTTCAGTACGTTAAAAGATGGACCTGTAATTTTTTTTGGAAATGAGTTTTTTGATGCAATTCCAATAAAACAATTTCAACAAATAAATGACTCAATTGTAGAAAAATATTTTATTTTAAAAAAAGACACACAAATTATAGAAACTTTTAAAAAAGCTAAAAAAAGTGACATCAGTTTAATAAAATCTTACAAAGTTCTTAAAGAACAAAAATTTATTGAATTTCCTAAATCTGGATTAAATATACTTGAAAAGGTTAGTAAAACGATTTCTAGACTTAAAGGATGTCTTTTAATGATTGATTATGGATATTTAAAACCAAATAATCAAAATACCTTACAGTCAGTAATGAATAATAAAAAAAATAATTTGCTGGAAAATTTAGGCAAAGCCGATATTACTTATCATGTTAACTTCTCTTTATTAAGAGAATTTTTCCAAAAAAAAAATCTTAAAGTAAAAAAAGTTATCACACAAAAAGATTTCTTAAAAAATATGGGTATATTAGAAAGGGCTGAGATCATTGCAAAAAATATGCTTTTTAGAGAAAAGACAAACTTGTATTTAAGACTAAAAAGATTGCTAAGTCCAAAATTGATGGGTAATTTGTTTAAAGTAATTTTAGCATTTAAGTTTGAAAAAAGTGATTATTTCGGCTTCAGGTAAATGTTTAAATCAAAAAAATTATCAAAATTTAAAAATATAAATCATTATTTTTTTTCAAGAAAAGGTGGCTATTCCACAGGTTTATATAAAGGATTGAACTGTGGTCGGGGTTCAGAAGATAAAAAAATAAATGTTTTAAAAAATTTAAAGTATGTTTCTAAAAAAATAAAAGTAAAAGAAAATAAATTAATTTTAATGCATCAAACTCATAGCAATAAGGTTGTAGAAATTAATAAATATAATCTAAAAACAAAAATTATTTCTGATGCGATGATTACTAAATTGAAAGATGTTGCTTTAGGGGTAGTAACTGCCGACTGTGTTCCAATTTTAGTCTACGAAATGAATAAGGAACTTATAGGATGTATACATGCTGGATGGAAAGGAGCTATTAATAATATTATAAAAAAAACAATTAACAAAATTAAAAAGTTAAGTACAAATAGCAAAATATTTGCAACTATCGGGCCGTGCATAGGTAGAGACAGCTATGAAGTTGATTTAAAATTTTACAAACTATTTTTAAAAGAATCAAAAAGAAATAAAAAATATTTTTCTCAAATACGTAGGAAAAAAAAATTATTTGACCTTAGAAAATATGTATCTGATAAGCTAATAGATCAAGGAGTTTCAGTTGATCATATAAATAAAGATACTTTTAAAGAAAAAAATAATTTTTTTAGCTATAGAAGATCCTGTAAATTGAAGCAAATAGATTATGGAAGATGTATATCTGTTATTAAATTAATTTAATTAATTTGAAAAGATGCTTAAATAATTGTATAAATTTAATTATTTCATGAAAATTCTTTCTGGAACAAGCAATTTAAAACTCAGCAAGAGTATAGCAAAAAACCTAAAACTAAAATTAATTAACACAAATATTAGAAGATTTGCTGATGGAGAAATTTATATTGAAATAAATGAAAACATTAGAGGTAACAGTGTTTTTGTAGTTCAGTCCACTTCTCATCCAGCTAATGACAATATAATGGAGTTGTTATTAGTAATTGATGCGTTAAAAAGATCATCAGCTAAAACAATTACAGCAGTTATCCCTTATTTTGGATACGCTAGACAAGATAGAAAAGTCGCTCCGAGGACTTCCATATCTGCTAAAGTAATGGCAAATTTAATCACGAATGCTGGTGCTACAAGAGTTGTAACGGTAGACTTACATGCAGGACAAATTCAAGGATTTTTTGATATGCCAGTGGATAATTTATACACTGCTCCTCTATTTGCAAAATATATTAAAAAAAAATTAAATAACAAAAAATTAATTTGCGTTTCACCTGATGTAGGCGGTGTGGCTAGAACTAGAGATCTAGCAAATAGAATAAAAGCTGACCTTGCAATTATAGATAAAAGAAGACCTGCTCCGGGAAAGTCTGAAGTAATGAATATATTAGGAGAGGTAAAAAATAAAACATGTATTATTGTTGACGATATAATTGATAGCGGGGGTACAATAGTTAATGCAGTTGACGCATTAAAAAAAAATGGGGCTAATGAAGTTTATGTTTTTATTTCTCATGGAGTTCTGAGTGGAGATGCGGCAAAAAAAATCAAAAATTCTAAGATAAAGAAACTAATAGTCACAGATACAATTGATAATACAAATAAAATTCATAATAATAGCAAAATTGAGGTTTTATCAATATCTTCCCTAATGTCTGAAGCAATAAAAAGAATAGCAAATTCAAATTCAGTGTCTGATTTATTCAATTAACACTTGTTTTGATTAAGATCATGGGTTATATACCCTTTTTCGATAATTTATGAGTAATCTAAAAGCTTTAAAACGAGAAAACTTGTCAACTGGCTCAAATAATAAATTGAGAGCCCAAGGTCTAATACCAGCTATATTATACGGTGGTAAAGATTCTAATCAAAATATCTCTGTAATTAAAAAAGAAATTTTCAATTTAATCAATTCAGAAACATTTTTATCAAAAGTTTTAGAATTAGATTTAAACGGTAAAAAAGAAAAAGTTATTCCTAGAGAGGTGGCTTATGACGTAGTTTCGGAGGAACCAATTCATATTGATTTTATGAGAATTGTAACTGGAAAAAAAATTATTTTAGAAATACCAGTTAAATTTATAAATCATCCTGACTCCCCAGGGCTTAAAAGAGGTGGAGTTTTAAATATCGTAAGAAGAAAAGTTGAGCTAAAATGTCCAGCTGAGATTATTCCGGATGAAATTATTGTAGATTTAGCAGGAACTGATATTGGTACTAGTATAAAAATTTCTTCGGTTAAGCTTCCAGAAAATGTAATACCAACTATTACAGATCGTGATTTCGTAGTTGCAACAGTAGCTGCTCCGACTGTAATTAAAGAGCCAGAGAAGCCTGCTGAAGAAACACCGGCTGAGGGCGCAGAAGGCGAAGCACCTGCCGAAGGAGCAGAGGCGGCAGCGAAAGAGGGAGATCCAGCTAAAAAAGATGATAAAGCTAAAGAAGGATCTACTGACAAAAAATCTACTGATAAAAAACCTGACGAAAAAAAACCTGCTGAAAAGAAATAATTAATATGCTTTTACTTGTTGGATTAGGAAATCCAGGCTCTAACTATACTAATACTAGACACAACATTGGCTTTAAAATTATTGATGCCATAAATTTACATTTTAAATTATCAAAGCAAAAGCCAAAGTTTAAAGGTTTACTTACAACTGGAAATATTGAAGAGAAAAAAATTTATGCAATTAAGCCATTAACTTTCATGAATAATTCTGGAACTGCTATAAAGGAGTTAATAGATTATTTTAAAATTGACGCAAAAGACGTCATTGTATTTCATGATGATATGGATATTGATTTTGGGAAAATTAAAGCAAAGTTTGGAGGGAGCAGTGCTGGTCATAATGGTATTGAATCGATAGACAAATTTATAGGAAAGGAATATTCCAGAGTTCGTATAGGAATAGGTCATCCAAAACAAAAAAAGAAAGTTAATAATCACGTTCTCGAAGATTTTAAAGAAGATGAAGAGGAGAAAATCAAAGAAATTACTGAAAATATTGTAAAACAAATACCTACGCTCATTGACAAGAAAATGGATTTATTTTCTAGCAAAGTTAATCAAAACCTAAATGGGATTTAAGTGTGGAATAGTTGGATTGCCGAATGTAGGTAAATCAACTTTATTTAACGCCTTAACTGCCTCTAAAAATGCTGAGGCAGCAAATTTTCCTTTCTGCACTATTGATCCCAATATTGGTATTGTTGACGTAGTTGATGAAAGATTAGATCAATTAGCTAAGCTTTCAAGTTCAAAAAAAAAGATTTATACAAACATAACTTTTGTTGACATAGCTGGCTTAGTTAAGGGTGCATCAAAAGGTGAGGGTCTTGGCAATAAATTTCTTTCACATATAAGAGAAGTAGATGCGATAATACATTTAGTGAGGTGCTTCGACTCAGAAAAAATTACCCACGTAAATTCAAAAATAAGCCCTTCAAGTGATTTAGAAACTATTAAGACAGAAATAGTTTTGTCTGACCTGGATATTGTTCAAAAAAAAACTTGAAAAGGGTAAAAAAAAACTTCTTGAGGATAAAGAAATAAAGATTTTAGAAGAAAAATTAAATCAGCTTGATAAAAATCAAGAAGTAAAGATAAATAATGAAGAAGAAAATAAATTTTTATCTAGTATAGGTCTATTAAGTATTAAACCTAAAATAATTGTATGTAATGTAGATGAAGAGAATTTGTCTAAAGGAAATCAATATACCGAGGAAATACAAAACAAATATCCTAATGAAAAAATAATAAAAATCTGTGCTGACATAGAAGACCAGCTTTCGGGTTTAGATAAGAATGAAAAAGAGGCTTTTATGCAGGACATAGGTTTAAATAAAACTGGATTAAATCAATTGATTAAAGAAGGATATGATCTTTTAAAATTAGATACTTTTTTTACTTCAGGCCCTGAGGAAAGTAGAGCTTGGACAGTAAGAAAAAATACTATTGCCCCAAAAGCAGCTAGTGTCATTCATACCGATTTTGAAAAAAACTTTATCAGGGCGGAGGCTGTATCTTGTGAAGATTTTATAAAATATGGTAGTGCAGAAAAATGTAAAGAAAATGGAAAGTTAAGAATTGAAGGAAAAGATTATATTGTAAAAGATGGTGATGTTTTATACTTCAGAGTCAATCCTTGACCATATTTTTTTCATGCTTAAATAAACAAGAATTGTTAAAAGTACTAAATAAATAATTACTTTTACACCAGTTTTATGTCTCTCTTCAAGTTCTGGCTCAGCAGCCCAAGCCAAAAAAGTTGTTACATCTTTGGCCATTTGATCAACAGTGGATTCCGTGCCATCTGCATATTCAACTAATCCATCCATTAAATTATTTGGCATTTTAATTTTATTACCGGCCATATATTTATTGTAATAAACACCGTCATCAAGAGTTACACCTGGGGGAGGGTCTTCGTAGCCAACAAGAACTGAATAAATGTAATTGGCTCCTCCTTTTCTTGCTTTGACTAAAACTGACATATCAGGTGGGTATGCCCCACCATTTGCAGCTGTTGCTGCCTGAACATTAGGGTATGGGCTCTTAAATTTATCTGAAGGTTTTCCTGGTCGAGTAAACATTTCTCCTTGAGAGTCTGGACCATCCTCTATTTCGAAACTAGCTGCAATCGCTTTTACTTCTTGTTCTGAAAATTCAGGTCCACCAGGTTCTCCTAGATTTCTATAGCTAAGATATTGCATTGAATGGCAAGAAGCACAGACTTCTTTATAAACTTGAAAACCTCTTTGTAGTGACGCTCTATCGAAGGTTCCTGTTAAACCTTTAAAACTCCAATCCACTTTAATTGGATCAACCATTTCAGCGCTTTGTAGTGGTCTAAGTGAGATAAGTAACAAAAAAGATAAAACGAGAAGTTTTATATTAGACTTTATCATTAACCTTCCTAGCTAAAGATGGTTCTGCTCCTCCGGTTAATACTGGCTCGGAGATGCTCATAGGAATCGGATCCGTTTTTTCCAAATAACCAACAACAGGCATAACTACTATAAAATGTAAGAAATAATAAATAGTTCCCACTCTAGCTAATACTAAATAAATTCCTTCAGCTGGCATCGCACCAACGTAACCAAGCATTAGAACGTCTATTACTAATATCCAAAAGAACTGTCTATAAATCGGTCTAAAAACAGCCGATCTAACTTTTGATGTGTCTAACCAAGGTAGAACGAACAAAATAAAAATCGCACTAAACATTAAAATAACGCCTCCTAGTTTGTCAGGCACTGATCTTAAAATTGCATAGAAAGGAAGCAAATACCATTCAGGCACAATATGTGCAGGGGTGACTAATGGGTTAGCTGGAATGTAATTATCAGAATGTCCTAAAACATTTGGTGTAAAGAAAACAAATCCAGCAAATATAATCATAAAGACTAGAAGTGCGAAAGCGTCTTTAATTGTTATATAAGGATGAAATGGAACTGTATCTTTTGAAGGTTTCTTTATATCAATACCTACAGGATTATTATTACCTGGAACATGTAAAGCCCAAATGTGCAAAACTACTAATCCTAAAATTAAAAACGGAATTAAATAATGTAAACTGAAGAATCTGTTAAGTGTTGGATTATCTACAGAATATGCTCCCCATAACCAAGTTGTTATACTATCTCCAACTAATGGGATCGCACTAAATAAATTAGTTATTACTGTAGCGCCCCAGAAACTCATTTGACCCCAAGGCAAAACATAACCCATGAAAGCTGCTGCCATCATCAATAAATAAATCATTAGACCAATTATCCAGATTACTTCTCTTGGTGATTTATATGATCCATAAAATAAAGACCTAAAAATGTGAATATAAACTGCTAGGAAAAACATAGATGCACCATTGCTATGAATATATCTTATTAGCCAGCCATAATTTACATCTCTCATTATGTGTTCTACACTCGCAAAAGCTAAATCTGCATGAGCGACGTAATGCATTGCTAAAACAATTCCTGTAACTATTTGGGTGATTAAACAAAAAGTTAGAATTCCACCAAAGGTCCACCAATAATTTAAATTTTTTGGAGTAGGATAATCAGTAAGGTGTGCTCCAAGAGTAAGCAATGGCAAACGGTCGTTAAACCATTTAGCTGCTTTAGATTTCGGTACGTATTCGTGTTCACTCATAATTTCTTAACCAATCTTTATTGTATTACTGTCAACAAATTCGAACTTCGGTATCTCCATGTTTGTTGGCGCTGGTCCCTTTCTTATTCTGCCAGATACATCATAGTGTGAACCATGACAAGGACAAAACCAACCATTAAAATCACCTTTATTTTTTAAAGGCACACATCCAAGATGTGTACAAACTCCTAACATGACTAACCATTCATCCTTACCCTCTTTTACTCTATCTTCATCTTTTTGAGGATCAGGCAAATCGTCCAATTTCACCGCCCTGGCCTCAGCTATTTCTTCTGAAGTTCTTTTTTTTATAAATATTGGCTTACCTCTCCATAAAACAGTAATAGACTTACCAGGTTCTATACTACTAATGTCAACTTCTGTAGTTGCTAAAGCTTGTTGAGCTTTATCTGGATTCATTTGGTCAATCATTGGCCAAATAACCGCTCCAACTCCTACTGCTCCTACTGTATAACTAGCTGTAAATAAAAAATCTCTTCTATTAACTTTTTTTTCTTCTTTGCTCATTTATTTAAGTGCTTATAATATAATTATTAGATAAAACCATATTTTAAAGATTTCTAGGGTCAGAATGACACATAAATTAAGCTTAAATAATGCACATAGTACTTTACAAGCCTGATATCCCTCAAAATACTGCAGCAATAATCAGGCTAGGAGCCTGCCTGAATTTGAATATTCACTTGATAGAGCCGTGTGGTTTTAATTTAAACGACAGCAGATTTAAAAGAGTGGTTATGGATTATGCTGGATTAAGTAAGATCGTTCGACATAATGACTTCGAGACATTCAAAAAAAAATATAGAAAATCAAGAATTGTTTTAATGACAACTAAGGCAAAAAAATTATATCATAAATTTAGGTTTAAAAAAAATGATATGCTTTTATTTGGAAGAGAAAGCGCTGGTGTTCCAGCAGAAATACATCGAATGCTTAAAAATAAAATAAAAATTCCTATGAACAAAAAAACTAGATCTCTAAATGTCGCAATGAGTGTTGCGATAGTAGCTGCTGAAGCTTTAAGGCAAAATAATTTACTTAAATGATTACACCTGACTTTAGAAAAAAAATGGCTGATAGTTGGTTTTCATATTTACAAATTCAAATTTGTAAAGAATTTGAATATCTTGAAAAGAATAAAGCGAAATTCTCAAAAAAAAATTGGAGTAAAAATAAAAAAAATGAAGGTGGAGGAACTTCATTTCTCTTATCGAATGGGAAAATATTTGATAAAGTTGGAGTTAATAAATCTACTGTTTCAGGAATTTTTCCTAAACAATTTAGGTCAAAAATATTAGGAGCTGAAAAAAAGGGTAAATATTGGGCTTCAGGAGTTTCTGTGGTAGCTCATATGAGAAACCCCAAAATGCCTGCGATACATTTCAACACTAGGTTTATAGTAACTTCTAAAGAGTGGTTTGGTGGAGGAATGGATGCAACACCAAGTTATGAAGATCTTAAAGAAAAAAAAATGATACACGATGAATTAAAAAAAGTATGTGTCCAAAATAAAAAAAATTATAAAAAGTATAAAAAGTGGTGTGATGAATATTTTTATTTACCACATAGAAAAGAAGCTAGAGGTATTGGTGGTATTTTTTTTGACTATGAAACTAAAGATTGGATTAAAAACTTTAAATTTGTAAGAGAGCTCGGTCTTTCTTTTATAAATATTTCAAAAAAAATTATAAAGAGGAAAGAAAAATTTAAATGGACAAAAAAAGATAAAGAAAAACAGTTCTTCAAACGGGGTAGATATGTAGAGTTCAATCTTTTGTATGATAGAGGCACAAAGTTTGGACTAAACTCGGGAGGAAATATTCAATCAATATTAATGTCACTTCCTCCTGAAGCAAAGTGGAAATAGTTATGGAAAAAGAACCAATTACAATAAGCGGTCTTCAAAATTTAAAAGCAGAACTGGAAGATCTAAAAAATATTCAGAGGCCAAAAATTGTAGAAGCAATAGCTGAAGCAAGATCTCATGGAGATTTAAAAGAGAACGCTGAATATCATGCAGCAAAAGAACAACAAGCATTAATCGAGAGCAGGGTAATTGCAATTAATGATATTATTGCGAGAGCGAACGTAATTGATGTCACTAAAATAGAAAATGATGGAAAAGTTATTTTCGGATCAACCGTAAAAGTTCAAGATTTAGAAACAGATAAAAAGATTTCTTATAGATTAGTAGGCCAGGATGAAGCTGATATAAAAAAGAATTTAATTTTTTTTAAAAGTCCAATAGGGAAAGCTCTTATAGGTAAAAATAAGGGCGAAATGATAAGTGTAACAACACCATCTGGGGAAAGAAACTTTGAAATTCTTGATGTTGAATACATTTAATTTGAATTTACTTTTATTATCTCCTCGACCCTTTCATTGGAAATTTTAAAATTATTATTTATCCACTCTCTCTCTAAAGTTTTTAAAACATTTCCTAGCATCTGTCCCTCCTGCATCCCTCTTTGCTTAAGAGTCTCGCCATCTATTGGAAATATAGGTACTTTATTTTTTAAAATTTTATTAAGAGTTTTAGTAAAATCATTTATTTTTACTTTTGAATTTATTGAAAAGTTTATCAAATTTAGAGCTATTAAATGATTTTTTCCATTTAAATAAATATTTTTAATTAAATTTTTTTCAAAAAATTCTTTATCATTTTTAAGTTTTATTAAATTTTTATAAAATTTTTTTAGGGTCTCTTTAGTCTTATTAGATGCGTTATACTTGT
>CACKCM010000002.1 GCA_902598735.1 uncultured Pelagibacteraceae bacterium | reverse complement strand
TTTCATAAAAATTGTGAAAGTTTAAATTGTTTAAAACCTACTAAAGAGCCTAAGGCGACAGAACATATCCCTGAAATGATCGAAATGGCAAAATCTTTAATTCAAAAAGGTTTTGCCTATGAAAAAAAAGGGCATATTTATTTTTCTGTTTCATCATTTGAGAATTATGGAAAATTATCTAATAAAAATTTAGAGAAACTTAAGTCAGGTAGTAGAATAGAAATATCTGAATTTAAAAAAAATCCAATGGACTTTGTCTTATGGAAGCCTTCTGAGGAAGATGTTCCAGGATGGAATTCACCTTGGGGAAGAGGTAGGCCAGGTTGGCATTTAGAATGTTCTGTGATGAGCGAAAAGTACTTAGGAAAAAATTTTGATATCCATGGCGGAGGTTTAGATTTAATATTTCCTCATCATGAAAATGAAATTGCTCAATCTTGCTGTAATAATTCTACAGAAAAATTTGCAAATTATTGGGTTCATAATGGTTTTGTCACTATTAATAATGAGAAAATGTCAAAATCCTTAGGCAACATTGTCACTATTTCTGATGCAGTAAACAAATATTCAGGTCAAGTTGTAAGACTGGCTCTTTTAAGTGCGCATTATAGTCAACCGTTAGATTGGAACGATGAACTTCTTAAAAATCAAAGGAATACTATTGATAAATGGTATAATCTTTATGATGTAAATTATACAGAAGAAAAAAATTTAGAATTAATAGATTTACTTTTAGACGATTTAAATACTGCTGGATTTATTGCAAAAATACACGAGCTTTATAATGATGCAATTAAAGGAAGTGATAAAAAAAAATCTTTATTTAATAGTGCATGTGCCATGCTTGGTTTGCTTAACGTATCAAAAGATGATTGGCAGAATTTCAAAAAGAAAAAAATAAAAATTTCTGAGAAAGATATATTGAAAAAAATTATTGAGAGAGCAAAAGCAAAAAAAAGTGGTGATTTTTCTTTAGCGGACAAGATTCGAAAAGAGCTATTAAATGATGGAATTATTATTGAAGATCAAAAAGGAAAAACAAATTGGAAATATAAATGAATAAAGAAAAAATTTATATATTTGACACTACTTTAAGAGACGGAGCTCAGACAGAAGGAGTAGATTTTTCTATTGAGGACAAAAATAAAATTGCTAAAGTTTTATCTGAACTTGGAGTTGATTATATCGAGGGAGGTTGGCCTGGTGCAAATCCTGTAGACACAAATTTTTTTTCTAATCCTCCAAAGATAAAAAATACAATTTTCACTGCTTTTGGAATGACTAAAAAAGTTGGAAGAAGCGCTGATAACGATCCAGGCTTAGCTTCACTTATAAATGCAAACACTCCAGCTGTTTGTGTGGTAGGAAAATCTTGGGATTTTCATGTAAATGTTGCTCTAGGTATTAAAAATGAGGATAATTTAGAAAATATAAGAGATACTGCAATACATTTAGTCAAAAATAAAAAAGAATTTTTATTTGATGCCGAACACTTTTTTGATGGCTATAAAAATAACCCCAGTTATGCAATTGAATGTTTAAAACAAGCATTTGATAATGGAGCAAGATGGATTGTTCTTTGTGACACTAACGGTGGAACTTTACCTAATGAAATTAGGGATATTGTCTCTAAAGTTGTTAAAGTAATTCCAGGAAAAAATTTAGGTATACATGCACATAACGATACTGAGAATGCTGTAGCGAACTCTCTTGCTGCGGTAGAATGTGGTGTTAGACAAATTCAGGGCACAATAAATGGTTTAGGAGAAAGATGTGGTAATGCAAATTTAATGTCGATAATACCAAGTTTGTGTCTCAAAAAATCATTTAGCGATAGATTTGAAATTAATATAAAAAAAGAAAAGCTATCAACTTTAACTGAGTGCTCAAGATTACTTGACGAAATTTTAAATAGAAAACCTAATAAAAATATGGCTTACGTAGGAGCATCAGCATTCTCACATAAAGGCGGACTTCATGTTTCAGCAGTTAAAAAAGATCCAAAAACGTACGAGCATATTGATCCTAAATTGATTGGAAATCACAGGAATATCATTATTTCAAACCAATCCGGAAGATCAAATATATTGTCTAGACTTGAAAAATATGGAGTTAAAATCGACTCTAATGATCCAAAAGTTCAAAGAATTTTAGATGAAGTGAAAGACAGAGAGTTTAGCGGGTATTCTTATGATGGTGCCGATGCTTCATTTGAATTGTTAGCAAATAGACTTTTAGGAAAAGTTCCCGAGTATTTACAGGTTAAAAGTTATGATGTTAATGTTTCAAAATCTGAAAAAATTAAAACTAATGCAAAAGTAGTTTTCTTAATCGATGGTAAAGAAATAGAGTGTCATGGAGAAGGAAATGGACCTGTTAACGCATTAGATAACGCTATTAGGTCAAACTTTAAAAAAGTTACAAAATATTATAATTTTTTTTCTGATCTAAAACTACTAGATTATAAAGTAAGGATCCTGAATACAGGAACAGAAGCAACCACTAGAGTACTTATTGAAAGCACCGATAAAAAAGGCTTAAGCTGGTTTACGGTGGGAGTCTCTCCAAACATTATTGAAGCTTCTTTTAGAGCATTAATAGATAGTCTAGATTACAAACTCTTTAAAGAAAAAGCACCAGCTAATTTAAATGAATAAATTTGGGTTTATATTAATTAAACCTCAATTAGGAGAAAATATTGGGGCTTGTGCTCGTTCTATGAAGAACTTTGGATTTAAAAAACTAAAGATTGTTTCCCCCAAATTTTTTTTTCCTAACCATAAAACTAAGAGCACCTCTGTTGGAGCTTTCGATTTAATTAATCGTGCAAAAGTATATAATAATACAGAGGAAGCAATAAATGAATTTGATATTATAATATCTTTAAGCGCCAGAAAAAGAGATGTTAATAAAAAGCATATAAAGATGAGAGATTTTTCAAACATTTTACTCGCATATAAAGATAAAAATATTGGTTTAATGTTTGGGCCCGAGGCATCAGGCCTCACGAACGAAGATCTTTCTTTCTCGAATTACATCTTACAAATTCCAACGTCAAAAAATTTCAAATCTATCAACTTGTCACACTCTGTTACAATCATCTGTTTTGAAATTTTTAAAACTTTAAACAATAAATCTTTTTCAAAAAAAGGCAAAAATATAAAGATATCTTCAAAATTAAAAATAAACTCAGTTGTTAAATATTTAACTACATTGCTCGAAAAAAAGAAATTTTTTCTGCCAAAAGAAAAAAAGCAATCTATGTTACTGAATATTTATAATTTGTTTTATAGGCTGGAACCAAACGATAAAGAATTGAGGATTTTAGCTAGTATTCTAAGTGCATTAAGCAAAAATAAGCATTAAACCATAATTGACAAATAAATATGAAACCTTATAAACAGCTAATTATAAATAATGACTAAAAGACTAAAATCAAAACATAAAGTAGATAGAAGGCTAAAAGCAAATATTTGGGGTAGACCAAAAAGTCCGTTCAACTCTAGAGCATATCCACCAGGTCAACATGGTCAAAATAAAAAGGGCAAACCAACTGATTTCGGAATTCAATTACAAGCAAAGCAAAAGTTGAAAGCTTATTATGGTAATATTAATGAAAGGCAATTTAGAAATATTTATAGAAAAGCTTTATCAAAAAAGGGAGATACGACAGAAAACTTAATAGCATTGTTAGAAAGTAGACTTGATACAGTAATTTATAGAGCAAAATTTGCACCAACTGTTTTCTCGGCGAGACAAATGATTAATCATGGCCATATCAAAGTAAATAAAAAAAGAGTAAACATAGCTAGTTATGTTGTACGTAATACTGACTTAATTGAAGTTAGAGAAAAATCAAAAAAATTAACCGCAATTGATGGCTCTTTACAGAGCAAAGAAAGAGATGTGCCTGAGTACATACAAATGGATAACAAAAATAAAACTGCGAAGTTAGTAAGATTGCCGAAATTTTCTGAGGTGCCTTATCCTGTAATAATGGAACCTAATTTGGTAATTGAATATTACTCGAGATAATTGAACTTTTTCAGTCTTTTTAAGAGAAAATTAATTTACAAACTTAAAAAAAAAATTTTTATTGATCGTGATAAAATTAAGTTAAATTCATTAGACGAACTTTTTCATTATTACGGCAGCGATAAAGCTAATATTTTTTTAAAAAAAAATAGTGCCGGTCATGGGTTTTCTAAATTTTACACAAAACACTTACAAAATTTCAAAAATAAAAAAATTAATATTTTAGAAATAGGATCTTTCGCTGGAGCTTCAGCTGCTGCTTTAAATAAATATTTTCCAGAGTCAAAAATTTTCTGTTTTGATATTAATATATCAAATTTTAAATACCATTCTGATAGAATCTATGTATTCGGCTTGGATATTACTAATAAAAAAAATGTTTCAAAAACTCTGGAAAAAATTTTCAATAAATTCAAATTTAATAAATTTGATTTGATTATCGATGATGGATCACATAATTTAAGTGACATATTAATAAGTTTGAATATATTTTTTAAATTGTTGAAAAATAATGGTATTTATGTAATTGAGGATTTTAAATTCCCAAATTATTTTGATTATAACAGAAATACTGACGATATTTTAGTTGATCAACTTTTAGAAAAGTTAAAAAATAAAGAACACTTTCAATCTAAATATTTTTCTAATGATGAACAGTCATTCTTAATGAATTCAATTTCAGATATAAGTACTTATAAAGGAAATTTACCAGAGTCAGATATCTGTTTTATCAAAAAAAACTAGATAAGATTTTTATTTTGAAAAATTTTTTTTAGTTCTCCGTTTTCGAACATTTCTTTAACAATATCACACCCACCAATAAACTCTTTTTTTACATAAAGTTGTGGTATAGTTGGCCAATCACTGAAATCTTTTATTCCTTGTCTCATACTTTCATCTTCTAAAACATTAATGCCTTTAAATTTTACGTTTAAATGTTTAAGAACATTTGACACAGCCATTGAGAAACCGCACTGCGGGGAGTCAGGCGTTCCTTTCATAAAAAGACAAACATCGTTTTCATTAATTATTGAGTTTATTTTTTCTTTAATTTCCATTACTTGCCCTCTGTAGTTATCGATAATGCATGTAATTCATGACCCATTTTACCCTTAAGTGATTTATAAACAAGTTTGTGTTGATCTATCTTATTTAAATTATTAAATACTTTTGATTTAATATTTGCTGAATAGTGATTGTTGTCACCCATAAGATCTTTAATTTCAATCTGAGCGTCCGGAATCGACTCCTTAATTAATTTTTTTATTTCTTCTAATGGCAGAGGCATTAGTATTTATTATACCACTGATTATTAATTTTAAATAGGTCATTTATGTCGGTTTTCATTATACCGTCTATTTCAAAATATTTCCGTTGAGTAAATCCTATCATTTCATAGTATATATTGCTTGCTTTTAGTAATTTTTCTACCTTATTTAAATCATCTTTGTTTATTTCTAAAATGTATCTTCCTTGGTCTTCTCCAAAAAAATACTCAATTAAATTTTGTAATTTTTTAGGTTTATCGATTTTTAATCCGTATTCAGATCCCATTGCCATTTCACTTAATGCAACTATCAAGCCTCCGTTTGATACATCGTGAGCAGACCTAATTAAACCAAGTTTAATTAATTTAAACACCAACTCACCATTATTTTTTTCATTTTGTAAGTTTGTATCAGGTGGATTACCTTCGATTATAGAAAAATTTTCTTTTAAATAACAGCTTTGATCTAAATGTCCGAAAGTTTTACCTACCAAAATTATATAACTATTTTCATTTTTTAATTTATGATTAATTTTTTTCTTAGATTTACTAATTAAGCCAACTCCTCCAATGACTGGAGTAGGAAAAATATTTTTTTTATTTGTCCCGTTATAAAAAGATACATTTCCTGAAACAACTGGATAGTCCAAAAACTCGCATGCTTCTTTAATTCCTTCTAAACATTCCACAAACTCGCCCATTATTTCTTGGTTTTCTGGATTACCAAAATTTAAACAGTTTGTAATAGCAAGTGGTTTTGCTCCAACTGCAATAAGATTCCTCCAATTTTCGCAAACTATCTGTTTACCTCCCGTAAATGGATGAGACTTACAATAATCAGCGGAGGAGTCGACTGAAACGGCTATAGATTTATCTTTATTATGAATTCTTATTATTGCCGCGTCTGAACCTGATCTTTGAGATGTATCTCCCATAACCATTTGATCAAATTGCTCTGTAATCCAGTTTTTATTAGAATGATTCGGAGATGATAATATTTTTATTAATGCATCTTCTATATTAATTTTCTTTATTTTTCTTAAATCCAATTTCTTTTTTGAAATTTTTTTTCTTACCCATTTTCTATCGTATAGAGGAGCTTTATTAGCTAAAGCGTCTATTGGAATTTGACCTTCAATTTTATTATTAAATTTTAGTGTTAAATTTTTACTATTCGTAGTTTTTCCTATAACAACAAAGTCCAAATCCCATTTTTCAAAAATTTTTCTTGCATACTCCTCTTTACCGTCCTCTAATATTATTAACATTCTTTCTTGACTCTCAGAAAGCATCATCTCATAAGGTGTCATATTTTCCTCTCTACAAGGTACTTTCTCTAAATCTAATTCAATACCTAAAGCTCCTTTTGATACCATTTCAACACTTGAAGAAGTCAAGCCAGCAGCACCCATATCTTGTATTGCAATAATTGAGTCGTCCTTCATTAATTCAAGACAAGCTTCTAACAGCAATTTTTCTGTAAAAGGGTCACCAACTTGAACAGTTGGTTTTTTTTCTTCAGAATTTTCATTAAATTCTGCTGAAGCCATAGAAGCCCCATGAATTCCATCTCTCCCTGTTTTAGATCCTACATATACTACAGATTTATTTACTCCTTTAGCTTTAGAATAAAAAATTTTATCTTTTTTTGCATGACCTACAGCCATTGCATTTACAAGAATATTTTCGTTATAGGTTTCGTTAAATTTAGTCTCACCTGCTACGGTTGGTATTCCTATGCAATTTCCATAACCACCAATACCTGACACAACTCCGTTTAATAAACTTTTTGTTTTGTGATGTGAAGGGGATCCAAAATGTATTGAATTTAAGAGAGCTATTGGTCTCGCTCCCATTGTAAAAACATCTCTAAGAATTCCTCCAACTCCAGTTGCTGCACCTTGATATGGTTCTATATAAGAGGGATGATTGTGACTTTCAATTTTAAAAATAATTGCGTCGTTATCACCTATATCAATTACTCCTGCATTTTCACCAGGACCTTGAATAACTTGCTTCCCTTTAGTTGGTAACTTTTTTAAATGTATTTTAGAAGATTTATAAGAACAGTGTTCATTCCACATAGCAGAAAAAATACCAATCTCTAACAAATTTGGATCTCTATTTAGTAATTTTTTAATATTTTTGTATTCCTCAATTTTTAAACCATGTTTTTCAATAATTTTTTTTGTTATTTCCATTAATTAATTAAACTCGAAAAAAGGTTTACACCGTCTGTATTAGAAATTAAATTGTCAATCATTCTTTCAGGGTGAGGCATCATACCTAATATATTTTTTTTAGAATTAAATATTCCCGCAATATTTTCTAAAGAGCCGTTAGGGTTTGATTTATTTGCAATAATACCTTTTTCGTCACAATATTTAAAAGCTATTAAGTTTTCCTTGTTTAATTCATCTAAATGTTTCCTGTCAGTAAAATAATTTCCCTCGTTATGCGCAATATTAATTTTTAAAATTTGATTAGCTTTATATTTTGCTGTAAATTTCGAATTAATATTCATTACTTTCAAATTAATATCTTTATTAATAAATTTTAAATTTTTGTTTCTCAATAGTGTTCCATTTAGTAAACCAGTCTCAGTTAGAATTTGAAATCCATTACATATACCTAAGACTAAACATCCAGAGTTAGCAGCCTTGATCACTTCTTCGATAATTGAAGATTTTCCAGCAATAGCACCTGATCGTAAATAATCTCCATATGAAAAACCTCCTGGAATTACAATAAGATCTGATTTTGGTAATGTTGTTTCTTTGTGCCAAATCATTTGATTCTTAAATTGCATTTTCTCTAAAGCAACAGCTATATCTCTATCACAATTTGAACCAGGGAATACAATTACAGAAGATTTCATTATAATTTGTCTATTTTATAATCTTCAATTATCAAATTTACCAAAAGTTTCTGACACATTTGATCAACTTTTTTTACTGCTTTGATCTCATCAGTTTCATTAATATCTATCTCAAAATATTTTCCTTGTCTTATACTTTTAAGTTCATTCATTCCTAAATTTGACAAAGTATTTAAAACAACTTTTCCCTGTGGATCCAATACATCTTTTTTAAGAGTAACTGTTACGGATAATTTCAATTTATTTTTTTTTGAATTTTATTGGAATTGTTTTTCCAAAATTTACTTCACTTATATTAGTTTCTTCAGGCATAATACCTAATCTCCTAGCAACTTCCTGATAGGCTTGTATTATATTTCCTAAATCTTTTCTAAATCTATCTTTATCTAATTTTTTTTCAGTTTTAACATCCCACAGCCTACATGTATCTGGACTTATCTCATCTGCTAAAACAATTTCATTTTCCTCGGTATCTTTATTCCAAGCTTTTCCATATTCAATTTTAAAATCTACTAATTTAATACCTACAGCTCTAAACATTCCTGATAAGATATCATTAATCCTAAGTGTAATTTTATCTATAAATTTAATCTCATTTTCATTAGCCCAACCAAAAGCAAAAATGTGCTCCCTTGAAATTAAAGGATCGTTAAGTTCATCTTTTTTTAAGCAATATTCTAAAAGAGGTTTCTCTAAAATTGTTCCCTCAGCTATACCAAGACGTTTTGTTAAAGATCCAGTTGCAATATTTCTTACAATAAATTCTATAGGAAAGATTTCAGCTTTTTTAATAAGTTGTTCTCTCATATTTAATCTTCTCACCAAATGAGTTTGAATTCCGCTTTGCATTAAATTTGTTAATATAAATTCTGAGATCCTATTATTTAAAACGCCCTTTCCCTCAACTTTTGCTTTTTTTAAATTATTAAAAGCAGTCGCATCATCTTTAAAATGTTGTATTACTAAATTCTTGTCTTTCGTTTGGTAGATAATTTTTGCTTTTCCTTCGTAAAGTTTGTTTCCTTTATTCATATGGTTACTTTTTTTTTAGACTTCGATTAAAAATTATATTAATTTTTTTGGTATGATAACTGAAATCAAATAATTTTTTAATTTTATTAACAGGTATTTTACTATTAATTTTTTTATCAGCAATAATCTTACTGAAAAAAGATGAGTTTTCTTTCCAAGCATTCATAGCGTGTTTTTGAACAATTTTGTATGCTTGTTCTCTAGAATATCCTGTTAAAGTTAATTCAAGCAAAATTCTCTGAGAAAAAAAAACTCCGTTGGTTATATTTAAATTTTTTTTCATTTTTTTCGGGTAAATATTTAAATTTTTAATTAGATTGGTCAGTCTTACTAATGCAAAATCTAAAGCAATAGTTGCATCTGGACCTATATTTCTCTCTACTGCGGAATGAGATATGTCTCTCTCATGCCATAAAGCTATATTTTCTAAGGACGGTATTACTGAAGATCTAATTAGTCTGGCTAATCCTGTAAGATTCTCACTGAGAATAGGATTTTTTTTGTGAGGCATTGCTGATGATCCTTTTTGTTTTTGTCCAAAAAATTCTTCAACTTCTAAAACTTCCGTTCGTTGTAAATGTCTTATTTCAGTTGAAAATCTTTCAATTGAACTTGCTATTATTCCAAGTGTAGAAAAAAATTGCGCATGTCTATCTCTTGGTATCACTTGTGTGGATATAGGTTCAACTTTTAACTTCAATTTCTTGGCAACATAACTTTCAACTTTCGGATCTACGTTAGCAAACGTTCCTACTGCGCCTGAAATTGCACATGTAGAAATCTCTTCTATTGAATTTATTAATCTTTTTCTATTTCTCAGAAATTCTTGATAAAAAGTTAACATTTTGAGTCCAAAAGTAATTGGCTCAGCGTGGATACCATGACTTCTACCTATACATAAAGTATATTTGTGTTTAATAGCTTGATGTCTAATTGTAATTAGCAACTGATCAATATCTTTTAATAAAATTTGACCCGATTGTTTAAGTTGTAAATTAAAACAAGTATCCAAAACGTCAGAAGAAGTCATGCCTTTATGAAGGTATTTTGCATCTTTTCCAGCTTTCTCAGAAATAGAGGTTAAAAAAGCTATTAC
This sequence comes from uncultured Pelagibacteraceae bacterium, assembly GCA_902598735.1. Taxonomy (GTDB): domain Bacteria; phylum Pseudomonadota; class Alphaproteobacteria; order Pelagibacterales; family Pelagibacteraceae; genus Pelagilacustribacter. The sequence goes on along the minus strand of CACKCM010000002.1, from coordinate 102,177 downwards.
ATCATGCTTAACCTTATCTTCAATTTGTAAAATTCTTCTGACATTAATTTTTGCTTTTGATTTAATTTTTTTAGATATTCCTTTTGGAATAATCTTTAATTTTTCCATAGCTTCCGCTGCAGCTAATTCAATATCTAGCCATATAGAATATTTGTTTTGATCTTCCCAAATATTCTTAATTTCTTTTCTTGAATATCTCTCAATCATTATTTTTCTGATAAAGTAAAAATTTCAAAACCATCTTTAGTTACACCTACAGTATGTTCAAATTGTGCAGACAATGATTTATCTTTTGTAACTGCTGTCCAACCATCATTAAGTGTTTTAGTCTCATATTTACCAAGATTTATCATAGGTTCTATTGTGAATATCATTCCAGTTTTTATTTTTTCACCTGTACCTTTTTTTCCATAGTGTAAAATATTTGGCTCTTTGTGAAATTGTTTGCCAATTCCATGGCCACAAAAATCTTGTACAACAGAAAATCCTTCAGCTTCTACATGGTCTTGTATTGTTGCACCAATATCTCCAATATAAATATCATTTTTTATAATATTGATTGCTTTCATCATAGCTTCATAAGTCGTTTTAATTAACTTTTTGGCTTTAATTGATACTTCACCAATTTCAAAAGTTCTGCTTGTATCTCCATGCCAACCCTCTTTGAAAGCAGTGACATCAACGTTTAATATATCTCCCTCTTTTAAAATTTTACCAGATGGTATTCCATGACAAACAACATGATTCGTTGAAGTACAGCAGGATTTTGGAAAACCTCTATAAAATAATGGTGCAGAATACGCCTTATGATCACTAATATATTGATAACATATCTCATCAATATAGTCAGTTCTGACACCCGGTTTTATAACTTTAGCAACTTCATCTAATGCACCAGCAGCAATCAGCCCTGCCTCTCTTGTTTTTTTAAATGCTTCTTTAGAATTTTTTTCTTCCATTAAATTTTGATTTGTATATTACGGTTTAATTTTATTCCTTTTGATGAAAATTTACAATCATAGCAAAGTACTTTTAAATTTTTTTTAACAGCTTTTAACATCAATTTATAGTATTCGGGATCTATATCCTTTGCTAATTCAAACTTTTTACAATCATCCCTTTGGATAATATAAAGCATATAGATTTCAAAACCTTTATTTCTTGCTTTTAACAATTCTTGAATATGTTTAAGTCCTCTTGAGGTAATAGCGTCAGGGAATTCTGCTATACCTTTATTTCTTGAAAGGGTAACATTTTTTACTTCTAAAAGGCATTTTCTTTTTTTTTTAGATATTAAGAAATCAAATCTCGTATTATCACCAAACTTAACCTCTGGTTTAATTTCATCTAGATCTTTAAAGGCATCTATAGTGCCTTCATTTAAAGCACTAAAAACTATTTTATTTGTTAAATGCGTATTTATACCAACTTTTATTTTTTTATCTTCAATTATTTGTAAAGTATATTTAAGTTTTCTTTTAGGATTATCTGATTTATTTAACCAAACTTTATTACCTTTTTTAATTAACCCCATCATTGATCCTGTATTTGGACAATGTGCAGTCACAGTCTTATGTCCAATCTTTACATCAACAAAAAAACGTTTGTATCTTTTTATCAATTCACCTGTTATTAATGTTTCCTTAAAGTTCATATATAATTAGTAAATTATGAAAAAAAAAAAGAAAGTAAAGGCAGCAATATTAATTATTGGAAATGAAATTTTATCAGGAAGAACTCAAGATAAAAATATTGCATTTATTTGTAATTGGTTGAATATAAATTGTGGTATTACAGTACCTGAGGTGAGAATTATACCTGACGTTGAAAAAATTATTATAAAAAATATAAGATTTTTATCTAAGCAGTTCAATTATGTTTTTACTACAGGAGGTATAGGACCAACTCATGATGACATTACAGCTAAGTCAATAGCCAAAGCATTTAAGATTAAATATGGGTATCATAAAGAAGCGTATGAAATTTTGGAAAATTATTATGGGAAAGAAAAATTTAATGATGGCAGAAAAAAAATGGCTAAGATGCCGGTTAAAGCAGAACTAATTTATAATCCATCAAGTGCAGCACCAGGATTTATTACTAAAAATGTTTTATCTCTTCCAGGTGTGCCTTCAATTCTAAATTCTATGATTGAAAATTGTAAAAAATATTTAGTTAAAGGTCTAAAGGTACACAGCAAAACAATCAATCTTTTTACTGTTGAAAGCATTATTTCAAAACAATTAGGGGTAATACAAAAAAAATATAAAAAAAATGTTGATATTGGCAGTTATCCTTTTTTTAGGTTAGGAAAAATTGGTGTATCTATAGTTTCAAGATCAACCTCAAAAAAAATATTAATGAATGTACATAAAGATATTATTAAAATTATAAAATATAAAAAAATTAAAATTTTAAATATTTAAATCAAACTTAAAACTTCATCAACTTCTATAGAATTTATATTATTAGTTTTATATAATTTTTTGCTATCCAATATTGTAGTAAATTTATTTTTTGGAGCAAATTTTTCTGAGTCAGTCGGTCCAAACAAAACAATCATGGGTATATTCGCTAAAGCCATCATATGCATGACTCCGTTATCAATGGTAACAGCTGTATTAAGTCTTGAAGCTAGTGCCGTTACTAGAGCAGGGCATGATAATTTTGAATTCAACTCTGGAAATAATGCTGCAGGAACCTGATTTTTTATTTTTTGAATTAAATCTATTTTATTTTTTTCAATAAAAAAAACAGGAATTTTACCTTTGGACTGAATTTTATTAGCTAAAGCTGTAAATTTATAAATTGACCAACTTTTTTTTCTATATTCATTTCCTTGAGTGATAGAAAAACCGACATAGTTAGAATTAGGAAGCAATCTTTTTGCTTCAGAAACTAAATCCTTAGGTAGTTTATTAACTTTAAAACTTAACTCTACTACATCTTCTTCTAGAAATAGACTTAAATTCTCTAAATGGTTCGTAGTGTATGATTTAATTTTTTTTGATGAAAAGTATCCATTAAAAGTTTTAGAATAAAAAAAGGTATGAGGAATTTTTTTTAATATAAGAGTATTCCTAAACTTAGTTTGTAGATCAATTATTAAATCAAATTTGCCTGATGTTTTTTTGACAATTCTTTGTCTTGCAAACAAAATATGCCACCATCTAAATCCAAAATATTTTAATTCTAAATCAATATTTTCTAAATGAATATTATATTCTTTTAATTTCCCAATAAAATGATTTTCATGTGCCCCTAAGTAAAAAAATTTTGCCTTTCTGAAATGACTTTTTAAACTTATTAAAAACGGGAATAGTTGAATTGAGTCTCCTAATCCACCACCAGAATTATAAATCAATATTTTTTTCATTGGATAAATATACTTTATAAGATTTAAATATTAATATAAATGTCATATAAATATTAAAAAAAATTAATGTGCCCTCGTGGTGAAATTGGTAGACACAAAGGACTTAAAATCCTTGCCCTTTTGGGAGTGCCAGTTCGAGTCTGGCCGAGGGCACCACTATAAGAAATGAATAAACCATTAATCATATCTGATAATAATTTAAAATCTTTAAAGATAAAAAAACAAATTCTAAAGATTTTTAAAAAAAATAAACTCATAAAAAAAAATATAGTTGTAGTAATTGGTGGTGATGGATTTATGCTTAAAAGCTTAAAAAAAAACAAAAAAACTAAAAAAATTTTTTATGGTATCAATTCAGGAAATTACGGTTTTTTGATGAATAAATTTTCAAAAATAAACTTAATAAAAAATATTAATAAATCTAAGATGATTTGTATCTCTCCATTAGAAATGATTGTACAAAGTAAAAATAAAACTAAAAAGTGTATTGCGATTAATGAAGTTTCAATTTTAAGACAAAGCAGACAAGCAGCTAATTTGTCAATTAAAAATAAAACTAATTACATTATGAGAAAATTAGTTTCTGACGGTGTTTTAGTTTCGACTCCAGCAGGTAGCACAGCATATAATTTATCTGTAAATGGACCAATTTTAAATTTAAATTCAAAAAAGATTTCAATTGCACCTATTAGTGCATTTAGACCTAGACGATGGGTTGGTAAAATAGTTAGCGACAAATCTAAAATTATTATTTCTAACTTAAATTTTATTAAAAGGCCCGTAAGTGCTGTAGCGGATAATATTGAAATAAGAAATGCAAAAAAAATAATAGTATATGTTCAAAATAAAATAAAATTTAATCTTCTGTATGATAAAAATAAAAGTTTACAAAAAAAAATTAAATTAGAACAGTTAAGAAAAGAAATTTTTTAAATGGTGCCCTCACACGGACTCGAACCGCGAACCTATTGATTACAAATCAATTGCTCTACCAATTGAGCTATGAGGGCTTGATTGTCTCTTTAAAATATATTTACTTAAAATACAATAAAAATTAAAGATTATTTCTATTTTATTGATTGAAAAATATGATGGCATACCACAGAAACTGTATTTGAAATATTCAAACTTTCAATATTATTATTCATATTAACTTTAAAACTAAAATCTGAATTTTCTAATGTTTTGGTTTTTATTCCAAAACCCTCTGATCCAAATAATAAAACATTTTTACCTCTCCAATTATTCTTAGTAAAATCTTTATTAGAACCCACATCAAAGGCACTTATCCAAAAATCTTTTGTTTTTAAAAATTTAAGTGAAGTATTTAGATTTGAAACTTTAAAGATTTTTAGGTGTTCGATACCTCCACTTGCACTTTTATAAAGTAATTTACTTTTTGATGGAAAAGACCTATCTTTTACTATTAAGCCATCTATATTAAAAGCAACAGCGCTTCTGATAATTGAACCTATATTTCTAGGATCAGTAACTTCTTCCAAAGCAATCAAGTTTATATTTTTTTTTTTACTTTCCAAAACAAATTCTTTTAGAGTAATTTCCTCTAATTGTTCTACCTCAGCAACTAAACCTTGATGTGAAGTTTCGTCTCTACCACATAAATTATCTAACTCTCTTTTTGATTTGTAAAAAACAGCAACTGATTTAAACAAATTTAGAGCTTGATTTTCTCTGTTTAATCTTTTTTGAGCATCTTCCGTTAGAAAAACTCTCTCAATTTTTCTAGCAGGATTTTTCAAAGCTTCTAAAACCGCATGTTTTCCAACTATTAAAAATGTCGTTTTTTTCATGTTTTTTGAGTAATTTTTTCAAATTACTAGCATATTTTAAGGTAAAATGATTTATTGCAATTATTCCATAAATGCTTATAAAACGCTTGTTGTTAAATGCTTTTTAAGTTAGTGGGTATCCCCGGAATTAACAATTAGGAGGGGTACCAAAGCGGTCAAATGGGGCGGGCTGTAAACCCGTTGACTTCGGTCTTCGAAAGTTCGAATCTTTCCCCCTCCACCAAACTTAAAAAGTTTTAATAATAATAGAGCGCGATAAGTTTGGATATTGCGGGTGTAGTTCAATGGTAGAACGCTAGCCTTCCAAGCTGGATGTAAGGGTTCGATTCCCTTTACCCGCTCCAAAACTAAAAATTAAATTGTAAAGTGAGGAAAAAATAAATGTCTAAAGAAAAGTTTAACCGAAACAAACCACATTGTAATATCGGTACAATTGGCCACGTAGATCATGGAAAAACAACTCTAACAGCGGCTATAACAAAAGTATTGTCAGAAGCTGGAGGCTCTAGTAGTGCAAACTTTGTTGCTTACGATCAAATTGATAAAGCTCCAGAAGAAAAAGAAAGAGGAATAACTATTTCAACTGCACACGTAGAATATGAAACTGAAAAAAGACATTACGCTCACGTAGATTGTCCAGGCCATGCTGATTATGTAAAAAATATGATCACTGGTGCAGCTCAAATGGATGGAGCAATTCTTGTTGTCAATGCTGCGGATGGACCAATGCCCCAAACAAGAGAACATATTTTATTAGCGAGACAAGTTGGTGTACCTGCAATTGTAGTTTTTTTAAACAAGATTGATACTGTAAAAGATAAAGAACTTGTTGACCTTGTAGAGGAAGAAATTAGAGAACTTTTAACTTCTTATAAATTTCCAGGTGATAAGATTCCAATTATAAAAGGGTCAGCATTAAATGCCGTTGAAGGTAAAGATGAAGCCACTGGTAAAAATGCTATTATGGAGCTTATGAAAGCAGTTGATGAAACAATTCCTCAACCTGATAGACCTAAAGACAAACCATTCCTAATGCCAGTTGAAGACGTTTTTTCGATTTCTGGACGAGGTACAGTAGTGACAGGAAGAGTGGAGTCAGGTGTTATAAAAGTTGGTGAAGAGATAGAGATAGTAGGAATTAGGGATACTAAAAAATCTGTTTGTACTGGAGTAGAAATGTTTAGAAAACTTTTAGATAGCGGTGAAGCAGGCGATAACATTGGTGCACTTCTTAGAGGTGTTGAAAGGGATGATGTTGAGAGAGGTCAAGTTCTATGTAAACCTGGATCAATTACTCCACATACAGAATTTGAATGTCAAGCTTATATTTTAAAAAAAGAAGAGGGTGGAAGACATACTCCGTTTTTTACAAAATATAGACCTCAATTTTATTTTAGAACTACAGACGTAACAGGAGAAGTTACCTTACCATCTGGCACTGAAATGGTTATGCCTGGTGATGACGGAAAATTTTCTGTTAAACTAATCACACCAATAGCGATGAGCGAAAATTTAAATTTCGCAATTAGAGAGGGTGGAAAAACAGTTGGAGCTGGAGTAGTAACTAAAATAATTAAATAGCGCTTAGGAGCGTAGTTCAATTGGTAGAGCGCCGGTCTCCAAAACCGGAGGTTGTGGGTTCGAGTCCCTCCGCTCCTGCCAAAAAAAAATTAAGCTATGAAAAACCCATTTAAATTTTTTCAAGAGGTAAAACAAGAAACTTTCAGAATTACCTGGCCTTCAAAAAAAGAGACAATGATGGGAGCAGTAATGGTTTTTGCTTTGGCATCAATAGCAGCGATCTTTTTTTTGATTTTGGACCAAATTTTAAGGTTTTTATTAAATATAATTTTAACGATTAGTTTTTAGTACATGAATTGGTATATTGTTCAAGCTTACTCAGGATTTGAAAAGAAAGTTGTAGAGCTTATTAGAGATGAGTTAAAAAAGAATAAGTTATCAGAAAATCTTGAAGAAATTTTAATTCCCACACATCAAGTAACCGAAGTAAAAAAGGGCAAAAGAACTAAAAAGGAAAAAAAGTTCTTTCCAGGCTATGTTTTAATAAAGATCAATCTAACAAAACAAATTTATCATTTAATAAAAAACTTACAAAAAGTTAGCGGCTTTTTAGGTTCATCAGATAAACCTACGCCAATATCAGATGATGAGATAAAGAGGATTTTAGGTCAGGTTACCGAGAGTGCTGTAACCCAAAAAACTGGGATGAGTTTTGAAATTGGTGAAAAAGTGAAGGTTTGCGATGGTCCATTCGCTTCTTTTAACGGTTTAATTGAGGAAATAGATGAAGAAAAATCTAGACTTAAAGTGTCAGTTTCTATATTTGGTAGAGCTACACCGGTAGATTTAGAATTTAACCAAGTGGAGAAAAATTAAATGCCAAAAGAAATTACAGGATACGTAAAATTACAAATAAAAGGAGGTCAAGCAAATCCAGCTCCTCCTGTAGGCCCCGCTCTAGGTCAAAGAGGAATAAATATTATGGAGTTTTGTAAAGCTTTTAATGAAAAGACCAAAGCGTTCATGGGTAAACCGGTTCCAGTTGTAATCACAGTCTATAAAGATAAAAAATTTGATTTTATAATTAAATCACCCCCAGCATCTCATTTTATAAGAGAGGCAGCTAAATTAAAAAGCGGATCAAGTGAACCAGGAAGGGTGGTTGCAGGATCTATTACAATGAAACAAGCTGAATCAATAGCTAAAGAAAAAATGAAAGATTTAAATGCGTTTGATTTAAAAGAAGCAACAAAAATTATTTGTGGCTCAGCTAGATCTATGGGTATAGAGGTAAAAGATTAATGAAAAAAAGATCCAAAAGGTATAAAAATTTATTGAAAGATAAAATTAAAGAAAAAATTTCTACTAAAGAAATATTTGATCTAATTAGAAAAAGTCCTAGTTCGAAATTTGATGAGTCGATTGACGCATCAATTAGAATTAATTTAAAACAATCTAAGGGTGGAGACTTTAGCTTAAGAACTACGGTTAAGCTTCCAAATGGATCTGGAAAAAAAGAAACAATTGCAGTCTTATGTGAAGCAGATAAGGTACAGGATGCAAAAAGTAGTGGAGCCGATATAGTGGGATCTGATGATTTGATTGATAAAATTGCATCGGGAAAATTTAATTTTACAAAATTAATTTGTACTCCTGCAATGATGGGTAAAATTGGTAAACATGGAAAAGTTTTAGGTCCAAAAGGTTTAATGCCTAATCCAAAACTAGGCACAGTGTCTAATGATATCAAAAAAACTGTAAATGATATAAAAACAGGTCTAGTAGAAATAAGGAATGATAAAGATGGGAATTTAGCATCTTCAATTGGTAGAAAAAGTTATTCAACTGATAAACTTTTAGAAAATTTAAAATTTTTTATTGATAGTGTAAAAAAAGAAAAACCAGATACAATTAAAGGAGAATTTATTAAAAATACTTTTATTTCTTCTACTATGGGTATCTCGTATAAAGTTGGGGTAAAATAATTTATGATGAATAAAGATGCAAAAAAAAACTATGTAGAGGAAATGAAAAAAAATTTCACAGCTAATGAGTCTGTAATGATTGCCCAATATCAAGGTTTAAATGTAAACGAGTTAGATGCATTAAGAAAAGAACTTCGAGAAAAGGGTATATTGTTTAAGATTACAAAGAACAGAATTACAAAAATTGCAATAAAGGACACCCCCAAAAAAGATTTAGAAAAATTTTTTGTAGGACCAACTGCTGCAGCTATCTCGTCTGATCCAATTTCATCAGCAAAAATTCTAACTAAATTTTCAAAAACAAATAGTAAGCTTAAAATTATTGCTGGATTCATGGATGGTAAGGTTTTAGATGAAAAAGAGGTGTCTATAATAGCCACACTTCCTTCTCTTGAAGAAGCAAGGGCTAAAATTGTGGGTATTTTGGCCTCTCCAGCACAAAAATTAGTAAGTATTTTACTTGCACCTGGCTCAAAAATTGCTAATTTAGCGCGCGCAAAGAGTTTAAAAAACTAATTCATAGGATAAAAATGGCAGATTTAAATAAAATTATAGATGAGCTTTCAACACTTACAGTCGTTGAAGCAGCAGAACTTTCTAAGCAACTCGAGGAAAAATGGGGCGTAACAGCTGCTGCTCCAGTAGCGGTAGCACCTGCAGGAGGTGCGGCGGCACCAGCTGGAGAAGAAAAATCAGAGTTTTCTCTGTTCTTAGCTTCTGCAGGAGATAAAAAAATAAATGTTATTAAAGAAGTGAGAGCAATAACTGGTTTAGGGTTAAAAGAAGCTAAAGATTTAGTAGAGGCAGCACCAAAAGAAATTAAAGGTGGTGTAGCTAAAAAAGATGCTGAAGAATTTAAGAAAAAACTTGAAGCAGCTGGGGCTAAAGTAGAATTAAAGTAAACAAAATTTAAGAATGAAATTTATTACAAGATAATACTTGTAATGAATTTTATACATTTGATGCAATTATCTTTTACTCAAAAGAAACATATTAGAAAAAACTTCGGTAAACTTGTAGAAGGTTTATCAATACCTAACTTAATTGAAGTCCAAAAAAATTCATATAATGAATTTTTAGAGTCGAAAACTTTAAACCAACAACTAGATGATTTATCAAAAGGTATTGATAAGGTATTTAAGAATGTATTTCCAATAGAGGACGGAAATGATAAATCAACTCTTGAATATATCTCCTACAAATTAGAAAAGCCTAAATTTGATGTCATCGAATGCAAACAAAGAAGTCTGTCCTATTCAGCAGCCCTTAAAGCAAACTTAAGATTAGTTGTATATGATATTGATGCTGAAAATAATACAAAACAAATTCTTTCAGCTAAAGAGCAAGAAGTTTTTATAGGCGATTTACCTTTAATGACACCAAGCGCAACATTTATAACTAACGGCGTAGAAAGAGTAGTTGTAAATCAAATGCATAGAAGTCCAGGTGTTTTTTTTGATCATGATAAAGGCAAAACACACGCTAGTGGAAAACTTTTGTTTAATTGTCGGATAATTCCAGGAAGAGGTTCTTGGTTAGATTTTGAATTTGATCCAAAAGATATCTTACACTTCAGAATTGATAGAAAGAAAAAACTTCCAATTACAACTATTCTTTTTGCCTTAGGATTTACAAAGGATAAAATTATTGAAACTTTTTATACAACAAATAAATATTTCTATAGTAAAGAAACTAAAACATGGTCTACAGAATTTATTGCAGATAATTATAAACGACCAATAAAATTATCATACGATTTAATAGATTCAAAAAATAACAAAAAAATTTTAGGAAAAGGAGAAAAACTTAATTTTATAATTGCAAAAAAACTTCACGAAAAAGGTTTAACTCAAATTTTAATTTCAAATGAGGAGATAGTTGGTAAATATTTAGCTAAGGACGTTAAAGATAAAAATGGTGAGACAATTGTAGGTGCCGGATTTGATCTAACAGAAGAACAATTACAAAAAATTATAAATAATAATGAACACACTTTAAGTATTGTAAATATAGATCCTATAAACAAAGGTCCATATATACTTGAAACTTTAAAAATTGATAAAAATTCAAATAAATCTGACGCTTTAAATGATATATATAAAGTATTAAGACCGGGAGAAGCACCATCTCTTGAAATAGCTGAGGAAATACTTCAAAATTTGTACTTCAAAAAAGAAAGATACGATTTATCTGAAGTTGGAAGAGTTAAATTAAATTCAAAATTAAATCTAAATACAAATTCAAAAAAAACTGTCTTAGATACTTCTGACATAGTTTCAATAATTAAATTTATGTTAGATTTGAGAGACGGTAAAGGAGATGTTGACGATATTGATCATTTAGGAAATAGAAGAGTGAGATCTGTTGGTGAGTTAGTAGAAAATCAATTTAGAATAGGTCTTTTAAGAATGGAAAGAACAGTAAAAGAAAAAATGTCCACTTTTTTAGAAATAGAGTCTGCAATGCCACAAGATTTAATTAATGCTAAACCCATCACAACATCTTTAAAAGATTTTTTTGCAACTTCCCAGCTTTCTCAATTTATGGATCAGACAAACCCTCTATCTGAAATCACTCACAAAAGAAGAGTTTCAGCTCTTGGACCTGGTGGTTTAACCAGAGAACGAGCAGGTTTTGAAGTAAGAGATGTTCATCCAACGCATTACGGAAGAATTTGTCCAATTGAGACACCAGAAGGACCAAATATTGGTTTGATTAACAGTTTAGCAACTTATTGTAGAGTTAATAAATTTGGTTATATTGAAAGCCCTTATAAAAAAGTTTTAAATGGTAAAGTTACATCTGAAATAAAATATCTTTCAGCTATTGAGGAAGAAAAATTTACGATTGCGCAAGCTAATTCTAAATTAAATAAAGATGGATCTTTCGTTGAAGAACTGGTTGCTTGTAGAAAAAACTTAAATTTTGAATTATCTAATAGAGACAACATCGATTTTATTGATGTATCTCCAAAACAACTAGTTTCAGTGGCAGCAGCTTTAATTCCTTTTTTAGAAAACGACGATGCTAATAGAGCTTTGATGGGCTCAAATATGATGAGGCAGGCTGTTCCTTTACTAAAACCAGAGTCTCCTTTGGTTGGCACGGGAATAGAGTCTGATGTAGCTTTAGACTCAGGTGTAACGATAGTTGCAAAAAGAAACGGCCTAGTAGATAAAATTGATGGAAAAAGAATTGTAGTTAAAGCAACTGATGTTACAGACTTATCTCAGTCAGCTGTAGATATTTATAATTTGTCGAAATTTCAAAGATCAAATCAGAATACATGTATCAATCAAAAGCCTTTAGTCAAAGTAGGAGATAAAATTAAAAAAGGTGATATTATTGCAGATGGTCCTGCAACAAAATTAGGTGAGCTGGCTCTTGGAAAAAATGTAACTGTAGCGTTTATGCCGTGGCAAGGATATAACTTTGAGGACTCTATTTTAATTTCAGAAAGATGCGTTACTGACGATGTATTTACTTCCGTCCACATTGAAGAATATGAGTCTATGGCTAGAGACACTAAACTTGGGGCTGAGGAAATTACTAGAGATATTCCAAATGTAAGTGAAGAGAGTTTGAGAAACTTAGATGAGTCAGGAATTGTTTATGTTGGAGCAGAAGTAAAACCAGGAGATATTTTAGTAGGAAAAGTAACTCCAAAAAGTGAAACATCCTCAAGTCCTGAGGAAAAACTTCTTAGATCCATATTTGGTGAAAAAGCAACTGATGTAAGAGACTCCTCATTAAAACTTCCTTCAGGAAGCACTGGTGTAGTCATAGATGTAAGAGTTTTTAATAGGCATGGAATAGAAAAAGATGAGAGATCGATTGCAATTGAAAGAGCTGAAATTGAGTCTGTGCAGGAAGATAAAAAAGTTGAAGAAGAAATACTTAACCGAAATATTAAGCTTAGAGCAGTTGATCTACTAAATGGAAAAGTTATTAGCAAACCATTTAAAGCACTTAAGGCAGGAATTACACTTAATAAGAATGATCTAGAGAACTTATCATTAAAAGATTTATGGAAAATATCTTTTCAAGATCAAGCGATAAATAATAATCTAGAGAAGTTAAAAAATCAGTTTGATAATGCAGCTGAAGATATTAAATTAAGATTTGAGGACAAGGTAACTAAAATTCAGCAAGGTGATGACTTGCTTCCAACAGTAATGAAGGTAGTGAAGGTTTTTGTAGCTGTAAAAAGAAGATTGATGCCAGGTGATAAAATGGCAGGAAGACACGGCAATAAAGGCGTTGTAAGTAAAATTGTTCCTGTTGAGGATATGCCATATATGGAAAATGGAAAACCAGTTGACATAGTACTTAATCCATTAGGGGTTCCAAGTAGAATGAATGTGGGCCAAATACTTGAAACACATCTAGGATGGTCCTGTTCTGAATTAGGAGATCAAATTAAAAATTTTTTAAAAAATTTTGATACGCAAATAGAAAAAGTCAAAACCAAATTGAAAGAGATATATGGCAATAATTATTATGAAAATGTAGTTTCAAAATTATCTAACAAAGAAATTGCTGAATTAGTTCAAAATTTGTCTAATGGAGTTCCGATAGCTACACCAGTTTTTGATGGAGCAAGCACTAAAGATATAACTGAGATGTTAAGCTTGGCAAATTTACCTAATTCTGGACAAACTCATCTTTGGAATGGTCAAACAGGAGAAAGATTTGATAGGCCTGTTACAGTAGGAATTATATATATGTTAAAATTAAATCACTTAGTCGAAGATAAAATTCATGCAAGGTCTACTGGACCTTACAGTTTGGTAACTCAACAACCTTTAGGAGGAAAGGCACAACTAGGTGGTCAGAGGTTTGGTGAAATGGAAGTCTGGGCTTTAGAAGCTTATGGAGCGTCCTATACATTGCAAGAGATTTTAACTGTTAAATCCGATGATGTGGCCGGACGAACAAAAGTTTATGAGACAATCGTCAAGGGAAATAATAATTTTGAGTCAGGAGTTCCTGAGTCGTTTAATGTTTTAGTAAAAGAAATAAGAGCCTTGGGATTAAATATTGAATTAAATTAATTATGGAAAAAAATTTAACAAAATCATTTGAAAATCAAAATATCAGCCAAGAAAATAATTTTGACAGTATTAAAATTACATTAGCTAGCCCAGAAAAGATAAAATCTTGGTCTTACGGAGAAATAAAGAAACCAGAAACAATAAATTACAGAACCTTTAGACCTGAAAAAGATGGATTATTTTGCTCTAGAATTTTTGGACCAGTCAAAGATTACGAATGTCTTTGCGGTAAATATAAAAGGATGAAATTTAGAGGAATTATTTGTGAAAAATGTGGTGTAGAGGTAACTAAGTCAAATGTTAGAAGAGAAAGGATGGGGCATATTGATTTAGCTTGCCCTGTCGCACATATTTGGTTTTTAAAATCTCTACCTAGCCGAATTTCATTAGCAATTGATATGAAGCTTAAAGAAGTGGAGAAAGTATTATATTTTGAAAGTTTTATTGTGATTGAACCGGGTCTTACCACTTTAAAAAAAGGCCAACTTATTTCCGAAGAAGCTTTGTTAAAAGCCCAAGAGGAATTTGGCGAAGACTCTTTCACAGCTGGTATTGGGGCAGAGGCAGTTAGAGAAATATTAGTAAACTTAGATTTAAAAAAAGAGCAAAAAAAATTACGCGAGTCTCTAAACGAAATAAAATCAAAAGTTACAGAAGAGAGAACAATCAAAAGGTTAAAATTAATTGAGTCGTTTATATCCTCAGGCAATAAACCTGAATGGATGATTTTGACTTCAGTTCCAGTAATTCCACCTGAACTAAGACCATTAGTGCCTTTAGATGGAGGAAGATTTGCTACTTCTGATTTAAATGATTTGTACAGAAGAGTAATTAACAGAAATAATCGTTTGAAAAGACTTTTAGATCTTAAGGCGCCAGACATAATAGTAAGAAATGAAAAGAGAATGTTACAAGAGTCAGTCGATGCACTCTTTGATAACGGAAGAAGAGGCAGAGTTATTACTGGCACTGGGAAAAGACCATTAAAATCTTTAGCTGAAATGCTTAAAGGAAAACAAGGTAGATTTAGACAAAACTTGTTAGGCAAAAGAGTTGATTACTCAGGAAGATCTGTAATTGTAGTCGGTCCAGAACTTAAGCTACATCAATGTGGCCTCCCAAAAAAAATGGCTTTAGAATTATTTAAACCTTTTTTATACGCAAGACTTGATAAACTTGGTTTAGCTACCACTATAAAACAAGCAAAAAGGTTAGTTGAAAAAGAGAAAAGCGAGGTTTGGGACTCTCTTGAGCATATAATTAGAGAGCATCCAATTCTTCTTAATAGAGCACCAACATTACATAGATTAGGTGTTCAGGCATTTGAAGCGAAACTCATAGAGGGAAACGCTATTGAACTTCATCCTCTAGTTTGTGCAGCATTTAATGCAGATTTTGACGGTGACCAGATGGCGGTTCACATTCCTCTAAGTTTGGAAGCACAGCTTGAGGCAAGAGTTCTAATGATGTCCACAAACAATATATTAAGCCCATCTAATGGAAAACCAATTATTGTCCCAAGCCAAGATATTGTTTTAGGTATTTACTATCTTTCACAAGCATCAAAAAATGACGATGAAAAACCCAAAGGCATATTTTCAAGTGTTGAAGAAATAGAACAAGCCCTAGAAAATAAATCTATAAGTTTACACTCTAAAATTGTTTCAATTTTTCATACTATTGATAAAAATGGTGATAAAGTTGTCGAAAAATACAAAAGTACGGCTGGAAGATTTTTGTTAGCAAACTTATTACCTGTAAATGAAAATATTAAGTTTAACTTAATAAATAAATTATTAACTAAAAAAAATGTTTCAGAGGTTATTGATACGATTTTTAGGTATTGTGGTCAAAAAGAGACTGTTATTTTTTGTGATAAAATTAAAACCTTAGGATTTAAACATGCTTTCAAAGCAGGTATTTCTTTCGGTAAAGACGATTTATTAATTCCCAAAACTAAAGAGAATTTAATAAATAGTACAAAAAAACAAATAGAAGAATATGAGAAACAATATTCAGATGGACTGATAACAAGAGGTGAAAAATATAATAAAGTTGTGGACGTGTGGTCTAAATGCACTGATACGGTTGCTAATGAAATGATGAAAGAAATTTCTTCAGCAGAAAAAACCTACAATGACGATAGAATTGAAACAAATTCAGTTTACATGATGGCAGACTCTGGGGCCAGAGGGTCTCAAGCACAAATGAAACAACTAGCTGGAATGAGAGGTTTAATAGCAAAACCATCAGGTGAAATTATAGAAACCCCAATTATTTCAAATTTTAAAGAAGGTTTATCAGTCTTAGAGTATTTTAATTCTACTCACGGAGCTCGAAAAGGTTTAGCAGATACAGCTTTGAAAACTGCTAATTCAGGTTATTTAACGAGAAGATTATGTGATGTTGCTCAAGATGTTCAAATAACTAAAAATGAGTGTGACCCTAAAAAAAGATCCTCAGTAACAATTTCAGAAATAATTGAGGGAGGAAATATCCTAGTTAGTTTATCTGAGAGAGTTTTAGGAAGAGTAATAGCTGAAAATATTAAAAATCCAGTTACAGGGGAGGTTATAATTAAAAAAGACAAACTTATCGACGAAGAAGATTGTGAAAAGATTGACGCGGCAGGCGTAAAATCAGTTAATGTTTATTCTGTAATAACTTGCGCCTCTACTAGAGGTGTTTGCCAAATTTGTTATGGAAGGGATTTGGCAAGAGGAAAATTGGTAAGTGTTGGAGAAGCAGTAGGCATGATCGCTGCTCAGTCTATTGGAGAACCAGGTACACAATTGACAATGAGAACATTCCACGTTGGTGGCACAGCTCAAATTAAAGAAGAGTCTCAAATTATTTCACAAACAAAAGGAAAATTAAATATTATAAATAAAAATTTAATTGAAGACTCTAAAAAAAATATAATTGTAATGGGAAGAAATACTCAACTAAGTATTGAAGATGAAAATGGAAGGCAACTAGCTATTTACAAAGTAAATTATGGATCAAAACTATTTTTCAAAGATGGAGAAACAATAGATAAAGGAAAAAAAATAGCAGAGTGGGATCCATATACTTTACCGGTAATTGCTGAAACAAGTGGAATTGTAAATTACATGGATTTAATGGAGGGAAGTTCGCTCACAGAGACATTAGATGATGCAACAGGTTTGTCTTCAAAATCAGTTACTGATTGGAAATCCTCTTCAAAAAATTCAGAGTTAAAACCAAGAATAACCTTGAGAAATGAAAAAGGAGAAATTATTAAAAAAGCAGATGGCAATGAAGCTAGATATTATCTAGTTCCAGATACAATTTTATCTGTTAAGGATGGTCAGAAAATTTCCGCTGGAGATGTTCTAGCTAGACTTCCAAAAGAAACCTCAAAAACAAAAGATATAACAGGTGGCTTACCTAGAGTTGCAGAATTGTTTGAAGCAAGAAGACCGAAAGATAGCGCAATAATTGCTGAAAATGACGGAGTAATTGAATTCGGTAAAGAGGTAAGAGGTAAACAAAAAATTTCAATTGTTTCTTCAAATGGAGACACCTCTAATTATCTAATTCCAAAAGGTAAACATGTTAATTTTAATCAAGGCGAAAAAATTAAAAAAGGTGAATACTTATTAGATGGAAGTCCAGCGCCTCATGATATCTTAAGAATATTAGGTGTTGAAAAGCTTACTGAATATTTTGTTTCAGAAGTTCAAGAAGTTTATAGGTTACAAGGAGTTGTAATTAATGACAAACACATTGAAACTATAGTTCGTCAAATGTTAAAAAGAGTGGAAATAAAAGATCCTGGTGATTCAGAATTTTTAACAGGTGAAGTGATTGATTTACTTCAAATTAATGCAATTAATGATCAACTAAGGAATGAGAAAAAGAAACCCGCAACTTTTGAAAGAGTATTATTAGGTATTACTAAAGCATCATTGCAAACTAACTCATTTATTTCAGCTGCATCATTTCAGGAAACTACTAGAGTTTTAACTGACGCATCTATAAAAGGTAAAACTGATACTTTAGAGGGATTAAAAGAAAACGTTATCGTCGGACGATTAGTCCCAGCAGGAACTGGTCTTACCAAAATTGAGTGGGACAAACAGGCCAGAGAACAAGACAAAGCAAGACTTGAAGAACTTAAAAAACAGGAGCTAGAATCCGCACCAGCAGCGCCTGATCAAACAGCATAAATTTATATATTTTCTAATAATTATTGACTTTTATTGATTCAATGTTAGTTTACGGCAATTTTGAACGTTAGAAGTAAGGTCTTTTATAACCTTAAACACTAACAATAAAATCTTCAGGGTTACCTAATCTTCAACTTCAAAATAATATTATGCCAACAATTAATCAATTGATTAAGAAAAGTAGAGTTAAGCCTATAGCAAGAAATAAAGTACCAGCTTTAGAGCGTCAACCTTTAAAAAGAGGAGTTTGTGTAAAGGTTTATACAACAACCCCAAAAAAACCAAATTCTGCACTTAGGAAAGTTGCTAGAGTAAGACTATCAAATGGTTTTGAAGTGACTGCTTATATTCCAGGAGAGGGACATAATTTACAAGAACATTCTGTTGTTTTATTACGTGGCGGACGAGTTAAAGACTTACCAGGAGTAAGGTATCATATTTTAAGAGGAAATTTAGATACTCAAGGTGTTGCAAATAGAAAACAGAGACGATCATTGTACGGAGCAAAAAAACCTAAATAATTTTATGTCTAGAAAAAGAAAAGCCCCAATAAGAAAAGTTTATCCTGATCCAAAATTTCACTCAGAAATTATATCAAAATTTATAAACTCAATAATGTACGATGGCAAAAGATCTACTGCAGAAAAAATTCTTTATGATGCTCTTGATAAAATAAAAGATAAAAAAAAAGAAGATCCCATTAAAATTTTTAATAATGCAATTACTAATGTAAAACCTAACTTAGAATGCAGATCACGAAGGGTAGGAGGAGCCACATACCAAGTCCCAGTAGAGGTAAAATCAAAAAGAGCTCAAGCTTTAGCATTACGATGGATAATGGATGCTACAAGAAAAAGAAAAAATAAAACTATGGCAGAAAAACTTTACGCTGAAATAATGGATGCTTCACAAAACAAAGGATCTGCTATCAAAAAAAGAGAAGACACTCATAAAATGGCAGAGGCAAATAAAGCTTTTGCTCACTTTAGATGGTAATACAATGACTAAATATACTTTAGACAAATATAGAAACATTGGAATTATGGCACACATCGATGCAGGAAAAACTACTACTACTGAAAGAATTTTATACTATACAGGTAAAAGTCATAAAATTGGTGAGGTGCATGATGGTGCTGCTACGATGGATTGGATGGAACAAGAGCAAGAAAGAGGAATAACTATAACCTCTGCAGCAACTACTTGTTTTTGGAGAGATCATAGGATCAATATAATTGACACCCCCGGGCATGTTGATTTTACTATTGAAGTCGAAAGATCTTTAAAAGTTCTAGATGGAGCAGTTGCAGTTTTTGATGGTGTTGCTGGTGTTGAACCACAATCAGAAACTGTGTGGAGACAAGCTGATAAGTATAAAGTTCCAAGAATTTGTTTTGTTAATAAATTAGATAGAACTGGTGCAGACTTTTATCGTTGTGTAGATATGATTAAAGAAAGACTAGGATGCAAACCATTACCGTTACAGTTACCTATTGGTACAGAGTCTGATTTAAAGGGTGTGGTAGATTTGGTAAAAATGAAAGGTATTGTTTGGCAAAACGAAGATTTAGGGGCAAAATTTGAATATGTTGAAATTCCATCCGATTTAAAAGAAAAAGCTGAAAAATATAGAAAAGATTTAGTAGAAACAGCCGTTGAGCAAGATGAAAAATTAATGGAAGCTTACCTGGAAGGAAAAGAACCAACAGAGTCTGATTTAATTAAGTGCGTAAGACAAGGAACATTATCATTTGATTTTGTACCCATTTTAACTGGTTCTGCTTTTAAAAATAAAGGTGTTCAGCCTTTACTAGACGCAGTGATAGATTATCTCCCAAGCCCAAGTGATTTGAAGTCTATTGATGGAACTAAAGTTGGATCAGATGAAAAAGTAACAATGAAATTTGAGGAAAAAGAGAATTTTTCCGCATTAGCTTTTAAAGTCGCAAATGATCCGTTTGTTGGATCGCTTACATTTATAAGAATATACTCAGGGACACTCAATGCAGGTACTTCTATTTTAAATTCATCTAAAGACAAAAGTGAGAGAATTGGTAGGATGTTATTGATGCACGCAAATAGTAGAGAAGATATAAAATCTGCGAGTGCAGGAGACATAGTTGCTTTAGCAGGATTAAAACATACAATCACAGGTCACACATTATGTGACTCTAAAAATCCCATTCTATTGGAACCAATGGAATTTCCTGATCCTGTTATAGAAATAGCAGTTGAACCTAAAACAAAAGGTGATCAAGAGAAAATGGGAGAAGCCTTGGCTAGATTGGCCAAAGAAGATCCGTCATTCAGAGTTTCTTCAGACGAAGAGTCGGGACAAACAATCATTAAAGGTATGGGTGAATTACATTTAGATATTATTGTGGATAGAATGAAAAGAGAATTTAAAGTTGAGGCAAATATTGGAGCACCACAAGTAGCTTATAGAGAAACTATACTAGGTTCTGCAGAAATGGAATATATTCATAAAAAACAAAGTGGAGGTGCTGGACAATTTGCTAAAGTTAAATTGAGTGTTGAGCCGTTAGAAGCTGGAAAAGGTAGAGAAGTTGAAAATTTAATTAAGGGCGGGTCAATACCTAAAGAATTTATCCCAGGAGTAGAAAAAGGTGTAGAAAGTGTATCTGACAGCGGAATTTTAGCTGGATTCCCAATAATAGATTATAAAGTAAAGATTTTAGATGGCTTACATCACGATGTTGACTCAAGCGTATTAGCTTTTGAAATTGCAAGCAGATTTTGTTTTAGGGAGGCCTGTCAAAAGGCTACTTTGAAGCTACTTGAGCCAATGATGAAAGTTGAAGTTGTGACACCTGAGGAATTTATGGGTGATGTAATAGGTGATTTAAACAGTAGAAGAGGTCAAGTTGGTTCAACGGAACCTCGTGGAAATGCTACAGCTATTAACGCGGTCGTGCCTTTAGCCAATATGTTTGGATATATAAATAATTTAAGATCTTCAACACAAGGTAGAGCTCAATATACGATGCAGTTTAGTCATTATGATAAAGTCCCACAAAATGTTCAAGATGAGGTAACTAAAAAACTAGCTTAATTTATGGAAAATCAAAATATTAGAATACACTTGAAAGCTTACGATAATAAAATCCTTGATTTATCAACAGAGGAGATAGTAAACACTGCAAAAAGAACTGGCGCTCAAGTAAAAGGACCAATCCCATTACCGACACGTATAGAGAGATATACTGTTTTAAGATCTCCTCACATAGATAAAAAAAGTAGAGAACAGTTTGAGTCAAGAACTCATAAAAGACTTATTGATATTATAGAACCCACTCCACAAACAGTAGAGGCTTTGATGAAGTTAGATTTAGCCTCAGGAGTTGACATAGAGATAAAAATTTAAAGTTATGAGCATAGGATTGATTGGTACTAAAATAGGAATGACAAGAGAATTTATGGAGACAGGGCAATCTGTTCCGGTAACTGTTATTAGAGTTGAAAAAGGAAGAGTTTTAGACGTAATTTCTAAAGAAAAAAGAGGTTACAGCGCTGTTAAAGTCGGATTTTATAAAATAAAAAATTCAAAATTAACTAAACAAATGAAAGGTTATTTTACAAAAAAAAATACTGAGCCAAAAAAGATTTTAAAAGAATTTAGAGTTGAAAATATTGAAAATTATAAAGAAGGAAACGAACTTGGATTAGAAATTTTTAAAGATAAAAAATTTATAGATGTAAGATCTAAAACTATTGGGAAGGGTTTTGCTGGTGTAATGAAAAGATGGAATTTTGGTGGCTTAAGAGCATCTCATGGAGTTTCAGTATCTCATAGATCACATGGTTCTACAGGTCAGAGACAAGATCCAGGAAAAGTTTTCAAAGGAAAAAAAATGGCTGGTCACATGGGAGATAAGTTGAGAACAATGTTAAATTTAGAGATAGTTAAGTCAGATTTAGAAAATGGGTTATTATATTTGAAGGGTTCAATACCAGGATCAAAAAATTCAACTGTATTATTAAGAGAGTCAGTCAAAAATATAGCTAGAAAAACTTTAAAAGAAAAGCATGAGGCTAGAACAAAAGCAGCTGCAGCTAAAAAGGGGAAAAAATAAATGAAATTTCCAATTTTAAATATAGACGGATCAAAGAATCAGTCGATAGATATATCAGATAAATTAGTTAAGCAAAAAATTAATTACAAACTAATAAAATTTGTAATTGACTGGCAACTAAACAATTCTAAACCACGAACAGCTAAAACTAAACAAAGAAATCAAATTCAAGGATCTACAAAAAAAATTGTTGCTCAAAAAGGAAGTGGAGGCGCTAGGCATGCAAGCAAAAAAGCTCCGATATTTGTTGGCGGAGGGGTTGCTCACGGTCCAAAAGGAGCTTCATATAAAATTAAAAAAATTAATAAAAAAGTAAAAAGATTAGCTTTAGTACATACATTATCGAAAAAAAGTTCTGATAAAAATTTACATTTTTTAGCTGACATAAAAAAAGAAATAAAGAAAACAAAAGATTTCAATACTTTTTTAACTAAAAATAATCTTTTAAATACACTGATAATTTCTGATAAGGATACTTTAAAAAATATAAATAAATCTGCAAGAAATATTAAAAATGTAAAACTTATTCAAGACGTTGGTGCTAATATTTATGATATTTTTAAATATAAAAATTTAATCATTACACAAACTTCGGCTATTAAGATGCAAGAAAGGATTTTGAATGAAAAAAATTAACTATATTGATTCAATAAGAAATCCGATCATAACAGAAAAAGCTACAATTTTATCTGAACAAAATAAGACTGTTTTTAAAGTTCATGAACGTGCGAATAAAAAAACAATTAAAAAAAATATAGAAAAATTATTTAAAGTTAATGTGATCAAAGTAAATATTATTAATCAAAAAAAGAAATTAAAAATAAAACAAGGAAAAAAATCTTATAAAAGTGGTTATAAAAAAGCAGTAATAACTTTGAAGAAAGGTCAAAGCATTGATCTGACTACAGGAATTTAATTTATGACTTTAAAAACATTTAAACCCTATACTAAATCTACTAGAGGAACCGTAGTAATTAATAAGAGTAATTTATGGAAAGGTGCACCGTACAAACCTTTGACTCGAGGTCAGAATTTTACTGGTGGAAGGAATAACAATGGAAGAATAACTTCAAGACACATCGGAGGAGGATCTAAACACAAGTACAGAGTTATAGATTTTTATAGAAAAAAGAAAAATATTCCCGCTATTGTAGAAAGAATTGAATACGATCCAAACAGAACTGGTTATATTGCTTTAATTAAATATAAAGATAATGAAAAAGCATATATTATTTGCCCTCAAGGCCTTAAAAAAGGTGACACAATAGAGTCCGGCAATAATGTTGAAATTAAAATTGGAAATTCATTAGAGCTAAAAGATATACCACCAGGCACATCACTTCATAATGTTGAACTTATACCTGGTAATGGAGCTAAACTAGCGAGATCGGCTGGATCTTCTGTTACTCTATCAGGATACGATGGAGATTATGCTATTTTAAAACTTTCATCTGGAGAGACGAGAAAAGTGAGCAACATGTGTGTAGCAACTATAGGAGTTGTATCAAACCCTGATCAAAAAAATATTAAAATAGGTAAGGCAGGTAGAAACAGATGGCGTGGAAAAAGACCTCAGACCAGAGGAGTTGCTATGAATCCGGTTGATCACCCACACGGAGGTGGTGAGGGAAAAACATCCGGAGGAAGAAGCCCAGTCTCTCCTTGGGGTCAATCTGCTAAAGGATTAAAAACAAGAAGACCAAAACGAAGTGATAGATTAATAATAACAAGAAGAAAGAAGAGAAACAAATAATGACAAGATCTGTTTGGAAGGGACCTTTTGTACATCCGAGTTTATTAAAAAAAATTGATAAACTTAAAGATGCAACAAATAAAAAACCAATTAAAACTTGGTCTAGGAACTCCACTATAATACCTGATTTTGTTGGACATAGTTTTATGATACATAATGGAAAAACTTTTATACCTATTACAATTTCTGAAGAGATGGTTGGTCATAAATTAGGAGAATTTGCTCCAACAAGAACTTTTAAAGGTCATACGCCAGCTGATAAAAAAGCTGCAGCTGCTGAACCATCAAAAGAAACAGGAGATAAAAAATAATGGAAAAAAATATCAGTTTAGTTAAGGCAATAAATAAAAATGTCAGAACAAGTCCCAGAAAACTTGCCTTAGTCTGTAATTTTATCAAAGGAAAAAAAGCAGATATAGCTTTGAGAGATCTAGCGTTTACAAGAAAAAGAATTGCAAAAGACGTAAGTAAGACAGTAAAGTCAGCCATTTCAAACGCTGAAAACAATTACCAATGCGATATAGATAATTTATTTGTAAAAGAAGCATATGTTGGGAAATCTTTAGTTATGAAAAGATTTAGGCCGCGAGCTAAGGGTCGAGCAAGTCCAATTAAAAAACCATTTAGTAGATTGACAATAATTTTAGAAGAAAAAAAAGAGAAGAAAGTGAGCAATAAATAATGGGTCAGAAGATAAATCCAATAGGACTTCGTCTAGGCATCAACAGAGGATGGGATTCTACATGGTTTGCTAAAAAGAAAGATTTCGGAAGATATTTAATAGAAGATTTTAAAATAAGAAATTATATAAAAAAAAATATAACCAACTCAGGTGTTTCAGAGATAATTATAGAGAGGTCATCTAAGAAATGCACAGTATCAATTCATACTTCTAGACCAGGATTTGTTATTGGTAAAAAAGGTGCTGATATAGAAAAAATAAAAAAAAATATAATGAAAATTACTGATGGTGACGTAAATGTAAACATAAAAGAAATCAAAAAACCAGAATTAAATTCTAATCTTGTAGCTGAAAACATAGCCCAACAGTTGGTAAAAAGAGTTGCTTATAGAAGAGCAATGAAAAGAGCAATGCAGTCAGCGATGAGGTTAAATGCTAAAGGAATAAAAGTTATGTTGAGCGGTAGACTTGCAGGAAATGAAATAGCTCGTACAGAGTGGTTAAGAGAAGGTAGTATACCATCACATACATTAAGAGCTGATATAGATTATGGTTTTGCGGAGGCTTTGACTACATACGGTATTATTGGAGTTAAAGTTTGGATTTACAAGGGTGAGTTAATGGCAAAAGAAGTTGAAAAAGAAAAAAAGGAAAGAGTTAAAAATGCTACAACCAGTAAGAACTAAATATAGAAAAGCATTTAAGGGAAGAATTCACGGCAATGCATCTAGAGCTGTAAAGTTAAACTATGGACAGTTTGGTTTAAAAGCAATAGAACCAGAGAGAATAATAGGAAAACAAATTGAAGCTGCAAGAGTAGCTCTAACTAGGTACATGAAAAGAACCGGAAAAGTTTGGACACGTATATTCCCTAACATACCAGTTTCTAAAAAACCGACAGAAGTACGAATGGGAAAGGGAAAAGGTTCACCTGAGTATTACGCTTGTAGAGTAAAACCAGGTAGAATTATTTTTGAAATTGATGGAGTTAGTGAAGAAATTGCTCGAGAAGCTTTATATAAAGCTTCTGCAAAACTACCAATTAAAACAAAATTTATAAAAAGATAGATATGGCAAAAAAAATAGAAGATAAAAAGCTAACTAAAGATCAAGCAATTAAAAAGATACTTTTGTTAAAAAAAGATTTATTCAATATAAGATTTAAAAAAATTAATAATCAAATAAATAATCCTGCACAATATGCTCAAATAAAAAAAAGTATTGCAAGATTATATACAAATATAAAAAATACTAAATGACCAAAAAGATTTTAAAAGGGACTGTTACCAGTGCTAAAAATGATAAGACCATTGTCGTCGAGGTGACAAGAAAATTTAAACATCCATTTTATGAAAAAATTATAAAAAGATCAAAAAAATATCATGCGCATGATGAAAATAATAAATTCAAAGAGGGAGAGAAAGTTTCAATAATTGAATGTAAACCGATTTCCAAAAAGAAGACTTGGCAGGTAATTGAAAAATGATACAGATTCAAACAGAATTAACAGTCGCAGATAATACTGGAGCTAAAAGAGTGGAATGTATAAAGGTTCTTGGAGGATCAAAGAGAAGATACGCATCAGTAGGTGATATAATTGTAATAAGCGTAAAAGATGCAATTCCAAAAGGTAAAGTTAAAAAAGGAGCAGTTCATAAAGCTGTGGTAGTTAGAACAAGAAAAGAAATTTATAGAGAGGATGGATCAAAAGTTCAATTTGATACTAACGCTGTGGTTTTAACAGACGACAAAGGTGAACCTATAGGTACAAGAATTTTTGGTCCGGTAACTAGAGAGCTAAGATCAAAAGGTCATACTAAGATAATTTCATTGGCACCGGAGGTATTATGATGCAACTTAAAAAAGGAGTTCAAGTAAAAATTATTTCTGGAAAAGACAAAGGTAAAACAGGTGAAATTTTAGAAATTGATAGAAAATTAAAAAAAGTAAAAATAAAAGCAATTAATATGATTAAAAAACATTTGAAGCCTACAAAAGAAAATAAAGGGGGAATAATTTCAAAAGAAAATTTTATTCATCAGTCAAATGTTAGAAATATTGATATTAAATCAAAGGAAAAAAAAACAACTAATAAAAAATGATACCTAGATTAAAAATAGCTTACGACAAAGAAATGATTATTAATTTAAAGAACAAGCTTTCTGTAAAAAATAAACATCAGGTTCCTAAGATTGATAAGATAATACTTAATATGGGCTTAGGGGAAGATGCATCTGATGGAAAAAAATTAAAAGCTTGTACAGATGATTTAAGTTTAATAACTGGACAGAAACCAATTATAACTAAATTTAAAAAATCTATTTCTAATTTTAAAACTAGAAAAGGTTCTAATGCTGGCTTAAAAGTTACATTAAGATCTAATAAAATGTATGAATTTATAGATCGTTTAGTAAATATTGCATTACCAAGAATTAAAGATTTTAGAGGTCTATCATCCAAGGGAATAGATAATTCTTTTAATTATTCTTTCGGTATTAAGGAGCATATTATCTTTCCAGAAGTAAATTTTGATAAGGTAGACAAAATTAGAGGCTTAGACATAACAATTGTAACTAATAGTAAAAATAAAAATAGTACTCTAGAACTTTTAAAAGAATTTAATTTTCCAATAAACGATAAAAAAAACTGAGGTAAAAATGGCTAAAACAAGCGCAATACAAAAAAATTTAAAAAGAATTAAACTAGTAAAGAGGTACGCAAAAAAAAGAGCTGCGTTAAAAAAGATAATTAACAATAAAAAAATAGAATTATCAGAAAGATTTGAAGCTCAATTGAAATTGAATAAGCTTCCTAAAAATTCTGCTAAAATAAGAATCAGAAATAGATGTGAAGTTTCAGGGAGACCTCACGGTGTTTATAGAAAATTAAAAATATCAAGAATTGCGCTTAGAGATATGGCTTCTTCTGGCAAAATTCCTGGAATAACAAAATCGAGCTGGTAGGAGAAATATGACATTTACAGATCCAATAGGAGATATGTTTTCAAGAATTCGAAATGGTCAATTAAGATCATTAAACTCTGTAGTAATTCCCTCATCAAAATTTAGAAAAAATATTTTGGAAATACTTAAAAATGAAGGATATATAAAAGATTATTTTATTGAAAAAACTGAGAACAATAAAACTAGTTTAAAAATTTCTTTAAAATACTTTGAAGGGGATCCTGTTATAAAAGAAATTAAGAGAATATCTAAACCTGGTAGAAGAGTATACTCAAGAGCTACAAGCATACCTAAAGTGATGAATGGTTTAGGTCTTGCTATTCTATCAACACCTAAAGGAGTAATGAGTGATTCTGAGGCTAGAAAAAATAATGTTGGTGGAGAAATAATTTGTAGGGTGTTTTAATGTCTAAAATAGGAAAGAAAAATATAGTAATACCTAAAGAGTCTTCAATAAAAATTGAAGGGGCAAATTTAACAATTACAGGTCCAAAAGGTACAAAAAAATTAACAATAAACGATAAAATTTTTTCTACTAAAATTAACGAAAGTGAATTTCAATTAAGACCTATAATACCAAAGATCGATAAAAAAACTTCTATTATGTGGGGGACTTATAGAAGTTTAATTAATAATGCTGTAAGAGGAGTTTCTTCAGGACATGAAAAAATACTTGAATTAAGTGGAGTGGGTTTTAGAGCAAATTTAAAAGGTGAAATTTTAAATCTACAAATTGGTTTCAGTCATGATGTAAATTTTAAAATTCCTAAAGATATTAAAATAACTGTGGAAAAACAAACAATCATTAAGATTAATGGAGTAGATAAAGATTTAGTTTCAAAAATTGCCGCAGATATTAAAAACTTTAAGCCTGTAGAGCCTTATAAAGCAAAAGGCATCAAAGAAAAAGGCCAATTTGTTTTAAGGAAAGAGGGCAAGAAAAAATAATGAAAAAATTAAATACAAAAATTAAGCGTAAAAAAAGAAATAGAAAAAAACTTCGAGAAGTGAGCTCGAACAGACTACGTGTTTCAGTTTCAAAATCCCTAAGAAATTTATCAGCTCAAATTATTGATGACAAAGCAAGAAAAACTTTAGTTTCAGCTTCATCAATAGAAAAAGAAATAAGAAAAAATAGAAATAAAAAAATAGAAATCTCAAAATTAATAGGAGAAACTTTAGCTCAAAGAGCTAAACAAAAAAATATCAGCGAGGTCTATTTTGATCGTGGAAGTTATAGATATCATGGAAGAGTAAAGGCATTTGCTGAAAGTTTAAGAAAAAATGGATTGAAATTTTAGAATGAGTGAAAATAACAAAAAGATTGAGACTGAATTTAAAGAAAAATTAGTTGCAATTAATAGAATAACAAAGGTTGTAAAAGGTGGACGTAGATTTGGTTTTGCAGCATTAGTTGTTGTGGGAAATCAAAAAGGTTCAGTAGGAATCGGTCAAGGTAAATCTAAACAAGTGCCAGATGCTATAAAAAAAGCTACTGAGGTTGCTAAAAGAAATCAAATAAAAATTCCATTAAAAGAAGGAAGAACTTTACATCATGATGTTAAAGGAAAAAATGGATCAGGAAAAGTTTTTTTGAGAACAGCTCCAGCTGGAACTGGTATAATTGCTGGTGGTGCAATAAGATCTGTATGTGAAGTATTAGGAATCCAAGACGTTGTTGCAAAATCTCTTGGATCTGCAAATCCACACAATGTTTTAAAAGCATGTGTAAATGGATTAAGATCTCAAAACTCACCTAAATCTTTATCAACTATTAGAGGAAAGAAAATTTCGGAAATAGTATTAAAAAGAGAAGAAAAATAATTATGGAATTAAATAGTTTAGTTAAAAATAATAAAAAAAAAATTAGAGTAGGAAGAGGCATTGGTTCTGGTAAAGGAAAAACTTCTTCTCGTGGTCATAAAGGGCAAAAATCTAGATCAGGAGTAGCAATTAAAAGTTTTGAAGGAGGTCAAATGCCATTATACAGAAGGCTTCCTAAAAGAGGTTTTAAATCAATTAAATCAAAAAAAATCGCTATTTTGAATTTATCGAGAATACAAAATATGCTTGAGGTAAAAAAAAATGATTTAAAAAACATGATTGACTTAAATATTTTAAAACAAAAAAAACTAGTAAATAAAAAGTACCTTAAGCTTAAAATCCTTGGCGGAGGTGAAATTAAAAAAAATGTTGAAATTTCTGCTCACTATGCTTCAAAACAAGCAGCCGAAAAAATTTCTAAAGCTGGTGGAAAAATAAATATAATCAAAAAATAATCTATAATGTCTTCGGAAACTTTAAATACAGCAGGAGCTTTTAGTCAGGCGAAAGATCTTAAAAATAGAATTTTATTTACTATACTTATTCTGGCAATTTACAGGCTTGGAACGTATGTACCTTTAGCTGGTATTGATCCATCTGCATTGAAAGAAATAATGGCCTCTAGTCAAAAAGGATTATTAGGTATGTTTAACATGTTTTCAGGTGGTGCAGTAACTAGAATGGCAATATTTGCTCTTGGAATTATGCCATATATATCTTCATCTATCATTGTTCAGCTTTTAACAGGAGTTTCTGACTACTTTAAAAATTTAAAAGAACAAGGCGAGGTTGGTAGAAAAAAAATTACGCAAATTACAAGATATGGAACTGTATTAATAGCAATATTACAAGGTTATGGTGTATCAGTAGGATTAGAAAACGCAGGGAGTTTAGTGATAGAACCAGGTGCTTCATTTAGAATCATTACAACAATCTCTTTAGTTGCTGGTACAACATTTTTAATGTGGTTAGGTGAACAAATTACATTACGAGGTGTTGGAAATGGAATTTCATTAATAATTTTTTCAGGAATAGTTGCTGAAATTCCAAGAGCTTTAGCTTCTACTTTCGAGCTAGGAAGAACAGGTGCATTATCCGCTTTAATGATTGTCGGAATATTTGTTTTAGTAATATTAACAGTATTATTTATTGTTTTTTTTGAGCGAGCTATGAGAAAAATATTGATAAATTATCCTAAGAGACAAGTTGGAAATAAAATGTATGGTGGTGAGTCCTCTCATTTACCATTAAAGATTAATACTGCCGGAGTTATTCCAGCAATTTTTGCATCAGCTTTGTTGTTATTGCCAATTACTATATCTAATTTTGGATTTGCAGAGTCAGATACTTTTTTGAAAATATCCTCTATGTTTACCCAGGGTCAACCATTATATATGCTTTTGTATGCGTCAGGGATAATCTTCTTTTCTTTTTTTTATACTTCAATAGTCTTTAACCCAAAAGAGACTGCTGAAAATTTAAGAAAATATGGCGGCTATATCCCTGGAATAAGACCTGGAGAAAGAACAGCGGAATATATTGATACTATTTTGATGAGATTAACTACAGTTGGCGCATTATACTTGACATTTGTATGTTTAATGCCTGAATTTTTAATTGCTAAATATCCTATTCCATTTTATCTTGGCGGAACGTCTATATTGATTGTTGTTGTAGTGGCAATGGATACGGTTACACAAGTTCAAACAAGATTAATGAGTTCTCAGTACGAGTCTCTAATAAGAAAAACAAAGTTTGGAAAATAAGTAATAAAAATAATGAATATAGTTATTTTTGGTCCACCAGGCGCAGGTAAAGGAACTCAGTCAAAATATTTATCAAAAAAATATAACTTGCATCAATTATCGACTGGTGAACTCTTACGTAAAGAGATATCTAATAAAACAGATTTAGGATATAAGATTTCATCAATCATAAATTCAGGTGAATTAGTTTCTGACGAAATCGTTAGTTCTTTACTTGATAAATATGTTTCATCAGAAGTCTATAAAAGTAGACTTATCTTTGATGGATATCCAAGAAATTTAGACCAGGCAATCAACTTAAACGATCTTTTAAATAAAAATAATCAAAAAATAAAAATAGTATTAAAACTTTCTGTTAGCTTAGAAACTATAAAAAAAAGAATATTAGAACGTAAAAGTTTAGAAAACAGAGATGATGATAGAAATGAAATAGCTATTAAAAGATTTATGACTTATGAAAAATCTATTGAGCCTGTCATTGATTATTACAAGAAATCAGATTTACTCAAAGTTGTTAATGGTGAGGCATCTATTACCGAAATTAATGAAGAAATTAGCGGTTTAATTGAAGGTATCAAGGGTTGACTTTAAATGATTACTTAATATAAATACGCAGTAACTTAAACTCATAAATCTTATGGCGCGTATAGCAGGAATAAACATTCCACAGAATAAAGTTGTTAGTATCGCTTTAACATATATACATGGAATAGGCCCTTTCGCTTCAAAAAAAATTTGTAAAAAATTAAATATCCCCACATCAAAAAGAGTTAATGATTTATCTGAAGAACAGGTTTTAAAAATAAGAGAGTTTATCGATGCTAATTATAAAGTGGAAGGTGATTTAAGAAGAGAAGTTTCAATCAATATTAAAAGGTTAGTTGATTTAGCATGTTACAGAGGAACAAGGCATAAAAAGAAGCTACCAGTTAGAGGTCAGAGAACTCAATGTAATGCTAGAACGCGTAAAGGTAAAGCTATTGCCATTGCAGGTAAAAAATTAACTCCTCTTAAAAAGTAAAAATTAATGAACAAAAAGAACGAAACACCTGAGAAAAAAAATGACAAGAATGTAGAAACAAAAAAAATTTCTACATTTAAAAAAAAGAAAAAAGTAAAAAAGAATATCACTTCTGGTATTGCGTATGTTTATTCAACTTTCAATAATACAATTATTTCAATTGCTGATGAGAATGGAAATATTATTTCTTGGTCATCAGCTGGTGCTAAAGGTTTTAAAGGATCGAGAAAATCAACACCATATGCAGCTCAAGTTGCAGCAGATGATGCTGGTGCAAAAGCGTTTGAGCAAGGATTAAGAACTTTAACAGTACAGGTAAAGGGCCCAGGATCTGGTCGTGAAACTGCATTAAGATCTTTACAGTCAAGAGGTTTTAAAATTTTATCAATAAAGGACACAACACCTATGCCCCATAATGGAGCAAGGCCACCAAAGAGAAGGAGAGTATAAATGCAAACCACAACTACAATTATAGATAAAAATTGGAAAGCTTTAATAAAACCAAACAAATTAGATATTACAAGTAACGAAGATAAGACTATAGCAAAAGTGGTTGCTGAGCCGCTAGAGAAAGGTTTTGGTCAAACTATCGGCAATTCATTACGAAGAATTTTACTTTCATCAATACAAGGTGCAGCTGTTACAGCTCTTCAGATAGATGGAGTTTTGCATGAATTTTCCTCAATAAAAGGTGTAAGAGAGGATGTTACAGATATAGTTCTAAATGTAAAAAATTTAGCAATTAAATCTTCATCTTCGTCACCAAAAAAAATTATTTTAGATATAAAAGGTCCAAAAGAAGTAAAAGCAAAAGATATAACTCTAGTTCCTGAAGTAGAAATCTTAAATCCAGAACAAACTATCTGTAATTTAGATGAAAAAACTAATTTTCACATGGAATTGATGGTAAGCACTGGAAAAGGTTATGTTCAAGCCCCTAAAAATAAATCTGAAGACAGTCCTTTAGGATTAATATCTATAGACTCACTTTTTAGTCCTGTTAAAAAAGTTTCATTTTCTGTTGAAAATACAAGAGCCGGAAGCACTTTAGATTATGATAAATTGATAATGACTGTAGAAACAAATGGAACTGTTGACGCAGAAGATGCTATTGCATACTCTGCAAGAATTTTTCAAGATCAATTATCAATGTTTGTTAATTTTGAAGATCCGCAAGAAGTTGTTAAAGAGGTTAAATCTTCAGAGCCAGAATTTAATAGAAATTTATTAAAAAGAGTTGAAGAACTCGAGCTATCAGTCAGATCTATGAATTGTTTAAAAAATGATAATATAATTTATATAGGGGATTTAGTTCAAAAAACTGAGCCAGAGATGTTAAGAACGCCAAATTTTGGGAGAAAATCACTTAATGAGATTAAAGAAGTTCTTAATACCATGTCTTTATATTTAGGAATGGAAATTCCTAATTGGCCACCAGATAATATAGCTGAATTATCTAAAAAACTTGAGGAAAATAGTTATTAATGAGACACGCTTTAGGATACAGAAAACTTAATAGGACGAGTGAACACAGAAAAGCTCTATTAAAAAATATGCTTAACTCACTAATTAAGTATGAACAAATAATTACAACTTTGCCAAAAGCAAAAGAGTTAAAACCTCAAATAGATAAAGTGATTACCATAGGAAAAAAAAATGTTTTGAGTAATAAAAAAAGACTATTTTCAAAACTCCAAGATAAAAAATCAGTAACTAAAGTATTTGACGAATTATCAAAAAGATATAGCGCAAGAAAAGGTGGTTACTCAAGAGTTTTAAAAGCTGGCTACAGAACGGGCGATGATGCTCCGATGGCAGTAATTGAATTAGTTGATAGAAATCCAGAAGCCAAAAAAGTTGACAAACCAAAAAAAACCGAGACAAAGGATAAAAAAAAAGAAGCTCAAACAGAGCCTAAAGTGGCAAGTAAATAAATTAAGCTTTCATGCCTAAATCATATATTGTTGATGATGATTATAATGACTCACGTCTAGACAAATGGTTTAAAAACAAAATAATTAATGTACCACACTCTTTAATAGAAAGAATACTAAGAAAAAATAAAATTAAGGTAAATAAAAAAAAAGCTAGATCATCTTACAGACTTAAGACAGGTGATTTGATTGAGATTTACGATATTTCTAAATTAAGACCCGTAGATAAAAAAGAAAAGATTAAATATTTACCCAAAAAAAAAGAAATTGGAACCTATGATGATTATATAATTGAAGACAATGAAAATTTTATAGTAATTAATAAACCAACAGATATACCGGTTCAATCAGGCACAAAATCATTTAAAAACATTATAGATATATTAAAGAATTCAAAATACTTTGATAATTCAAAACCTTTCATTGTTCATAGATTAGACAAAGAGACATCTGGAGTTTTAATAATTGCTAAAAACAGAAAATATGCGCAATTATTTACCTCACTTTTTAGGATAAGGAAAATTCATAAAACTTATTTGGCGATAGTATACGGAAAAGTAGACAAGTCTTTAAAGGTGATGAAAGATGATTTAATTTACTATGAAAATAATAAAAAATTTTTTCAAAAAGCTATATCAAATCTTAAAATTATTAAGTCAAACGAAAATTATTCTTACTTGGAGTTAAATCCAATTACGGGAAGAAAGCATCAATTAAGAAAACAATTGCTTAAAATTGGAAATCCAATAATAGGTGATGATAAATATTATTTAAATGATAGAAAGAGAGGTAAAATTAAAAATCTAATGTTACATGCATATAAAATAAAATTTATGATTAATAACGTTCAATATAATTTCAAAGCAAAATACAATTATCCATTTGAGGATTTCCTTAAAAAATATTTCTAAATATTTTTTATATTTTTAATAAAAATATTTGCTAGTTTACTCTCAAAATTTTTAGGTTTAATGGAAATTAGTTTTGATATAGAGGTGACTTTTCTATTATCCAAACCACAGGGGATAATTTTCAAATATTGATTTAAATTATTCGAAATATTTATTGAACAACCATGATAGGCTACCCATCTAGATACTCTTATACCAATTGCTGCAATTTTTTTATCTTTGACCCATATGCCAATATTTTTTTTGTCACTTTTGGATTGAATTTTATAATTTGTTAAAAATTGTATAATACTTTTTTCTACAGAATTAATTAATTTTCTTATGTCTTTCTTTCTTTTATTTAAATCAATTACAAAGTAAATAATTTTTTGCCCAGGGTTATGCAAAGTAATTTTGCCTCCTCTATTTGATTTAATTATTTTTATTTTTTTATCTATTATTTCTCTCTTATTGAAGCTCACCCCAGCAGTATAAGTAGTTGGGTGTTCTAGGATCCACAATAATTCATTATTTGTACCATTTTTTACTTCCTCAACTCTTTTTTTGAGATAAAGCATTGCTGTTTTATATGGTATTCGCTTTTTGCTAATTTTAATTTCTATACTCATTTAATTTGAATTTTATCATTATATAGACTAATAGTCTCAAAAAAACTTATAGAGGTATTTATGACTTTACCAAAATCAGGAGAAGCAAAAAAAGTCAATTTGGATTTTAATAAAGAATTTATTACTACTTTTACTCAAAATATTGAGAATAGAAACGTAGAATTTATAAATCAGACGTTGAACGATTTGCATGAAGCTGATGTTGCTAATTTAATTGAAAATTTAAATCCTGATACAAGAAATAAATTAATCGAAATTGAGTCGTTTAATATTGATCCAGAAATTTTTATTGAATTAAATGAGTCAATTCAAAGCGAAGTTTTACAATTACTTTCTATAGACTCTCTTACTAAAATAATAAAAAGATTAGAGTCTGATGATGCAATAAAAATTCTTGAAAACTTATCCAAAGAAATCAAAGAAAAAGTTTTAGAAAAACTCCCCCCAAAAGATAAATTTTTATTACAAGAGGGATTAAGTTATCCTGAGGACTCTGCAGCAAGAATTATGCAAAGAGAATTTACAGCAGTACCAAGTAACTGGACTGTAGGACAAACTATAGACTATTTAAGAGAAGACAAAGATTTACCGGAAGAATTCTTAGAAATATTTATTGTAGATAATGACTTTAAACCAATTGGAACTGTTCCTTCATCAAGAGTTCTGAGAACATCTAGAGATTTAAAAATGAATTCTATAATGAAAGAAATGCCAGTCTTAATTTCAGTCAATATGGATAAAGAGGAAGTTGGTCTTACTTTTGAAAATTATAACTTAGTTTCTGCAGGTGTTGTTAATAAAGAAAACAAATTAGTTGGAATGATTACAGCAGACGATGTTGTAACTGTTGTTCAAGAAGAAGCCGAAGAAGATGCTTTACGTTTAGCAGGTGTAGGTGATGAAGAAATCACTGACAGCGTTATGCTTAAAACAAAAAGAAGATTTAATTGGTTATTATTAAATCTATTTACAGCTTTACTTGCTACTTGGGTTATAAGTTTCTTTGGAGCTTCAATTGAACAAATGGTAGCTTTAGCTTTTCTTATGCCTATAGTTGCCTCAATGGGTGGAAATGCTGGGATGCAGACTTTAGCAGTTACTATACGAGCAATAGCTACAAAGGAATTATCAAAAAGTAACTTCAGCAGAGTAGTCGGTAAAGAATTTCTCATAGGTATTTTAAATGGAATAATTTTTGCAATAATTACTGCAATAATCGTTCAATTATGGTTTAAAGAATTAAATCTTTCACTTCTGATTGGTATTTCAATGGTTTTAAATATGATTGTTGCAGGGTTATTTGGTATTTTAGTCCCAGTATCACTTAAAAAATTAAATATCGATCCTGCTTTAGCTTCAAGTGTTTTCGTAACAACAATCACAGATGTTATTGGATTTCTTTCTTTTCTAGGTTTAGGATCTTTTTATTTTTTAAATTAAATATTATCAATTAACCTAGTATTTTTAATATAATAGGCAATAAATATATTGAATTTTTTATTTTGCCTATTAATTTTTTTAAAATTTTCAATATTATAATTTTCTAAATAATCTATTTTACAAGCTCCCAAATCTCTTAAATCCTTTTTTACTCTATTGGGATTAAATAAATTATAATTCTTTTTTATTCTTTTTTTTAAGTTATATAAGTAATAATAAATTTTAGACGCAATCTTCATTTGATTATCATTAAGGTTTAAATTTCTAGTTGAGAGAGCTACGCCATTATTTTCTCTTATAGTTTTACACTCAATTATCTTAGATTTAATTTTTCTTTTTTCTATATGTTTTTTTATAAGATACAGTTGCTGATAATCCTTTTTTCCTAAATAGATATATCTAGGTTTTATTATTTCTAAAAATCGATTTACTACATTTAAAACACCTTCAAAATGACCTCTTCTGAATCTACCACATAATTTCTTTGAAAATTTATCTATGAAAACCTTTTCCTTTGGTTTAAATCCATAAATGTCTTTGAACGTTGGAATATACAAATAATCAATTTTCAAATTTTTTAGCTTTTTTAAATCTTTTTTTGTACTTCTTGGATAAGACCTATAATCGCTTTTTTTATTGAATTGTTTAGGATTCACAAAAATAGAGACTAAAGTTTTAAACTTAGATTTTTTAGATTGTTTGATCAATGAAATATGCCCTTTATGCAACCCTCCCATCGTAGGCACAAATGATATCCCTTTAGTTTTTGAAATCTCTTTCTGAAGTATATGTTTATCTTTAAATATTTTCATTTCTATAAAGCAATGATAATAACTATTATAAGAATCATATGATAAAACAAGCCATTATTCCATTA
This sequence comes from uncultured Pelagibacteraceae bacterium, assembly GCA_902598735.1. GTDB lineage: Bacteria > Pseudomonadota > Alphaproteobacteria > Pelagibacterales > Pelagibacteraceae > Pelagilacustribacter. The sequence goes on along the minus strand of CACKCM010000002.1, from coordinate 64,364 downwards.
GCAGGATTAGGGACAAGAATGCTACCTTTGACAAGTGTAATGCCAAAAGAGTTAATGCCCATCAATGGTAAACCAAATTTACAATATATATTAGAAGAATGTATTGATGCAGGTGTAAAGGAATTCATATTTATAATTTCAAAAAAAAAACTTTCAATAAAAAAATATTTTTTTAACGATAATTTTTATAAAAAAATAATAAAGAAGAAAAAAGATAAAAGACTTATTGAAGAGTTCAAAAAAATAAAAAGATATCAAAAAATGATAAAATTTGTTTTTCAGAATAAACCAAAAGGTACAGGCGATGCAGTTTTAAAATGTCAGAAATATATTAAAAACAAATACTTTTTAATGCTTTTACCTGATGACTTAATCATAAGAAATAATTGCTCTAAAGAAATGATACGATTACATAAAAAAACTAATGGATCTATAATTGCTACTAAAAGAGTAGAAAGAAAAACAGTATCAAGATGGGGAATCTTATCAATTAAAAATAAAAAAAAAAGATATTTTCAAATTAAAGACGTCATAGAGAAACCTAGCATCAAAAAAGCGCCATCAAATTTTGCAATTATCGGTAGATACATATTGCCAATGAAAATTTTCGGAGAAATTAAAAAATTAAAACCTGGTCAAGGTGGAGAAATACATATTACTGACGCAATAAGAAGCTTAATTAAAAAAGGAAATAAGTTTTACGGAAATATTTTTACGGGTAAATATTTAGATTGTGGAACTTTAAGTGGATATATTAATTCAGGAATTGAAATTTCTAAGAGGAAATAAATGAAATTATGTATGATAGGAACTGGTTATGTTGGTTTAGTAAGCGGAGTTTGCTTTGCTGACATAGGAAATCAGGTTGTGTGTGTTGATAAAGATAAAAATAAAATAGATAAACTCAACTCTGGAATTTCTCCAATCTACGAACCAGGATTAAATGAATTAATTAAAAAAAATTTTACAGCTAAGCGTCTTTCATTTACTACAAATATTAATAGAGCCGTAAGTTCCTCAGATATAATTTTTATATGTGTGGGAACCCCTACAAAAAAAGAGTCAATTAAAGTTGATTTATCTTTTGTTTATAAATGTACAAAAGAAATATTAAAATATTCAAAAAGAAAAAAAATTATTGTAACAAAGTCTACCGTGCCAGTGGGAACAGGTGACGAGATTGAAAAAATTGTAAAAAGAAAGAAAAAACTTTTTACAGTAATATCTAATCCTGAATTTTTACGAGAAGGCGAAGCAATACGAGATTTCAGATATCCAGATAGAATTGTAATTGGCTCTAACGAAAAAAAACCCTTTAATATTATGAAAAAACTTTATGCACCATTAATTAACAAGGGCTCAAAATTTTTTACTACTTCAAGAAGAGGAGCTGAATTAATAAAGTATGCATCAAATGCTTTTCTTGCAACTAAAATTACTTTTATTAATGAGCTTGCTAATTTTTGTGAAAAGTCTGGCGTAAATATTGAGGATATTTCATTAGGAATGGGCTCTGACAGCAGGATAGGCGGTAGGTTTTTACGTGCCGGTCCAGCTTATGGCGGATCATGTTTTCCAAAAGATACCAAAGGGCTTGTATCTGCAGCGGATAAATACAAAATAAATTTATCAGTTGTAAAATCAGTTATCAAATCTAATCAAGAAAGAGTAAATTTACTCACAAAAAGAGTTCACAAAATTTTAGGATCAAATTTAAAAAATAAAAAGATTTCTTTTTTAGGTGTTACATTTAAACCAAACACTGACGATATGAGGGACTCCTCTAGCCTTAAAATGATACCCTATCTATGTAAAAAAGGCGCTAAAGTCAGATATTATGACCCATCTGGAGAAAAAAATGAGTTTAAAAAAATCAAAAACTGTAATTACAGAAATAATATAAAATCTAATTGTAATGATACAGATTTAGTAGTTCTACTCACTGAGTGGGATGAATTCAAATCAATAGATTTCAAAAAGATTGTAAAAAATAATAAATTTAAAGTTTATGATTTAAGAAACCTTTATTCTGCTGAAGAAATGAAAAAAAATAAGATTAGATACTATTCCGTTGGCAGACCTAACACTAATTAAGTTCAAAGATTGCATCAACTTCTACAGCAACTCCTAAAGGTAAACTATTCACACTCACTGCAGCCCGCGTGTGTTCACCTTTTTTATCAAAAATTTTAGCTATAATATCTGAAGCACCGTTTATAATTTTTGGTTGATCTTTGAAATCATCTGTTGAATTGACATAACCTGTTAGTTTTACACAAGATTTAATTTTATCTAAATCTCCTCCACAAGCATTTTTAACATGTGCGACAATACTTAAACCACATCTTTCGGCAGCTTTATAGCCATTCTCTAAATCTAAATCTTTTCCAATCTTACCTGTTATAAGTTTTGCATTTTCATCAATAGATACTTGACCAGAGATATATAATAGTTTTCCAACAATCTTAGTAGCAACATAAGCTCCAACTGGTGCTTTTGGTTCAGGTAATTTTATATTTAAATTTTTTATTTTATTTTCTATTTGGCTCATTTTCTTTTGCCTTTTTTTTTTGCTTTATCGTATTCTTTTCTTTTTTCAATTAATATAAGTGCCTCTTCCATATTCAGTTCATTTGGATCTTTTTCTTCAGGGATAGTTGCATTCAAAGACTTATATTTAATATAAGGACCATATTGACCTTTCATAATTCTAACAGGTTTTTTATCTTCAGGATGCTCTCCAAGATCTTTAATTAATGAGGAGGAAATTCTTCCAGGCTTAGCTTCAGCAATTAATGTTATGGCTCGATTAATTCCAATAGAAAATAGATCCTCAACATTTTCAAGTCTAGCAGATTTATTTTCACATTTTAGATATGGACCAAATCTTCCAGAATTTAAAGTTATATCTTTTCCATTTTCAGGGTGCTGTCCTAATACTTTAGGAAGAGAGCATAAATATTTTGCTTTATCTAAATCGACACTATCAACATCAATACCTTTTGGAATTGAAACATTTTTAAGGTGCTCATTCTCAATTTTTTTCTTTCTACCTTTTTTCTTTTGGGTTTCTAGTTCGTCTTTTTCTTTTTCATATTGTAAGTAGGGGCCAAATCTTCCATTCTTTAAATATATATCTTTACCTTTTTCATTTTGGCCCAGTAATTTAGGCTCCGCTAAATTATATTGAGCTGCAGCTTTAGCTTTAGATAAAGGTCTAGTAAATTTACATTCTGGATAATTTGAACATCCTATAAAAGCACCACCTCTAAAACTATTCTTTAGACTTAGTTCTCCATTGGAACATAACTTGCACTTTCGATCTATAGCGTCTTTATCATCTCTTTCAAAAATTAAAGCTCCTAAACTTTCATTTAATAAATCTAAAACTTCTCTTGTTCTCTTTTCTTTAACTTTTCCAACATTTTCATAAAAATCTTTCCAAAAATTATCTAAAACCTGAACCCACTCAATTTTACCACTAGTGATTTCATCTAGCTGATTTTCTAAGTCTGCAGTAAAGTTATAATCCACGTATTTAGAAAACAATTTCTCTAAAAAGGCTGAAATTAGCTTACCTCTGTCAGTTGGATTAAACCTTTTATTAATTAATTCGACATAATTTCTGGTTGATAATACTGAAATAATACTAGCATAAGTGGAGGGCCTCCCTATGCCTAGCTCCTCCATCTTTTTCACTAAACTAGCTTCAGAGTATCGTGGAGGTGGATCTGTAAAGTGCTGCTCATTATTTAGCTTTAGAATACTAATTTCTTCTCCAACTTTGACCTCAGGCAAAATATTCTTTGCATCTTCGTCAGTTTCCTGAACTTGATACACTTTGAGAAAGCCATCAAATTTTACTACCGAGCCGCTAGCTCTAAAGTTAATTTTATTATTATTTGAGGAAATAATTATTGTATTTCTATCAAATTCTGCTGGTGTCATTTGAGACGATAAGGCTCTGCTCCAAATTAATTCATAGAGTTTGAATTGATCTGCATTCACATATTTTTTAATATCAGAAGGTTTCCTACTTATGTTAGTTGGTCTAATGGCTTCATGAGCTTCTTGGGCGTTCTTTGCTTTTTTTCCTGCATAACTATTAGCAACCTCTGGTAAATATTTATCACCATAATCATCGGTAATGAATTTTCTAAAATCATCAATTGCTTCTTTTGAAATATTAGTTCCATCAGTTCTCATATAAGTAATTAATCCAGTAGTTTCACCCTCAATATCTACTCCTTGATACAGCCGTTGTGCAATTTGCATCGTTCTGGAAGCTCCAAACCCAAATCGCCCTGAAGCAGTTTGTTGTAAAGTTGAAGTTGTAAAAGGGGCTAGGGGGTTACGCCTAAATATTTTTGTGTTCACATCTGTAATTTTAAATTTTGTTTTATTGATAACATTAATTGCTTTTTGTATTTCATCTTTATTTCTAAAAGAAAATTTTTCAATTTTCTCTCCATTAAATAAACTTAATTTTGAAAAAATATTTTTATTATCTTTATTCGTAAAATCTGAAGTAAGAGTCCAATATTCTTCTGGCTTAAATAACTCTATTTCCTTTTCTCTTTCAGTTATAAGCTTTAAGGCTACAGATTGAACTCTTCCTGCTGATTTTGATCCAGGAAGTTTGGTCCAAAGAATTGGAGAGATATTAAATCCAACAAGATAATCTAATGCCCGTCTAGCCAAGTAAGCTTCAACTAATGGAAGATGAATTTGTCTTGGATTTTTTATAGCATCAAGTATTGCTTTTTTAGTAATTTCATTAAAGACAACTCTCTCCAAATTTTTATCTTTGAGCAATTTCTTTTTTTCTAGAACTTCTTTTACATGCCAAGCGATAGCTTCACCTTCTCGATCTGGATCCGTTGCTAGAATAATCTTATCCGAATCTTCAGCAGCATTTGTAATTTCTTTTAAATATTTTTTTGAGAAAGAGTCAATTTCCCATTCCATTTGAAATTTATTCTCAGGATCAACCGATCCATTTTTTGAAGGCAAATCTCTTATATGTCCATAACTTGCTAAAACTAAATAATTTTTTCCTAAATATTTATTTATTGTTTTTGCTTTAGCTGGACTTTCAACAATTACCAAGTTCATTAATTGTTTATTTTCAAAATTAAGCGAGTTTGTCAAATTTATTATTGAAAAACTAGAAAAGACAGCACTTATAACTTAATTTTATTTTCTGTAGAACTTTTAAGTCTTAAAATATTTTCTTTATGTGTAAAAAGAATCATCACGAAAAAAATAAAAAGAATTAGGACGCTGTTATTTATTTCGTAAAAATATGCATAGAGAAAAACTATTAACGTAGAAATCATTGAAGATAACGACGCAAATCTAAATAATAATGATAAAGAAATCCATGCTATGACGAAAATAAAAAAAAATTTATAAGATAAAGCTAAAATTACACCAAGGTAAGTTGCCACACCTTTTCCTCCTTTAAATTTTAACCAAAAAGGAAAAATATGTCCGATGAAACAAATTAATGCAGATAGAGAGGTTAAGTCTTCAAAATAAAATATTGTTATATAAACTGAAATGTATCCTTTAAATAAATCAAGAGCTAACGTGGTTATTGCAAGAAATTTATTTCCGGTTCTAAGCACATTTGTAGTTCCGATATTGCCAGAGCCAACAGTTCTAATATCTTTTTTTAGAAATATTTTAGTCAAAAGTAATCCAAATGGTATTGATCCCAAAAGGTACGAGTAAATTGCTACAATAATTAAATTTATATCCATTAGTTCGAATATGATACTTCACCTTTAAGCAAAGTCATTCTCACTTTACCTTGTAATTTTCTATTTTCAATCGCAGTATTTTTTGATTTTGATTTAAGTTCTTCGGCTTTCACTACCCATGGTTTTTCTAGATCAAATATACAAATATCTGCATCCGATCCTTCTTGAAGGGTACCTTTTTTTATTTTTAGTATCTTAGCAGGATTGATTGTTAAACATTTAATTATTTTATCCAAAGACAATGATTCATTATGATAAAGTTCTAAAGATAAAGATAGTAATGTCTCTATACCGATAGAGCCTGTCGCTGCTTGTGCAAACGGAAGTCTTTTACTTTCCTCATCTTCAGGAATGTGATCTGATACAATTACATCTATAAGATCATTCTTTATACCCTCTATTAATGAAAGCCTATCCTCCTCGCTTCTAAGAGGGGGGGATAGTTTTAAAAAAGTTCTAAATTCTCCGATGTCATTTTGATTTAACGATAAATTGTTTATAGAAACCCCTGTACTGAATTTTATTCCATTAGATTTATTTTTTTTAATAACGTTTAGAGAATTTTTTGAGGAAATTTGATTAATATGATATCTGCAAGGAAATTCACTTAACAAAGATAAATCCCTTTCAATAATAATCTTTTCAGCAATATCTGAGACACCTTGCAAACCTAATCTTGTTGCTACTTCACCCTGATTAATGCATGAATTTTTAGCTAATTCATAATCCTCAGCATGTTGCATAATAAGAACATCAATGTCTGAAGCATAATTCATAATTCTAGACATCAATTCAGAATTTTGGATAGTTTTATTAACATCACTAAATCCAATAATTCCTCTTGCTTTTAACAAGCCAAATTCAGTCATTTGATTACCCTCCCTCTGTCTAGTAATCGAAGCGCATGGAAAAAGATTTACTTTAGCTTTATCCCTCCCTCTTCTAATTATAAAGTCCACCATAGATACATTGTCTATAATTGGCTTAGTGTTTGGCATCGTCACAATTGAAGTTACACCTCCTGCCAAAGCTGCTTGGCTTAGTGTTCTAAAGTTTTCTTTATATTCAAAGCCAGGCTCTCCAACAAAAGCTTTCATATCAATTAATCCAGGAATAGCTATCAGGCCTTTCAAATCGATTTTTTCTGCTGATTTTGATGTAGTAGATTTTTTTCCAATAGATTTTATTTTCCCTTTTTCATCGATAACTATATTTCCTACTTCATCCATCTTTTGAGATGGGTCGATAATTCTTACATTTGTCAAAATTTTTTCTTTCATTTAATTACAGTATAATTTTAAACATGCCATCCTGACAGCTACACCTAATTCAACTTGTTCTTTCACCAGACTAACATTTATGTCATCTGCTAATTTAGTATCAATCTCAACACCTCTGTTCATTGGACCAGGGTGCATTAGTAAAGCATCTTTTTTTGCAAACTTTAGTTTTTCTGGTGTTAATCCGAAAAATTCATAATATTCTCTCTTTGATGGAAGAAAAGATCCCTGCATTCTTTCATTTTGTAATCTTAACATCATAACAATATCACAACCATCTAATCCTTTTTTCATATCGGTAAATGATTTAACACCTAAGTTATCTATTTCTTTGGGCATTAAAGTTTTTGGCGCAATGACATTTACTTCTGCGCCCAACATATTCATTAAATAAATATTAGACCTAGCAACTCTTGAATGAAGTATGTCTCCACATATTGCAATTTTTAATCCCTCGATGTTACCTTTTCTATTAATAATTGTTAAAGCATCAAGTAAGGCTTGGGTAGGATGTTCTCTCCTTCCATCACCTGCATTGATGACTGTACAATTTACTTTCTGTGAAAGAAGATTCGGTGCACCCGAGTCTTGATGTCTTATAACTATTATGTCAGGATGCATGGCATTTAATGTCATGGCAGTGTCAATTAATGTTTCACCTTTTTTTAACGCGGAGTTACCCATATTCATCGTCATTACGTCCGCTCCTAGTCTTTTTCCGGCTAAATCAAATGAACTCTGTGTCCTTGTAGAAGGTTCAAAAAATAAGTTTATTTGAGTTTTTCCCCTTAGGACATCTAGTTTTTTAGAACTTCCTCTGTTTAATTTTATGAAGGATTTTGCTTCGGTTAAAATCTTTTTTGCCTCAAGAACTGATAAATTTTGAATACCTAATAGATGTTTGGGAGTGTTTTTAATAGCTATAACTTTTTTTTCAGTTGCCATTAAAATCAACTCTATAGGCCTTTTACTCTATTATATCAAGTATTTTTTTTATGATAATAATCTAGGATCCCTTGAAGTATAAATTGAGCAGAATTCTCGTCTAATTTATTCACTTTTTTTGATGAATTAATTGCTAAATCATTAGATAGATTAAAGGCTCCCTGGCTAGATAGTCTCTCATCCCATAAAGTGATATTTTCTGTAATATCTTTTGAAAGATTTTTAGCTAGATCTTTAGCTGATTGTGAAGAAGGCCCTTCCGTTCCATCCATATTAATTGGATTACCTATGACTATCCCGTCTATGTCATATTCTTTGACAATTTTCTTAATTTGATCCACTAGACCTCTGTAGTTTTCTTTAATAATCGTTGTGTATGGCGTAGCTACAATTTTATTTTCATCTGATAGAGCTATTCCTATTCTTTTGCCGCCAGGATCAATACCTATTAATCTTGATTTTTTCTTGGTTTTTTTAATAAATACGTCAATATCGAGCATGAAATTTACCTAATTTGTGATAAAACACATTTAAATTAACTTATTGCACAAATGTCCTTAGATAAAGAGAAAATTAAACATGTAGCTAAATTAGCTCGAATTTCAGTTGATGAAGCTAAAGTAGACAGTTTAACCAAAGATTTAAACTCAATTTTCAAGTTTATTGAGCAATTAAATGAACTGAATACTGATAAAGTTGAACCATTAACATCGATTTTAAACCAGTCATTAAGATCAAGGAAAGACGAAATCAGTGATGGCAAGATAAGAGAAAAAATTCTTAAAAATTCTCCAAAAAAAAATGAGGAGTTTTTTGTAGTTCCAAAGGTGGTTGAGTAATGAACAATATAACTAATCAAAGTTTAAGTGAAATTTTGGAAAGTATAAAGTCTAAGAAGATATCCTCATTAGAACTTACACAAGCATATATAAAGAACATTGAAAATGCAAAAAAACTTAATGCTTTTGTAACTACAACATTTGATCAAGCTTTAGAAAATGCAAAAAAATTTGATAATAAACCAAATAATGAACAACTTCTGAGCGGAATACCTTTAGCTGTAAAAGATTTATTTTGTACTGAAAATGTAAAAACTACGGCTGGAAGTAATATTTTAAATAATTTCGTTCCTTCATATGAGTCTACTGTAACAAAAAATTTATGGAATAATGGAGCTTTTTTACTTGGAAAATTAAATTGTGATGAATTTGCCATGGGTTCTTCGAATGAGACAAGTTTTTTCGGAAACGTTATTAATCCTATCGGAGATCATCTAGTTCCAGGCGGTTCTTCAGGAGGATCCTCTTCTGCTTTAGCAGCTGATCTTACTCCTGCAACAATTGGAACAGATACAGGTGGGTCTATTAGACAGCCTGCATCGTTTACTGGCACTGTAGGTCTTAAGCCAACTTACGGTCTTTGTTCGAGGTGGGGTATCGTTGCTTTTGCTTCTTCATTAGATCAAGCAGGACCAATGACTAAAACAGTAAATGATTGTTCAATTATGCTTGAAGCAATGTCTAGTTTTGATGAAAAAGACTCAACCTCAATTAATAAAAAAAAAGAATCATACTCAAAAAATTTAAAAGATAATATCAAAGGATTGAAAATTGGTATTCCTAAAGAGTATCGAGTAGATAATATGCCAAAAGAAATTGACGAACTTTGGGAAAAAGGAAAAAAAATATTAAAAGATTTAGGTGCTCAGTTAATTGACATTTCATTACCCCACACCAAGTACGCTTTGCCTACCTACTATATCGTTGCTCCTGCAGAAGCTTCATCAAATTTAGCAAGATATGATGGCGTAAGATATGGCTACAGATCACAAAAAGGAAAAGATTTAATTGAAATGTATGAAAACACTAGATCAGAAGGATTTGGTGATGAAGTAAAGAGAAGAATACTTATAGGCACTTATGTTTTATCGTCTGGTTATTACGATGCCTATTATTTAAAAGCCCAAAAAGTAAGACAATTAATAAAAAAAGATTTTGATGATAGTTTTACTAAAGTTGATGCTATTTTAACACCTTCAACACCAAGCTCAGCATTTAAGATAGGAGAAAAAACTAATGATCCTGTATCAATGTATTTAAATGACATTTTTACGGTGCCTGTAAATTTAGCTGGATTACCAGCCTTATCTCTTCCTGCTGGATTAGATAAACAGGGCTACCCACTTGGTTTACAATTGATAGGTAAAGCGTTAGATGAACAAAAAATTCTCAATATTGGTTACGCATTCGAAAAGAATTGTGGTTATAAAAATGAAATTAAAAAGTGGTGGTCATGAGCAAAGAAAAATTTGATTATTTTATAAATGGTGAGAAAGGGAAGTATGAAGTAGTTATAGGTTTAGAAGTTCATGCTCAAGTCCTTTCTAATTCTAAACTTTTTTCAGGCTCCTCAACTAAATTCGGAGCTGATCCTAACAGACAAGTAAGTTTAATTGACTCTGCTTTTCCCGGAATGCTACCAGTTATCAATGAGGAGTGCGTGAAACAAGCTGTAAGAACAGGCTTAGGTTTAAATGCAAAAATAAATAATTATTCAGTATTCGATAGAAAAAATTATTTTTATGCAGATCTTCCACAGGGCTACCAGATTTCCCAATATAAAAATCCTATTGTTGGTGAAGGAAAAGTTTTACTAGATATGCCTTATGGTTCAAAAGAAATTGGCATTGAAAGGCTTCATTTAGAACAGGATGCAGGTAAAAGTATCCATGATATGGATCCTTCAAGCACTTACGTTGATTTAAATCGTTCTGGAATAGCTTTAATGGAAATCGTTAGCAAACCCCATCTTCGTTCGCCCGATGAAGTAAATGCTTACATAAAAAAATTAAGAACCATTATGAGATACTTGGGCACATGTGATGGCAATATGCAAGAAGGTTCATTAAGAGCAGATGTAAATGTATCAGTAAGAAAAGTAGGCGATAAAAATTTCGGCACAAGATGTGAAATTAAAAATGTAAATTCAATTAAATTTATGCAAATGGCAATTGAATATGAGGCTAATCGACAGGTTGAATTACTAGAAGATGGAAAAAAGATAGATCAAGAAACAAGATTATTTGATACAAAAAAAAATGAAACAAGATCAATGAGATCAAAAGAAGATGCTCACGATTATAGATACTTTCCTGATCCAGATCTTTTACCGTTAAAACTTGAACAAAAATTAATTGATGATTTAAAAAAATCTTTGCCTGAGTTGCCAGATAATAAGAAGGAGAGATTTATTCAAGAATATGGGCTTAACTCATACGAAGCAAACGTACTGGTTTCCGAAAAAGAAATCTCTGATTATTATGAGGAAGTTGCAAAATTATCTGACAAAAAACTAGCAGCTACATGGATGATGGGTGATTTATTTGCAATGCTCAACGACAAAGGACTTAATATTTCTAACTCACCAATTTCTGCTAAAAATTTTGCTGAGTTAGTACAATCAATTAAATCTGGAGAAATTTCAGGAAGAATAGCAAAAGAAGTTTTTGAAATTATGGTTGAAAGCGGTGATAACCCAAAAAAAATCATAGAGTCAAAAGGGATGAAACAACAAAGCGATCCTAAAGAATTAGAGAAAATGATTAATGAAATACTATCAAAAAATAAAGATAAAGTTAATCAATATAAAGCTGGAAAAGAAAAATTGTTTGGTTTTTTTGTTGGACAGGTTATGAAATTATCTGGTGGGAAAGCAAACCCTCAATTGACAAATGAAATTCTAAAAAAACTTTTAAAAGGCTAATTATGCCTAAGAAATTAGATTTAACTGAAAATCTTGAAAAATACATTATTGATCATTCAGAATCTTTAACTGATGTTCAGAAAGAGATAATTCAATATAATATAAGTCTTGGTGATCAACAGAGATTACAGATTTCAGTTTCTCAAGCACAATTTCTACAAACATTAATTAAAATCTCTAATATTAAAAAGATTTTAGAAATAGGAAGTTTTACAGGTTTTAGCGCTTTATCAATGGCCTTAGCCCTTCCATCTGATGGTCTTCTAATTAGCTTAGATAAAAGTCCTGAATTCAGTACGAAAGCACAATCATTTTATAAAAAAGCAAATGAAAAAAAAATAAAGCAAATTGTAAAACCTGCTATTGAAAGCCTTAATGAATTGAAAGATTCAAGTCAAAGATTTGATTTAATTTTTATTGATGCTGATAAGGAAAATTACCTAAAATACTATGAAGCATCTATGGATCTTATTAATAAAAATGGACTTATTGTTATAGATAATGTTTTATGGCACGGAGAAGTAATAGATGATACGAAAAACGATAAATTTACAAATATTATAAGGGAATTTAATACACACATTAAGAAAGATAGCAGAGTTGCAAAAAATATTATTCCAATAGGTGATGGACTTACAATTTGTATTAAAAAATAATGTATACAATTTTTGGTTTTTATAAGTTTAAAAAGATAAAATTTCTGAAAAAATATAAATCTTTATTTCAAAAAGAAATTTTTAAAAATAATGTGAGGGGCACAATAATTTTATCAGCAGAGGGTATAAATGGAACAATTGCAGGCAAAAAAAATGATATAAGCAAAATAGTAAAGATTATAAAAAGACAATTTCGGTTGAAGGACTTTGATAGTAAGAATATGTCTCAAAGTCTTTTTCAACCATTCCACAAAGGTAAGATAAAAATCAAAAATGAAGTTGTTCCATTGGGTTTAAAAATAAACCCAAATAATAAAAAACTTAATAGATATGTTTCTGGAAAATCATGGAATAAACTTATTTCAAATAAAGAAACTTTAGTTATAGATGCTAGAAAACCATTTGAACATGATGTGGGCACCTTTAAAAATTCTATAAATCCAAATATTCAAAATTTTAGAGATTTTCCGAAATATCTAAAAAAAGTCAATAAAGCCAAACCTGTAGCAATGTTCTGTACTGGAGGAATTAGATGTGAAAAGGCCTCAATATTTTTAAAAAGAAAAGGGTTTAAAAATGTTTTTCAGTTAAAAGGAGGAATACTTAATTATTTGAAAAAAACTGAGAGGAAAGAGAGTCTATGGAAAGGAGAGTGTTTTGTTTTTGATAATAGAGTATCTCTTAAACACAAATTAAAACAAGGAACTTACTCTGTATGCAGTGGATGTCGAATGACTTTTTCAATAAAAGATAAAAAATCTTACAAATATGAGGAAGGTGTTTCGTGTCCAAGGTGTTATGACACACTCTCAAATTCACAAAAAATAAGATTTCGCATGAGGCAAAATCAAATTAATCTTGCTAAAAAAGCTGGAAGAAAGCATAAATTTCAAAAGGAATATTAATTATGGATTTGACTAAAGGTTCAATTTGGCAACTTTTAAGAAAAGTGACCATACCTGCAAGCACAGGATCTCTATTTCAAACTTTTTATAATTTAGTTGATACTTATTTTGCAGGTAGAATTTCACCAGAAGCGTTAGCAGCGATTGCAAAATCATGGCCAATATACTTCATAGCAATAGCTGTTGCGGTTGGTATTGGAGCCGGAACTACAGCTTTAATCAGTAATTCAATTGGAGCTAAAGAGGATAGGAAAGCCTCAATGTACGTTGCTCAATCAATAGTATTAGCAATCGTAATTTCAATTTTCGTAACTTTATTTGGCTTAAATTTTTCTGATGAACTCTTGAGAATTATGGGTTCTACTGAAGAAAGTATAATCTTAACACGTGAATATTTAGATATAATTTTTTTTGGAGCTATCATTGTATTAGTTCAACTATCTTTAAACGGAACTTTAAATGCCCAAGGTGATACAAGAAGTTATAGAAATGTTTTAATTTTTACCTTTTTCTTAAATATTTTTTTAAATCCATTATTTATTTTTGGTTATGGATTTATACCGGCATTTGGGATTGCTGGTTTAGCTATCGCTACGCTAGTTTCTCAGTGTATTGGCTTAATATATTTAGTTAATAAAGTTTATTGCTGTAAATTAAAAAAATTCCTTTATCTAGAATGCTTTAAACCAAAAATTGAGTACTTAAGCTTGCTCTTCAAACAATCAGTGCCAATAATGTTTACTATGTTGATGATAATGTTTGGAGTATTCAATATTTTCTATTTTGTTGGTCAGTTTGGTGAATTAGCTACAGCGGGTTATGGTACTGCTGTAAGAATAGAACAAGTTTTATTGTTACCAGTCATAGGTTTAAATACTGCTGTTTTATCAATTGCAGGCCAAAATTTTGGAGCAAAAATGTATTTTAGAGTAAAAGAAGTATATGGAAAAGCTCTAATGTTTGGTTCAGGATTTATGGTATTAGCAGGTATATTTGTTTATCTAACTTCAGAAATTATAATCTCTTTTTTTACTAATGATTTAGAAGTTATTCGAAGAGGTGCGCTTTACTTGCAAGTTGCCGCTTTAATTGGACCCGTGTACCCCGTCTTCTTTATTACCTCTGCTTTATTCCAGGCACTCAAAAGACCAATTTTTAGTTTGTATATGACAATTCTAAGACTAACGTTAATTCCATTTATGTCACTATGGTATGTAATAAATATTAGAAATGGTGAGTATCAAGATATTTTTTATACGATTTTAGTAACGAATTGGATGATGGGATTAGTTGTATTGACTTTCGTACCATTCTTTTTAAAGAGAGTATTTAAAATTTCTTTTAAAAAATTATTTGTATTCTAGTTTACTCTCTAATTTTCTTACAAAATAAGATACAACCAAGATAAGCACTAAATATTCCAGAATTAAAAAAGTATATATTTCTAAAGGCCTATAGGTTGTTGTGACTAGCTCATTAGCTTTTCTTGTTAAATCCCCTATACCTATAATTGACACTAGAGAGGACATTTTTAAAACATAAACAAATTGGTTTCCCATGGCTGGTAACACAACTTTAACCGCTTGAGGAAGAATTACTAATCTCATTTTTCTCCAGAAATCCATTCCTAATGACTCAGATACTTCATGTTGACCTTTTGAAATTGAATTAATTCCAGCTCTAAAAATTTCTGCTTGAAACGCACTCTCACTAATGGTCAAAGCTATTATTCCGGATACAAATGGCGAGAAACTTACTCCAATCATGATTGGAAGGCCATAATAAATCCAAAGAATTAAAACTAATAAAGGGATGGCTCTAACAATTTCTACGTATGTTATGTTGAAATAAGTTAAGAATTTATTATTTGACAACGAAGGTAGAGCAACTATCAAACCGATAATCATTGCTAGAATTATTGAAACTACTGAAATATAAATCGTAGTTGTAATTCCGCTAATTAAGAATTTTAGATTAGTTAAACCATCTATATTATCTGGACTTAGAATATACCAACCCCATTCATAGTTAGAACTACATCCTTGAAGCAAAAATAAAATAGAAATTATTTTTAAAAATCTCACTAATTGACTATATTTGTAAATGGAAGGTATTGAAACTTAAATTATAAGCTTTTTAGATCGTACTTTGCCAGTAAAGTTTTAAAAAATCCAGATGATTGTTTTTTCTTAATCCAATTGCTGACGTAATCATTCCATATCTTGTCACCCTTCGGAACCATCATCGCTAAAAATGCTGGATTTTTTCCTCCATCAGGAACTATAGCTAATTGGGGATATTTAATAACTAGTTTGTTTGCTTCTGTTGAACTTGTAATATTTCCGTCAGCTCTACCTGCTAAAACTTCTTGGAAATCTCTTGCAGGAGCCTCAACTGATTGAAGTTTTGATTTTGGAAAAAATTCTTTTGCTTTTTCTTCCTGAGATGTACCTAACGTTGTAGCTATTGTAACACTACTATTGTTTAGAGACTCCCAAGTTGAAAACTTTTTTAAATTCTTTTTTAAAACAAGTGGGACTGTTGCATACTTGTAATACGTAGCTGTAAACCCAGCTACTTCCGCTCTTTTTGGCGTTTTGGTTACACTAGTTGATATATCGTATCTATCAGCTGTTATACCTGCAACAATAGTTTTCCACTCTGCAGGCACAAATTTGACTTTTACGCCCAAATCTTTAGCTAGTTCATTCATCACATCAATATCAAATCCTTTGTACTTGTTTGTTTTTGGATCTTTCATTGACATTGGATCCCAGTCTCCTGTCGTACCAACTCTTAGCTCACCACTTTTTCTGATTGTGTCTAACTTAGATGCAGCTTGAGCACTTGTTGTTACAAGTAATACTAATAATACTGAAAATATTTTTTTAATCACTTTGTGTTAATAGCTAATCTCTCTCTTTTTTTCGATTTGCAATTTGACCCACTTTAACAACCTTTTGAAAAGGGGGTTGACTGAAAGGTAATTTATCAGCTATAAAGAACAAAACAAGAACATTTATGAAGTTAACAATACCTTATTATTTACATAAAGTGGGAGCTGGTTTTCCTTCTCCGGCAACAGATTATATTGAGGACGATATAGATCTAAACTCTCATCTCATAACAAATGCACCAGCTACTTTCATCATTAGAGTACAAGGTAAATCTATGACTAATGTGGGCATATATGATGGAGATCTATTAATAGTAGATAAAAGTTTAAATCCAAAAAATTTCTCGACTGTTATAGCAAATATCAACGAAGAACTTGTAGTCAAAACTCTGGTTAAAAGTAAGGGCAACAACTACTTAACATCAGGTTCAAAAAACACATCGGATCAAATTAATTTAAAAGATAATCCAGAAATAATAATTTGGGGAGTAGTAACATATGTCATACACAAACAGCAGTAGAAAAAAAGTTGCATTAATTGACTGTAATTCATTTTATGTTTCCTGCGAAAGATTATTTAATCCTAAAATACAAAATGTACCAGTCGTAGTGCTATCTAATAATGATGGATGTGTAATATCAAGATCTACTGAAGCAAAAAAACTTGGAATAAGAATGGGAGAACCATATTTTAAAGTTAAAGATTTAGTTAAAAAGAACAACGTTCAGATATTTTCTTCAAATTATGCATTATATGGAGACCTTTCTAGACGAGTGATGAAAGTTTTAAAAGGTTTTACTGATAAAATTGAAATCTATTCTATAGACGAAGCATTTTTAGATTTATCGCATATCAAAGATGAACAAGTTGAAGAATATGGAAAAGAAATAAGAGAAAGAGTTTTAAAATGGACAGGAATACCAACAAGTGTAGGAATTTCGAATACAAAAACTTTAAGTAAAGTTGCAAATCATATTGCCAAAAAAAATAAAGCAGGAGTGGTATTTCTAAAAGAAAATATTGATAATATACTAAAAAATTTTGATATTGCAGATGTATGGGGAGTTGGAAGACAGTTATCAAAACTATATATTAAAAATGGAATAGACAATGCTTATAAACTAAAAAATATTTCAAACACATGGGTTAAGAAAAGCACTAATGTTTTAGGCGCGAAAACAGTAATGGAGTTAAGAGGAATTCCTTGTATAGATTTAGAAACCGAGGAAACAAGAAGAAAAAGTTGTTGTGTATCAAGATCGTTTGGAAAAAAAGTTGAGAGTTTAGATAAATTAAAAGAGTCTATAACTACTCATTGTTTAAATGCAGCAGAAAAAATAAGAACAGATAAACAAACTACGAGAGCTGTCACTATATTTATAAGAACAAGTCCATTTGATAAAAATAGAAAATACTATTCAAATTCTATTACTATTGAATTGCCGGTGGCAACTAATAACAGTATTGAACTTGTAAAAACTGCAATTAGCGGACTAGTAAAGATTTATAAATATGGTTATTTTTATCAAAAAGCTGGAATTATTTTATCAAAGCTTAGAGACGCTTCTGAAAAAGAGCTAAATTTATTAGCACCAATTTTAGAGAATAAATCTCAACCATTAATGAGAGCAATCGATTTTACCAATGCAAAATATGGACGAAATGCAATCAGTATAGCTCAAGCTGGTATAAGTAACGATTGGAAAATGAGAAGAGAACACTCATCTAGAATAGATACAGCTTCATTTGACTCCCTGCCTAAAATAAATATATAATTTGTATAAGGGGTGTCATAAAGACTGAGATCATACCCAAAGAACCTGACCGGTAATTCAGTAAGGGATAAATGAAAGATATATACCTATCAACACAAACAACGCTAATTATCACTCTAATAGTAGGCGCTTTTTTTATCGCATTAGGTTATATAAATTTAAAAAAAATTTCAGATAATAAAAGCCTCATAATTGGTGACAGAAATGAGAGTATTTTTTCATTAACAACGAGTTTATCAGCATCTGCATTGGGAGCTTGGATATTATTTGGACCAGCCTCAGCAGCAACTTGGGGAGGAATAGGGGCAGTAATGGGATATGCGTTAGGCACAGCTGCACCTATGTTATTTTTATTAAATTTTGGACCGAAAATAAGAAGAGAGTTTCCTAACGGGATGTCACTAACTGAATTTATAAAAAGAAGATTTGGGACTGGAATTTTAAAGATAATGTTAACCTTAATTCTATTTTATTTAACAATTTTCTTAATAGCCGAAGTCACAGCAATAGCTTTTTTATTAAATTTAATCTCAAAAACACCTTTATGGATAACATCTGGGCTAACTTTAATCATATGTCTTTTATATATATTAAGAGGTGGATTTAAACTTTCGATTATTACAGATAAATATCAATTTATAATAGTTTTAAGCATAATATTATTTTCTATATTTTTAATTTTAGGAAATTTAGAAATAAATAGTTATGAACTAATTAAAAAAAATTCTGCAAAACTTGTAAGTAAAAATTATATTCCAAATTATACTGCTGGATTGACATTTTTTATTGCTGTAGCAGCAACAAACTTATTTCACCAGGGTAATTGGCAACGTGTCTTTGCTGCAAAAAATAACTTTATTTTAAAAAAAAGTTTAATTTACTCATCAATTATTTCTTTTTTGATTGTTTTTTGGATGGGCTATACAGGTCTTATATCTTTTTCACTTGACCCTAAAATAAAACCTGATTTAGCTTTTTTTAAAATAATGTTATCTAATGATAATGTTTTAATAATTGTTTCTATTTTAATTTTGGCTCTAGCTTTAACATTAAGTACAATTGATACATTAATAAACGCTATTTCAAGCCTAATAATTATTGATGGAAAAGAACTAAATAAATTTTTAAGCGGTAGAGAAATAAAAAATAAATGTAATAAATTAATTTTATTATTATGTGTGATTGTTTTTATTTTTGCTTCTAAAGGCTACAGCATCTTATATTTATTCTTATTTGCAGATCTACTATGCTGCGCGGCTGTTGTAACGATATTCTATGGTTTCTTTAAGAAAAAAATTAATACTAGATTATCATTATTCTCAATAATTTTAGGTTTAAGCTCAGGGTTATTATTTTTCCCAAGTCAAAATTTCCAATCAAGTTTATTAGTAGGCAATATTATGTCTGTAGAAAATTTTAGTCCAATAATCTTATCAAACTTACTATTCATTTCATTTATTGTAGCAATAATTGTGCCACTTGTTATAATTACGACTTACTCTTTACGTAATTCATTAAGATAAATAGATACAGCTATCCAAATTATTACAAAACCAAAAAATTTTTCCAAGGTTAGAATCTCATCAAAATATGTTATTCCTAAAAGAAATTGAGATGTTGGAGTTAAAAATAAAATCATACTTGCTGGACCGATTCCAATTATCTTAAAACCTAAAGTATACAAAAAGAGAGGCACCAAAGTCATAAAACCAGACCAAAATAAATAAAAAGATAAAAGAGGTTCTTTATATGAAAAAACATTTAGGTTTAAATTTATAAGATAAATAAATAATACGATTGCTATAGGAGAAATTAATAATGTCTCAATTAGTAGACCTATATCTGATGAGACTTTGATTTTTTTTCTTATTAATCCGTAAATACTAAAGGTTATTGCAACAGTTAAACCAATCCACGGTAATTCACCTAACTTAAGTAAAAAGTAAAATAAGGAAATTACAACTAGTACAACAGCTATAAATTGATTTCTATTAAGTTTTTCATTCAAAAATACTCTTCCTAAAAAGACACTTATTATTGGGTAAATATAATAGCCTAAACTTGAATCTAATAATCTATTTACACTGACGGCATAAAGCCAGGTTCCCCAATTTATACTTACCAATAAGCCTGATACAAAAAGTAATAATTGATTTTTTTTCTTTTCGAAAATTTTAATAAATTCTGGCCATTTTTTATAAAAACTTGTTGTAAGGATTAAAAGAACTGCAGTCCAAATAGTTCTGTGAACAGTTAATTCAATAAATGATGCAAAAGATACAAATTTGAAAAAAATCGTCCCTACAACACCCCACCAAAGAGATGCAAAAGCAGCATAAAAAATTCCTGATAACTGTTTTTGTTGCATTACAAAGTTGATGCAATATAAGTTAATTTTCTTTATAAAGATACGTAAAGCTTGTGGTGAGATGGGTGAGTTGGTTTAAACCAGGAGTTTGCTAAACTTCCGTAGTATTTAACTATGCTACCGAGGGTTCGAATCCCTCTCTCACCGCCAATTAGTTAAAATAACTATCTATTTGTACCGGTTCTTTTCTTAAAATATATTTGTAAACATTAATGTTTTCTAGAACTCGTTGAACGTAATTTCTAGTTTCTTCGAATCTTATTTGTTCAATCCAATTAATGTAAGAAATTTGACCTTTAGAAGGGTCTCCATTTACTCTCCTCCAAGTTTTTACTCTATTTGGCCCGGCATTGTACGCAGCAATAGCAAAAGGGAAAACGCCATTATAATCATTAATCAATCCATTAAAATAATATGAACCAAGCTTGATGTTGTATTCAGGATCTGTTGTTAGTCGACTAATACTGTAAGGTAGTTTCGCTTGTTTAGCCACGATCTTAGCAGTGTACTTCATTAATTGCATCATACCTCTAGCTCCAGCCCAACTATTTGCTTTCCTGTCAAATTCACTTTCTTGTCTGATTATTGCAAGAATAATTTCTTGCTTAGGCATCTGTTTATTATTTACAATTTTCGGAGTGGCAATTACTGGATAATTATATTTATTCAAAAATCTTTTTTCATAGGATGCTTTTTTTGATATTTGAATTGCAAAATCGTATCTTTCAACAGATGTAGATAACTCAGCTGCTAAAACTTCACTACCTTTCTCAATATTAAGTTCAGCCAAATGTTTAAGAATATCTTTAGCATATTGGCTTGCATCAAGTTCGTGCAATAGAATAACATGTTTAATGAGTTTATTTTTTTTAAACTCTTTTTCATAATCTTTATCAAAATTACTTTCGTCTCTTAATTCAAAATTCCCACCAGGATTAACCTTATTGAAAGCAAGTTGTCCATAATAAGTCATTGGAAACTTTGCTGCTTCTGAAAAAAATTTATTAGCAGTTTCCTTTTCATTTAATTTTTCATATGACTCTCCTAACCAATATGCTCCTCTAGCTAAGCTTATCGGATAGCCGACATTATTGTAAAAATTTTGAAAATGATTAATTGCATACTCAGGAGATTTTAAAAAAGTTAAAGCTATCCAACCAGATAGCCATTCAGCCTCCGCAAAGGACGGACCAGATGAAAGGGAGTGTTCACTAGCTACTTTATATGCCGTCTTATATCTTTTTTTGTAAATTAGACTTCTTGTAACACTCTCCCTCTGTTCCCACCATTTATCCGGTCTAACCATTTGTGTCTCAGTTTTATTCGCGTTTTGATATAAAATTTCTAAAGATCCGTCTAATCGTCCTCTTCGGTTTCTCCATCTCAATCTATCAAACTCTAAACCAGGATCTTTTTTTAAATATTGAGGTACCTTTGCTATTGCATTGTCTACACCGTAAGAGTTACTCATTAAAATTTGTCTTGCATTATAAAGAGCCCTTTGATCTGTAGGCAAATACTTAAGCATTCTTTTTAGATCCCAATATTTCCTTTCCCATGCTAAATAATCAGCTCTCTTTACATGATCATCTGACGAGATAAACTTTTTAAATTTAGCTCTGTAATAACCCAAATCATTTTTTCTTATCTCAGCAGTGGTCCATCCTTCTTTAACTAACTCTTTGACTTTTTCTATTTTTCCTTGTTCTAGATAGGCCTCAGCTAATTTAATTTTACCTAAACCACCTAAGGGAGGATATTTTTCAAACCAATTAATTATTGATGTAGGTGAATTATTTCTTAAATATATTTTTTCTTCTGCCAAATACCTTATTCTGTTAATTCTTGGATAATAGTCATTTTGCTCTATAAATTTTTTATATTCACTAAATGATGCTCCATTTCTAGTAGTTTTAAGATGCATCCAAGTAATTAATTTTCTGAATTCACTATCTTTAACCTTTTGGGCACTTTTTAAAGCACTATTCCATTTTTTTTGTTTAATAAAATCAATTGTTTCTTTTGCTCTATCAAAATCTTTTTTATTAAGAACTTTTGAACTTTTTACTTCTTTTGATGAAACTTTATATGTAATTGGTTTTTTTCTAGGGTACACAAAAGTAGATAATACTTGTGCCTTTACCTTTTCTTTAAGCTCCGTTTTTATTTCTTTTTTTTTAGCAGGCTCTTTTTTTTGTTCAACTATGGCTGGTTTAGTCTCACCTTTTTTTTCTAATAATGGCTTTGGTGCAGGTAGATTTTTATTAATACTTTCTTGGATCTGTTTTTCTGATTTTTTAAAAATTGATGGTTTTTTTTGCGGTAATAAGAAATCTGTCTCTGAATAAACGATACTAATTTTCAAAAATGATAATAAAAATACTAGACTAATTAATCTATTAAGCATAAGTTTAAGGATATCTACCTTATATTATTTTATGCTTAAAGGATCAATTGTTGCATTAATAACCCCATTTAAAGATGATAATCTTGATGAAAACACATATAGAAGTTTAATTGATTATCACTTAAATAACGGCACTAATGGTATAGTCCCCGGGGGTACCACTGGAGAGTCTCCCACTTTATCTCATAGTGAACACAAAAAAATTATAGAGATAGCGGTTAAAGAATGTAGAGGAAAAATACCTATTATAGCTGGTACAGGATCTAATTCAACGGATGAGGCTGTTGAGCTATCTCAATACGCAGAAAAAGCCGGTTCAGACGCGTTGTTAGTTGTTACACCATATTACAACAAACCAACTCAAGAGGGCTTATACCAACATTATAAAAAGATAAACGATAGTGTTGGAATACCAATTATAATTTACAACATTCCGTCAAGATCAGTAATAGATATGTCAGTTGAAACCATGAGCAAACTATATGAACTAAAAAATATAGCTGGTGTAAAAGATGCAACTGGTGACTTAAATAGAGTAAATCAGCAATTAAAAGCAATGGGAAAAGATTTTATTCAGCTTACTGGAAATGATGACAATGCTCTTGAGTTTAATAAAAGAGGCGGAGTGGGAGCTATCGGAGTCACAGCAAATATAGCTGCAAAAATTTCTTCTGATTTTCAAAAAGCTTGTGAGCAAAAAAATGAAGAAGCAGAAACGTTAGATAAGCTCTTACAGCCTTTACATTCAGCGCTATTCATTGAAAGCAATCCATCACCAGTGAAATATGCAGCATCATTGTTAGGTATGTGTAATCCATCTGTAAGATTACCATTAGTTGAAATTAGAGAAGAAACAAAAAAGAAAGTTTCAGAAGCACTTAAAGTAGCTAAATTACTTTAATGAAACAAAATATAGCCCCTGGAAGAAAAATAATTTGTTTAAATAGAAAAGCTAGTTTTAATTATTTTTTTTTAGAAACTTTAGAGGCAGGTATTTCCTTAAAAGGATCAGAAGTCAAATCGCTAAGAGAGGGCAAAGGAAGCATTGCAGACTCATACGCTATAGACAACAACGGAGAATTATTTTTAATTAATTCTCATATCCCGCTTTACAGACAATCATCGTATAACAACCATAATCCTAAAGGTGAAAGAAAACTTCTTTTAAAAAGACGAGAAATTAACAAGTTGATTGGAAGAATAAATCAGGAAGGGTTGACTATTATTCCAACTAAAATGTATTTCTTTAAAGGAAAAGTTAAAATTGAAATTGCCGTTGCAAAAGGAAAAAAACTTTATGATAAAAGACAAGTAAAGAAAAAGAGAGACTGGAATAGAGAAAGAGCAAGATTGATGAGTAGAAATAATAAATGATACACCTTAATATTGGATCAAATCTGAATTCTATTCATGGTTCTAGATTTGATAATATTTCAATTGGCATTCAGTTACTAATTGAAACAAAAATTAAAATTGAAAAAATTTCTAATTTTTATGAAACTCCTTCTTATCCAAATCAGAAACTACCAAAGTTTCTAAATGTAGGAATTTTAGTTAATAAAAACTTAAATCTTTTAAGATTATTTCAAAATATAAATTTAATACAAAAAAAAATTGGTAGGATTAAAACAAAGAAAAATGATCCTAGAGTAATTGATATTGATATAGTTGATTATAATGGTTTGATAAAAGACTCAAAAGATCTTGTTTTACCGCATCCGAGAGCACATTTAAGAAATTTTGTTTTATATCCGATTTTAGAAATTGATCCTAAATGGTCACATCCAATTTTAAAGAAAAACGCCCAATTTTTAATAAATAATTTAAGCCAAAAATCTCGGATTGAGATTACAAGATTAAATAAAAATGTTAAAATAAAGCATGATTAACAATAATGAATTAATTAATCAGATTAAATCTTACAATAAATTTTTAAATTCAGAGTCATTAAGCAAAGCATATGACTTTGCTCTAGAGGCTCATCAAAACCAAAAAAGAGAAGAGGGGGTCCCATATATTATTCATCCAGTTGCAGTAGCAAAAATTTTAACAGAATTAAAATTAGATAGCGCAACAATTACAACTGGACTTCTTCATGATACGATAGAGGATACTAAAGTAACCTATGCAACTGTTAAAAAAGAATTTGGTGAAGAAGTTGCTAATTTAGTTGATGGTGTAACTAAAATTTCTGCATTAGAGGATAAAGCATCTACAGATTCTAAAGCTGAAAATTTTAGAAAATTAATCTTAGCAACATCTAAGGATATAAGAGTTTTATTAGTCAAACTTGCTGACAGATTACACAATATGAGGACAATTCAATTTGTAAAAGATAAAAACAAAATAATTAGAAAAGCAAAAGAAACTATGGAAATTTACGCCCCATTAGCAGATAGGATGGGGATGAATAGAATTAGAGACGAGTTAGAAGATTTATCTTTTTCAGTCCTTAATAAACCAGCAAGAGATTTAATTTTAGAAAGATTAAATTTTATTAAAAATAACACTGATGATACATTCAAAACAATTTCTAAAGAATTAATTGAAATACTAAATCAAAATGGAATAACTGCAACTATTACAGGAAGAGAAAAAACACCTTTTTCAATTTGGCGCAAAATTCAAAATAAAAAAATATCCCTTGAACAACTTACTGATATTATAGGCTTTCGGGTAATAGTAAACACATTGGAAGATTGCTACAAAACTTTAGGTATCTTTCATAGTAGATTTCCAACCATACCAGGCAAGTTTAAAGACTATATATCAACACCTAAGATCAATAAATACAAATCAATTCACACAGCTGTGATTGGTCCTAAAAAAAATAGAATAGAGATACAAATTAGAACACATGAAATGCACGAGTTTGCCCAACGGGGTATAGCTTCTCATTGGAAATATAAATCTTCAGAAAAGTTTTCAGAATTATCATGGAAAGAATACGACTGGTTAAGAGATTTGGTCGAAATCATTGAGGCAGGTACTAGCCCTGAACATTATTATGAATTTACAAAATTACAAATGTTTCAAGAAAATGTATTTTGTTTTACTCCCAAAGGAGCTGTTATAAAACTACCTAAACAAGCGACCCCGATTGATTTTGCGTATGCTGTTCACACGAAAATTGGAAATAGTGCTGTAGGTTGCACTGTAAATGGAAGTCACTCTACATTACAAACAATTTTGAAAAATGGAGATTTAGTGAATATCGAAACTTCTAAAAATGCAACTCCATCTTTACATTGGCTTTCATCCTCTAAAACTGGAAAAGCTCGTTCTGCCATTCGAAGATTTTGGCAAGATAGATCTACAGAAAACTTAAATGTTATAGAAAAAAATTATTCAAGCACAATTGAAGTTGATTTACCTCACAAACCTGGAGTATTAGGTCATATAACCTCGCTTATAGGACTTAATAAAGGAAATATAGTGAATTTAGAAATTATTAAAAGATCAAAGGAACATCTCACTTTTTCTTTTGATCTTCAAATTAAAGATTTGAAAAACTTTACAAACTTGATAAGTCAAATAAAGCAAAGTAATTTAAAATTTAAAATTATTCGACATAAACAGAAAAAAAATGCTTTCATTAAAAGAATCTTTGAAAATTTTAAAAGAAACTAACGCTCTTTTAGAAGGACATTTTATATTGTCATCTGGATTACATAGTCCTCAATATGTTCAATGTGCTCAATTGATGAGCAAACCAAGTGAAGCATTTAAAATATGCTCCTCTCTCTCCGAAAAAATAAAAAAAGAATTCAAAGAATTCGACCTTATCTTATCACCCGCTATGGGAGGTATAATTGTAGGCTATGAAATTGGAAGAATATTAAATAAAGAAACCATTTTTTCTGAAAGGGTTAATGGTGAATTTAAACTGCGAAGAGATTTTACAATAAATAAAAATCAAAAAGTTTTAATAATCGAAGATGTAATAACTACTGGAAAATCAAGCTTAGAATGTTCTAAAATTGTGGAAGATAATAATGCAATTATCGTAGGATATGCCTGTTTAATAGATAGATCTAATGGAAAATCAACAATTAAAGAAAAAATAGTATCACAGGTAAAGATAGACATTCCTACTTATACAGAAAATAATTTACCAAAAAATTTATTAACTCTTAAAGCTGTAAAACCTGGAAGTAGAAATCTTTAATGAGTAAAATAAGACTTGGTGTCAATATAGACCACGTTGCTACAGTAAGAAACGCAAGAGGAGAAAGCTATCCAAGCCCATTAAGAGCCGCCTTATTTGCGCAAAAAAGCGGTGCTGACTCTGTAACCATTCACCTAAGAGAGGATAGAAGACATATTAATGACTCCGATTTAAAAGAAATAAAATCTAAACTAAAAATTCCATTTAATCTTGAAATTGCAGCTACTAATGAAATGTTTAAAATAGCTTTAAAAAGAAAACCACCATTTATATGTATAGTTCCAGAAAAAAGACAAGAAATTACAACAGAAGGTGGACTTAATTTAAACTTTAAAAAAAATTTTCTAAAAAAAATAATAAATAAATTAAAGAAAAATAAATCAAGAATCAGTCTTTTTGTAGAACCAAATTTAAATGATATTAAAGAATCAAAAAATTTAAATGCTGATTGTGTTGAAATACATACTGGAAAATTTTGTAATTTAATTAACAAAAATAAAAATTATAAAAATGAATTAAAAAGAATAAAATCAGCTGTATCATTAGGCAATAAATTAGGTTTGGAAGTTCACGCTGGGCATGGCCTTACTTATAAATCTGCAAAAATATTAGCAAAAATCTCAGGTATAAAAGAATTTAATATTGGTCATTTTTTAATTGGAGAGTCAATTTTTGTAGGTCTCAATAAAACTATTAAAAATTTCAGAAAGATCGTTAAGTAATGAAAATATTTGGTGTTGGCACTGATATAGTAAAAACTAATAGAATTCAAAAATTATTGAGAAAGAAGAATATTTTAGAAAAATTGTTTAATAAAGAAGAAATTTCAAAATGCAAAAGAATAAAAAAAATGACAAATTGTTTTGCAAAAAGATTTGCTGCAAAAGAGGCTTTTTCAAAAGCATTGGGGACTGGAATTTCAAAAGGAATTAACTTTAATCAGATAGTTGTTCTAAATGAAAAAAATGGCAAACCCTTTATTAAGTTAATTGAAAACACTAAAAAAAATGTTGAAAAAAAGTTAAAGAAAAAAAATTATAAAATTTCATTGTCGCTTACAGACGAAGACGAGTATGCAGTTGCTTTTGTAACAATTTCAATATGAAAAAAAAAAGTTTTATTAAAATTATTGTAGAAAATATAAAAACTTTATTAGGTGCATTATTTATAGCTATATTGATAAGGTCCTTGATAATTCAACCTTTTTATATACCCTCCTCATCAATGGAGCCTACTTTGTTGGTAGGCGATAGAATATTTGTAATTAAATATGTGTACGGATATAGCAAACATTCTTTTCCGTTCAGCCCAAATTTTTCTAATAAGCGTTTTATGTCAAAAAACCCAAAACAAGGTGATTTAGTAGTATTTAAAACTCCAGCAGATAATAGAACCGATTATATTAAAAGATTAATTGGACTACCTGGAGATGAAATTCAATTTATTAATGGAGATCTTTTTATTAATGGGAATAAAATACTAAGAGAAAAAAATGAGATTATAGAACCTACAAGATGTGGAAATTTTACATTTGACTCTATTGCTTATACTGAAACTCTGCCCAACGGCGTAAAACATTTAGCAACTTATAATAAAGCTGGATCATTACAAAATACAAAAAAATATATTGTTCCACCAAATCATTATTTTTTGATGGGAGATAACCGAGATTGTTCAAAAGATAGCAGATTCCTTGAGGAGGTTGGCTATGTTAATAAATTGAACTTGGTAGGAAAAGCAAAAATAATCTTTTTTTCAAATGATACACAGAAAGGAAGTTTATTAAAATTTTGGAATCTACATAATTCTTTTAGATTGGAAAGGTTATTTAAAAGTTTAAAATGAGCAAATCCATAAAAGAGCTAGAAAGTTCAATAAAATATAGTTTTAAGAATAAAGATTTACTTCATAAGGCATTAACTCACAAAAGCTTTAATTCAGATAATAACAATGAAAAATTAGAATTTCTAGGAGACAGAGTCCTAGGCTTAGTTATTTCAAAAAAACTTTTAGAAAAATATCCTAATGAAAAAGAGGGAATTATTGATAAAAAATTTGCAAATTTAGTAAACAAAAAAACCTGTATTAAGATCGCAAGAAAGTTAAATCTTAAAAAATATCTTTATTTAGGTACATCACAAAAAAATATAGAAAGATCTGCAGACAAAATTGTAAGTGATTGTCTCGAAGCAATAGCTGGAGCGATATACTTAGATGGAGGAATAAAATCATCAGAAAAATTTATACTAAATCTGTGGGAAAGTTTTATTGTTAATTCAGTCATTACTCTAATTGATTCAAAAACTAAACTACAAGAGTACAGTTTAAAAAAATTTAAAAAATTACCTAAATACACTTTTTTTAAAAAAACAGGTCCTCAACACAAACCCATATTTAAGACTGAGGTAGAAATTCCAGAGTCTAAAAAGATAATTGGTGAAGGGGCTTCCAAAAAAAAAGCTCAACAAAATGCTGCAGAAAAATTAATAAAAATGTTGAATATATGAACTGGGAAGATGAATGCTATCTTTTGTCTAAGAAAAAATTTAGAGAAAACGCAAACATAATAAATGTATTTTCAAAAAATAGAGGAAAAGTATCTGGAGTAGTATATGGAGGGAGCTCTAGAAAAATAAAAAATTATTTACAAATATCCAATAAACTTTACATAAATCACAATGCTAAAAATGAAAACAGATTAGGTTATTTCAAAACTGAACTAGTAAAACCCATATCTCCACTATATTTCAATGATAAGGAACGTTCTTCAGCTTTGTTATCAATATCATCAATTTTAAATATGATATTGCCCGACTCTCAACCCAATAAAAAAATTTATAAATCTTTTGAAGAATTTTTAAACTCAATAAAGTTAGATAATTGGGTAATTCTTTATATATTCTTAGAATTAAGTTTAATTAAAGATTTAGGATACGATCCAAACTTAGAAAAGTTCAAAAATAATAAATCAGAAACTGACTTCCAAAAAATTAAAATTGATACATTTACTTACGACGTACCATCATATTTAATACAAAATAAAATTCCGGACGATCTTTCAAAAAATTTAATAAAAGCTTCGCTCAATTTTACTAGAAACATTATTCAAAATAGATTTTTTCTTCCAAATAATTTACCTTTTCCAAAGTCAAGAATTTTATTGGAGAGTTATTACAGTTAAATATTTTTTATCTTTTTAGCAATATCAATAGCAAAATACGTTACAATAGCGCAAGCCCCAGCTCTTTTAAATGCAATCAAACTTTCAATAATTGAATCATCTTTTAAAATTTTTTTTTGGATTGCATTTTTAATTAAAAAATATTCTCCTGAAACTTGATAAGCTAAGACAGGAATTTTGAAATTATTTTTGATTTGTTTTATAATATCCAAATATATCATACCGGGCTTTACCATAACCATATCGGCACCTTCTTTTATATCCAACGCAACTTCTCTAAATGCTTCAGAACTATTCCTGAAGTCCATCTGATATGTTTTTTTATCATCTTTAAGTTTTGATTTACTTCCCACAGCATCTCTAAATGGACCATAAAAATTTGAAGCATATTTTACTGCGTAAGATAAAATACTTACATCTTTTAAATTATTTCGATCTAACTCTTGTCTTATTTTTCCAATTCGACCATCCATCATATCTGATGGAGCGATGATATCGCATCCCATTCTTGCTTGTAGTAATGCTTGTTTCACTAAAATTTTTATAGTTTGATCGTTGTCAATTTTATTTTTTATAATTATCCCATCGTGACCATGTGAAGTATAAGGATCTAAAGCAACATCACACATAACTCCGATTTCTGGAAATTTTTTTTTAACTAACTTTATTCCTCTGCAAACTAAATTATTAGGATTTAAGGCTTCTGTTCCATGTTTATCCTTCTTTGAATTAGGAGTATAAGGAAATAATGCAATCATAGGAATTTTAAATTTTCTTACTTGGTTTAAAATTGATGATAGTTTATCTAATGAGTATCTTTTAATTCCAGGCATTGATTTAATCGACTCAATTTTATTTTTTCCTTCTCTGATAAATATTGGTAGAATAAGATCGTTGGTAGATATACTTGTTTCAGAGATAAGATTTCGTAGCCATTTTGATTTTCTTAATCTTCTTAACCTTGTTTTAGGGTATGAACCGACAATATTCATGTAAAGCTCTGATAATTTATAGTTTTATGTGACAAATATATTAATATTAATTTAAATAGTGTAATTTAATTAGATAATATGAGCAATATAAAACTAAATAAAATATTTAAAACTGCATGTATTGCCTCAGACCATGCGGGGTTCAAGTTGAAAGAGGATATCAAAGATTATTTAATTGATAATAATTTTTCAGTATTTGATCTTGGTCCATATAATGATCGGTCAGTAGATTATCCAGATTACGCAAAAAAGCTTGGAAATAGAATCAAATTAAAAAAGAGCGATGTTGGCATCCTTGTATGTGGTTCAGGTACAGGTATGGCAATAAGTGCCAATAAAATCAAAACAATTAGAGCAGCTGTTTGCTATAATTTAAAGTCTACAAGATTGTCTAGACAACATAATAATGCTAATATAATTTCTTTAGGAGCTAGATTTACTAATAAAAAATTATCTTTAAAATTAGTTAAAACTTTTTTTGAAACTAAATTTGAAGGTGGTAGACATTTGAGAAGGGTTAAAAAAATTTAATTATGTCGATAGCATTAAAGTTAAATAAATATTTGAACAGTTTTTTTAAATTAAATTTAAAAGAAGCTGATAAAGAATTGTATAAATCTATACAAGAAGAGTTTTCAAGACAACAAAACCACATTGAACTAATTGCTTCTGAAAATATTGTTTCAAGAGCAGTTCTTGAAGCTCAAGGATCTGTTTTAACAAATAAATATGCAGAAGGTTACCCAGGTAAAAGATATTATGGTGGATGTGAGCATGTAGATGTTTCTGAAAATTTAGCAATAGAGAGAGCTAAAAAATTATTTGATTGTAAATTTGCTAATGTACAACCACACTCAGGAGCACAAGCTAATGGTGCAGTTTACTTAGCTTTATTAAAACCCGGGGATACCACACTAGCTATGAGTTTAAATTCAGGCGGACACTTAACTCATGGAGCTAAACCCGCACAATCAGGAAAATGGTTTAATGCTTTACATTATGAAGTAGACCAAAAGACTGGGCTCATAGATTATGATAGTGTTGAAAAAATTGCTATTGCAAACAAACCTAAACTTATTATTGCTGGCGGAAGTGCTTACTCAAGAATAATAGACTTTAAAAAGTTCAGAGAAATTTGTGATAAAGTCGGTGCATATTTTCTTGTAGATATGGCTCACTTTTCTGGCTTGGTTGCTGGAGGCGCATATCCAAATCCTACTAAGTATGCTGATGTTGTAACTTCTACTACACATAAAGTTTTAAGAGGACCGAGAGGTGGAATTATTTTAACTAATAGAGAAGATTTAATTAAAAAATTTAACAGTGCTATATTTCCGGGATTGCAAGGCGGACCTTTAATGCATGTCATAGCCGCAAAAGCTGTTTGTTTTAATGAGGCACTCTCTGCTGATTTTAAAGATTATACAAAAAACGTAATAAATAATGCTAAAGTTCTTTCGGAAAGATTAACTGAAAAAGGTTTCAAAATTTTTTCAGGTGGAACTGATACTCACTTGATGTTGATAGATCTAAGATCTTTTGGTGTAACTGGTAAAGATGCACAAGCCTCCCTGGGTCGATCTAATATAACTTGTAATAAAAACGGAATTCCTTTTGATACCGAAAGCCCGATGATAACTTCTGGAATAAGATTGGGCACTCCTGCATGCACTACAAGAGGTTTTGGAGCAAACGAATTTAAGCTTGTAGGAGATTTAATTTTTAAAGTAATAGATGGACTAAGCAAAAACAAAGAAGACAACTCTAAAATAGAAAAAGAAGTTCAAAAAGAAATAATTGAACTTTGCTCATCTTTTCCTATATATAGTAGTTAGATAATATGCTTTGTCCATTTTGTAGAGAAAAAGACACTTCGGTAGTAGACTCTAGACCCACAGAGGACGGTACAGCAATTAGAAGAAGAAGACTTTGTGGATGTGAAAGAAAAGAAAGATTTACAACATTTGAAAGAGTTCAATTTCAAGAATTAACAGTCATCAAAGGTAACGGCAAACGAGAACCTTTTGACAGAGATAAAATTTCAAAATCTATAAGAATTGCTACTAGAAAAAGACCAATAGACTCCGAGACTATTGAGAAATTTATTTCAAAAATTGTACGTAATCTTGAGGGACTTGGTGAAAGCGAAATACCAACACCAACCATAGGTAAATTTATTATGGAAGGTCTTTCATCCTTAGATAAAGTTGCCTATGTACGTTTTGCCTCTGTCTATAAAAACTTTAAGGAAGCAAAAGACTTTGAAGAATTTGTAGGCAATATAAATGAAAATAAATCATAAAATTTATTCAAATCTTGCATTTAATTTAGCTGAAAAAAATTTAGGTAAAACCAATAAAAATCCATCTGTCGGATGTGTAATTGTGAAAAATAATTCTGTTATAAGCTCAGGCACAACATCTCAAAATGGAAGACCTCACGCTGAATTCAATGCCTTAAATAAAAATATTAATTTTAAAAATTCCACTATGTATGTCACATTAGAGCCTTGCACACATTTTGGAGTAACCCCACCATGTACAAATATTATCAAGAGGAAAAAAATTAAGAATGTTTACTTTAACCTCAACGATCCTGACTTGAGAACGTATAAAAAAGCGGAAAAAATTTTAAAAAA
Source organism: uncultured Pelagibacteraceae bacterium (assembly GCA_902598735.1). Taxonomy (GTDB): domain Bacteria; phylum Pseudomonadota; class Alphaproteobacteria; order Pelagibacterales; family Pelagibacteraceae; genus Pelagilacustribacter. Next base: position 30,625 of record CACKCM010000002.1, on the reverse strand, counting down.
TGTAAAAAAAATTAAAAAAATAGACCCTAAATATAAGAATTTTTACAAAAGTTATTTCTTAAATAAAATTAAAAATTTACCATTAATAGACGCAAAAATTGCAGTTTCTAAAGATTTTTTTTCAATAAGTAAAAAAGATAAATGGATTACTAATCCTAGGTCTAGAAAAGTTGGTCATTTAATTAGATCAAAATATGATTGTATAGTTTCAACTTCTTATTCAATAAATAAGGATAATTCTATGTTAAATTGTAGAATAGAGGGATTAAATAATAATAAACCTGATTTAATTATAATTGATAGGTATTTAAAGCTTAAAAGAAAACTTAGATTATTAAATTCATCAACCCGAAGAAATATTTATATATTTACTTTTAGTAATAATAAAAAAAAAATTTCTTTTTTTAAAAAAAAAAAAATTAAAATTATTAATATTCAAAAACTTGAAGATAAACTTGATTTTGAAAATCTTTTTAAAAAAATAATGAAAATTGGAAAAGGAAGAGTTTTAATTGAATCAGGTTTGGTTTTTCTTAATCAATTATTTAAATATAAATTTATTAATAACTTGTATTTATTTAAATCAAGTAAATTTTTACATTTAAATGGTTACAATAATATAAGCATCAATTTTATTAAGAAACTGAAAATCAAGAATAAAATTAATGTAAATTTGGACAATGATGAACTTTTTAAATTAAGGGTAAAATAATGTTTAACGGAATAATATATAGTACAGGTACAATTAAAAATATCTTAAAAAATAAGAAATCTTTGCTGATAGGTATTAAATCTAATTTAAACTTTAAACAGAATGAAATTGGTTCGTCTGTTAATTGTAGTGGTGTTTGTTTAACACTCACAAAAATTCAAAAAGACACTATTTATTTTTATATATCAAATGAAACTATCGATAGATCAAATTTTAAAAAAATTAAAATTGGTCAGATAATTAATCTAGAAAAATCTCTTATATATGGTCAGAAAATCTCAGGTCATTTTACCCAAGGGCATGTCGACACAACAGCTAAAATAAAAAAAATTAATATAATCGACAATTCGTGGTCAATTAAACTAGAAATAAAAAATAAAAAATTTATGAAATTTTTAGAAGAAAAGGCATCCATATCTATAAATGGTGTGTCACTTACCGTTTCTAAAGTTCATAAAAAAGATTTTCAATTAAATATAATACCTCACACCTTAAAGTTAACGAATTTAAAATATCTTAAAGTGAATGATTTAGTAAATGTTGAATTAGATATATTTGGTAAATATATATACAAGTACACAAGTTAATATGTCTAAAAAAAAATTTTCAAACATTTCATCTATAATTAAAGACGCCAAAAAAGGTAAAATGTTTATCTTGGTAGACGATGAGAATCGAGAAAATGAAGGCGATCTTGTTATTCCAGGATCAAAATGTAATTCAAAAGTAATTAATTTTATGGCTAAACATGGGAGAGGGCTCATCTGTTTAGCTCTAACAAAAAAACAAATAGATAGATTAAAACTTCCACTTATGTCGCCAATTAATAAATCAAGAATGCAAACTGCTTTCACAGTTTCAATAGAGGCAAAAAAAGGTATTTCAACTGGAATTTCAGCTTTTGATAGAGCGAGGACAATTAAAGTAGCTATTAATCAAAATTCGAGTAAAAAAGATATTGTTTCACCAGGTCACGTATTCCCATTAGTTTCAAGAAATGGTGGGGTTTTGGAAAGAGCAGGTCATACCGAAGCTTCTATAGATATTTCGAAATTATCAAAATTAAATCCAAGTTCAGTCATTTGTGAAGTAATGAATGAGGATGGAAGAATGGCAAGATTAGATGATTTAGTAAAATTTTCAAAAAAACATAAAATTAAAATAGCTTCTATCACAGACTTGATTGCTCATAGATTAAAAAATGAAAAACTTATCTTCAAGACTCATTCCAAGAGCATTTCTGAAAAAACGAATTTTAAAACGTATCTATCAATTTTTAAGAATAAATTAAATAAATTTGAAAGTTTTGCTATACATAAAGGTAAATTCAATAAGAATAAATCAATTCCAATTAGAGTTTTATCTAAAAAAATAAGTCGATTCAGTTTGTTTCAAAATAAAGAAATTAAAAAAAATATTAAAATTCTCTCGAAAAATAAGAATTTTGTGCTGGTTATAATAAATAATGAAATGAATAAGATTAAGAAGAATGATACAGATGTTACCTTAAGGTACTACGGTTTAGGTGCTCAAATAATTAAAGAATTTAATATAAAAAATATGATATTATTTTCGCGTACTAAAAAGAAACTAATTGGTTTAGAGGGATTTGGTTTAAAAATTAAAAAACAAATTATAATAAAATGAAACAAATTCTAATTGTAAATGCTAACTACTACGATAAAATTTCAAAAAATTTATTAAGTTCTTCAAAAAAATTACTTATACGAAAAAAAACAAGAGTAAAAATTTTCAACGTTGCAGGTATTTTTGAGATACCAGTAGCAATTAAAAAGAATATAAAAAAATTCGATGCCTTTGTTGCTTTAGGCTGTGTAATAAAAGGGAAAACACCACATTTTGATTTTATATGTAAATCTACTTTCGATGCTATTATGAATTTATCAATTTTATACAACAAACCTATCGGAAACGGAATTATAACTGCATTTAATATAAAACAGGCTGAAGAGAGATGTGGATTAGGAAGATCAAATAAAACTAATAAGGGATTGGAAGCTGCTAAAGCGGTTATGTCTATTATTGATAATGGACCAAAAAAAATTTAAAAATTCATCTCCAAGAATAAGAGTGATACAAAAAATTTATAATGCTTTGATGAATCCTGGTGTAGAGATCATTTACCCAAAAAGTCAGTATAAAAAGTTTATAAAGGACATCGTTTCAGGAACTTTAGAGAGGGCAGAATTAATTGAAGAGACCGTTTACAAATATTTAAATGATGACATAAATTTAAAAAAGACTGACAAATTACTTAAAATTATACTTTTTGCGGCTATTTTTGAACTTATGTTTAAGCATAATAATCCAAAAAAGGTTATCATTAGTGAATATTTGTTAGCCTCAGAGTTTTTTTTAGAGCGAGTTCAAATTGGTTATTTAAACGCAATTTTAGATAAAATTTCAAAAGAACTTAGAAAAGGTGAATAAATTTTGAATATTTAATAACTTTAGCTTGCGTTTTTAATGCAATTTTGGCATTTATCCGAATAATAATGACTAATTATTTAGAACTTCTGTATTTAATTTCTTTTACTGGTATTCTGGCTGTGGCTTACAGCTACCTACTGTCAGGACAAATTATATCTTCAAATGCTGGTAATTCCAAGATGCAAGAAATTGCCGAGGCAATTCAAATTGGAGCTAAAGCTTATTTAAATAGACAATATAAAACAATAGCAGTTGTTGGTGTGATAGTTTTAGCTATAGTTACTTATTTTTTCAGTTATTTAGTGGGTCTTGGATATTTTATAGGAGCATTCCTTTCAGGGGTCGCAGGTTATGTTGGTATGCTTATTTCTGTAAAGGCAAATGTAAGAACAGCTGAAGCAGCAAGAAAAAGTTTGCAATCTGGTTTAACAATTGCTTTTAAATCAGGAGCAATCACTGGACTCTTAGTAGCTGGTTTAGCATTACTATCAATCACAATTTATTATATAGTTTTAATTAATTTAAACGTTGATAAAAGAGAAATTATCAATGCTTTGGTCGCTTTAGGTTTTGGCGCATCTTTAATTTCGATTTTTGCAAGATTAGGTGGTGGAATTTTTACCAAAGGAGCCGACGTAGGTGCCGACCTGGTTGGAAAAGTTGAAGCAGGAATTCCTGAAGACGACCCAAGAAATCCTGCAGTTATTGCAGATAATGTTGGTGACAATGTTGGTGATTGCGCGGGGATGGCTGCAGATCTTTTTGAAACATATGCTGTAACAATTGTTGCTACGATGGTTTTAGCCTCTATTTTCTCACCTCAGGATTATAATTTAATGATTTATCCATTAGCTATTGGAGGAGCTTGTATAATCACCTCTATAGTAGGTACCTGGTTTGTAAAATTGGGTAAAAGTAAAAATATAATGGGTGCTCTTTATAAAGGTTTTATAGTAACAGCAGTTACCTCATTGATTATAATGTATCCGGTGACCGACGCTATTATTGGAATTAAAAGTACTTATAATAATAATGCTGGAGCTATTTTTTCTGGTCTTGATCTTTATATTTGTGGAGTAGTTGGATTTATTATTACAGGCTTATTAATTTGGGTAACTGAATATTATACAGGAACTGAATATAGGCCAGTAAGAACTGTTGCAAAGTCATCTACAACTGGACATGGCACAAATGTTATACAAGGTTTAGCAATCTCAATGGAGGCAACTGCGGTTCCAGCTTTAATTATTGTTGCAGGAATTTTGTACACAAACAGCTTGGCTGGATTGTATGGCATAGCTATTGCTGTTACTGCAATGCTAGCACTTACAGGAATGGTTGTTGCGTTGGATGCTTATGGACCAGTAACAGATAACGCTGGAGGTATTGCTGAAATGTCGAAGCTTCCGAAAAATGTAAGAAAGACTACAGATGCCTTAGATGCAGTTGGTAACACAACAAAGGCAGTAACAAAAGGATATGCAATTGGCTCAGCTGGATTAGGCGCCCTAGTATTATTTGCAGCTTATACCGAGGATATAAACTATTTCTCTAAAGTTTCTGGATCATCATTAGAAGGTGTAAATGTTACTTTCGATTTATCGAATCCTTTTGTAGTAGCAGGGTTGTTGGTTGGTGGAATGTTACCATATTTATTTGGATCAATGGGCATGCAAGCAGTAGGCAGAGCAGGTGGTGCGGTTGTTATAGAAGTAAGAAGGCAATTTAAAAAAATTCCTGGGATTATGAAAGGAAAAAGAAAACCAGATTATGGAAAATTGGTTGATCTATTAACAAAAGCCGCAATTAAAGAAATGATTATTCCTTCGTTGTTACCTGTATTGTCACCAATTATTTTATATTTTATTATTTTTCAAATTGGAGGTATGGAAGCCGCATTATCATCACTTGGTGCAATGTTATTGGGTGTTATAATAACAGGTTTATTTGTTGCTATTTCTATGACAGCAGGAGGAGGCGCATGGGATAATGCAAAAAAATATATTGAAGATGGAAATTATGGAGGAAAAGGTTCTGAAGCGCACAAATCTGCAGTAACAGGAGATACTGTTGGTGATCCTTACAAGGATACCGCGGGACCTGCAGTAAATCCAATGATTAAAATAACGAACATTGTTGCACTGTTGCTATTGGCTGTAATAGCACATTAAGAATTTAACTCTATCATTTTCTATTTCCGTACATTTTTGATCTAACACTTTCTAAAAAACTTTGAACAAAACTTCTTTTAACTAAGTCATTTTCAGTTTCCATTTTTGAAAATCTAACGACTTCTTTATCATTTTTATCAAATAATTTTTTGTTTTTTAAAATTCCATACTTATCGAAATCTAGAACTAATATATTATTTGTTTTTAAAATATTTTTACCAAGTTTGTGATATTTTCCTTTTGTTAATATTCTTTCTATATACATCCATTGGTTCTCATCGGTTATTGATTTTGAGTGAGGTTGTCCAATTATATTGATTACGTCATTTTTATTGGTTTTATTAAGTACTAATTTTTCAGATCTATTTTTTAGGAATAATATGCCATGATTTTTATAAGGTTCTTGTAATTGACATCCAATTAAAATAATAAAAAGTAAAGGTATAATTTTTTTATTATGATATTTAAATCTAAGAAACATACAAATGATTTGTATAATACATTACTTATTTTATCTAGAAATATTTTATTTTATAAAAAAATGAAGTTATCAGATAATTTTGAAACGAGAATTTATCTAATGTTTATTCATTTTTCTATTATGATGATTGTTTTTAAAAAAAAAGGTCAAAAATTCAATCAAAAGTCTTATGACTCATTATTTAATAATATTGAATACGATCTTAGGGAACTTGGTTTTGGTGATGTAACAGTAAATAAAAAAATGAAGGATCTTAATAAATTATTGTATGATATATTACTAAAAGTTAATTTGAGTGATAAACAAGACTTTAAAATGAATAAAAGTCTAATATTCAAATATTTTAAAGTTTTAAAAGATTTAAAAGAGGAAAAATATAATGAATTTGAGGTATATTTTAATGAATTTTATAAATTTTGTTTTGAATTACCTCTTGAAAATGTGATAAGAGATTCAGTAAACTTTAATAAATTTTATGGCAGTACCTAAGAGAAAAACATCAGTTTCAAAAAAAAGAATGAGAAGGTCTCATCATAGACTATCTGATATAAATATAGTTGAAGATAAAAAAAGTGGTGAGTATAAATTATCTCACCATATAGATTTAAAATCTGGATACTACAACGGTAAAAAAATCTTAGATATTTAATTTTAAAATGACAAAAATTATAACTATTGCGATTGATGCAATGGGTGGGGACAATTCACCTGACAAAACTATTCATGGTTTAAGTATTTTCTTAAACAAAAACAAAGATAAAAATGATTTTGCTTTTAAAGTTTATGGCGATGAAGAGAAAATAAATAAAAAAATAGAATTTTATAAAATTTCAAATAAACTTGTAAAAATAATCCATACGAACTCAGTTATTTCTGACGATGAAACTCCTTTGAAAGCGGTTAAAAATTCAAAAAATACAAGCATGTGGAATTGTATAAAATCACAGGTTGATGGAGAAGCAGATATAAGTCTCTCAGCAGGTAATACTGGTGTTTTATTAGTTATATCAAGAATGATTTTAAAAATGATTGAAAATGTTAATAAACCAGCGCTTGCAGGTTTATGGCCTAATAAAAAAAGCATGAATGTTGTTTTAGATTTAGGCGCAAATATAGAATGTAATGAAAGTAATTTAATAGATTTTTCTGAATTAGGATCAGCTTTATTTAAGTCATTATATCCAAATGAGAAACCGATTGTATCATTATTAAATATTGGATCAGAGGAAATAAAAGGAACAGAAATTTTGAAAAACACATTCAAGAAATTAAACGAACTAAGTAATGAAAAAAATTTTATCTTTAAAGGTTACATTGAAGGAAATAAAATTATGGATGGTGAATCAAATATTATAGTAACAGATGGGTTTACAGGTAACGTGGCATTAAAAACCGCAGAAGGCACTGCTAAGTTTATTACAGATAATCTAAAAAAGTCATTAACAAATAATCTATTTACAAAAATTTCATTAATATTTTCATATTTTTCATTAAAAAAATTTAAAGAAAAACTTGATCCAAGAAAATATAATGGCGCTATTTTTTTAGGTTTAAATGGTCCAGTAGTAAAGAGTCATGGGGGAACAGATGCAATTGGATTTTATCATTCAATAGATTTGTGTTATAGAATAGTAAAAGGTGACTTAATGAGCCAAATAAAAAACAATTTAAGTCATTTAAAAAATTGAAAAAAACGAACTTTAATAAAGAAGAAATTTCAAAAATATTATCATTTAAAAAAGGTTTTCCTTTATCTTTATCAAAGAAGTTAATTAATGATTTATTGAATATATTAATATTTGATCTTAAATCTAAAAAAGTAATAATTAAGAATATTGGGTCATTTAAAACTATATTAAAGAATGAAAGAATAGGGCGCAATCCAAAAACTGGGCAAAATTTTAAAATTAACTCCAGAAAATCAATTAAATTTTCTCCATCTAAAAAATTAATAAAACAAATTAATGACTAAAAAGATTGAAAAATTAATTTCAATATCTGAACTTTCTAAAAAACTTAACCTTGTTAATCCAAAAAATAATAAACCTTTGAATCATGTTCTGCGTTATTGGGAAAGTGAGTTTATAGAAATAAAACCTGAATTAATAAATAAAAGGAGATATTACTCTTTGAAACAGGTCGAAATAATTAACTTTATTAACTTTTTGTTAAAAAAAAAGGGTATGACTATAAATGGAGCAAAAAATGTTTTAAAATCAAAAATAAATCAGCTTGACGACTATGAATTAGATAGTTTAAAAACTGACTACTATAAACGAAGTATTAAAGATAAAACCAAAAATATTTTTAATAAAATTAAAAAACTAAAAAAATATGGCAAAAAAAACACATATAAAAGTAAGGATGGTTCCTGAAAGTAATCCTGACAGTAAATTTATTTATTACGCAAAAAAACCAACTAAAGGCGAGAAAGCAAAAGATAAATTAAAACTTAAAAAGTATAATCCTAATACGCGTAAACATGAGTTTTTTATTGAAAAAAAATTGCCACCACACAGTAAATAATTATCTTTTTTTAAATTTTCTATATTCGTATTCAATATAAGCTTTAATTATTGATTTCCATATTTTGTTTGTGATAATGGGATCAATTTTTTTTCTCTTTGATTTAATAGAGATGTTTTTCAAGATTACCTTAATTCTTTTTTTGTCGACTATGTCCTTTTTGTATTTTTTATTTTTAAGAACTTGATTTACATACTTAGTCCTAATTTTAATTAAATTAAGAAATTTATCATCAAGTTTATCCAAATTTTTTCTTATTTTAATTATATTTTTATTTGCCATAGCGACATTTAATTCATAATTAATACTTTAAATCTATATATATTAAATTTTATGGAGACTCACGACAAAAAAATAAATAATTTATTTTACATTTGGTTAACTATAAGTTTTGGACTTATTTTAACTATGATAATTATAGGTGGCCTTACTAGATTGACAGACTCAGGTTTATCAATAACTAAATGGGAGCTTTTTAAAGGTATTTTACCTCCGTTAACTCAAACTCAATGGGAAATGTATTTTAATCAATATAAAAAACTTCCACAGTATATTTTATTAAACTCTGATATGAGTTTAAAAGAATTCAAAATTATTTTTTATTGGGAGTATATTCATAGATTACTCGGAAGACTAATTGGCATTTTCTTTTTAATTCCACTTTTGTATTTCCATTTTTCCCATAAAATAGAAAAAAACAGATTATTACCATGTTACATAATATTTTTTTTAATTTTGTTACAAGGTATTATTGGTTGGTATATGGTTAAAAGTGGATTATTAAACGCGGTAACTGTAAGTCACTATAGATTATCTCTACATTTGACAATGGCTATACTTATAGCTGCAATAATTTATTGGCAAATTATTAATATCAAGAATATTAATTACAAAAATTTTTTTCAATTTTCATTTACGAATTTGCCTTATCTTTTTTTAATTTTTTTGATCTTCGTTCAAATAATTATGGGCGCATTTGTTTCAGGTCTAGATGCGGGAAAAATTTACCAAACCTGGCCTTTAATGGGTGAAAGTTATGTTCCCGATGATTTTGACATTAATGGATGGCCAGGTGTCATAAGTTTTGACAATCATTCTCTTGTACAGTTTTATCATAGAAATATTGCCTACATTTTATCTCTTTATATTTTTTTTCTTAGTTTTTTTATTTTTAAAAATAAAAAGATAAATCTTTACAAACCTATGTTCATACTTTTAGCTGTTGTATTGATACAGATTAACTTAGGTATTTTTACTCTTTTAAGTGATCTAAACATTATAATTGCTTTAGCACATCAAATTTCAGGAGTTATTCTTGTTTTATCTACTCTAAATTTATATTTTTATTCAATAAAATAAATTGACTTTATTAATTATTCTCTGTAATTATCGCCCATCAATATGACACCTTTTATTAAAAAAAAAGATATTAAAAATGACTGGTATATTATCAATGCAAAGGACGCAGCTGTTGGTAGGCTTGCTTCTTTCATCTCAAAGGTTTTGAGAGGAAAAAACAAAACTAAATTTAATCCTCATATTGATAACGGAGACTTTGTTGTTGTTACCAATATTGATAAAATTAAATTTACTGGAAAAAAGTTTGTTAATAAGAAATATTATAAACACACGGGTCATCCAGGTGGAATAAAAAGTTTTTCACCACTTACTCTAAATGAAAAGAATAAATCAGAATTAATACTTAAATTAGCTGTAAAAAGAATGTTACCAAGTGGACCTCTCGCAAAAAAACAATTAAACAAATTAAAAATTTACAACGGAAATAATCATCCTCACGATGTGCAGAAACCAAAAATAATTGATTTTAAAAAAATGAATAACAAAAATATTGTTAAATAATGGAAAATATTGAAACCCAAACAAATATAAAAAAAATTAAATTAGATTTTAAAGACAGTAAATACGCTACTGGAAGAAGAAAGAAATCTATTGCAAAAGTTTGGGTGAAAAAAGGATCAGGTAAAATCCATGTTAATGGTCTTAAAATGAATGAATATTTTAAGCGTCCAGTTCATCAAATAATTGTTACTAGACCTTTAGAGATTTCAGACGTTGCTAGTAATTATGATGTAAGATGCTCGGTTAAAGGTGGAGGCCTATCAGGTCAAGCGGGTGCTATTATTTTAGGCATTTCAAAAGCACTTATAGCTCACGACGAAAATTTAAAGAAAAATCTTAAGAAAGATAAACTTACTACAAGAGACTCAAGAGTTGTTGAAAGAAAAAAATACGGCCACAGAAAAGCAAGAAGAAGCTTTCAATTTTCAAAAAGATAATCATTTTAATTTTTATTTACTTATAGAGGATGATATAAATTAATATGTCATTATCCAAAATAAACATAGCAGTTGCAGGAGCGACCGGCTTTACTGGTTTAGATTTAGTTTATTTACTCTCAAAACATCCTAGAGTAAAAATTTTAAATCTTTGTGCCACAAGAAATATAGGAAAAAAAATTTCTTATTTTGATAAAAGAATTAAGAAAAAACTTCCCAAAGTATCCCATTTGAAAGATATAAATTGGAAGAAAATTGATTTAATTTTTTTGTCACTACCTAATGGAGAAGCTCAAAAAATTATAAAAAAAACATTCTATAAATATGAAAATTTAAATTACATAGATTTGTCTGCTGATTTTAGAGTTACTAATTCAAAAATTTATTTAAAAAATTATAAAAAAAAACATAAGGCAAAAGATTTAATAAAACACTCCGTTTATTCTATAAGCGAATTTCAAAAAAAAAGGGGATTAAATAAATTTAGAATAATTTCAAATCCAGGATGTTATCCAACTTCTATTCAAATACCGTTAGTGCCTTTAATAAAAAAGAATTTAATTAATGAAAAAGATATTACTATTGATTCAAAGTCAGGGTTTTCTGGTGCTGGAAAGTCATACAAAAAGAAATTTCCTCACAAGAATTTTTATAATTCAACTTTTGCTTACAGTACCAAAAATCATAGACATGTATGTGAAATCGAACAAGAAATATTAAAGTTCACAAAAAAAAAAATAAATTTTACTTTTAATCCACATTTATTACCTACTTATAGAGGAATTTTAACTTCAATTTATATAAGTTTAAAAAAAAAGTCATCAGCGATCAAACTGAGAAATGAATTAATAAACTTCTATAAGAAATCTCCGTTTATAAAAGTTTTAAAATTGAATTCTCCGTTAGGTTCGGGAAATGTTTTAAATACTAATAATTGTGAAATATCTATTTGTGAGACTAGAATTAAAAATAAAATTGTTATTTTTTCAGCAATAGATAATCTAATAAAAGGCGCCTCAGGACAAGCAATTCAAAATATGAATATTCTTTTCAATTATAAAGAAAACTTAGGTTTAAAATGAAATTTTTTTTAATACTATGCCTTTTAATTATCTTAGAATCTTGCTCAAATAAACCTAAAGCAGTATTGATTTGTGGAGATCATGTTTGCGTCAATAAAGATGAGGCGGAAATTTATTTTAAAGAAAATTTATCAATTGAAGTAAAAATTATTAAGGAAAAAAATGACAAAGATATAGATTTAGTCCAGCTTAATTTGCAAAATAAAAATGATAAAGAAAATATTAAAGTTATTAAGAAAAAAGAGACAAACGATAAGATAAGAGTGTTATCTAGAAATGAAATAAAAAACATCAAAAAAGATATCAAAATAAAATCTAAATCAAGAATAGATAAAAATCTTGAAAAACAAAAATCAGATGTAAATGACATTAAAGAAAAGATAGTTAAAAAAAACAATAATAAAAAAAAGATTATAATAAATGATATTTGTACAAAGATACAAAAATGTAGTATTGAAGAAATTACTAAATATCTTATTAATGAGGGAAAAAAGAAAAAGTTTCCTGATATAACAACCAGACAGTGAAAATGAAAAAGTTAAATATAGCAATTATAGGCCTTGGTAACATTGGATGTTATCTTTACAAATACTTAAATAAAAATAAATTTATTTTAGCAAAAAAAAATAATTGTATACCAAATGTACTTTATGTTTCAGCAAGAAATAGAAAAAAAAAAAGAATAATTCAATTTAATAAAAAAAAATGGTTATCAAATTATTTAGATGCTACAAAAAAAAAAGAAATAGATTTAATTGTAGAGCTCATTGGAGGTTCTGAAGGGGCTGCAAAAAAGCTAGTATTTGCTGCACTTAAAAATAAAAAGCACGTGGTAACAGCAAATAAGGCTTTGATTGCTAAATACGGTGATCAACTATCAAAAATTGCAGAAAAGAATAGAGTGAACTTAGAATTTGAAGCCTCTGTGTGTGGAGGAGTGCCTATCATTAGATCTTTAAAAGAAGGTTTGATAGCAAATAAAATTAACAAAGTCTTTGGAATTTTTAATGGAACTTCAAATTATATACTTTCGTCAATGGATAAAGAAAATAAATCATTTAAAGAAGTTTTGCAAAATGCTCAAAAATTAGGATACGCAGAATCAAATCCAACTTCAGATCTAAATGGTGAAGATGTTGCCGCTAAATTAAAAATTTTGTCATCACTATGTTTTAATTCATTTTTGAACGACAATATCCATGTTGAAGGTATAAAAGATATAGATAAGGATGATATAAATTATGCAAATAGACTTGGTTACAAGATAAAATTACTTGGTTATGCAGAACTAATAGGGAAAAATATTTTCCAAAGAGTTCACCCAACATTAATAAGAAATAGCTCAAATGTAGCAAGTATTGATGGAGTTTTGAACGCTGTTATTATTGACGGAAACCCAGTTGGTCAGAACATAATACAAGGTGAAGGAGCAGGTCCTGCAGCAACAACCTCTGCGCTAATTTCTGATATCTCATCAATTTTAAGAGGTAATATTAAATTTCCTTTTTCAATATCTAATAAAGAAAGAAAAAAATTAAATTTTAAACAAATATCAGAACGTTCTTTCTCTGCGTATTTCAGATTTAATGTAATTGATAAACCTGGCGTTTTGTCAAATATCACTCAAGTTTTTTCAAGAAATAGGGTTTCTATTAAAAGATTAGTTCAAGATCCAAATAAAAATAAAAGATCTTCCTCAATTATAATTATAACTCATCCAACAAAAGATAAATCATTAAATAAAATTATCCAGACTATCAATAGAAAATCTTACGTAAAAAAAAGATCTAAATTAATAAGAATAAATGATGAATAAATGTCAATAGATCAAAAATTTTTAAATCTATTCATTAAAGCCACTGAACACGCAGCAATTGGTGCATCAAAATTTATAGGTAAAAAAAATAAAATTGCTGCTGATAAAGGAGCTGTTGATCCTATGAGAAGAGAATTAAATAAAATTAATATGGAAGGAACAATTGTTATCGGAGAAGGCGAAATGGATGAAGCTCCAATGTTGTATATTGGTGAAAGATTAGGCACATTAAATGGACCAAAGTTTGATATAGCAGTTGATCCATTAGAGGGAACAAAATTTACAGCAAACAACGAACCGAATGCTTTTTCTGTTATTGCAGTTGCAAAAAAAGGCGAATTATTATCAGCACCTGACTCTTACATGGAAAAAATAGCAATTGGATCAAATTTACCTAAAAATTTGTTAGATATTGATAATGGAGTTGAAAAAAATATTAGAATTCTAGCTGAGGCAAAAAATAAAAAAACTTCACAAATAAATGCATGTGTTATGAAAAGAGCAAGACATGACGAGATTGTTAATATAATGAACAAATTAGGAGTTACTATAAACTTCATAACAGATGGTGATATAGCTGGAGTTTTAAGTGTAATAGGAGAGAAACCAAAAAATGACATATACTACAGCACAGGTGGAGGTCCAGAGGGAGTTTTAGCAGCATCAGCATTATCTTGTTTTGGAGGCCAGATACAAGGACGATTAGTTTTAAATGAAGAAGAAAAAATTAGGGCAAAAAAACTTGGTGTTACTGATTTTAAAAAGAAATATAATATAGAAGATATGGTAAAAGGAGATGTAATATTCTGCGCAACAGGTGTAACAGATGGAGATTTAACAAAGGGTGTTAAAGACCTAGGAAATGAATATGAAGTTACAACTTTTGCATTACATAAAAGTAAAAAGATTAACAAAATTATTAAAAATATATACAATAAATGATTACAAATTCAGTAAGTAACAAAAACTGGATTTTTAAGAAATATAATGAACAAGATATTATTTTTTTTAAAGAAAACTATTCATTAGATGAATTAACATCAAAGCTTTTATCAATTAGAAATATCAAAAAAGAGGATGTTCAATCTTTTTTAAATCCTTCTATTAAGAATTTACTGCCTAATCCTGAAATTATAAATGATATGCAAAAATCAGCAAAAAGAACAATGCATGCAATTTCTAAAAAACATAAAATTGGTATTTTTGGAGATTATGATGTCGATGGTGCTTCAGCAACTGCATTACTTGCAAATTTTTTTAATTCGATAAATGTTTCTTATGAAATTTATATACCAGATAGAAAAAAAGAAGGGTATGGACCTTCAGCTGAATCTTTCAAAAAATTAATAGATAACGGAACTAAATTGATTTTCACTGTAGATTGTGGAACGCTGTCCTTTGATGCAATAAATTTCGCATCTAATTACAAAACTGATGTGATAGTCCTCGATCATCACCAATCGGAAATAAATTTACCTAAAGCTTACTCAATAGTAAATCCAAACAGATTAGACGACAAATCTAATTTAAAATATCTGTGTGCTGCTGGTGTTGTTTTTATGTTTTTAATTTCTTTGAATAAAGAATTAAGGCAATCTGGATGGTTCAACAAAATAAAACAAACAGAGCCGAATTTACTTGAATATTTGGATTTAGTTGCATTAGGAACTATTTGTGACGTAGTTCCTTTAGTTGGTTTAAATAGAGCAATTGTCTCTCAAGGATTAAAAATTTTAAAATCAAAAAAAAATCTAGGATTAAAAACGTTACTTGATATTTGTAATATTCAAAGCAAACCAAATGTTTATCACATTGGATATCTATTAGGTCCAAGAATTAATGCTGGAGGTAGAGTAGGAAAGTCTTCTCATGGAGCAAATTTATTAATTAGCAATAACCCTAAAGATGTTTTTAAGTTAGCTTCTGAACTAGATAACTTCAATAAAGAGAGACAAATTTTAGAAAAAGATGTTTTGGATAAAATCTTGAAAAATTTAGGAGGCGAAGCACATGATCCTGCAATGGTCATTCATGGGAAAAATTTACATGAAGGTGTAATTGGAATAGTTGCGTCTAGAATTAAAGATATATTTAATAAACCAGTAATAATAATTTCAGAAGACAATAATGGCATCGGTAAAGCATCAGCTCGATCAATTAACGGTTTTGATATTGGTTCAGTAATTATTTCTGCTGTTCAAGAAAATATTTTAATTAAAGGTGGAGGACACAAAATGGCGGGAGGATTTACAATTAAAAATGAAAATATTGAAAAATTTAAAAAATTTATTCTTAAAAGATTTGAGAAATTAAATAATATTAATACAAAAATTAAGCCATTATATTTAGACAGCGTAATAGCTCCAACTGCCTTGAACATCCAATTCTTTAATAAAGTCAATACACTTGCCCCTTTTGGTTCTGGTAATCCAGAACCAAAGTTCGTTTTAGAAAATATGAAATCTGTTAATAATAAGATTGTTAAGGATAAACACATAAAATCAGTTTTAGTTGGATTAGACGGAACAACAGTCAAATCAATAGCATTTAACTGTGTAGAAAATGAAATTGGAGCATATTTGCTTAAAAAAGATAATAAATTATTTAATATTGCTGGAAAATTATCCTTAAACGAGTGGCAAGGGCAATCAAATGTGGAGTTTATTATCGATGATATTTCTGTTAATAAGACACTCAAAAATGTGGTCCCATCGTCTATCGGTTAGGACAGTTGGTTTTCATCCAACAAAGAGGGGTTCGATTCCCCTTGGGACCGCCAAAATTTGTAAATTTTAAATGTTATGAATTTAATAAAAATATTCCTTTATAAATTAAAGTTATTTTACTTAAATATATTTAAGTCAAAATCAAAAAAAAAAAATATTGAAAAAAAAGATGATACAGACGATATTTACCCATTATGGTGATCTTTATAAAAATTTTTTATGAAGATCAAAAAATTAAATTTTAAAATTTTACAGTCTTTTTCAATATTTTCGATTTGTTTAATAATTTTATATCTTTTTTCACATAACTTTTTTTTTTCTTTCGTGATTAGTTTTTTTCTAATTGAGTTATTTTTTGGAAGCTGGTTATTAAAAAATAATTTTTCTTCTCTTATAATACCTAGAAATATTACAAAAGTTTGGGAACCAAAACACTACAACTCAAAACATGCAGCAATGTATAAAAGAGATGAAAATGGATTTAGGGGAGATTTCATAGATGTTTCATCAGTAGACATTGTTACATTAGGAGGGAGCACAACAGATGAAAGATGGATAGATGAGAAATTAACCTGGTCTCATTTATTACAAGAAGAATTAGCCTTGAAAGGATTCAATATTAAGGTAGCAAATGCAGGTGTTGATGGACAAAGTACTCTTGGACATTTATTTAACTTTGATATGTGGTTTAACAAGATACCAAATTTCAAACCAAAAATATTTTTACTTTATATCGGTATAAATGACTCAGCTGCACTTTTAAGAACATTAAATTCAAATAAATTTGAAAAATTTTTATATAGATCAGATTATTTGCTAGATAGAAATATATACGACAGAATTTTTAAGTATTTAAAAAATAATAGTTTTATATATAAAGTGCATAAGCTTAAAAGCGGAATTAAGGAAGCAAAAAAATATAACTTAATCCATTCAACAGATACTTGGAATGAAAAGAATATATCTAAGCCCTATGAATTTAAATATAATAACATAACTCAAAAATTTTCTAATGAATATAAAGATCGGCTAAAAACTTTAATTGATAAGATTGGTAAATTTGGCTCAGAAGCTATAGTAATTACTCAAACATTATCTCCTAATCATATTTTATTTAATTTATTAAAATATATTAATGAAGAAACCAAAAAAGTATGTAATATAAAATCTATAAATTGTTTATGTTTAGATGATGAGCCAAATTTTTATAACAAAGTTGATTTTTATGATGGTATACATACTCGCCCTTCTGGAAATAGAAAAATTGCAAAGTACATATCTGAAAAAATTCAAAAAAAATTAAAAGAGAAAATATAAAAATGATACATGTTGCTATAATTGAAAAAATTCATCAAGATGGATTAAATTTATTAAAAGAAAATCAGAATTTTAAATTTGAAATAATTGAGGATAGTTCTGAAGAAAATTTGATTAAAGTTTTACCTAAATTTGATGCATGCACTCTCAGAGTTTCAAAATTAAATGAAAAAATTTTGCTAAATTGTAAAAAATTAAAAGTTATTTCAAGGCATGGTGTAGGTTATGACAATGTTGATTTAAATTATATCAAGAAAAATAATATAACTTTATTAATCACTGCTACTGCTAATGCGGTAGCCGTAGCAGAGCATGTAATTTATATGATGCTATCTATTTCTAAAAGTATTAATCAATATGACCATGAAGTAAGAATTGGTAATTTTAAAAAAAATGCTTCATCTATTAAAACTTTAGAACTATTTAACAAAGAAATTCTTATTGTTGGATTTGGTAGAATAGGTCAAACTTTAATTAAAAGATGTAAAGGTTTTGATATGAAGGTGAAAGTTTATGATCCTTACGTAAAAAAAGAAATTATAGAAAAATTTGGAGGAGAAAAAATTGAAAATCTTGATAAAGGTTTAAATATTTGTGATTATTTGTCATTACATGTTCCTTTAAATGATAAAACCAAAAATTTAATAGATTACTCTAAGCTGAAGAATATGAAAAAAGAATCAATCGTTATTAATACTGCTCGGGGGGGAGTAATTAATGAAGAAGATTTGAATAAAGCACTTAATGAGAATATTATATTTGGTGCTGGCTTAGATGTTTTTGAAAAGGAGCCTGTAGACAAAAACAATCCTCTACTAACAAATAAAAAAGTTTTATTAAGTCCACATTCAGCAACATTTACGAATGAGTGTAAATCTAGAATGTCTTTAGAAACAACAAAAAATATTATTGATTTTTTTGAGAATAACATTGATAAATCTATGATTGTAAAATTATGATAAATATAAATAGAAAATTTAAAAATTTCGGACCCTTAGAAGTATTAGTATTAAGTTCTATTTTGTATGTAGTGGCAATGTTATTATGGACAGCTTCAACTAGATCAGAAGTTTTACAAAAAGCTAATGATATAAAATCTAATCATAAGTCAGTAGTAGATTTCATTAACAATGAAGTAAATAGTTGTATTTCAAATGAAGAAGCTTTGACATCCTGGGGTGAGAAATGTGATGCAGTGTGGACCTCAGATAAAATTGTAAGTTACGTGTTATCTAATATTGATCTAAAAAATCCATATTCAATTAAAAAGCCTTTAATACAAACTTCTCAAGATCCTAGAATTCAAGCTGAGGGTAAAGCGGGTCAATCTACAGATAAAGGTATAATTTTTGTTTCTTTAAATAACTTTGAATCAGAAGCTGGTTCTGAGTGGGTAGTTGGCACTTGCGTAAAGTCTCCTTGCGTAGCTGCGGGTAATAATGAATTAGTTTCTGTATATCGTTAATTAATAATTTCAAAACCACATTGCTTTGCAGTTTTGCTTAAATAATTAAATCCAATTTTTGCATATTCAAATGGGTTTGCTTTAGCAGGATCCTGTTCGGCTTCTACAACAAGCCATCCAGAGTAATTTTTTTTCTTTAAAGCATTTAAGAAAGGAATGTAGTCAATACATCCATCACCTGGCACAGTAAATGCTCCATCTAAAAATGCTTGTCTAAATGTTGCATCATTTCTCAGTGATTTTTCCAAAATATCTTTTCTAATATCTTTACAATGAACGTGAATTATACGTTCGTAAAAATTTTCAACTAATTTAATAGAGTCACCTTGAGCAAACAACATATGACCAGTGTCTACTAATAATTTAACTGTATCTTTTGTATTTTCTATAAGTCTAGAAGTATCTTCTTCAGTTTCTATTATAGTTCCCATGTGATGATGATAAGCTAATGGCATATTTTCATCTATCATCATTTTACTAATTTCATTTATTGAATTAATGAATCTATTCCAATCATCTTTATTTAATTTAGGTCTTTTTGATAACGGTGTTATAGGATCTCCTTGTACAGAGTCTGTTACCTCAGCAAAAACCATGCAAGGAGCTTCACAATCTTTAAATAATCTAAGTTGTTTTTGCATAAGTTTAAATTCTTCTTTGGGCGATCTTTTTAATAGTTGAGCTCCATACCAACCTGAACACAATTTAAGACTCTCTTTTTCAAGTTTTGGAATAAGTTCTTTCGAATTCATCGGAAATTTTCCACCAGACTCAATACCAGTAAAACCTGCCATACTTGCTTCTTTTAAACATTGTTCTAATGGAGTTTTGCCACCTAATTCAGGCATATCATCGTTACTCCATGCAATGGGCGCTATTCCTAATCTTATCGACATAGTTTTAAGAAAGTAATATTATTTTATATTATTAATAATTAAGTTACAAAAGAATTTATGATCAATGTAGCACTTTTGGGTTTTGGTAGAATTGGACAAATGCATGCTCAAAATATATATCTGAATAAAACACTTAATCTACTTTATGTATACGAAAAAATTGATAAACTAAGAAAAAAAGCTAAAAATCTTTATAACTGTAAAATTGAAACAAATTATAAAAAAATTTTTTCAGATAAAACAGTAGATATAATTTTTATTTCAAGCCCTACAAACACTCATATTAAATTTATTGAAGAGGGCATTAGATACAATAAAACTATTTTTTGTGAAAAGCCTTTAGACTTGAATATAAGTAAGATTGTTAAAACTTTCAAAAAAGTTAAAAAAAATAATTCGAAGATACAAATGGGGTTTAATCGAAGATTTGATCCTGGCCATTACTCAATTAAAAAAGATTTAGAACAAGGTAAAATAGGAAGGCTAGAAAAAATAATAATCACAAGTAGAGATCCAGCGCCTCCTTCAAAAACTTATCTTAAATCGTCTGGGGGCATTTTTAGAGACATGATGATTCATGATTTTGATTTATGTAGGTATTATTTAAATAAGGATGAAATTTCCGAAATAAGTTCATCTGTAAGTTCATTTGAGAATTTTTATAAAAAAATCAAAGATCATGAATTAGCTACGGTAACCATGAAATCAAAACAAGGCGTTATATGTGTAATCACAAATTCTAGACATTGTTCTTTTGGATACGATCAAAGGGTTGAATTGTTTGGGAAAAAAGGAATGCTTCTATCAGGTAATCAAAAGAGTACTGCGACAGAGATATTTAATTCAAATCAATCCCATTCACAAAAACCTTTTTTAAATTTCTTTATCGAAAGATACAAAGAAGCTTATAATTTACAATTAAATGAATTGATTTCTCTTCATAAAAATAGAATTAAACCAAGATCAACTTTTAAAGATGGTTATTATGCTTTAAAAATTGCAAATGCTGCATATCAATCTCTAAAGTATAAAAAGATAATAAAATTAAAGTAATTTTAACTACCTCTAGTTGTATGTATTTTTTTTCTTTTTGAATTTTAATAAATTTTTTGTTTAAATTGCACAAATTTAACAAACAAATGAGGGAAATAATCATGAAAAAAATATACTTAACAATTGCTGCTCTAATGAGTTGGGCAATGATGTCGGTAACTGCTTTAGCAGTTGATATTATTGTAGTATCTCATGGACAAGCAAATGATCCTTTCTGGTCTGTTGCAAAAAATGGAGTTGATAAAGCTTGTAAAGATATGAAAGTATCTTGCAAATACACAGCACCAGCAACATTCGACATGGTCGAAATGGCAAAATTAATAGACAATGCTGTTTCTCAAAAACCAAAAGGTATTGTGATAACTTTACCAGATGCTGCCGCTTTAGGTAAATCAGTAAAAGCTGCAATATCTGCAGGTATCCCAGTAATCTCTATGAATTCAGGTTCAGACGACTATATGAAACTAGGTATTAGTGCTCACGTAGGTCAAACAGAGTTTGAAGCTGGTGTAGGCGGTGGACAAAAAATGAAAGCTGCAGGTGGTAAAAAAGCACTATGTGTTAACCACGAAGTAGGTAATGTTGCTTTAGATAGAAGATGCGCTGGATTCAAAAAAGGCTTTGGTGGATCCGTAGACATTTTAGGTACATCAAATGACCCAACTGAAATTCAAAAAGCTGTAGCTGCTAAATTAGGTGGTGGATATGACACTATTCTTACTTTAGGAGCTGGTCTTGCGGGAGAAGCTGCTTTAAAAGCGTTAGAGTCTGCTGGTAAAGTTGGAAACGTTAAACTTGGTACATTTGATATGTCGCCAGGAATGCTAAAAGCTGCTGCTGCTGGAAAAGTTGAGTTCTTAATTGACCAACAACAGTATCTACAAGGTTATTTACCTATAGCTATCTTTTCTCAATATATGAGATATGGAACAATGCCAGCTGGTGTTGTTATGACAGGACCTGGTTTTGTTACTCCTAGTAATGCGAAGGACGTAATAAAATGGGCTGCTCAAGGTTATAGATAAGAAAAATATTCAAAAGGCCTAGTGACTATTCACTAGGCCTTTTTTTTTAAGTTTTTTTATATGTCTACAAAGTCAAAAAGCATTGAAACAAAAACTGATTTCAATCAGGATGAAAGACTCAAAAAAGTTTCTAAATTAAAGTTATTGTTAAATAGACCCGAACTTGGCGCTCTTGGTGGAGCTATACTTGTATTTATATTTTTTGGTATAGTTGCAGGGGATACTGGAATGTTTAGTGCATATGGAGTATTAAACTTCTTAGATGTCTCAGCTAATCTAGGAATAATAGCTATTGCCGCTGCTATGTTAATGATAGGAGGAGAATTCGATCTATCTATTGGATCGATGATCGGATTTGCAGGTATATGTATAGCTATTCCAGCAATTTATTGGGGGTGGCCACTGTGGATGAGTATTATTTTTGCATTCTCAATGGCAGTACTTGTAGGTTATTTTAATGGAATATTAGTGGTAAGAACAGGCTTGCCATCATTTATCGTTACTCTTGCAATGCTTTTCATTTTAAGAGGGGCGACTTTAGCTATAACAAGACTGATTACTGGTCGAACTCAAGTTCCAGGGCTAAGAGTTTTAATAGAAGACGATCCATTGGCATGGATGTTTGCAACTGATACTTTTAAATGGGTTTTTACTTGGCTAGGTTCGATGAATCTAATTGCATTAAGAACTGATGGAACTCCACTCGCTACAGGAATACCACCATCTGTAATATGGTTCATAGGTTTGGCAATCATTACAACTTGGATACTAATGAAAACAAGATACGGAAATTGGATATTTGCATCTGGAGGAGATAAAAATGGTGCTAACAATGTTGGAGTTCCAGTTGGTAGAGTAAAAATAAGTTTATTTATAGGTACTGCAGTAGCTGCTACTATATTTGCTACTATTCAAGTTTTAGACGCTGGTTCAGCCGATACAATGCGTGGAACTTTAAAGGAATTAGAAGCTATCGCAGCTGCAGTTGTTGGAGGTTGTTTATTGACTGGTGGTTATGGTTCAGCGATAGGTGCTGCATTCGGAGCTTTGATTTTTGGAACAGTATCAATGGGGATATTTTACACTGATGTGGATACAGACTGGTTTAAAGTTTTTTTAGGAGCAATGATGTTGATCGCTGTGATCTTTAATAATTATATAAGAAGAAAAGTAACGGAAAGCAAATAATGTCTGATTATTTAGTTCAATTTAACAACATAAGTAAATTTTTTGGAAAAGTAATAGCTCTTAAAGATGTAACTATGAAATTAAAAAAAGGTGAAATTATGTGTCTTCTTGGTGACAATGGTGCAGGTAAATCAACTTTAATCAAAACATTAGCTGGAGTACATAGGCCTGATGAAGGTGAAATTATTGTTGAAGGAAAAAAAACAATATTTGACAGTCCTAAAGATGCATTAGATATGGGCATTGCTACAGTGTATCAAGATTTAGCTTTAGTCTCTTTAATGAGTGTAACAAGAAACTTTTTTATGGGAAGAGAACCAATGAAAGGTCCGCCATTTTTCAAAACATTTGATATCGAAAAAGCAAATAAAATAGCTGCCGAGAGAATGGGTCAGATAGGTATTGATGTCAGGGATCCATCTCAGGCAGTTGGAACAATGTCTGGGGGTGAAAGACAGTGTTTAGCGATTAGTAGAGCCATTTATTTTGGAGCAAAAGTTCTTGTTTTAGATGAGCCCACTTCAGCATTAGGTGTGCACCAAGCATCAGTAGTTTTAAAATACATCGTAAAAGCAGCTTCACAAGGTTTAGCTGTAATTTTGATCACACATAACGTGCATCATGCTTATCCTGTTGGAAATAGTTTTACAGTTTTAAATAGAGGAAAAAGTTTAGGTACTTACGAAAAAAAAAATATTACTAGGGAAAAGCTTTTAAGCATGATGGCTGGTGGTGAAGAATTAGATAAATTAGAGGTTGAGCTTCAAGAAATGAATAGGTCTTCAACTAATTAATGCAAATAGGAATAGATTTAGGTGCTACTAAAATAGAATACGTTGTCTTAGATGACAATAACTCTGAAATTATTAGACAAAGAGAAATAACACCACATAATTATAAAGAACTACTTAAAAAAATATCTCATATAATCAAAAATTTAACAAAAAAGTATAATCAAGAATTTAGTGTAGGTATTTGTCATCCTGGTTCAATGGATAATAAAGGTAGGATATTTAATACATATAACTTAAAATCGATTGCTAATAAAAAGATTGAACAAGATTTAAGATCATTAGTAAAAAATAAAATAATTTTTGAAAATGATGCGAATTGTTTTGCTTTATCTGAGTCAATCGACGGTGTTGCAAAAAATTATAATGTAGTATTTGGTATAATTCTTGGATCAGGTACAGGGGGTGGTCTTGTGATAGATCAAAAAATAGTCAGAGGAGCAAACCATATTGCTGGCGAGTGGGGGCATAATTTCTTACCAGGATTTGGCATAAATGAGAAAAAGGATAAAATAAAATATCATTATAGGTTTTCAACTCAGCAATTTATTTCTGGAAAAGGTATAGAAAGTTTATATAAATTAAACAATAAATCAAAAAAAACTGCCCATTCAATATTCAATGATAAAAAAAACAATAAATTCGTCAAACTTTTTAAAGATAGACTAGCTAGGTCCTTAGCTGGGTTAATTAATATAATTGATCCAGACATAATTGTATTTGGCGGAGGATTATCAAATGAAATTAAAGATTTAAATGAAATTAAAAAAATTACACTAAAATATCTTGAAGTAAAACAATTAAATACAGTTTTCAGTCATCCAGCTCATGGTGATTCTAGTGGAGTTAGAGGTGCAGCTTTTTTAAGCAGATAGAGTTCTATTTGAGAATTGAATTAATCTCTTTATTTGAAAAACTTTCTGGCTTTTTACATTTTATGGAAATTTTTTGTTTTTTATTATTTTTCGCAGATAAATGAATTGCATCTATTATATTAAGGACGTGAAGAGATAAATCTCCGTTACACCTATGTATTCTCTTATTTTGAATTGAATTTATCATTTCTGATAATCCAACACCTCTATAATTCGCGTTAGTAGGAGACTCATTTGCTCTGGAGCTTTGGGTTCTTATATTAATTCTTCCTAGAGACATTCTATTTGTTTGATGATTTTGCCATGAACTGCCTAATTTTTTACTGATTAAAACTGATCCACCAAACATATTTGGATCCGGAACTATCATAGAACCTTTTTCTCCATATAGCTCTATATGGTTTCTTAGATGGGAGATAACATCAAAAGATAAAGTTAATCTTATTATCGTGCCATTATGAAATTTTATAGTTGAAAAATAAGTTGTTGGGCACCCAACTTTAAATTTTTTACCTTTTTTTGGTCCTATACCGATAGTACGCTTATTTGCTCCTTTTGAGCTTATACTTGTCACTTCTTTAGCTGGTCCTAATAAATTCACTAAAGCTGTTAAATAATATGGGCCCATATCTATAACAGGTCCGCCTCCTTTTTTAGCAAACCAAGGCTCTGGATTAGGATGATAAGATTGTATTCCTGGATAAGCAAATATACCGGTACCAAACTTCACTTTTCCTATTAAGCCTTTATCTAAAAGTTCTCTAGCTTTTTGATTTCCTCCACCCAAAAAAGTATCAGGAGCATTTCCTATAAAAAGCTTTTTTCTTTTTGCTATCTTTATAAGTTCTTTTCCATCTGTCAATGAAACTGCTAAAGGTTTTTCAGAATAAACATGTTTACCGTTAAGTAATGATTTTTTAGCTATTAAATAATGTGCATTAGGTATTGTCAAATTTAGAATTATTTGAATTTCTTTATCTTTAAGTATTTCATTGACTGAGACTGAATTGATTTTAAAAATTTTTGCACACTTTTTAGCGGCAAATTTATTTATATCAGCACATTTAATTATCTTAAAATTATTGAAATATTTATGTGCTCTAAAATAAGTCTCAGCAATATGACCACAGCCAATTAGGCCAACTTTAAAAACTTTCCCCATTTAAAAGCTTATACACCTTTTCTCTGTTTTTTCTTCCCGTCTAGGTGTTCTTTTAGGGCTCTTTTATTTTCCTCAGTTGTTGGTATTGAAAGAGTAGGGCTTTCCCAGTATGCTGAACCTTCTAACCATTGATAACCATCGGTCTGGATACTTATAACATATGTTTTCTTAGATTTTTTTGCCCTTTTAAAAGCTTCCTCTAGTTCTGAAATTGAATTTACTTGCTCTCCATCTGCACCCATACTCTTTGCATGTGAGGCAAAATCGACTGGAACAAGATTAGGAGTTTTTGAGCTTTTTAGTAAACAATTAAATTCTTTACCACCTTTGTATAGTTGAAGTCGATTAATAACTGCATGGCCACCGTTATCGCAAACTATTAAAATCAATTTATTATTAGTAATTACAGAACTATATATATCGGAATTGTAAAGAAGATATGAACCGTCACCTACAAAAGCTATGACTTCTTTGTTAGGATTTGCCATTTTAATACCTAACGCACCTGAAATTTCGTAACTCATACAACTAAAGCCCCATTCAGTTTCGTGAGTATTTAATTCTCTAGGTCTCCACACTTGTACAACTTCACCTACTAAACCGCCAGCAGCAGTTACTGCAATATCTGATGGATCAGAATTCCTATAAATTGCACCTACAGCATGGGCATAACTAGGTAATTTTTGATTTGTTGGACCACTCTCTTTATCAACATATTCATTCCAACTTTTTAATTCTATTTGTGCTTTTTTATTCCAATTATCATCTGCTTTCCAACTTCCAAGAGCTAAAGATAACTCTGATAATGATACTTTTGCGTCACCAACTACAGCTTGTGCCATATGTTTGTTCGCGTCAAATCTTGCTGCATTTACAGATACAAGTTTAAAATTTGGGTTTTCAAAATTTGCCCAAGATCCTGTTGTAAAATCAGCAAGTTTAGTTCCTACAGCAATCGCTAGATCTGTTTTTTTAGCCATATTATTTGCTGCTTTTCCACCAAGACCTCCGATGGGACCTAAAAAATGGGAATGATCTCTTTTCATAGTGGAATAACCCATAATAGTTTGAGTAACTGGGATATTATGTTTTTTTGCAAAGTTAGATAGTTCATCCATTGCATCAGAGTAAAACACACCACCACCTGAAATTAATATTGGATTTTTCGAAGATTTAATAACTTCTGCTGCTTTTTTTATTTGATAGTCATCTGGTCGTGGTCTTCTGATTACATGAATTCGTTCATTAAAAAATTCCACAGGATAATCAAAAACTTCACCTTGAACGTCTTGACTTAAAGAGATGCAAGCGGGGCCACAATCAGCAGGATCAAGCATAACTTCAATAGCTTGAGGCAAAGTTGATATTATTTGTTCTGGACGTGTAATTCTATCAAAGTATCTTACAACCGGTTTAAATCCATCATTTTGTGTAATTCCAGGATTGCTAAAATGCTCAACTTGTTGCAATACTGGGTCCGGCATTCTATTTGCAAATGTATCTCCGGGGAGGAATAATATTGGAAGTCTATTACTCATTGCAACAGCTGCCGCTGTAATCATATTTGTTGAACCTGGCCCCACAGAACTTGTTGCAATAAAAATTTGTTTTCTTCTTTTAGCTCTTGAGTACGCAATGCCAGTTAGTGCCATATTCTGCTCATGATGACCTCTCCATGTAGGAAGTTCTTTTTGATTTTCTTGAAGCGCTTGACCTAGGCACGCTACGTTGCCGTGTCCAAAAATTCCAAATGCACCAGGAAACAATGATTCTTTCTTTCCATCGATTAAAATTTTTTGTTTTGTAAGGAATTTGACAAGCGCATGAGCACAAGTAAGTTGAATGTTTTTCATAAATTCTTTATAAGATAGATAATTAACTTAATATATTCAATAATTATATAAAATTTATGTACGAAAAATTTGGTCAGTTTATTGACGGTAAATGGCAACAATCTTCAAGTGGTGATACATACGATGTCATAAATCCTGCAACAGAGGAAATTATAGGTAAAGCATCTAAAGCAAATACAAAAGATGTTCAAAGTGCTCTCAAATCTGCAGAAAAAGGTTTAGAAATTTGGAAAAATACCTCGCCTTGGGAAAGATCAAAAGTAATTAGAAGAATTTCAGAATTAATGAGAAAAAAATCAGATATTTTATCTAAGTGGTTAACATTAGAAGTTGGAAAACCAATTACAGAAGGACCTGGTGAAATAGGAGGTGCAGCTGATATATTTGAGTGGAATGCTGAAGAAACTAAAAGAATATTTGGAGAAATTAATCAAAGTCGTTTTCCTAATACTAAAATTCACGTTATTTACCAACCTGTTGGAGTAGTTGCCGCTTTAGTTCCATGGAATTTTCCAGTAGTCTTAGCGTCAAGGAAAATCTCTACGGCATTAGCAGCAGGATGCTCTGTAATTGTTAAACCAGATGTAATTACACCAGGAAGTGTGATGGAAATCGTAGATATTTGCAGAGAAGCCGGCGTACCTCCTGGCGTGGTAAACTTATTATCTGGAGATCCAGCAGATATTTCATCAGAATTGATATCGTCTGATATTGTAAAGAAAATTTCAATTACAGGATCCACAAGAGTAGGTAAATTAATTTTAAAACAAGCTGCTGAAAAAGTTCAAAGGGTCACAATGGAATTAAGTGGTCATTCGCCATTTATTGTTTTTGATGATGTTGATTTAAATAAAGTCACAGATATGGCAATTACTGCAAAGTTTAGAAACAATGGTCAAGTTTGTATATCTCCTAATAGATTTTATATTCATGAAAAGAAAAAAGATGAGTTTGCAAATCTTATGGTCCAAAAAACTAAAAAGTTGAAAATAGGAAACGGAATGGACAAAGATACTTTACTTGGTCCTCTATGCACTAAACAGAGATTGGAAGGTGTTGAAAAATTAGTGGAAACAACAAAAAAAGAAGGCGGAAAATTATTGTTAGGCGGTCAAAGAGCAGCTAATTTTAATAAAGGTTATTATTATGAACCAACAATTTTTGATAATATAAAAGATAATTTTACAATAATGAAAGAGGAACCTTTTGGTCCAATAGTTCCAATTTTAACTTTTAAAGATTTTGATGAAGTAATAACTAGGGCTAATGATAATGACTTGGGATTATGTAGTTACGTTTATACTACGGATCTAAAAAAAGCTAACGAAGCGTCTGAGAAACTAGAAACAGGCTGTGTTGCAGTAAATACACCTGTGGTTGCTGTAGCAGAGGCCCCATTTGGTGGAATTAAACAAACTGGATATGGCAGGGAAGGCGGTTCGATGGCCATTAAAGATTATTTAAATATTAAATATACTCACTTCGGAATTTCATACAAATGAGAAAAAACAAATTAAAGGAGATTTTTAAAACTGGAAAATCTGCGGTAAATGGTTGGCTTCAAATACCAAATTCTTTTACAGCTGAATTAATGGCTAATCAAGATTGGGATTCATTAACTTTGGACATGCAGCATGGAATTATTGATTATCCTAATGCAGTTGGAATGTTACAAGCTATTTCTACAAAAGATGTGGTGCCAATGGCTAGAGTAAATTGGAATGAACCAGGTCAAATAATGAAAATTTTAGATGCTGGAGCCTATGGAATTATTTGTCCTATGATAAGTAATAAAAATGAGGCAGAGAATTTTGTTAAAGCATGCATGTATCCTCCTAGAGGCTACAGAAGTTACGGACCAATCAGAGGTTTAGTATATGGTGGAGCTGATTATGCTGAAAAAGCTAATGATGAAATAATAAAATTTGCGATGATTGAAACAAAAGAGTCATTAGAAAATTTAGATAAAATAATGCAGACAGAGGGTTTAGACGGTATCTACATCGGTCCAGCTGATTTGAGTTTAGCTGTTGGTGAAAAACCTAGTTTTGATAAACCAGAGGGTGATCCAGTATATGATTTAATTATGAAAATTTTAGAACATGCTAAAAAGAATAATATTATTGCTGGGATTCAAAATGGTCAGCCAGAATATGCTGAAAAAATGATAAAAAAAGGTTTTCAACTAGTAACTATTGGTTCAGATCAAAGATATATGACGGCAGCATCAAAAACAGCAATTAGTAAACTTAAAAAAAATACTAAAAAAGACCTAGGAAAAGGCTATTAAATAAAATGATTTATCACGTCTACATGCTCAAATCCTTGGGCAAAAATTCTGTAACATATGTTGGCTATACGAATAATTTAAAAAAAAGAATTATGTTACATAATAATAGCAAAGGCGCTAAATTTACTAAAGGTAGAAAATGGAAACTAATTTATAAGGAAAAACTTAATTCAAAAAGTGAAGCAATTTCTAGAGAATATTATATAAAGAATAATAGAGTTTTAAGGAATAATATTAAGATAAAATATACATGAGAATTTCAATTTTACTTCCCTATAAAGAAAACTTCTCTCCAATTTATCCCGGTGCAGTTTCAATTTTTTTAAATGCGGTAACTAAAAAAAGTAAGTTTAGAAAAAATATAACAGTTTATGGTAATACGAACTTTAAAAAAAAATTTAATATAAAATATAGAAATATTTCTATTTCAAAAAAAATTTTAGGCATT
>CACKCM010000001.1 GCA_902598735.1 uncultured Pelagibacteraceae bacterium | reverse complement strand
AAAGTTTTTAAACCAGATAAATAATCTTTATTTTTTACATACTCAAAATAAGCATCATCTACTACTAACAAGATATCACTTCTTAGTTTTTTTCTTAAAAAGAGTAATTCTTTCTTTGGAATATATGTTCCAGTTGGATTATTTGGGTTAGCTAGGAAAACTATTTTAGTTTTTCTCGTAACTTTTTTAAGTATATCTTTAGTTGAAACAGTAAAATTATTCTCTTTCGAATAAATAACTTTTGCTCCATTCATTCTGCTGTAAATTCGGTAAATTATAAAACTAAACTTAGGGACTATAACTTCATCTCCTTTCTTTAGGAACGATTTACATATAAGTTCAAAAATTTGATCAGAACCTGATCCTAAGATTATTCTATTTTTATCAATCTTAAACTTCTTAGCTAGCGTTTTTCTTAAAAAGTTTCCATCGGAGTCAGGGTATCTTGCAAAGTTTTTTGAAACCTCTAAGTATTGTTTTCTTGCTTTTGGGCTAGGACCAAGAGCAGACTCATTAGCTGATAATTTAATCTTTGCTAATTTGCTCTTGAATAAGCTCATTCCAGCAACATATTTCTCCGCAACAATGTTATTTGGTTTCGGAAATCTC
The DNA here is from genome assembly GCA_902598735.1 of uncultured Pelagibacteraceae bacterium. Lineage (GTDB taxonomy): Bacteria > Pseudomonadota > Alphaproteobacteria > Pelagibacterales > Pelagibacteraceae > Pelagilacustribacter. Next base: position 184,405 of record CACKCM010000001.1, on the reverse strand, counting down.
ATTTAATTAATGTATTATCTAAATTGTTTAAGTTTTTCTATAGCTCTTTATCGTATATAAAATTGACAAGTTTGTGATGATTTAGTAAACATTATTCGCGCTGATTTAACCATATTGCAAGCGCATAACAAATTTAGCTAAAAAGGGGACGCCCAGTTTAGCTGGGCTTTTTTTTTGGATGAACATAAAACTTGAAAATATAAAGAAACTAGATGTTACAAAACCACTTAGACTTGATTGTGGTAAAACTATAAGTAATTTTCCTCTCGCATACGAGACTTATGGAGAATTAAATGAAAATAAGGATAATGCTATATTGGTGTTTCATGCACTAACTGGTGATCAATTTATAACTGGAACAAATCCTATTACAAATAAGGAGGGATGGTGGATTACTGCAGTCGGTCCAGGTAAAGCTTTAGATACAAATAAATATTTTGTTATCTGTGCTAATGTAATTGGCGGTTGTATGGGATCATTTGGACCTAGAAATATTAATCTTGAAACAAAAAAACCCTACGGTTTAGATTTTCCAGTAATAACAATTAAAGATATGGTAAGAGCTCAAGAATCTTTAATCGAGTATCTTGGTATAAAGAAACTTTTATGTGCGACAGGCGGCTCAATGGGCGGAATGCAGCTATTGCAATTTTGTGCAACATTTCCAGATAAAACTTTTTCAGCAATTCCAATAGCTTGTAGCTCAAGTCATAGCGCTCAAAATATTGCTTTAAACGAATTAGCTCGTCAAGCGATTATGGCTGACCCTGTATGGGATAACGGTCAGTACGTCTTGAAAGGTGTTCAACCCAAAAACGGTTTAGCTGTTGCAAGAATGGTTGGTCATATTAGCTACTTATCTGAAAAAGGTATGCAAGAAAAATTTGGAAGAAAATTACAAGAGAAAGCAGACTATGAATTTAGTTTTAATGCAGACTTCCAAGTTGAGAGCTATTTGAGACATCAGGGTTATGCTTTTGTGGAAAGATTTGATGCTAACTCAGTACTATATATAACTAGAGCAATGGATTATTTCGATCTCGCAAAACAATTTAAAGGTGGTTTGGTAGAGGCTTTTAAAAATCAAAAAACTAAATTCTTAATTATATCATTTTCCTCTGACTGGCTTTACACAACAAAAGATAATAAAGATATTGTAATTGCATTGAACGCTTCAGGCGCGGATGTATCATATTCCGAAATTGTTACAGATAAAGGACATGATTCTTTTTTACTTAATGAGCCTGAATTTTTAAAAACACTTAAAGGGTTTATCGACTCGATGCATGAAAAATTTAAAAATGAAAAAAGAATTTAAAGTAATAGCAGACTTGTTACCTAAAAATACAAGAGTTCTTGATGTGGGTTGTGGAGACGGATCATTAATGTATTTTTTAAAAAAAGAAAAAAATATAGAAATTCGAGGACTTGAGCTAAATCGGGATAATGTCCAAGAATGTATTTACAAAGGTTTGCCAGTTATTCAAGGAAATGCTGAAACTGAATTACATCAATTTCCTGATCAGTCATTTGATTATGTAGTGCTTAGTCAGACTCTTCAAGCTTTTTATGAGCCAGAAAAAGTTTTAAAACATCTTTTGAGAATTGGAAAATCAGTTGTTATTTCAATTCCAAATTTTGGTTATTGGAAAGTAAGAACAAAGCTTTTGTTTTTTGGTAAAATGCCAGTTACAAAAACATTGCCAAACACATGGTATAATACCCCTAATTTACATATGTGCACTATAAAAGATCTGTTTAATTTCTGTGACGAAAAAAATATTAATATAAAAAGAGTTGTTGGGGTTAATGAAAATAAAACTTCATTAATAAAAAAAAGTAATTTAGAAATAAAAAATCTTTTTTCAAAAGTTGGTATTTTTTTAATAGGATAATATGATAATAGAAATTATTCCATGTTTAGATGATAACTATAGTTATTTAATTCACGACAAAAAATCTGATACTGTTTCAATAGTTGATCCTGCAGAGTTCAAAGCTTGTGATAGTGTAGTAAAAAAGTACAAAAAATTGGATTTCATTTTAAATACTCATCACCATGCTGATCATGTTGGCGGGAATTTAGAATTAAAAAAAAAATATAATTCTAAAGTTTTGGGATTTGGATTAGATAAAAATAGAATTCCAGGTATAGATGTATTGCTTAAAGAAAATCAAAAGCATGAAATTGGAAATTTAAAATTTGAAGTAATTTTTGTTCCTGGTCATACTAATACACACATCTCTTTCTTTTTTTATAATGAAAAAGTAGTTTTTACTGGTGATACTTTATTTTCGTTAGGTTGTGGTAGAGTATTTGAAGGTTCCCATAAAGAGATGTACAAATCGCTAAATAAGATCAAATCTCTTCCAGCAGATACTAAAATATATTGTGGCCATGAATATACAAAATCAAATTTAAATTTTTGTTTAACTTATGATCCAAATAACATAGCACTTAAGAAAAAAGCTAAAGATATTCAAATAAAGTTAAAAAAAGGGATACCTACAATTCCAACCACAATAGATGCAGAAATAAAAACAAATATCTTCCTTAGATGTAATGATCCAGTTATTAGACAAACATTAAACCTTAAAACATCAACTGAAGACGAGGTCTTTTCAAAATTACGAGATTTAAAGGACTCTTTTTAACCTCAATAATCTTGACTTGTAGGTGCTTAAGGCTATATTGCGTGGAAACAAAAAAAATTATTTTTATGTCATTTGCAATAATAGAAACAGGTGGAAAGCAGTACAAAGTGTCTACAAGTAAAATTTTACAAATTGAAAAATTGAACGCTAAGATAGGAGAAACTATCAAATTTAAGAATGTTTTACTTCTAAACGATAGTAAGAACACGGAAATTGGAAATCCTAATATAGATGGAGCCACTGTTGAAGCAAAATTATTGGACAATGTAAAAGATCGAACAATTTTAGTTTTTCACAAAAGAAGAAGAAAACATTCAAGAAAAAAAAACGGTCATAGACAGCGTCACTCAAAGATACAAATAACTAAAATTTTAGCTAAAGGCGGTAAAGTTATTGATGAGGCTAAGATTGTTGAAAAAAAGAAAGCTGTTAAAGAAGAAAAAAAAGTTGTAAAAAAAGAGACAAAAAAATAGGGAATTAAATGGCAACAAAAAAAGCTGGCGGATCTTCAAAAAACGGCCGAGATAGTAAAGGTAGACGTCTAGGTGTTAAAAGATATGGTGATCAATTGGTGATACCTGGAAACATTATAGTAAGACAAAGAGGCACTAAGATTCATCCTGGCGACAATGTGGGTATGGGTAAAGACCATTCGATTTTTTCGTTGATCAAGGGAAGAGTAAAATTTAAAAAATCAAAATTAAACAGAACATTTGTTTCTGTAATCCCCAATTAAATCTATATAAATAACCCAAGTTATTTATATTACCTATAATGAAATTTTTAGATCAAGCTAAAATATATATCAAAGCAGGAAACGGGGGATCCGGTTCAGCAAGTTTTCGAAGAGAAAAATTCATTGAATTCGGTGGACCTGACGGCGGGGATGGTGGAGATGGAGGTTCTATAATTGTGCAGTCAGATAGAAACCTTAATACACTTATTGATTTTAGATATGTTCAACATTTTAAAGCTCAACATGGCAGAAATGGAAGTAAAAGAAAGAGAACCGGTGCCAATGGTGAAGATTTAATTTTGAAAGTTCCAGTTGGTACTCAAATTTTTGAGGAGGATAATAATACTCTTATTTACGACTTTACAAAAAATAAAGAAAAATATCTTGTTGCATCTGGTGGTAAAGGAGGCTTAGGAAACGTTAGATTTAAGAGTTCGACAAATAGAGCCCCTAAAAAAAAAACTAATGGAAGGCTCGGTGAAGAATTTTGGATTTGGCTACAACTAAAAGTCATCGCCGATATAGGTATAATTGGGAAACCAAATGCAGGAAAATCTAGTTTGTTAGCAGCGTTGACAAGAGCTAAACCTAAAATTGCCAATTACCCATTTACAACGATTAATCCAAATTTAGGTGTTACTTACTATGATAAGAGAGAATTAACCTTGGCTGATATTCCTGGATTAGTAGAAGGAGCGCATAAAGGTACTGGTCTTGGAGATAAATTTTTACGTCATATCGAAAGGTGTAAAGTTCTATTACATTTAATAGATTTAAGTGAAGATAATCTTGTGAAAAGTTATAAACAAATTGTCAATGAGCTTGTATCATACGATAAAAAATTAAGCGATAAAAAAGAAATTATTTTTTTTAATAAGTCTGATTTATTTGAAAATGAATATATAAATAAAAAACTGGAGGATTTTAAAAAAAAAGTAAAAACTAAATATGAAATAATTTCAGTTTTTTCAAAAAAAGATATCCAAAAAATAAAAAAAATTTTGATAAAATATGCTGATTAATAATTCAAAAAAGATTGTTATTAAACTGGGCTCAACGACAGTTGTTGACGGTAAAGGAAATTTCAAAAAAAAATGGGTTACATCATTAATCAAAGATATCAATAAGTATAAATTAAAAAGAGATTTTGTAATCGTCTCCTCTGGAGCAATAGCTTTAGGACAAAAATATTTAAAAATTAAAAAAAAGAAGATAAAGTTAGAAATGAGTCAAGCGGTTGCTGCTATTGGTCAAATACATTTAGCAGGCGAGTTTCAAAAACTGTTTGATAAGTTCAAAATAAAGTCAGGACAAATTTTGATTAGCCCAGATGACACAGAACAAAGAAGACGGGCTATTAATGTAAGAAGTACTTTTGACAATCTTTTTAAATTAAAAGCTATTCCTGTAGTAAATGAAAATGATACAACTGCTACCTCAGAAATAAAATATGGTGATAATGATAGACTTGCTGCAAGAGTAGCGCAAATTATTGGTGCTGACACTCTCATTATTTTTTCTGATGTTGATGGTTTATATGACAAAACAAAAAAGGTAGTTGCAAAAGTTTCAAGACTAGATGAAAAAATATATTCATTAGTTGAGAAAAGTAAAAATATGTATGGTTCAGGTGGGATAACTACAAAATTAGATGCTGCAAAAATTTGTATGAATTCAGGTTGTCATATGTTTTTAGCTAACGGAAAAAAAGATTTCCCACTTGATAGAATGATAAAAGATAAATCTTTTACTCATTTTATTCCAAAAATTTCAAGTTTAGATGCAAAAAAGAAATGGATAGTAAGCTCTTTAAGCTCATCAGGTAAAATTTATGTAGATGCAGGAGCTGCTAAAGCCTTATCAAATGGTAAAAGTCTACTTGCAGCTGGCATAATAAAAGTTATAGGACCATTTGAAAAAGGAGAAAATATATTGATTGTAGATCAGCAAGAAAACCAATTAGCAAGAGGATTGGTCTCATTTAATTCAATTGAAATTGATAAAATTAAAGGAAAACAAAGTAAAGAAATAGAAAAAATATTAGGATATCTAAGTAAATCTGAAATTATTCATAAAGATGATATGGTAAAATTGTAAATGCAATATTTAGAAAAAATTGGAAAAAAAGCAAAAAGAGCTTTTGAAGATCTTAAATCAATAGATCAAAAAAGAGTAAAAAAAGTCTTAGATAATTACAACACAAATCTTTTAAAAAACAAAAGTAGAATAATCAGAGAAAATTTAAAAGACGTAAAAAATGTAAAACGTAAACATCTCATTGATAGACTGATTTTAGATAGTAAACGAATAGATAATATTAGAGACGCAATTAATGAGATAGCAAAATTTAAGAATCCTATTGGAAAAGTATTAGAGGAATGGGAAAGACCAAATAAATTAAGGATTAAAAAAGTGACTACACCAATCGGTATTATTGGAGTCATTTATGAAAGTAGACCAAATGTAACCGCTGATGTGGCCGCTTTAAGTTTAAAGTCTGGAAATTGCTGTATTTTAAGAGGAGGTTCAGAAGCGCTAAACTCGAATAAATTGCTAGCCAACATTTTTAGAGAAACTCTCCAAAAAAATAATGTAAATAAAGATTGTGTTCAATTTATTGATAAAAAAAATAGAAAAGTCGTTGATCATCTATTGGCTAAAATGAGTAGATATATTGATGTTATTGTTCCAAGAGGTGGAAAAGGCTTGGTAACTAAAGTTCAAAAATTTTCTAGCGTACACGTGATCGGTCACTTAGAAGGGTTGTGTCACATTTTTGTTGATAAAAGTGCGAACTTAAAAACAGCTAAAAAGATTATAATCAACGCTAAAATGAGGAGAACAAGTATATGCGGAGCAGTTGAAACACTATTAATAGAAGAAAAAGCTTTAAAATCTCATGGTGTGGAAATTATTAACTCGCTAAAAAAATCTGGTTGTGAAGTACGAGTTGACAATAAAATAAATAAGTTTTTCAACAATAGACTTAAGTTAGCAAAAGAAAAAGATTGGAAAACAGAATATTTAGATGCAATTATTTCTATTAAGTCTGTAAAAAATGTTCAGGAAGGGGTTAATCATATTTTAAAATACGGCACTATGCATACAGATTGCATAATTACTAACAATACTAAAAATGCGAAAATTTTCTTAGATGGCGTTAATAGCTCAATAGCTATGCATAATGTTTCAACACAATTTGCTGATGGAGGCGAATTTGGATTTGGAGGTGAGATTGGGATATCAACAAACAAACTGCCACCGAGAGGCCCAGTTGGAATAAATCAGCTAACTTCATATAAGTATATTGTCTCTGGAGGAGGAATAATAAGACCATAATTAATGGCAAAATTAAAAATCGATAATATTGGTATTTTAGGTGGAAGTTTTGATCCAGCTCATGAGGGACATTTAGCTATTTCTAAAATTGCAATTAAAAAGCTTAAATTAAAAAAAATTTATTGGGTAATTACAAAAAAAAATCCTTTAAAAAAAAACCCACTTTTTTCTCTTAAAAGAAGACTGTTGCTAGCAAAAAAAATTGTTGAAAATGTAGGAAAAATTCGAGTCTTATATTTAGATGATATTCTTAAGTCATCTAGGACTATAAATGCAATTAAATATATTTTTCAAAAAGATAAACCTAAAAATCTTTATTTAATTATTGGTTCAGATATTTTGTTAGAATTTCACAAATGGAAAAGTTGGAAAAAAATAGTAAAATTAACGAAATTAATAGTTTTTTCTCGCAAAGGATATGATAGAAAGAGTAAAGAGTCTATTGTGGTAAAATATTTAAATAAAAACAGAATTATATTTATAAGGAACAAACATTTTGATATTTCATCTACGGCTCTTAAGAAAAGCTTAAAATCAAAATATTGATGATAGTATCGGACATTAAAAACATTATTGAGAAGATCTTAGATAACAATAAAGCCCAAAATATAATTTCAATTAATCTCAAAAATAAATCTTATATTGCCGATTATATGATTATAGCATCTGGAACTTCATCTAGACATCTTCAAGCATTATCTGAGATACTCGTATCTGAATTAAAAAAAATTGGATTAAATAATTGTCGAATAGAGGGAAAAGAAAGTAATGAATGGAAGCTTGTCGATACTCAAGATGTAATTGTTCACATATTTCATCCAGAAAAAAGAGAGTTTTATGATTTGGAAAAAATGTGGTCAGAGGAGACTCCAAAAGAAAAGGCGATGATATGAAAAAAATTTTCATTTTAGTTTTTTTATTTTCTAATCTATCTTTAAATGTTTATTCAAAAAATGATCTTTATGAAAAAATAGATCTTTTTGGTGAAGTTTTGGAAAATATAAAGAAAGATTATGTTGACGATGTTGATCAATCAAAAATGATGGACTCAGCTATAAATGGTGTTCTTCAATCTCTTGACCCTTATTCGGCTTATATGAGTCCTGAACTTTTTCAAGAGATGCAGACAGATACAAAAGGCGAATTTGGAGGATTAGGTATAGAAATTGGCATGGAAGCTGGCGTTGTTAAAGTGATCTCACCTATTGATGATACACCTGCAGCAAAAGCAGGTATTAAGGCTGGTGACTACATTGTAAAAATTGGCAAAGATCAGGTTCAAGGGAAATCTTTATTGGAAGCTGTAAAGTTGATGAGAGGTCCGGTTGGAACTTCTATCGATCTTACTGTTAGACGCAAAAATGTTAAAAAACCCTTAGAGTTTAAAATTGTAAGAAAAATAATAGAGGTAAAATCAGTAAGCTCTAGACTATTAGGGAAGAATAAAAATTTAGGTTACATAAGATTAAAATCATTTAATGAAAATAGTGACAAACAGTTTTTGAAATCTGTAAAAGAGTTTGAAAAAAAAAATAAAATTAAAGGGTATGTTCTAGATCTAAGAAATAATCCTGGTGGATTGCTTACACAAGCAATAAATATAACTGATTATTTTTTAGAAGATGGTGAGATAGTTTCAACTAAAGGCAGGAAGATCTCTGAAACAAGGAAATTTTTTGCAAGAAAGGGCGACGAAATAAAGGGGAAACCAATAGTGGTATTAATAAATAATGGCTCTGCCTCAGCCTCAGAAATATTTGCTGGAGCCTTAAAAGATCATAAAAGAGCAATAATTTTAGGCGAAAGCTCCTATGGAAAAGGTTCCGTTCAATCAATAATACCCTTAAAAAATGGAGGTGGTATGAGACTAACTATTTCTAAATATTATTTACCTTCAGGTAAGTCCATTTCTGAAGTTGGCGTGACTCCTGATATATTTGTTGAAGAACAGGGGGATGATTTTCTAATTAACTCGGAAAAGGATAACCAATTAAATTACGCAATTAATTTATTTAACTCCTAATTATATGAATTCCAAAAAACTTCCTATGCGTAACGGCGTAGGAGTAATAATTTTAAATAATGAGAATAAAGTTTTTGTTGGTAAGAGAAAAGATAACCCTGTAAATAAGTGGCAAATGCCCCAAGGAGGTGTTGAAAAAGGAGAGAGCTATCTTTCAGCTATGAAAAGAGAGCTTTATGAGGAAACTAGTATTAAAAGTATTGATATCTTGAGAGAAATTGATGGTTTTTTTGAGTATGAACTTCCAAAAAATTTAGTTGGTATTATTTGGAAGGGTAAATTTAGGGGTCAAAAGCAAAAATGGTTTATTGCAAAATTTATTGGTGATGAAAAAGAAATAAATTTGCAAACTAGAAATCCAGAATTTATTGAGTGGAAGTGGATTATACCTGATGACTTACCTAAAACTATTGTAGATTTTAAAAAGAAAATGTATGTCGAGTTATTAGAGATTATTAATGATTTTATTGATTAATATTTCTTAGTGTTTCTAATTTATATGATAGCAAATATCTCTCCTTATCAGATATCTCATTATTATCTAATTTTTTTTCAGACATACTTATAAGAGAGTCGATAAATTTTTTGTTCATTTTTGTAACTTCTACAGCAGTTGAAGTCAAAATAAGAAGATTGTTATTAGAAAATTCCACTGTTCCCTCTTCCACAAAAAACTTTTGCTCGGTTCCAGCTTTAATATTTATAATGCCTGGCCTTAAAAAAGTAATTAATGGGATATGGTCTTTTAAGATACCCATCTCACCCTCAAAGGATGGAATAACCACTTCAGAGGTTTCCATTTTTAAAATTGATTTATCAGGTGAAATTATTTCAATTGAAAATTTTTCCGACACTATTTGTTTTCTTTAGTTAATTTATCAGCCTTTTCTTGAACTTCTTCAATGCCGCCAACCATATAAAATGCTGCTTCAGGTAAATGATCGTATTCACCTTTACAAATTGCATCAAATCCTTTTATTGTAGAATCTAAATCTACTAATTTGCCAGGGGAGCCTGTAAATACCTCAGCAACGAAAAAGGGTTGCGATAAAAATCTTTGTATCTTTCTAGCTCTTGCAACTGTCAATTTGTCTTCCTCAGAAAGTTCATCCATACCTAGTATTGCTATTATGTCTTGAAGAGATTTGTATGCTTGTAAAATTCTTTGAACGTCTCTAGCAACCCTGTAATGTTCCTCTCCTACTATTCTTGGATCTAAAATTCTAGAAGTAGAGTCTAGTGGGTCGACAGCAGGATAAATACCTATTTCGGCAATTTGTCTCGATAGTACTGTGGTCGCGTCTAAGTGTGAAAAAGAAGTTGCAGGCGCAGGATCGGTTAAATCATCAGCAGGTACGTAAATTGCTTGTACTGATGTAATTGATCCTTTATCTGTTGATGTAATCCTCTCTTGTAAATTACCCATATCTGTTGCCAGAGTTGGTTGATAACCTACAGCCGAAGGAATTCTACCCAATAGAGCTGAAACTTCTGATCCTGCCTGAGTAAATCTAAATATATTATCAACAAAGAAAAGTACATCTTGTCCCTCTTTATCCCTAAAATATTCGGCTACAGTTAATCCCGTTAAAGCTACTCGTGCTCTTGCTCCTGGGGGCTCATTCATTTGTCCATAAACTAATGCTGCTTTAGATCCTTTACCATCTGTTTTAATTACACCAGACTCTATCATTTCATGGTAAAGATCGTTACCCTCTCTAGTTCTTTCTCCAACACCTGCAAAAACCGAAAAACCACCATGAGCTTTTGCTATATTATTAATTAACTCCATAATAGTTACTGTCTTACCAACTCCAGCTCCTCCGAACAGTCCTATTTTTCCTCCTTTAGCATAAGGTGCTAATAAATCTATAACTTTGATACCAGTAACTAGCTGCTCCGTTTCAGTTGCTTGATCTGTAAATTTAGGTGCTGGTCTATGTATCGGCCATTTTTCCTTCGTTTTCACTTCACCTTTTTCATCTATAGACTCTCCTACAACATTTATAATCCTTCCTAAAGTCTCTGGACCAACTGGTACGCTTATCGGAGATCCAGTATTAATTACCTCATCTCCTCTTTTTAGTCCTTCAGTAGCATCCATTGCTATAGTTCTCACATCATTTTCTCCTAAATGTTGCGCAACTTCCAAAATTAATTTATTTCCAGAGTTGTTTGTTTCTAGTGCTGTATAAATTTCTGGTAATTCATTTTGAAAATTTACATCAACTACCGCACCAATAATTTGAGTTATTTTTCCATTTTTGCTCATAATTATAAACTCTCTGCTCCAGAAATTATTTCAATCAACTCTTTTGTGATAGACGCTTGTCTACTTCTGTTATAATTTATTGTAAGTTTATCAACTAAATCTCCAGCATTTCTTGTTGCATTATCCATTGCTGTCATTCTGGAACCTTGCTCACTAGCTGCATTTTCTAAAAAAGCTTTAAATACTTGAGTTGATATATTTTTTGGAAGTAAATCCTCAAGAATTTCGTCTTCTTCGGGCTCAAATTCGTACGACAAATTTTCTTCATTTTCTTTATTAGGAGTTTTATCTGCCGGTATAATTTGTTGTGCTTGTGGAATTTGAGTAATAACGTTTTTAAAATTATTATAAAACAGTATGCATTTATCAAATTCATTTTTCTTAAATAAATTTATAATTTCATTTCCAATTATTTCTGCTTCTTTGAATGTAATCTGCTTCCTGTCTTTAAAGCTAAATTTTTTTACAATGTATTTTTCGTATTCTCTTTTAATTTGGTCTAAACCTTTTGACCCAACTGTAATAATTTTTAGATTTTTTCCCTCACTTAAAATTTTTTTGAAACTTGATTTTGCAAGCTTACAAATATTTGAATTAAAACCACCGCATAATCCTCTATCAGCTGTCAACACCACACATAAATGAGTTTTATCTGTACCAGTACCTACAAGAAGTTTAGGAGCATTTTCAGGATCGCTAATTGATCTTGTAAGATTAAGAATTATATTTTGCATTTTTTGACTATAAGGTCTTCCCTTTTCAGCGTTTTCTTGTGCTTTTCTAAGTTTTGCTGCAGCTACCATTTTCATAGCCTTGGTAATTTTTTGGGTAGATTTAACACTTTTAATTCTCTTTTTTAAATCGTCTAAACTTGGCATTATTTATTACCTTTTTTGTATTCTTCTATAATTTCAACAACAAGTTTTTCAGTACCTTCCTCTAATTTTCCTGAAGATTGAATTGTTTCGATAATTTCTGGCTTATCAGTCTTAACTTTTTCAATAACATCGTTTTCAAATTGCTTGATCTTGCCAATCTCAATATCATCTAAATAACCTTTGACACCAGTAAACACAGAAATAACTTGTTCAGCAACAGTCATTGGAGAGTATTGATCTTGTTTTAAAAGTTCCGTAAGTTTTGCACCTCTATTTAGTAATTGTTGTGTAGATGTATCCAAATCTGAACCGAACTGCGCAAAAGCAGCCATTTCTCTATATTGCGCTAATTCTAATTTAATTGAACCGGCGACCTTTTTCATTGCTTTAGTTTGAGCAGCAGAGCCAACTCTAGACACGGACAATCCTACATTAACAGCAGGACGAATACCTTGATTGAATAATTCAGTTTCTAAGAATATCTGCCCGTCTGTAATGGATATAACGTTTGTTGGTATATATGCAGAAACATCTCCGGCTTGAGTTTCAATGATTGGCAAAGCTGTTAAAGAACCGCCCCCACTTTTATCATTTAACTTAGCTGCACGTTCTAATAATCTACTGTGCAAATAAAATACATCACCAGGATAAGCTTCTCTGCCTGGAGGTCTTCTCAGTAATAAAGACATTTGTCTGTAGGCAACAGCTTGTTTTGATAAATCATCGTAAACAATTAAAGCATGCATACCGTTATCTCTAAAATATTCACCAATTGTGCATCCAGTATAAGGAGCTAAAAATTGTAAAGGAGCAGAATCTGATGCAGTGGCTGCAACAATAGTTGTGTATTTTAACGCTCCAGCTTCTTCCAAAGTCTTTGTAATTTGGGCCACGGTTGAACGTTTTTGTCCTATAGCAACATATACGCAATATAATTTTTTCTTTTCATCAGATGATTCGTTTATTTTTTTTTGATTTATTATCGCATCGATAGCTACGGCTGTTTTACCAGTTTGTCTATCTCCGATAATAAGTTCTCGTTGACCACGTCCTATAGGTATCAGAGAGTCAATTGATTTTAATCCTGTTTGCATTGGTTCATTAACAGATTGTCTTGGAATAATACCCGGAGCTTTTACCTCAACTCTCTTTCTGTTTTTTGCAGATAACTTTCCTTTCCCATCAATTGGATTTCCTAATCCATCAACGACTCTTCCAAGCAATTCTTTCCCTACAGGAACGTCTACAATTGCATTTGTTCTTTTAATTGTATCTCCTTCTTTAATGCTTCTATCGTCACCAAAAATAACCACTCCGACATTATCGTTTTCTAAGTTTAACGCCATTCCTTTTGATCCATCTTCAAATTCGACCATTTCTCCAGCTTGAACATTGTCAAGACCATAGACTCGAGCAATACCATCTCCAACTGACAAAACTTTTCCTATTTCAGAAACTTCAGCCTTTTCACCAAAGTTTTTTATCTGATCTTTTAATAATTTTGTTATTTCTGATGGATTAATAGTCATATTAATTTTCTAACATTGCCTGTTCATATTTTTTTAATTTATTTCTGATAGAGGTATCAATCATGATGCTGCCTAGTTGGAGTTTTAAACCTCCAATTAATTCTTTATCTACTTTGTAATCAAATTTCAAAGTTGATCCCATTGATTTTGATAAATCCGTACTTATGTCGTTAAGTTCATTTTGAGATAATTCTTTTGATGAAATTAGTGATGCTTTGATTTCTCCTCTTTTTTGCGAGCAAAGCCGTAAAAAACTTTCAATAATTTTATTTACAAAAAAAATTCTTCTTTTTTCAATTAATAATAATAAGAATTTTTGAACATTTTTTGAAAATTTAAGTTTATCACTTATTAAATTTACTAACTTGTTTTGCTCAGTAATTATTTGGGAAGGATCTTTTATAAAATTTCTTAATTCCGAGTTTTTATCATAAATCAACTTAAAATTTTTAATATCGTTCTCTACTTTATCTAAATCATTTGAATCTTGGGAAACTTCAAATAAAGCGCGCGAGTATCTTTCTGAAGTTTCAGTAGAGAAAGATTTGTTTGTACTCATTTTATGTTGTAAGAATTATTGTGAAATTATGATGAGGTCGTATCACAAGAAAATAACTTGATCAAGTTGCCAATTTTGATTTTTAAGCGAAATTGATAGGGTCAACATCAACTGTAAGTTTAATTTTAGATGAGATTTTAAGCCCATTTAATACTTTACTGATTTTTTTTTGCATCAAATTTTGACTTTTTAACCTTATCAATAATCTTGATCTAAAATTTTTTTTAATTTTAAGCAAAGGGGAGTCCACGGGTCCCAGAACTTCTATGTTATCTATTTGATTTAATCTTAATTTTATTTCTCTAGCGCCTTGTAAACTTAAAGATCGATCCTTTGAAGATATAATGATTGATATCAATCTTTGATATGGAGGTAACATATTTTTTTTTCTTAGTAAAAGCTCGTTAATTAATAGCTGTTCTGACTTATTTTTTATCAATTCATTAAGTGTATTGTTATGTGGAGTTAATGTTTGATAAATAATTAAAGACTCAGAACTAAATCTACCAGCTCTTCCGCTTAATTGGTGATATAATTGAATATTCTTTTCAGTTGTCCTTAGATCGTATCCTCTTCCAGAAAAATCAGCATCAATAACTACTATGCAATTTAATTTTGGAAAATTGAAACCTTTCGATATCATTTGCGTGCCAATTAAAATGTCAACTTTATTTTCTTTAATATTATTTAACAATTCATTAGATAATTTTTTTGTTTTTAAATAATCGCTTGAAAATATATTAATTTTTTTACTAGGAAATATTTTCTTAGTTTCATCAAATATTTTTTCAACTCCAGGACCGTACATTATCATTTCACAATTTCCTTCAATTTTACATTTTTCTTTAATTCTTTTTTCAAAACCGCAGTGATGACATATTGCTTTATTTTTGAGTTTGTGGAACGTAAGATATAAAGAACAATTAGAGCATGTTTGTTTGCTACCACATTTTTTACAGATTAAATAAGGAGCGAAACCTCGTCTGTTAATAAAGAAAAGAACTTGGTCACCTTTTTTAAGAAATTTTTCAACTAAAGTTATTGTCTCATTTGCAATAAATTTGTGTTTAATCTTATTTATATTTAAATTAATTATTTGCGCTTTTGGTAATGGATAATTTTCATATCTTTTTAAGATTTTTATGTGTCTATATTTTTTTGTTTGAATATTTTTAAAAGTTTCAATTGACGGAACAGAAGTAACAAGGTGTATAGGAATATTCTCAAATTGTGCTCTAGAAATTGCCATATCTCTCGCATTATATATTACACCTTCATCTTGCTTATATGAATTGTCGTGTTCCTCATCAACTATGATTAAGCCAAGTTTTTTAAAAGGTAAGAGTAATGCAGATCTAGCACCTACTAATATTTTAATCTTTTTTTTTATTAACCCTTTCCAAATTATTCTTTTTTGTTTCGGAGTTATTTTTGAATGCCAAATTGAAGGTTCAAAACCAAAAAATTCTTCAAACCTTGATTTAAATTCATTTGTTAAAAAAATTTCTGGGAGCAAAACTAATACTTGGTGATTCTTTTCAATTATTTTTTTTATTCGTTCAAAATAAACCAATGTCTTTCCGGATCCAGTGGTTCCTTGCAAAACTGATACATTGAATTTATTATTTACTTTCTCAAGAAACTTGAGTGCAGAAATCTGCTCGCCATTTAATCTAAATTCTCTTGTTTTAGTTTTTTTAATTTCAAATAATCTATCTTTATTTTTGATGAATTTATCTGAACCGCCTATAGCCATTTTTAATACAAGTCCGATAGGAACCATGTTATAAGTCGAAAACCACTCTATAAAATCAATTAATTTTCTATCTATGGAGTATTCAGTCTTTTTATTTATATATTTAATCTTTAAATTTTCTGGCTCAGAGTAATTATTTTTCCAAATCACTCCTATTTCTTTTTTTGACCCAAACGGAACCTCTACTAAATTACCTATTTTGCTCTCAATTCTTGAATTGTAAGTAAACGGAAAATTGAAAATTTTTGGCAACAGAACTTGCGATTTCATCTGATAATAGTATTAGAAATATTATTAATTAAAAATGAATTGGTCTTTTATCAACAGCTAATGCTGCCTCTTTTATTGCCTCAGTGTGCGTAGGATGAGCATGACAAGTTCTTGCGATATCCTCTGCGCTAGCTCCGAATTCCATGGCTAGTGCCATTTCAGCAATCATATCTCCACAATGAGGGCCAATGATATGCACTCCTAAAACTTTATCAGTTTTGCTATCAGCTAAAATTTTTACAAAACCCTCGGTTTCATTATTTACCTTCGCTCGTGAGTTTGCCAAGAAAGGAAATTTTCCAACTTTGTAAGACTTCTTTTCTTCTTTAAGTTGCTCTTCTGTTTTTCCAACTGTCGCTACTTCTGGAGAAGTATAAATTACTCCAGGAATCACATCATAATTTACATGTCCTGCCTGACCCGCTAATATTTCTGCGACTGCGATACCCTCCTCTTCGGCTTTATGAGCTAGCATAGGACCTTTGATAACATCGCCTATCGCATAAATATTTTTAATTGAAGTTTGTAATTTGGAATTTACCTCTATTCTTCCTTTTTTATCTTTTTTTACTCCAATTTTTGTTAGGTTAAGACCTTCTGTATAAGGTTTTCGACCAACTGATAAAAGAACTTTATCAAATTCCAAAGTTTCATCTTTTGAGCTTTTTAAATCTGTATAATTTATCGTGACAGCTGATCCTGAAGAACTTACTTTATTCACCTTGGAGCCCATCTTGAAAATAATTCCTTGTTTAGATAAAATCTTTTTAAATTCATTTGAAATTTCTCTGTCCATGCCCGGAGTTATATAATCTAGGTATTCTATGACTGTAACTTCTGCACCTAATCTTGACCAAACAGAACCCATTTCTAATCCAATATAACCTCCACCAATTACAGCTAATTTTTTTGGTACACTTTTCAAAGATAATGCTCCAGTTGATGATATAATATTTTTTTCATCAATTTCTATTCCTGGTAAAGAAGCAACAGACGAACCTGTAGCTATAACTATATTTTTAGCTTTATAATTGGCTTTTTTATTGTTATCATAAACTACTATATCGTTTTTTGAGAAAAGTACCCCTTTCCCTTTAATATAAGTAACTTTGTTTTTTTTAAATAAAAACTCTACTCCTTTTGTCAAAACTTGTACTGATTTGTTTTTATTAGACATCATTTTTTCAATATTTAGTTTAATACCTTCGATTTCTATTCCTTGATGATTAAAGTCTTTTTTGGCTTTATGAAAATTTTCAGATAAATTCAATAGACTTTTAGATGGGATGCACCCAACATTTAGACATGTTCCACCTAGGGTTCCCCTTGATTCTACGCACGCAGTTTTCAATCCTAGTTGAGCAGCTCTAATTGCACAGACGTACCCACCTGGTCCTCCTCCAATAACTATTAAATCAAAATTATCCATACTATATATTTAAAAATAATCTTTTAGGTTGCTCTAATGATTCTTTTATAATTTTCAAAAATGAAACAGCTTCTTTGCCATCTACTATCCTGTGATCATAAGAGAGAGCTAAATACATTACTGGTCTCACTTCTACATTTCCATTTATAACAACTGGTCTCTCCACAATATTGTGCATTCCTAGTACTGCAGATTGTGGTGGATTTAAAATTGGTGTAGATAGCATGGATCCATAAATTCCACCATTAGTTATTGTAAATGTTCCTCCCTGAAGATCTTCTATGGTAATTTTTCCATCTCTAGCTTTTTGACCTAAGCTAGCAATATTTTTCTCAATATCAGCAAAAGACATTTCGTCTGTTTCTCTTAAAACTGGGACTACTAAACCTCTATCTGTTCCAACAGCAATACTAATATTATAATAATTTTTATAAACTATCTCTTCTGCTTGGATTTCTGAATTAATAGCTGGAAAGTTTTTCAAACCAATCACGCATGCTTTTACAAAAAAAGACATAAAACCTAATTTAACTCCATAGTTTTTATGGAACTCCTCTTTATATTGATTTCTCATAGACATTACTTCACTCATGTCTACCTCATTAAATGTTGTAAGCATCGCCGCGTTCTCTTGGGCCTCTTTAAGTCTTTTAGCTATAGTAAGTCTAAGCCTAGTCATTTTTACTCTTTCTTCTGGACCATATTTTATCTTTCTTTCCGATGGGGCGGGTTTAGAGCCCATAAGAGCCATTACATCCTCTTTTAAAATTATTCCATTTTTTCCAGTGCCTTTAACTTGTTCTAAATCAATTTTGGCTTCACTAGCCATCTTTCTTGCAGCAGGAGAAACTTGTGCCTCTTCTTTTTTAAATGTAGGTTTTCTGGATTTTTTCTTCTCTTCATGAACTTGCTCTAAAATTAATGGTTCGTCTTCTATTTTCTCATCTTTCAATTTTAAAACAGGTTCATCTATTAATGACTCGGTTACTTTTTTCTTTTTTACATTGTTTTTTATGTCTTCAATTGGTTTAGTTTGTTTTTTTGGAGGATTATATGACTTTACTTCTTTTGTCTGCGCAATTTCATCGCTTGCACTTTCGTTTATAGTTCCCAACAATGATCCAACATTAACAGTCTCACCCTCTTTTGCCTTAATGTTACCGAGAACTCCATTTGATGGAGCAGGAACTTCGACATTCACTTTATCAGTTTCTAATTCTACTATTGGTTCGTCAGCAACTACTTTTTCACCCTGGGATTTCAGCCATTTAGAAACAGTTGCCTCTGTAACTGATTCGCCTAAAGTGGGAACTGTAATTTTTTCTGGCATTATTATTTAAGTATCTTTTCTAATATTTCTTTTTGTTGTGCAAGGTGTTTGTTGGCATTTCCAGTCGCAGTCGTTGCTGATGCCGATCTACCCACAAATTTTATGTTGATATCCTTTAAATTGATCATTTCTAAAGTTCTTTCGATATAATTTCTAACAGTATTCCAGGCTCCCATATTTTTAGGTTCTTCTTGGCACCATACAAACTTGGCTTTTTTATATTTTTTTAAAACCTTAGCTAAAGTTTTCGCCGGAAAAGGATAGAGTTGTTCTAGTCGAACAAATACAATATCACTATTTTTAGTTCTTTCTCTTTCCTCAATAAGGTCGTAATATATTTTACCTGAACACATCACTACTTTTTTTATTTGATTATCTTTTTTTAAAGAAATTAAATTGTTTTCTTTTTTATATGCATCATCCTCTAAAACTCTGTGAAATGAACTTTTAGAAACAAATTCCGATATGTTTGATACACATTGTTTGTGCCTTAGTAAAGATTTTGGTGTCATTATAATAAGTGGTTTTCTAAATTCTCTATGCATTTGTCTTCTCAGTGCATGAAAATAATTAGAGGGTGTTGTACAGTTTGCTACTTGAATATTTTCCCCCGCACATAATTGTAAAAATCTTTCTAATCTTGCTGAGGAGTGCTCAGGGCCTTGACCTTCGTACCCATGAGGTAATAGCATTACAAGACCGCTTGCTCTACCCCATTTGGACTCAGAGGAAGTTATGAATTGGTCAATTATAACTTGTGCTCCGTTAGCAAAATCTCCAAACTGAGCTTCCCACAATACGAGAGTTTCTGGTTCTGATAATGAGTATCCGTACTCGAACCCAAGCACTGCAAGTTCTGAAAGTAAACTGTCTATTATTTCGAATTTTTTTTGATCAGTTTTAATATTATTTAATGGTATATAGCGATCGTGATTACTTTGATTTCTTAAAACTGCGTGTCTTTGGCTAAAAGTACCTCTCCCAGAGTCTTGACCTGATAGCCTAACTGAAAAGCCTTCAACTAATAATGTGCCTATAGCTAAAGACTCGGCAGATGACCAATCAACTTTTCCGTTCAAAAATAATTTGCTTCTTGTCTCAAAAACTCTTTTCAAGGTTTTGTGTGCATTAAAATTTGATGGAATATGAAATACTTTTTTTCCAACATTAAGTAAAATTTGTTTTTCGACACCACTTTTGCCCCGTTTATCTTTTCCTAGGCCTGGCTTAAATCTAGACCAAACACCATCAAACCATTTTAGCTCTGACTTATAATTTTTAGATGACAAAAATTCGTCCTCTAAATAGTTTTTAAACTGTAATTTATCTTTTTTAAGTTGATCTGGTGAAGTTAAGCCTTCTTTCGATAGTTTTTCTCCATATAAAGTTAGTGTTGATGGATGAGATTTTATTTTTTTGTACATTATTGGTTGGGTAAACGAGGGTTCATCACCTTCATTGTGTCCAAACCTCCTATAACAAACCATATCTATTACAACATCTCGATTAAATTTTTGTCTATATTCAGTTGCAATTTTTGCACAATGTGTAACTGCTTCAGGATCGTCTCCATTTACGTGAAAAATTGGTGCTTGAGCAATTTTAGCTACATCCGACGGATAAGGTGAAGATCTTGCAAATCTTGGTGCAGTCGTAAAACCTATTTGATTGTTTACTATTATATGAATGGTTCCTCCTATATTATGTCCAGGCAAACCTGACATCGCAAAACACTCTGCCACTATTCCTTGTCCAGCGAAAGCTGCATCGCCATGCATTAGTACAGGTATTACTTTTTTTCTTTCTTTATCTTTGTGAAAAAATTGCTTAGCTCTTACTTGCCCTAAAACAACAGGGTTTACAGCTTCGAGGTGTGATGGATTATCTGTTAAACTTATATGGACGACATTTCCGTCAAACTCTCTGTTAGAAGATGCTCCTAAATGATACTTCACATCTCCCTCAAAATCTTTACTTGCATTTACAGATTTGCCAAAAAATTCACTAAAAATTGCTCTGAAAGGTTTTCCCATAACATTAGCTAAAACGTTAAGTCTACCTCTATGAGGCATTCCAATTTTAATTTCTTTCGCTCCAAGATTGCCGCCTCTTTTAATAATTTGTTCAAGTGCTGGTATAAGTGACTCACCTCCATCTAAACCAAATCTTTTTGTCCCTACAAATTTTACATGTAAATATTTTTCAAATCCCTCTGCTTGTATTATTTTATTTAGAATTGCTTTTTTCCCATTTTCGGTAAAAGTAATGTCTTTTTCAGGACCTTCAATTCTATTCCTTATCCATGCTTTTTCTTCGGGATCACTCATATGCATAAATTCGTATCCAATATTTGAACAATAAGTCTTTTTTAAAATTTTTAAAATTTGATCAAGATTTGCATACTGAAGACCAAGAACTCCATCTAGAAAAATATTTCTTTGATAATCTTTTTTTGTGAAACCATAAGTCTCAGGTTTTAATTCAGAATGCTCCTTTTTTTCTTGTATAGATAATGGATCTAAATTTGAAATTAAATGGCCTCTTATTCTATAAGCTCTAATAAGCATTATTGCACGGACAGAGTCCTGCGAAGCTTGTTTTATAGAGCCTGCGCTTGCATCTAGAGATTCAACATTTTTCTCTTTAGTATCGTTTTGAAAGAAATTTATCTTTTTAATTTTTTTTTCTGGTGACCAACTAGGACCATTCAAATCATCTAGAATAAGCTTTTCATCTTCACTAAGCCCATCGAAAAATTTTTTCCATCCCTCAGGTAAGGATTTTGGATCTGAGAGGTAATCAGAATAAAATTGATTTATAAATTCTGAGTTAACACCTGATAAAAAGGATGTTTTTTTAAAAGTTATATTATTATCCGAGGATGACATTAATTTTTTATTTTAACATAAATAAATAAAAATCAACTATTAAGTTTATCAAAAAGCGTTTTTCCTATATCTGCAGGCGATTTAGATATTGTAATACCTGCAGATTTCATAGTTTCAATTTTTTCTTCAGCACCACCTTTACCTCCAGAAATGATTGCACCCGCATGCCCCATTCTCCTACCAGGAGGAGCTGTCAAACCAGCAATGAATCCGACCATTGGTTTCCTTTTTTTCTCTTTCTTGAGAAAGTCTGCTGCTTCTTCCTCAGCAGAGCCACCAATTTCACCAATCATTACAATTGATTTTGTTTCATCGTCTTTTAAAAAAAGCTCTAAACAGTCGATGAAGTTTGTACCATTTATAGGATCCCCACCGATACCTATACAAGTTGACTGACCCATACCACTTGATGTGGTTTGGGCTACAGCTTCATAAGTTAGAGTTCCTGATCTTGAGACTATTCCTACAGAACCCTTTTTATGGATATTGCCTGGCATTATACCTATTTTACATTCATCAGGTGTAATAATTCCAGGACAGTTTGGTCCAATAAGTCTTGATTTACTTTTCTTCAAATATTTTTTCACTTTGAGCATATCTAGTACAGGGATTCCTTCTGTAATAGTAACAATCAATTCAATTTTTGCGTCAATAGCTTCTATTATTGCATCTGCCGCAAACTTAGGGGGAACATAGATCATTGTTGCATTTGCTGCGGTTTTATCTTTAGCTTCTTGGACAGTATTAAATACTGGTAAATTTAAATGTTGTTGACCTCCTTTTTTAGGAGTTACTCCTCCAACTAATTTTGTGCCATATTTAAGAGCTTGTTCAGAATGAAAAGTTCCATGAGTACCTGTGAAACCTTGACATATCACTTTAGTATTTTTGTCTACCAGTACTGACATTTACTTTATAGCCTCTATAATTTTTTTTGCTGCATCATTTAAATCATTAGCAGACAGTATCTTTAAATTAGATTTATCTAATATTTCTTTTCCCTCTTTAAAATTCGTACCTGCTAGCCTTACCACTAGAGGAACTGATAAATTTACTTGATTCGCTGCTTCAATAACTCCTTGAGCTAACACATCACATCTCATTATTCCCCCAAAAATATTTATTAAAATTCCCTTTACATTTTTATCGGCTAAGATAAGTTTAAAAGCTGCAGCTACTTTTTCTTTAGTGGCTCCTCCTCCAACATCTAAAAAATTTGCTGGTTCTTCACCATGTAATTTGATTATATCCATAGTAGCCATTGCCAATCCTGCGCCATTTACCATACAACCGATTGATCCATTAAGTTTGATGTATGCAAGTTCATGCTTGCTTGCCTCTATTTCTGCTGGTTCTTCTTCATTAAGATCTCTTAATCTTAAAATTTCAGGTCTTCTGAAAATTGCATTATCATCAAAATTCATTTTTGCGTCAAGACAAAGAATTCTTTGATCATTTTTCACGATTAAAGGATTTATTTCAATCAAACTTGCATCCTTATCTAATAAAATTTTATAAAGTGACTTTATTAGTTTTGCCGCTTCAATTTTTTGATTGTCATTAAATTCAAATACAGAAATAATATTGTTTATCTCCTTTTGATCTGGACCTTCATTTTTTATTTCAACTTTATTTGTAATTATTTTTTCTGGGTATTTCTCTGCTACTTTTTCAATATCCATGCCTCCCTCAATGCTACTTATAAACGCTATTTTAGCTGACTCTCTATCCACAAGACATGATAGATAAAATTCTTTAGATATTTTAGAGGCTTCCTCAATTAAAAGTCTTTTCACTTTTTTTCCTTGAGGTCCTGTCTGGTGAGTAACTAAATTTTTTCCAAACATATCTTTAGCTTCCTGAATTAAATTTTTATCATTTTTTAACAATTTTACCCCACCTGCTTTACCTCTTCCTCCAGCATGAATTTGGGCTTTTAAAACAACTTCCTGACTTTTAAGATTTTTAATTTTTTCCTCTATTTCACTCTCAGAAAAGATTACAATGCCTTGAGAAACCGGAGCGCCGTACTCCTTTAATATATCTTTAGCTTGATGCTCATGAATATTCATAATTTATCTTTGAATATATATTCTATCTTCCCAAGTTGTAAACGGAAACTTGAACACTTTTTTTAATAAGAAATTATTGTTGATTATTAATTTATGTATTTTTTTAGCATTATAATTTTTATATACATTATCTTTTCTAAACTCAATTAAGATAATTTTGAAATTTTTTATAAATTTTTTACCTCCTTTTAAAACTTCTAATTCATGACCTTCAGTATCAATTTTGACAAGATCATAATTTTTTACTTTCATTTTTGTTAATAAATTATTCAAACTTTCAATTTTGATTTTTACTTTAGTTTTGATCATATTTTTAGATTTAAGTCCAAAAATTTTTGATTTCAATTTTAGAAAATTATTTTTATGATTTATTAAATTTAGTGAAGAGGTTAAATCATGATGATTAATATAAAAGAAACTAAAACCTTTTTTATTTGAAATTGCTAAATTAAAAATCTTAATTTTTTTAATATTTTTATATTTATGTTTTAAATAACTAAAATACATGTACTGCGGTTCAATAAGAATAGCTTTGGTAATATTAAAATTTTTAAAAAATAAATCAGAATACTTACCTTTATGACAACCGATATCTATTATACTTTTGATACTAATTTTACTTTTTTTGATAAATTTTAATATTCTTCTTTGATGGTAAAAATCTAGTACATCAAAAAAAAAAATTGCAAAAGATTTTAATAAACGCATTTATATATTATTTGTGATAAAAATAGTTTATAGTTTTATTTAATGAAGACAATTAGTATAAAATTATTACATTATTGTCATTATATCTTTTTTGTTATTTTTACTGTTATTGGAATTTATATATTTAGAGATTTTGGATTTAATATTGACGAGACCTTCACAAGGAAAAGTGGTTTATACTGGTTAAATTATTTAGCTGATTTTTTTAATTTAGATCATATTTCTGAAATATCGTCACAAAAATTAAATTCCTCTGACGATTTTACAGTTCCTTGGAGTGATGCCTATGGAATAATCTTCGATCTTCCTTCAGCTATAATTGAAACTCTGTTCTCAATAAATGAACCATTAAAAATTTATGAGATGAGACATTTGCTTACTTTTTTATATTTTTTAGTTGGATTGATTTTCTTCTATAAAATATTAATTAATAGATTTGAAAATAAATTTTTATCACTATTCGGGTGCTTCCTTTTAATATTAACTCCAAGAGTTTTTGGTGAAATATTTCATAACAATAAAGATATAATTTTTTTATCAGTATTTATAGTTTCAATATATTTTTATTTCAGAACAATCGATAATGAAAACTATAAAAGTTTAATTTTATTTTCTTTTTTTTCCTCAATTGCTACATCAACAAGAATATTTGGAATTATAATTCCAATCATATTCATTTTTATGTATTGCTTATCAATACTTTCCCAAAAAAAGGATTTAAAAAAAATCAAATATATTATTTATTATTTATTATTTTATATTTTTTTCCTTTTTATTCATTGGCCATACCTTTGGGAAGATCCCTTTAAAAATTTTTTTAGTTATGTTTTTAATCTGAACATTTTTGGGGCTGATGTAGTTTATTTTTTTGGTGAATTTTATAATACTAAGCTTGTTCCGTATTATTATTTACCAGTATGGATATTAATATCAACTCCAGTACTAAACTTAATATTATTTTTTCTAGGCTTCTACTCCTCTTCAAAATCATTTTTATTTAAACTTTATCAGGTAGAAAAGATAAAAACAAAATACGATTTTTGGAATAATAAAAACGAAAAGAAAGATTTTTTTATCCTAATTCTTTTTATTGCCTTTTTAATTGCTAGTATTTTTTTAAGTCCAAAACAATATAATGGTTGGAGAATTTTTTACTTTTTAAACTTTTTTATTATTTTTTATTCAATTTTTTTTCTTAGCAATTTTAAAAAGTATAAAAAGCTTAAAAAAAAAATAATTCCTTTTATTGTAATTTCGTTTCTACTAATAACTATGAATCTTTACAAAATTTTTATTTATCACCCTTACCAGTCATATTATTTTAATATATTAATAACAAAAAAGATGAAAAATCAATTTGAAGGTGATTACTCTGGCTTGTCTGGAATTAGTTTCTTAAGAGAAGTTGCAAAAAACGATAACAAATCTAAAATCAAAATCGCAGTAAATTCCTGGTACCCGTTATGGAGAATGAAAGAACTATTGCCAGAGAAAGATAAGAATAGGATAGAATTTATTTTTAATAATAAAAATAATGCAAACTATGTATTTTCTAATAGAATTTTTGATGTTGATATAAATAAAAGTAAAAAATATAAATTAGATCCTAGTTTTAAAATTTATAAAAGATATATTGTTGATGATGTTACAATTTACGAAGTTTATATAAAAAGATGAGATATGAAGATTTTTATATATAAGAGTTTAATAATTTTTTTACTAATTTTTTTGACTTTTCATCTTACTTTTAATTACGCTTTGAGAAGTGTAGAAAGAAAAATAGATAATATTGGATCTAAAGAAAATATTGAAATTTTCAAAAATGAAATTAGAAAACAAATCAAAGACTCCATTAAAAAAGACGAGCTTTTTGATAAAGAAGATGCAATTTTACTAAAAAAATTTTTAGATAAAGTAAAAAATGAAATTAATAAACAAAATTAAATTTAAGATTTGAAAAAAATAATTTTTATCTTACCTTTATACAATGACTGGAAATCTGCTAATAAAATTTTAAAAAAGATTAATGAAATATTTTCAAAACAAAAAGCAATTTTGAAAATAATTATCGTTAACGATTGTTCTACAGAGGGGATAGGCACAAAAATAAAAAAATTATCAAATATTAAAACTATTAAGGTGCTAAATCTTAATAAAAATCTTGGTAGTCAAAAGGCAATTTATATAGGGCTCAAAAAAATTGAACATGAAACTAATTCTGTAGTTGTCATTATGGATGCAGACGGCGAAGATGATCCTTCAAAATTAAAAAAACTTATAAATAAAGCTACACAAAATACAAATAGAATCGTTTTTGCGAAAAGAGTTAAAAGGACAGAAAATTTTATTTTAAAATTTTTAAATAATATTAGATTGGTGTTAACTTTTTTATTAACTGGCAAATATTTAAATATTGGTAACTTTTGTGCTTTTTCGGGAAATAATTTAAAAAAACTTCTCTCTAATAATAATCTAATTATTGCGTTTAGTAGTGGTGCAGTAAAAAATATCAAAAATAATTATTATTTTGGTATAGAGAAAAAAAAAAGATATTTTGGCAGCTCAAAAGTAAACTTTTATTTTCTTTTAATTCACTCACTCAATATAATAACTGTTTTTTATAAAGAAGTATTTTTTAGAACTTCGATTATTTTTTTAATTATTTTAATTGTATATGAAACAAATTATAGTCTAATTTTTTTACTTTTTTACTTTTTAATAAATTCTTACTTTGCTTTCAATTATTTTTTAAATATCAAAAAAGATTTAAATTTAAATGTAATAAAAACAATCAAGAAAATTAATTAATTATCAAAATTACATTTTTCAATATTAATTTTAATGACAATTTCATTTAAAATATTTTTCACGAAACAGTCTTTATTCGGAAAGTGTCTCAAAATGTAATTAATCTTACTTTTACCAACAATAAATATAACCTGAATATTATGCTCATTTAATTTATTCTCAAAAAAATTATTGTATACTTTAGAATATTTATTATCCTCATTTGGGACACTTAAATCATCAAACCATTTATTTGGAGCAAATTTAACAGTTTTGGTAATTGAAGGCAGTATTTGATAATCAGAGACAATAATTTTTATTTTTTTTTCTTTGATTATCTTATCTTTTGTATCCTGAAGTAAAAAAAGCTCCTTTTTTGGATTATTTGGATAGTTTGGGGTTATCCATTTTATTCCGGATAATTTAGAATCTAATATTTCTCCTCCTTGTGTTAAATTAAAATCAACTTCACTTAATTCCATAAATTTTTTTTCGACATTAAATCTCAGATGAAATTTTGAAGTTGCGACTATCACTATAAAAATTATTAAATAAAATAATTTTTTACTGTCAAAATAATTTACAATATAATAATGTGATATACCTAGGCAAAAAGGTATAAGAAAAAAAATCAATATCTGATTTTTTGTCATTAATTGAGCATACAAAAAGATAAAAATCGATAATAAAAAGGTAAACAGAATCAAAATATTTATTAAATCTTTAAGTTTTTTTCTTTTCAAGCTGAACAAGTGGTAAGATGGTATAATCAAAAGTAATAATGAGAAATAAATAAATTTAAATTGGGAAAAAATATTTTTGTAATTAAAATTTAAATTAGCACTTCTTTCTTCTCCAATGCTCATAGGATATAATACATATTGAATAATAAAATTTTTAATTGGTATTGCGTTGACAAATATGATTAAACCGCAAATTAATATTAAAAAAGAAATTCCGTATAGAAGATAAACTATAGATTGGATCTTTTTAAACTTAGTGATAGTGAGATATACCGTGATAACTGATATAAATAGAAACCCCAAGTATACAGATGGAATTTGTTTTGAAAAAAAGGAAAACCCAAGTAAAACTGGCACACTGAACCAATAAAAACTATTATTATTTTTAAAAGCTAAAATTAAACTCATTAGAGCAAACAATGAAAAAATAGTTGCATGGTGATCCATAAATGGAGTACCAGCAGATGGATAACCTAGAATTGAAATACTTATTGCATAAATAAATGAGTGAATTTTTTTTAAGCCAATTTTATAAAAGAAGAAAAAGGTTATTACAGATAACAGAATATTTATTATTGCTGCGTGAAATACGTATGTTTTCCAACTTACTCCAAGAACTTTAAAAAATAAGAACTGAATATAGTCCAGAAATGGGCCTGTTATAGACCAATAGTCTCTGAAAGGATGATAATCGTTTAATACTTTGAAACCAGCATCGAAAATTAGAAAGCTATCGATTGGAAAAATTCCTTTATACCCCGAGTAAAATGTAAAAATTAAAGAACTTAATATTATTAATGATAAGTAAAATAAATTTTGATTGATTAAATTTTTTATTTTATTCAAGATCAGGATCTATTTTTTTTGCAGCATTAAAAAGTTCTTCTACAGATTTTATCGATTTATTGAAATCATTTTTCTCCGTTGAAGAAAGAGGAATTTCAACTATTTTTTCCACTCCCTTTTTTCCAATTATTGCAGGAACTCCAACATACAAATTTTTCACATTATATTCGCCATTAAGATACACTGCGCACGGAAGTTTTTTTTTAAGATCTTTTAAATAACATTCTGCCATTTCTACTCCTGAAGCTGCGGGTGCATAAAAGGCTGAACCTTTCTCTAGATATTTTACAATTTCTGCTCCTCCTTTTTTAGTTCTTTCAACAATGCTATATAGTTTTTCTTTACTCATTTTTCCCTCTTGAACAAGATCTTTAATATTTTTTCCATCAACTTGAGTTGCTCCAAGCATAGCGACCATAGAGTCACCATGACCTCCTAGAACAAATGATTTAATTTTTTGAACCGGTACATTTAATTCTTTTGAGAGGAAGTATATAAACCTTGATGAGTCTAATATACCTGCCATACCTACAACTTTATTTTTAGGTAGTTTTGAATATTTTTGTAATGCCATAACAATGACATCTAATGGATTTGTAATACATATCACAAAAGCATTAGGAGAAGTGTTTTTGATACCTTCAGCAACTTGTTTAATTATTTTAAGATTAATTCCTAATAAATCGTCTCTGGACATTCCTGGTTTTCTTGGAACTCCTGCTGTTATAATAATAACATCTGAATTTTTCGTATCATCATAATTGTCAGTTCCAGACAAGTTTACGTTAAATCCATTCACAGGAGATGACTGAGCAATGTCTAACGCTTTTCCTTTTGCTATGCCTACTGCAACATCAAATAAAACTACATCCGCAAGCCCTTTTAGAGCTATCAAATGGGCTAATGTTCCACCTATTTGTCCAGCACCAATTAAAGTTATTTTTTTTCTCATAGTTTATTTCATAGTTGGCATAACAAACTCAGGATCAGATCTTAATCCCGATGGCCATCTTGATGTTATTGTTTTCAATTTGGTATAAAATCTAACTCCCTCTGGGCCATGCATGTGCTGATCACCGAATAATGATCTTTTCCAACCACCAAAGCTATGGAATGCCATTGGTACAGGAATTGGGATATTTATTCCCACCATACCAATCTTTGCTTTACTTGAAAAAGTTCTACCAGAGTCCCCGTCTCTAGTGAAAATACTTACCCCATTTCCATATTCATGGTCATTTACTAGTTGAAGAGCTTCATCAAAATCTTTCGCTCTTACAACTGATAAAACTGGACCGAATATCTCCTCTTTGTAAATTCTCATATCTTTTGTGACTTTGTCAAATAAGCATCCTCCAATATAGTAGCCATTTTCATAACCTTGTATTTTAAATTTTCTTCCATCAACAATTAATTTTGCACCTTCCTTAACACCAATGTCCACGTATCCTTTTACTTTTGCTAAGTGCTCCTTTGTTATTAGAGGCCCCATCTCTGATTGTTTATCCATTCCAGGTCCAACTTTAAGAGCTTCAACTTTTTTAGCTAATGAACTTACTAGCTTATCTCCTATTCCTCCTACAGCTACCGCTACAGATTGAGCCATACATCTCTCACCTGCTGAACCGTAAGCAGCACCCATAAGTCCGTTAACAGCTTGATCTAAATCACAATCTGGCATAACTACACAATGATTTTTGGCACCTCCTAAAGCTTGCACTCTTTTTTCATTTTTTGCACATTCTTCATAAATGTACTTTGCGATTGGTGTAGATCCAACAAAACTCATTGCTACAACATCTTTATTATTTATTAGTGCATCAACTGCTGCTTTATCCCCGTTTACCACATTAAAAACACCATCAGGTAATCCAGCCTCTTTTAATAGTTCTGCTAATCTAACTGAGCACGATGGATCTTTTTCTGATGGTTTTAAAACAAATGTATTTCCACAAGCTATAGCCATTGGAAACATCCACATTGGAACCATTGCGGGGAAATTAAATGGCGTTATCCCAGCACAAACTCCTAAAGGTTGTCTTATTGACCAACTATCAACATTTGAACCTACATTTTCTGTAAATTCTCCTTTTAACATTTGTGGTATACCACATGCATATTCAACTACTTCCAGGCCTCTTGTAAGTGATCCTTTTGCATCTTCATAAACTTTTCCATGTTCGGAAACAATTATTTTAGTTAATTCATCAGAATTTTTCTCTATTAATTCTTTAAATTTAAACATTACTCTTGCTCTCTGAAGTGGAGGCTTATTAGACCATGTCTCGAAAGCTTTTTTTGCGCTCTCAACAGCGTCATTTACATCTTTCGCTGACGCTAACTTCACTTCAGCACTTTGATCACCTGTGGCTGGATTGTAAACTTTGCCTACTCTCTTGGAGTCACCTGAGAACTTATTTCCATTCACAAAATGCTGTATTGTGTTCATGTTTTTATTGAATAAATAAGCTTTTAGCTTGTTGCAAGCATTTTTTTAATAGAGCCTATGGCTTTTGCGGGATTAAGCCCTTTCGGACATGAATTGGTACAATTCATTATAGTATGACATCTATAAAGCTTTAATTCGTCAGCTACTTTCTTTAACCTCTCTTTTTTATCACCATCTCTGCTATCATTTATCCAACGATATGCTTGCAATAAAACTGCTGGCCCTAAATACTTATCACCATTCCACCAGTAACTCGGGCAAGACGTAGAGCAACAAGCGCATAAAATACATTCGTAGTATCCATCTAATTTTTCTCTATCTTTCTGTGATTGTTTAAGCTCAGTTTTCTCTTGACCAGTTTGATCTACTTTTAACCAAGGTTGAATAGACTCATATTGTTTATATAAAGTTGAAAGATCGCCAATTAAATCTTTTACTACTTTTAAGTGAGGTAAAGGATAAATATTAAGATCTCCATTAATATCCGAATGAGATTTAATGCATGCAAGACCATTTACTCCATCGATGTTCATTGCACATGATCCGCAAACACCGTGGGCACAGGATCTTCTAAATGTTAAAGATGGATCTATTTCGTTTTTTATTTTAAATAAAATATCCAAAACTTTTGGACCACAATTATTCATATCAACTTCAAATGTATCCACTCTTGGATTTTTACCTGTTGAGGGATCCCATCTATAAACTTTTATTTTTCTTAGATTTTTTGAGTTAGTTTTATCTTTAAAATAGTTTCCTACCTCAATTTTAGAATTTTGCGGTAGGCTAAATTGAGCCATTATTAATATACTCTCTCCTTTGGAGGAAAATACTGCACATCATTTGTTAAAGTTCTTGAATGAACATCCCTATATTTTATTTCAACTTTTTTTCCTTTTTGCCAAGCTAAAGTATGTTTCATAAAATTTTTGTCATCTCTTTTTGTAAAATCTTCTCTAGCATGAGCACCTCTACTTTCTTTTCTATTATAAGCTGAGTCCATAGTAGTAAGAGCCTGGCTTATTAAATTATCAAATTCTAAAGTTTCAACAAGATCAGTGTTAAATAATAATGACTTATCTTTTACTGAAAGATCACTCATACCTTCATAAGGCTTACGAATTTGATCTACACCTTCCTTTAGGGTTTTTTCTGTTCTAAACACTGCACACTTGGATTGCATAGTTTTTTGCATTTTTAACCTAAGTTCTGATGTTTTTGTAGAGCCATTCGAATTTCGGATTTTATCGAATCTATCAAGGCACTTATCGGTTTCAGAGCTTGAAACTTCCTCGTGAGGACTTCCAGGCTTCACAAGCTCTGCTGCTCTTTTTGCAGCTGCTCTACCAAAAACTACTAGATCAATTAAAGAGTTTGATCCTAATCTATTAGCTCCGTGAACTGAAACACATGCTGCTTCCCCTATAGCCATTAATCCAGGCACAGTTTTTTCTGAACCATTCAAAGTAAGCACCTCAGCTTTATAATTAGTAGGAATTCCTCCCATATTGTAATGAACTGTTGGAACAACTGGAATAGGCTCCTTACTTACGTCAACATTTGCAAAAGTTTTTGCTGCCTCTGAAATACCTGGTAATCTCTCATCAATAACTTTTTTATCTATGTGATCTAAATGCAGGTTTATATGATCCTTATCTTTTCCTGCACCTCTACCTTCGTTAATTTCCATTTCCATTGATCTGCTTACCACGTCTCTAGAGGCCAAGTCTTTCGCGTTAGGTGCGTATCTTTCCATAAATCTTTCACCTTTACCATTAACTAAAAATCCACCTTCTCCCCTAACTCCCTCAGTTATCAAACAGCCAACTCCATAAATTCCGGTTGGATGAAATTGTACAAATTCCATATCTTGTAAAGGTAAACCTGCTCTAAGCACCATCGCGTTTCCATCTCCAGTACATGTATGAGCTGAGGTTGCGGAGTAATAAACTTTGCCGTATCCACCAGTTGCAATAATTGTAATATGTGATCTAAATCTATGTATTGTGCCGTCGGTCAAATTCCATGCTATCACACCTTTGCATTCACCATTCTTCATAATCAAATCTAATGCGAAATATTCAATAAAAAATTCTGTTTGTTGCTTTAAAGCTTGACCATAAAGAGTATGCAAAATAGCGTGGCCAGTTCTATCGGCAGCTGCACAAGTTCTTTGAGCCGTTCCATTACCATAATTTTTTGTCATACCTCCAAAAGGTCTTTGGTATATTTTTCCATCATCAGTTCTGCTGAATGGAACCCCGTATCTTTCTAATTCTACTACTGCCCTTGGGGCTTCTTTGCAAAGGTATTCTATAGCGTCTTGATCACCTAACCAATCGGATCCTTTCACAGTATCATACATGTGCCATCGCCAATCGTCTTCACCCATGTTTCCTAATGCAGCGGAAATACCTCCTTGAGCTGCTGATGTATGGCTTCTTGTTGGAAAGACTTTGGATATGCAAGCAGTTTTTAATCCTGCTTCCGACAAACCAACTGCTGCTCTTAAACCTGAACCTCCTGCTCCAAGAACAACAACGTCATATTCATGATCAATTATTTTATATGCATTCATTAATTAAGATTGTATATAGTTATTATTGTTAAAATTGGAACTATTATAGCAAATAAATTTAATACTTTATTTGCGACATTTTTGGTTTTTTCATCATGTAAATAATCCTCAAATATCTCACTAATAGTCAATGTATAAAAAAAGAATGCAATAACAACTAGTAATGAGAATAATACTTTAGATAATCTACTTGAAAAAAAATCAATTATTTCTAAATAACCTTTATCGTAAATAGATACAAAACTCACCAAAAACCAAATAATAAAAGGAATAAGAATTATTGAACTAATTTTAGTAAAAATCCATTTTTTTGTAGAGTGATGCATTTTTAAAAAAAATTTCTCCCAACTAAGTAAAATAAAATTGTTAATACAAAAGATCCAATTAAAGTAATAATTCCAGTTATTTTTGCAATTTTTAAATCAAAACCAAAACCAGCATCCCATGCCAAGTGTCTTATTTCATTTAAAATCTGGAAACTAAAAGTCCAACAAAGTGAAATAATCAAAAACTTTCCAAAGAAACTATTTAGAATTTTTTCAAAGGATTGATAGAAATTTTCACCAAAAAATAATGAAATAGCCCAAAAACAAATTGCTATTAATGCAAAAAAATTTATTACACCTACTACTCTGTGCGTTATTGATAATAAAGATGATATATGCCATCTATAAATTTGAAGATGTGGACTTAGTGGATTATTGTTTTGCATAATAATCTTATAAACTATAACTATAATTTTTTCATTAAACACTCAGCAATTTGCACAGTATTTAACGCCGCTCCTTTTAATAAGTTATCTGATACTACCCATAAATTAATCGCTTTAATATTTGAATTATCTTTTCTAATTCTTGATATATAAGTCGTGTAACTTCCCTCAGCCTCTAGTGGGGTCATATATCCTCCATCACTACGATCATCGATAACTTTACAACCTGGAGCATTTTT
Source organism: uncultured Pelagibacteraceae bacterium (assembly GCA_902598735.1). Classification (GTDB taxonomy): domain Bacteria; phylum Pseudomonadota; class Alphaproteobacteria; order Pelagibacterales; family Pelagibacteraceae; genus Pelagilacustribacter. The sequence goes on along the minus strand of CACKCM010000001.1, from coordinate 149,607 downwards.
TAAAATTTTAATTATATTCTCGAAATCATAAAGATTATCAAACTCAATATTTATAGACTCGGAGTGACCAGTTCTAACAGGAACTCTCACGCATGTTGCGGAAACATCAATTTCATTATCTAAGATCTTTTTCGTTTCATTAGTCATTTTTAATTCTTCTTTTGTATATCCATCTTGATCAAATGAATCGATATGTGGAATTAAATTAAAAGCAATTTGTTTAGTAAAATTTACTGGCTTAATTTTTTTTCCATCTAAATAATCTCTTGATTGATCAAAAAGCTCATCCATAGGTTCTTTGCCGGCACCAGAAACTGCTTGGTAAGTTGAAACTATAACTCGTTTGATTTTATACTCATCATGCAATGGCTTTAGAGGAAGAACCATTTGCATAGTTGAACAATTCGGATTTGCTATAATGTTTTTATGTTTATTAAGTGCATCTGAATTTACTTCTGGTACTACAAGAGGAACATCTTTTTGCATTCTAAAATAACTAGAGTTATCTATAACAATAGTTTCTTTTGCTGCTTTAGGAACCCATTCTTTAGCTACCTTACTTCCAGCAGCAAAAAAAGTAATCTGGGCTCTAGAAAAATTGTAATTCTCTAAAGCTTCGATTTCAATTTCTTTATTTTTAAACTTAATCTTTTTTCCTGCACTTTTTGAAGATGCAACCAAGAAAAGATTATCAATAGTTATTTTAGATTTCTCTAAAATTTCTATTGTTTTTCTTCCAACATTTCCTGAGGCACCAATAATTGCAAAATTCATAATTTCGTACTTTATTTCAATTTTGCGATAATTGCATCACCCATCTCTGTTGTAGAAACCTCTTTCATATTTTTAGACATTATATCTTTTGTTCTTAAACCATCGTCTAAAACACTCTGAACGGCATTATCAAGTTGATCTGCTTCTTTTCTAAGGTCTAAGGAATACCTTAATGCCATAGATAAACTTAAGATAGTAGCTATTGGATTAGCAATATTTTTTCCCTCGATATCAGGAGCGGAACCATGAACTGGTTCGTATAATGATCTAATTCTTCCATTTTTATCTTTTGCACCTAATGATGCAGAAGGTAAAAGCCCTAAAGAACCTGTAAGCATTGCTGCCTCGTCTGACAGCATATCTCCAAATAAATTGTCTGCTAAAATAACGTCAAATTGTTTTGGATATCTTAAGAGCTGCATCGCACAGTTATCAGCTAACATATGATTTAGCTCTACCTTTTTAAATTCTTTGTCCTTAATTGCCTGTACCTCTTCTCTCCATAAAATACCTGCCTCCATGACATTTGATTTTTCGCAGGAAGTAACTTTATTCTTTCTTTTTTTTGCCAAATCAAATGCAACACGGGCTATCCGGTGTATTTCTGAAGTAGTATATGAGTGAGTATTAATACCTTTTCTTTGGTTATTTTCCATTGGTTCAATCCCACGAGGTTCACCGAAATAAATACCACCAGTTAATTCCCTTACAATCATGATATCTAACCCTGAAACTATTTCTGGTTTAAGAGTTGAAGAGTCAACAAGTTGTTTGAAGCAAATAGCTGGTCTTAAGTTAGCGAATAACTTTAACTCTTTTCTAAGTTTTAAAAGAGCTCTCTCGGGTTTTTTTGAAAATTCCAAATTATCCCATTTAGGTCCGCCACAAGCACCTAGTATTACTGCATCAGACTCTAAAGACTTATAAAAAACCTCATCAGTAATTGGAACTTTATTTGCATCAATAGATGCACCACCAATTAATTCTTGGCTTAAAACAAAATCTAAAGACTTTGTTTTATTCATCCATTCAAGTATTCTTCTTACTTCTGCAACCACCTCAGGGCCTATTCCGTCACCAGGTAAAAGCAAAATTTTCCTAGTCTTATTAGCCATTATTTAGAACCCAAGGTTTTGTGGATTGTAGTTTTTTTTCGTAGTCGTCTATGCTGGAAATTTTTTCCATTGAAAGTGCTATATCATCTAGACCTTCCATCAAACATTTCTTTTTAAAGGGATCCAGCTCAAAATTTGCAACTTTGTTGCCATATTTTATTTCTTGCTTCTCTAAACTAATTTCAATTTCCTCTTTCCTATTAGAATATTCAGCTAGTTCAATCACAATTTTATCATCAATCTTTATTGGAAGAATTCCGTTTTTAAAACAATTATTGTAAAAAATATCTGCAAAACTCGCGCTTATTACGCACTTTATACCAAAATCAGATAAAGCCCATGGAGCGTGTTCTCTTGATGACCCGCATCCAAAGTTTTTTCCTGCTAAAAGAATTTTTGATTTGTCGTAAGGTTCCCTATTTAGAATGAAATCCTCATTCCTTTTTCCTTTTTCGTCATAACGCATTTCATAGAATAAACTTTTTCCTAAACCTGTTCTTTTGATTGTTTTTAAAAATTGCTTTGGTATAATCATATCTGTATCAATATTTTGTAGTGATAAATATGATGGTATTGATCTTAAATTTTTAAACTTTTCCATATTATATTTCTCTTACATCAGTCAGATGTCCTTTGATTGCTGCAGCAATAGCCATCCCTGGACTTACTAAATGTGTTCTTCCTCCACGACCTTGTCTACCTTCAAAATTCCTATTTGATGTTGAAGCACATCTTTCTTTAGGTTTTAATTGATCTGGATTCATACCTAAACACATTGAACAACCAGGCTCTCTCCATTCAAAACCTGCCTCTTTGAAAATTTTGTCAATTCCCTCTTTTTCAGCTTGCTCTTTTACTAATCCAGAACCTGGAACAACCATAGCGCTAACATTATCAGCAATTTTTTTGCCTTTTAAAAGATCTGCAGCCAATCTTAAATCCTCTATTCTTCCGTTTGTACAGCTTCCTATAAAAATCTTGTCAATTTTTATGTCTGAAATTTTAGTGTTTGCTTTTAATCCCATATAATCAAGAGATCTTTTCATGGCCATTTTTCTATCTTCGTTCTTTTCCTTTTCTGGATCTGGCACAACACCAGTAACTGGTGATACATCTTGAGGTGAAGTACCCCAAGTAACAAGTGGTTCTATATTTTTGCCATCGATATTTACCTCTTTATCAAATTTACAGTCTTTGTCTGAATACAAAGTCTTCCAAAAATCTACAGCTTTAGTCCAATTTTCACCTTTTGGCGACATTGTTTTACCTTTTAAATAACTAAATGTTTTCTCATCTGGTGCGATTAATCCTGCTCTTGCACCTGCTTCAATGGTCATGTTACAAACAGTCATTCTTTCTTCCATACTTAAGCTTTTAATTACATCGCCGGCAAATTCAACTACGTATCCAGTTCCGCCCGCAGTTCCAATTGTACCGATAATTTTTAGAATTACATCTTTTGCAGTAACTCCTTTTGGTAAATTGCCATTAACGTTTATTCTAAAGTTTTTTGATTTCTTTTGCATTAAAGTCTGTGTAGCAAGAACGTGTTCAACTTCAGATGTTCCTATTCCAAAAGCTAATGCGCCAAATGCTCCGTGTGTAGCAGTATGGCTATCGCCACATACAATTACTGTTCCTGGCTGTGTAAAACCTTGTTCTGGTCCTATAATATGGACTATGCCTTGACGCTTATCATTTACATCAAAAAGCTCTACTCCAAAATCTTTACAATTTTTTCTTAATGTTTCGACTTGTATTCTTGAATCTTCATCGTTAATACCCTTAGACCTATCAGTTGTAGGAACATTGTGGTCAGGTACTGCAAGAGTTAATTCTGGTCGTCTAACTTTTCTTTTTTGTAATCTAAGCCCTTCAAAAGCTTGAGGGCTCGTAACTTCGTGGACTAAATGTCTATCGACATAAATTAATGACGTTCCATCGCTCTGTTCATGAACAAGATGGTTTTCCCATATCTTATCGTATAGAGTTTTAGACATTAAATTTTATTTTTTTTCGCTAGTTGGCTTTTCAGCTTTAGCTTCGACTTTTGGAGCCTCTTTTTTGATTTCTTCAACTTTAGTCTCTTGTGTAGTAGGCTCAATCGGTTTAACTTTTTGCTCCTCAGGCTTTACTGAAACATCCACACCAATTTTCTTTTTAATTTTTTCAGCAATTCTTGCAGATTTTCCTTTTCTATCTCTTAAATAATAAAGTTTTGCTCTCCTTACTTTTCCTGTTCTAATTACTTTAATTGAGTCTACGTTTGGACTGTAAAGAGCAAAAGTTCTCTCTACTCCTTCACCGAATGAAATTTTTCTTACTGTAAAAGAGGAGTTTATATCTCTATTTTTTTTTGCAATACAAACACCTTCGAAGTATTGAATTCTCTCTCTTTTACCCTCAACAATTTTAACACCAACCTTTATTGTATCTCCTGGAGAAAAGTCTGTAATTTTTTTATTAGCAACTATCTTTTTAATTGCTGCTTTATTTATGTCTTCAATGTTTTTCATTTTTTTTCTCTAAATATTTTTTCCAAAGATCGGGTCTCTGGCGACGTGTTATAGCCTCAGATTGAGATAAACGCCACCCTTTTATTTTGGCGTGATCGCCTGAAAATAAGACCTCTGGTGGGCTTTTACCTTCCCATTCTCGTGGTTTAGTATATTGAGGATATTCTAACAGATGATTTTCAAAACTTTCTTCTTTAACAGAGTCTTTATTTCCAAGAACTCCTGGTAATAATCGAACTAAAGCATCAATTATTACAAAAGAAGCTGGTTCTCCTCCCGAAAGGACAAAATCACCCAAACTATATTCTTCAATATTTCTTGTCTCTAAGAGTCTTTGATCAACACCCTCAAAATGACCACAGATAAGATTTACATTTTTTTCTTTACTTAAAGATCTAGCAACGTTTTGATCAAATTTTTTACCTTTTGGAGATAAGTAGATGATTTTTTCACCCTTTTTTATATTATTATCAAGCGCTGATGCTAATATATCAGGACGTAAAAGCATTCCACTTCCTCCGCCAAAAGGAGTGTCGTCTACAGTACCGTGATTACCTTTTGAGTAATCTCTGATATTAATTACTTTTAAATCCCAAATCTTGTTTTCCTTTGCCTTTTTAAAAATCCCTATGTCTAAAGGTCCAGGAAATAAATCTGGATATAAAGTAAAAATTTTTACCTCTAACATCTCTAATTACCTTTTGGTTAAGCTTTTTTCTCTTCCTTCTTTGGCTCTTCCTTTTTAGCCTCTGCTTTAGGTTGTTCCTTTTTAGGTTCTTCCTTCTTTGGCTCTTCCTTTTTAGCCTCTGCTTTAGGTTGCTCCTTTTTAGGATCCTCTTTTTTTGCTTCAGCTTTTTGATCTGGCTTTTTACCGTCAGCTGCTGGAGCATCTTTTTTAGTCTCTTCTTTCTTATCTCCTTCAGCTTTTTTTCTATCTTTTTTTGGTATTGCCTTTTGAGGATTATTCCCAGGTTTTGGCATTGGCATTAACTGCACCTCTCCAAGTAATCTAGAAACCCTCATAGTTGGCTGGGCTCCTTTGCTCATCCAATATTTTACTCTTTCTGCTTCTACTTTTATTCTTTCCTTTTTATCTTTCGGAAGTAACGGATTGTAAGAGCCAATTTTTTCAATAAATTTTCCATCTCTTGGGTATCTACTGTCAGCAATTACAATTTTATAAATGGGTCTTTTTCTTACTCCACCCATTGATAGTCTTATTCTTAACATTTTATACCTTTCATTTTAGTTGATTAAGCATTTCATCTGGGATCATCCCTGATGGAATTTTTTTTCCTTGAGACATTTTTTTCATCATGTCTGACATCATTTTAAATTGTTTTAATAGTTTATTAATTTTTGAAACATCTACGCCTGCTCCTTTAGAAATTCTTTTCCGTCTTGATCCGCTAATAATTTTTGGATTTTCTCTTTCATGTTTAGTCATTGATAAAATGATTGCCTCATTCTCTACTAACATTTTTTCATCTATATTTGCTTGATCCATTTTTGCTTTCATTTTATTCACGCCAGGCAACATAGACATTACTCCCTCCATGCCACCCATCTTTTTCATTTGCCTTAGTTGTGAAAGATATGAGTCCATTGTGAAAATTCCTTTTTTTAATTCATTCTCTGTTTCTTTAATTTTTTCTTCACTTAAATCTTGTTGGGCTTTCTCTACTAGGGTTATTACATCACCCATTCCTAATATTCTATTCGCTAGTCGATCTGGATGGAAAAGTTCAAGATCAGTAATTTTTTCTCCAACACCAATATATTTAATTGGTTTACCTGTTACATGTTTCATGCTTAATGCTGCACCACCTCGTGCATCACCATCAACTCTTGTGAGAATGATTCCAGAAAGATTAACAGTGGTGTCAAATTCCTTTGCTACATTTACAGCTATTTGTCCTGTTAATGCATCAGCTACTAAAATTGTTTCAGCTGGTTTTGTAATGTCTTTAATTTGTTTAATCTCAGACATCATAGGTAAATCTATCTGAGTTCTTCCTGCTGTATCAAAAATAATAACATCTGAGCCATTAAGATTAGCTGCATTTAATGCCCTTTTAGTAATGTCGATTGGTTGTTGCTTGTCAACTATAGGCAAACATTGAATTCCATTTGCTTCAGCAAGTAATTTAAGTTGTTCTTGAGCAGCTGGTCTATAAACGTCTAAACTAACTACCATTACTTTTTTTTTAAAATTCTTCTCTATATTTTTTGCTAATTTCGCTGCAGACGTTGTTTTACCTGAACCCTGTAATCCAACTAATAAAAGGGAGACTGGTGGAACAGCTTTGAAGTTTAGCTCTTCATTTTTAGAACCTAAAATATTAACCAGTTCATCATAAACAATTTTAACTATCATCTGTCCAGCAGATGTTGATTTTATAATTTCTTTGCCAATTGCTTTTGGTTTAACATTGGCTATAAATTCTTTAGTGACAGGAAGAGCCACATCTGCTTCTAGTAAAGCTAATCTTATCTCTTTTAAGCCAGAATCAACTTGCTCCTCAGTTAATGAGGGAGTGCTTTTAAGTTTAGAAAAAATACTTTCTAATTTATTTGTTAAATTTTCAAACATTTTTATAACGTCCAACACCTATCGCACTAGTGGGCGAACCTTCGCTGACTAGTGTCGACACTCTTGTTTTCAAGAGCACCGCAAAAACATGTGTATTTGCGGAAAGTTTGTGGAAACTACAATTTGGGGTTTTAAAAGTCAATGAATAATTATACTAATCAATGATGGCAACGATTAACGCATATAAAATGGATGGATTGGGTAATGATTTCATTATTATTGATAGAAGATCAAATCATGTCGACTTAACCAAAGATAAGATTATTGAGTTAGGAAAGAGAAGCAATATTGGTTTTGATCAAATAATTTTTATCGAAAAAGAAAAAGAGAATTTTTTTCCGATAACAATTTTTAACTCTGACGGTGGTGAAGTAAGTGCCTGCGGTAATGGCTCGAGATGTGTTGCCTATCTTTTGAGTAAAAATTTAAATACTAAACAAATTAAATTAAAAACAAGTAATCGGGTTCTTAATGCTAAAATTGTTGGAGATTTAATGGTAGAGCTTGAAATGGGAAAACCTTTATTTAATTTTGAAGATATCCCGTTATCGAAAATGGAAAATCCTGCTAACGTTTCACTAGATATTAATGATAAAAAGTTTTCTGGTGGATTTTGTCTTAATGTGGGAAACCCCCATATAGTTTTTTTTGTAGACGATTGTTTTAAGTATGATTTAAAAGTAATAGGGCCTTTGATTGAAAATCATGAATTGTTTCCTGAAAAAACTAATGTAACATTTGCTCAAATTTTAGATAGAAAAAATATTTTAGTAAATGTTTGGGAGAGAGGTGCTGGACTTACTAAAGCGTGTGGAACAGCGGCTTGTGCAACCGCTGTAGCTGGAAACAAAAACAAATTAGTTGAAAGCAAAGTTGCTATTAAATTTAAAGAGGGAGTCTTAAATATAATTTTAGATGAAAAAAATAATATATTTATGACTGGGCCAGTGTCAGAAATAAAAAAAATAAAAGTAGAAATATAAAATGGGAATTTTTGATAAGTTTAAATTAGGACTTGGAAAAAGCTCATCGAGTCTTACAGACGGTTTTAAAAATATTTTTTCTAAAAAAAAGATTGACTCCACCATTCTTGAGGAATTTGAGGAATTAATCATTTCATCTGATGCCGGTATTGATGTAGCAAAAGAGCTTAGAAAAGATTTCGAAAGCTTAAAGGTTGATAAAAAATTAGATGATCACAAAGAGATTTTGAAACTCTTAGCAGATAAGTTAGCAATAAATCTCCAAAAATACGAAAAAGATTTAAGTCTGATGGGGAATGCAAAGTCTGCTGTAATTGTAGTATCTGGTGTGAATGGCGTTGGAAAAACGACAAGTATCGGAAAACTTGGAAAATATTTTAAAGATAATAATAGATCCGTTGTCTTTGGAGCTGCAGATACTTTTAGAGCAGCAGCCATAGATCAGCTACAAGTTTGGGCTGCAAAAGTAAAAGTAGATATAATCAAGTCAGAAATAAATAGTGACCCAGCTTCTGTTGCTTTTAAAACTGCTGAATTTGCTAAAAAAAATGAAATTGATGTGGCTTTGATAGATACAGCAGGAAGACTACAAAATAAAAAAAATCTAATGGAAGAATACAAAAAAATTATAAATGTCCTAAAAAAAATTGATGAGTCTTTTCCAAACGAAGTAATTCTAGTTCTTGATGCAACTACTGGTCAAAATGCAATGAATCAAGTTGAAGAGTTTAGCAAAATACATAATCTTACAGGTCTTATAATTACAAAACTTGATAGCACTGCAAAAGGCGGGGTAGTCCTAGCTATTTGTAAGAAATATAATTTACCTATTGTTGCAATCGGAATGGGGGAAAAAGAAGATGACTTACAACCTTTCAACGCTGAATATTTTTCAAAAGCTCTTTTAGGTATTGAAACCTAAAAAATTTCTTAAAGCATTCATTAGTTGGTCATTAAATTCCATCATATGATCGTCGTTATCGGAAAAGTAACTAAATTTTGGGTTATTGGCCTTCTCAAATAATTCTACACCCATTTTAAAAGGAACTACATCATCTTTCTTACCGTGCATAATCAAAATAGGAATATTTATATTCTTAATCTTTTTTAAAGAATCGTACCTATCTTTAATCAATAAATCGATAGGTAAATAAGGATAATAAATTTTTGCTGCATCAGCGATTGAGGTAAAGGGTGACTCTAAAACAATGCCAGCAAAATCATTGCTCTGGGCTAACTCTGTGGCAACACCTGTGCCTAGTGACTCACCATATAGAATAATGTTTTTATTTATAACTCCGGCCTTATTAAGCCATTCAACAGATTTTCTAGCGTCATTGTACAAATTTTTTTCTTTAGGTTTACTTGGATTACCGCTGAACCCTCTCCATGAAATAATAAGAATATTTACATCTAATTTATATAGTTCATTAAGCTTATGCACCCTATTTGTGAGATCACCTGCATTACCATGGAAATATAAAATTGTTTTATATTTTTTTAAGTCTTTTTCTAAAAACCATGATTTAAGTTTTATATCTTTATCGACCTCAATAAAAACTTCTTTATATTCAAATTGAATTTCATCTCCGGTGTAGTTATTTTCGCTTGGGTGATAAAGTAATTTTCTTTGGTACAAATAAGTAAAAAGTACAATTATAATATAAGCTAATATAATTGATGATAAAGCTAAATAAAGATACTTCATACTTTTTTTCTAGCGAAATAAACTCCAGTAAAAACCAGTAAGCCACCCAAATAATGAAAGCTAAGAAGAGGTTCCTCAAAAATTATAATTCCGAAAATTGATCCATAGACTGCAAATAAATATAAAGTAAACCCGGCAAAGGATGCGCCTACATATTTTTGTAACCGAGTATATAATGAGAAAGCTATAATGCTAGGAGAAATAGCAGCAAATACGATCCAGAACAAAAATGTCTGATTGTAGTTTGTCTTGGCAAAGTAAATATTTTCTAAAACAAAAAATGGGAAAAGTGAAATAAATCCAAACATTGCTATTAAAGTAAATCGAGCCATTAAACTAAATTTTGATTTCCAATTTAATAAATAAATCGAGTAAAGAGCCCAACCTAAAGCTGCACCTAAAACCCATAAGTCACCTATTGTAAAATTTAAGTTGATTAAAAAATCTAAATTACCTTTGGATATAATTGTAAAAACACCTGAAATACAAATTAATAAGCCCATTATCCTAAAAAAATTAATTTTTTCTTTAAAGAATAAAATTGATAAAAAAATTATAATTACTGGCGAAGATGTATAGATTATACCAATGTTTGCCATTGTTGTTGTCATGCCTGCAAGATTTGGAAAAGCCCCACATATACCACATCCCATTGAGCCTAAGAAAAAAAGCTTAAAAAACTCTTTGTTAAAGTTTTTTTTATTTTTTAAGATTTCGTTAAAAAAAAATGGAAATAATATAATGAATACAGTAAACCATCGCCAAAATGCCAGAGAAATAGGAGGTACTGACTCAACGCCACCTCTTGCTACAATAGTGTTTGTAGCCATGAAAATTGGCTGGATTAACAAAAGTAAATAAGGAGCGTAAGAATTATTTTTTGTCAATGAAGGCTTCATAGAACATCATTACAATTACCATACCCATTAAAATATAAACAGGAAGCACATCAAAAAATCCTATCATCATTGATCTAGTTAATGTCGTGGCTAAACCAATTAAAAAAAGGGTACAGAGACCAACGCCAATTATTATTGTAATTTTATCCTTCATCTCTACAATTTTTCTCAAGCCAATTAGCTGTACCTAAAAATCTTAAATCATCAAGTTTATCACCAACTAACTGAACACCTAATGGTAAGTCATTTTCACCTGTAAGTAAAGGTAATGAAATTGTGGGCAAACCAAGATAAGTCCAGATTTTTTGGAAGTCCGCACTTCCAGTAGATTTTAATCCTTTATCAGCAACTCCGCTTGATGATGGAGTAATAATTCCGTGGTAATCTTCAAAAACTTCTTTATAGGATTCATAACTTTGTTTCATAAAATCCGAAGCATCGCCATATTCTTTTGCTGAATATTTTAATCCTCTAGAGATAGCTTCTCTCATTTCTTTTGAAAGTTTAGTTTTATCTTTTTTATAGTAAACTTGAAAATTATTTGCCATATCAACTTCATGAATGATTTGATGATACTTTGGTATATCGTCAAAGTATGACGGTGTATCAAAAACCTCTATGTTTTTTTTGAAGTTTTTTATTAGAAATTCAAAAGCTTGCTGTGATTTTTTATTTATATTTTTCCAATTTTTCGTTTTATAAAAAATAAACTTTGGATCAAAAACTGGTCCTTTCTCACATTCCTGAATCATGTTATCAGCAGCGAAATAAATTGTTGAGGGGTCATGTAAATCTTTTCTAATTAGTGATTTAGCTAATAATGCAACATCTTTCACACTTTTACCAAATACGCCCATTGTATCTAGTTTATCCGAAACTTTTAAAACACCGTTTCTAGAGATTAATCCATACGAGGGTTTATATCCAACTACACCACAATATGATGCTGGTCTGATTACTGATCCTCCAGTTTGAGAACCCACAGATAAAGGTGCCATATGAGCTGCAACTGCTGCTGCTGATCCACTTGATGATCCTCCTGGTGTTCTTGAATAATCATGAGGATTTTTTGTTTTAGATGGATGTATATATGCAAGTTCACAAGTAACAGTTTTACCCATGATTATTGCCCCTGAATTTTTTAATAAGTTTACAATTTCAGAATCTTGTGAGTTGGACATTTTTTTTCTAAAGACTGTCCCACATTCGGTTGGCATATCATACGTACCTATAATATCCTTAATTGCAACTGGCATTCCGTGCAATGATCCTAGAGGTTTTCCAGATTTTCTATAAGTGTCAGCTTCTTCAGCTTTTTCTAATAAAAGTTTTTTGTCTAAAAATTGCCAAGCCTGGACGTCTTTTTCAAATTTTTTAATTCTATCTAAATAAGCTTTGCAAAGATCTAAAGAAGAAATTTCACCAGAATGAAGTTTTTGCGATAAATTGTAAGCACTTAAAGATGTAACGTCTATCATTTAAATTGTTAATTAGCGAATAATGTATCTGGCAACCAAAGAGCTATTCCTGGAAATAGATACATTAAAAACATGGCAAATATAACAATACCTAGGAAAGGCATAATGCCTCTAAATATTTCCATTAACTCTACATTTTTAGCTTGGACACCTTTTAAATAGTAGGCGGACATTGCCATCGGTGGTGTTAAAAATGAAGTTTGTAAATTCAAAGCGATAAGCATTGCGAAAAAATAAGGATTTACCTCGAAGAAAGCTACTAAAGGTAAAAATATTGGAACAAATATAATTAAAATTTCCGTCCACTCCAGTGGCCAACCTAACAAGAAAATAATTATTTGTGTGATTACTAGGAATTGCCATGGTTGTAAATTCATTGATTTAAAGAAATGCTCAAAAACTTCATGGCCACCTAAGTAAGAAAAAACAGATGCGAAAGTCCAAGAGCCAATGAATAACCACATTATCATTGCAGTTGTCTTTGCCGTAAGAAATACAGACTCTTTAAAATTTTTCCATTTTAAAGTCTTGTAGAAATAAGAAAGCACTAAGGCACCAAAGGCTCCAACTGCTGCAGCCTCTGCAGGTGTGGCAAGACCTCCCAAAATAGTTCCTAATACTAATATTATTAATGAGAAAAGCGGCAAGAATGAAACCATAACCTCTTTTAAAATTTCAGATCTTGGCGGAATATCCTCTTTTGGAGGTTTAGGCGCTATTGATGGATTAAAATAAGCAAGTGTAACCGCATACATTATATAAAGACCAGCTAATAATAATCCTGGAAAAATTGCTGCTGCAAATAGTCTTAAAGGTGATAGCTGAGCAATAACTGAATAAACAATTAACATGATACTTGGAGGAATCAAAATTCCTAAGCATCCACCAGAACAAATTACTCCTGAGGCAAATTTTTTATCATATCCTGCCCTTATCATTGCAGGCCATGCAAGTAACCCCATTAGTGTAACAACAGCACCGATAATTCCTGTCGCTGTTGAAAATAAGGCGCAAGTTACAAGCGCAGCAACAGCCATAGAAGCAGGGAGTCTGTGAGACGCTAATCTTATTGCAAAAAACAATCTAGAAACTATTCCGGCTCTCTCAACTAAGTAACCCATAAATAAAAAGAGTGGGACGGCGGTTAAAACAGTATTGTCCATCACGGTATAAGTATTCTGAACAAATAATTGAAAAATCCTATTATCAAAAAGATGTTCCATTCTTGTAGGATCAAAGTAAGCGTAATAACCGAATCCAACCCCCATCGCCATTAAAGTAAATGCGATAGGAAAACCTAGCAGTACAGCAAATAAGAAAATTGACATCATTAAAATTGCTATTTCTGGATTGGTTAAACTAAATAACATCTTTTTGATCCTCGTCTTGTGAAGTTCGCATTAACATTTTTTCTGTCTCCTCTGCTACTACCATTCGAGCAGGCCAGTGACCGGTTTGAATACAAATAATTGCTCTACAAACTTCGCTGATACCCTGGATAACCAATAAAATTCCTGCTGCAGGTATCAAAGATTTCGCCATATAAATTTGGATTTGAGCTGGACTATTCCAACTTGTTTCTTTTATCTTCCAAGCAAGTGAAGCATATTCATAACCATAAAAAGCTAAAGCAAGAACTCCAGGAAAGAAAAAAATAAAATATAAAATTAAATCTATGTAACCTTGTGTTCTTGGTTTAAAAAGTCTGTAAATTACATCACCTCTAACATGAGCTTCTGTGGACAAAGTGTATGCGCCTGCCATCATAAAAATTGCGCCATACATTTGTAAACTAAAATCGAAATTCCATAAGGTAGGAGCATTGAAAGCATATGCCATAACTACTTCATAACAAGTTCCTCCCATTAAAATTACAATACACCATGAAAATGCCTTCCCTACGGAAGTACTTAAAGTATCTGCAAAGTGAATAAATCCTCTCATGAGATTTTAAACTATTCTAATTTTTTTGTTATTTCCATAAAAAAAGGGGGCGTAAAAACGCCCCCTTTTATGTTTAAAATATAATTAAATTTTAACTTTTGCTATTGAACCGAACTCATTCTCGTAAGCCAACTTGTAATTAGGTTGATTCATGAGTAAGTATTTCATAACTCTCTTAGCATAAGATTTTTGTGAGTCTACAATCTTTTTAAAGAATGGATCTTTCTTATTGAAATCACCGATTACTTTATCCCAACCTTTTAATTGTTGAGCTAAGATCGCATCTGACGTTTGATACACATTTACTTTGTGCTGGTTCATCAATTTAGATAAGTCAGCTGAGTATCTTACTAATGCTTTAAAGTAGTTATCGCTGTTCGCAGCATAAGCAGCATTTTTTAGGATAGCCTGATGTTTAGGCGATAATCCGTTAAATGTCTTCTTATTTACTGGGATTTCAAACATCTCTTGCGATTGGTGGAAGCTTCCTAAGTGATAATGCTTAGAAACATCTTGCATACCAAACTGAGAGTCTGAAGTTGGGTTGTTAAACTCAGCAGCTTCAATCAAACCTGTCTTCATTGCAGGCTGAATTTCACCACCTGGTAATTGTCTTACAACCATTCCCATTGCTGTTAATACGTTAGTAGCTAATCCTACTGTTCTGTACTTCATACCTTTTACATCAGATACTTTTGTTACGTTCTTTTTGAACCATCCAAAAGGCTGTGCAGGCATTGGCATATGGAAGAAACCAATATAATCGAAACCAACTTTTGCAAGTGTTTCATCATAAAGTTTTCTACCTCCACCATACTCTATCCATCCCATAATTTCTTGAGATGACATTCCGTATGACGGACCAGTACCGAATAGAGAAGCTGCTGGATTTTTTCCATACCAGTAAGCTGTTACCCAGTGTCCCATATCAAGTACACCTGAACTTACTGCTTGTCCAATCTCCGAAGTCTTAACTACAGCTCCAACTGGCTGAAGATCAATTTTTAATTCACCTCCAGACATGTCGCCTACCATTTTTGCGTAGTCGCCAGCCATTTCAAAGAAAATGTTAGCGCCTGACGGCCAAGCCGCTTGCATCTTTAAAGTTTGCGGAGCACCAAATGCAACGTTAGGCATTGCAACTGTTGCTGCTGCTGCTGCACCCGTAGCTGCCGCTGCTTTAAAGAACTTACGTCTTGATGGAGTTTTTACTCCTTTTTTTATTTTTGACATATGTCCTCCGTTAGTTAATTAACCAAAAGATTTAAGCATAAACTCAATTCAGAGTCTCGCTCTTTTTAGAATTATTTTAAATTGTAGATTCAATCTCTAGGTGTACTAATTCACCTGATCTTGTGGTTTATTGCCAGAAAAAAAATCCTCAAGATTTTTTATAGCCCTAAATGCCATATCCCACCTAGTTCTTTTTGTTGCACTACCTAAATGTGGAAGTAAAAAAATATTTTTTAATTTCAAATATTCTGGATGAATTTTAGGCTCACCATTGTAAACATCTAAACCGTAAGCGAATACTTTTCCGCTTTTCAATGCTTCGATCATAGCATCATCGTCAACTATGTCTCCTCTTGCTGCATTTCCTATAACAGTATTTTCTTCTAGATAGCTTAGCGTTTCTTTATTCACAAGTTTTGTTGTTTCTGGAGTTGCAGGACAATTGATTGATAAAAATTCACTTTGTTTAAAAAGACTTTTTAGATCTTTATGATAAATTGCACCATCCTCAAGTTCTGGTGAAAGTTTAGATCTGTTATGATAATGAATTTCCATATCAAAAGCTTTAGCTCTTTTAGCAACTGCCCTACCTATTCTACCCATTCCTAATATTCCTAGTTTTTTATTCGACATTTGTTTTCCTAACAAGAAATCCCATGACCATTTCCAATTTTGAGTTTCGGCCGCTAAACGTCCCTCATAAGCTTTTCTTGAAGCACCTAATAAAAGTAAAATCTGAATATCTGCTGTAGCATCTGTAAGTACATCAGGTGTATTCGTCACGGTAATTCCTTTTTCTTTTGCAGCTTTTATATCTATATTTCCAAAGCCAACTGCGCCGTTAGCAATAATTTTTATAGAACTAGAAAGTTTAGAGATAGTATCAGCATTAATAGGATCGGAAACAGAACTTAATATCCCGTCAAAATTTTTTGAGCCATCTATTATTTCTTGAGGATTATAAATCTTATCGTCTTTATTTAAAGTAACTTCAAATAATTCTTTAAGTTTCTCCTCGTTTTCTTTGAGAAGTCTTCTTGTAACAAAAATCCTTTTTTTCATTTTAAAAATTATTTAACTTATATGGCTTAGGGCCTCCGGTAAACCAATCAAGCAACTCTACAGTATGAATAATTGGTATTCTAGTGCCAGCTGATATTTGTGTCATACAGCCTATATTACCTGTTGAAATAAAATCAGGTGAAATTTTTTCTATATTATTTACTTTATTCTTTAAAAGTGATTTAGCCATCTTTTGATGTAAAATATTGTAAGTACCAGCAGACCCACAGCACAAATGTCCCTCAGGAATATCCAATACTTCATTACCAGTTTTTGAAATTAAATTTTTTGGTTGATCATGAACTTTCTGTCCATGTTGCATTGAACATGCTGAATGGTAAGCTATCCTGTATTTTTTTTCAGAATTTAAATTTATATTTAGCTTTAGGTTTTCATCAAGATACTCAGTAATATCTTTAGTTAATTCAGAGATTTTTTTGGCCTTCTTTTTTAGATCTTTATCATTTTTAAAAATATGACCATAATCTTTTAAAGTTGTTCCGCATCCAGATGTATTACTTATTATCGCATCCAATCCGTTTTTAAGATACTCTTCGTGCCAGCTCTCAATATTATTTTTAAATGAATCATGTGCTAGTTTTTGTTTTCCCAAATGATGATTTAAAGACCCACAACAATTAATGTCTGGCATTACTACCACCTCAACATTGTGCCTATTTAAAAGTCTTATAGTAGCCTCATTTATTTCAGGAGAAATTACCCTTTGAACACATCCAGTTAATAAAGCCACTCTTGAAACCTTCTTTACTTCTTTAACTTCGTAAACTTTCTGTTCTTTTAATTTTTTTCCTGGAATCTTATCTGGCATTAAATTTAATGCATTTCTAATAAATTTTGGAAATAAAAAACTAAATGGTTTTATTAATTTAGAAGATAAAGCCATTAACAAAAATACTTTCGGTTTTGGTAATACAAACGAAAGTATATTTCTAAATACTCTATCCAAAAAAGGCCTTTTGTAAGTTTCTTCAACGTAATTTCTACCATGGTCAATTAAATGCATGTAGTTCACTCCTGAAGGACAAGTAGTCATGCATGAGTAACAAGATAAACAACTATCTATATGTTTTGCTATTTCTTTTGTGGCTGGTTTCTTATTCTCTAACATATCTTTTATAAGATATATTCTTCCTCTTGGACCTTCTAATTCCTCTCCATTTATTTGATAAGTAGGGCAAGTAGCATTGCACATTCCACAATGAACACATTTCCTTATAATTGTTTCACTCGTTTTATTATCTTTGTCTTGAAGTTGTTTATCTGTAAATGATGTTTGCATTTAAATTCCTGTGTACATTTTTCCTGGATTAAAAATTCTTTTTGGATCAAAACTCCTTTTAATTTTTTCACTTATTTTATACTTAATTGGATCTATTGTAAAAATATCAGCAGAGGCCTTTAGATCGTCCTCAATTTTAATTAAAGTGATATATCCTTGGTGTTTTTTTACAATATCCTTAATATCACTTAGTATTTTAGCGTTTAATGTCTCAAATGCTGCCCAGATCAGACTCCCTCCCCAGTCAACAAAATATTTTATATCATAACTTTTAAGTTTTTGAATAACAATTAAGGTTTCACTTATTGGAAGAACTATCCTTAATAGATTACTTTCTAATTTTTTAAAGACCTCCAAATTTTTTGTCCTGCTCCAAAAAATACTACTTTGCTCATTATCTAAAATGGAAAGCTCTTGATCTAATAAACTTAATTCTTTTGACAATCTTTTTAATCTTTGGTCAACAGAATTTATCGGGCCTTCAATCCTGATAGCTGTTAAGCCTCCATCGTGTGTAAGATCATTTAAAACAAAATTTTTTCCAAAATAGTCCGGATAAAATACACCTCCTGATGGATCTGTAGAAGACGACAATGCTTTTCCAAGAAAATCTAATGCTTTTTTCAGATGAGGGTTCTTTATAATTAAAGTTTTACCTGTTTCTGGTTTTGGTAAAACTTTTATTGAAAGCTCAGTTAATATCGTGAGTGTTCCAAAAGATCCTGATACTAATTTACTTAAATCATAACCGGTAACATTCTTAACTACTGTTCCTCCGGATTTAATAGTTTCACCTTTTCCGTTAATCCCTTGAAAACCAAGTATGTGATCTCGAACACTGCCAACTTTAAATCTTCGTGATCCAGCAAAATTACATGAAACGACTCCACCAATCGAACCGCTGTTACTTTCTCCAGAAAATAAGTAACCAAAATCGTTCGGTTCAAAAGCTAATTGCTGATTATTTTTATCTAGTTCTTCTATTATTTCTTTCAAAGGTGTACCAGCTTTAACTTTGATATAGAGCTCTTCAGGTTTATAATCAATTATACCCTTAAATTCAGAGAGGTCTAAAGTTTTTTCAGATTGAAAATTCCTTCCAATTTTATTTTTGGATTTTAATCCATTTATTTCCAGAGGTATATTTTTTTTATAGCAATTCTTAACTATCTCGACTATTTCCTCTCTTGAAGTCGGTTTAAAAATATTTTGATTAAAATCTAGGGATGTCTGGGAATTTTGTTTTTCCTCCATGGACATGGACTCTTCCTTCCTCAGCACATTTTCTAAGTATTGGATAAACTTTTCCAGGATTTAATAAAGAATTAGGATCTAACGCTACTTTAATAGTTAATTGTTGCTGTATATCTCTATCATTGAAAGCTTCACACATTAACTCTCTTTTCTCAATTCCAACTCCATGTTCGCCGGTAAGCGCGCCGCCAACTTTAACACAATACTTGAGAATATCCGCGCCAAATTCTTCACATTTTCGTAGTGACTCTTTATCGTTTGCATCAAACATTATTAAAGGATGAAGATTTCCGTCTCCTGCATGAAATGCATTAGCTACTGGCAAATTATATTTTTTAGACAGTCTTGAGATTTCATTTAAAACCTCAGCAAGCTTTCCTCTAGGAATTGAACCATCCATACACATATAATCAGGTGCTAAAACTCCGCAAGCTGGGAAAGCTGCTTTCCTCCCAGCCCAAAATTTCAATCTCTCTTCGTTTGATTTACTTATTTTTAAACTTGATGAATTATTTTTTTCAGCAATTTCTTTTGCCTTCTGAATGTAAGCTTCAACTTCATGTTCTGTTCCATCGAATTCTATTATCATCATTGCTTCGGCATCAGTTGGATAACCTGCTTTTGAGTAATCATTAGTAGCTTTTGTTAATGCTTTATCCATTATTTCCATACCAGCTGGTATACATCCCTCTGCGATTATTTGTGCAACACAGTTTCCTGCATCTTCAATTGAAGGAAAGCCCACTAAAGCTGCTTTGACAACTTCAGGAGATTTTAAAATTTTCACGGTAACCTCTGTAATAACACCAAGCAGGCCTTCTGAGCCTGTCATCAAACCCAAGAAATCATATCCTTCAGCATCCATTGCTTTACCACCAAACCTCGTTATGGTTCCGTCCATAAGGACTACTTCAATGCCCAAAAGGTTATTAGTAGTAGCACCGTACTTGAGAGAGTGAACCCCACCAGAATTTTCTGCAACATTTCCACCGATAGAGCATGCAATCTGACTTGATGGGTCTGGAGCATAATAAAAACCTTTGTCTTGAACAGCATGAGTAATTGCTAAATTTGTTACACAAGGTTGTGTGACTACACATCTGTTTTGGTAATCAATCTCAATAATTTTATTAAATTTCCCCATTGCAATTAAAACACAATCTTCTAACGGCATCGAACCGCCAGATAGACCTGTCCCAGCCCCTCTTGGAACCACTTTAATTTTATTCTCGTTACAATATTTTAAAATTTGACTGACCTCTTCTACGGTCTCAGGCATAACTACAAGAAGAGGCATTTGTCTATACGCTGTCAAACCATCGGTTTCAAAAGGTCTTAACTCATTAGGATCCGAGAGAACATTCTTTGAATTTATAATCCTTCGAAGATCCAAAGCAATTTTGTCTTTTTTAGACATAATTGAATTATCAACTTTTGGCATTTGTAAACTGCTCATAATCAATCCTACTTAAGCATTTTTGATATTTTATCTAGTGCTTTTTGAATGTTATCCCTCGATGCGGCGAAGCTAAAACGTACATAATCTACTGATGTTTTGCCAAATGCTGTTCCTGGAACAATTGCCACACCTGCCTCATGCATACATTTCTTTGAAAATTCACTTCCACTCATACCTGTTCCCTTTACATTTGGAAAAGCGTAAAACGCTCCACCAGGCATACTGCATTCAACACCAGGTAAATCATTTAAACCTTTGTGAATTAATTTTCTTCTTTGATCAAACTTTTCCATCATATGATGTATTGAGTCGTCGGGTCCATCTAATGCTGCTATTCCAGCAAATTGTGAAGGCGCATTTACACAAGAAAAACTATTTATAGCTAATTTAGTTACATGAGGAATTAAATTTTCTGGCCACACGCTCCATCCCATTCTCCATCCAGTCATAGAGTAAGCTTTGCTCCATCCATCTAAAACTATCAACCTATCTTGTAAATCTGGGTAATTGAAAAAAGTCGGCATATCTTTCCCATCGAAAATTTGTCTGCTATAAATTTCATCACTAAGAATTGTAACGTGTGGATGTTTCTTTAAGCCTTCAGCAAGAAAATCAATTGCAGGTTTTTCAACAAAACTTCCTGTTGGATTATTGGGATTAATCAGTATCACAAGACGAGTTTTGTCTGTTATCAAAGATAAAATTTTTTCGGGATCAAATTTTAAATCTTTTTCTTTTGTTAAATCATATGGAACTGCTTTGGCACCAGTATAATTGATCATAGACTCATAAATTGGAAAACCAGGTGTTGGATGAACTATTTCTGCACCAGGCTCGCCGATCATTTGAATAGCAAAGTACATTGTAGGTTTTCCACCAGGCATAATCATAATCCGCTCGGGACTAACTTCTTTTTTATATAAACTTTTTATTTTTCTTGAAACTGCTTGCCGGCATTCAGCAATCCCGTTAGCTAAAACATATCCATGATGTCCGTCATCAATAGCTTTTTTTGCTGCGTCCATAATATGTTTAGGAGTCATAAAATCTGGCTGACCTAAACCTAAGTGAATCATTTCTTTACCCTGAGCTTCAAGCTTCTTAGCTTCAGCTAAGACACTAAAAGCAGTTTCTGTTCCAAGTCTCTCTAAATTTTTTGCTAATTTCATATTCTAAACCTAGTATTTATTTACACGTTTGAAAACCAGTTTTTTTGCATCACCTATATACAATTTTTGTTTTATTTAGCTCTTTTATGCTTTTACATCCCAATAAAATCATGTCTCTTCTGATCTCGTCCCTCATTCTCTTTAAAATTTGCTCAACTCCTTTTTGGCCACCAGCCCCTAATGCAAATAAAAAACCTTTTCCGAAACTACAAGCTGTTGCTCCTAAAGACAGTGCTTTCAGAACGTGGGTGCCTCTTCTTACTCCTCCATCTAAAATGATTTCTATTTTGCCCCCAACTGCATCAGCTATTGCGGGCAACTGATCAAAAGGCGATCTAGACCCATCAAGTTGTCTACCTCCATGATTTGAAAGCATTATTGCCGAAGCTCCAATTTCAACCGCTCTCTTTGCGTCTTCTACTGACATTACACCTTTTAAAGCAAAAGGCCCTCCCCATCTCTTTACAACATATTCAGCGTCTTTCCAGCTCATTGCCGGATCGTATTGTTCGTTAATGTATTCCATTACTCCTTTTGCAATGCTTGAACCTTTTTTAGTCCAGTGAGAAACGTTTGCGAGTTGAAATTTTTCATGTGTTAAATAATTAAATGCCCATTTAGGGTGCGATGCAAAACTCATCAAACTTTTTAAAGTAAGCTTTGGCGGCGTAGTAAATCCCCATCTATGGTCTCTTTCTCGATTACCTGCAACCACAGTATCGACAGTTAAACACATCGCTTTAAATCCAGAACTTTTACACCTATCAATTAGGTTGTCTGTGAGACCTTGGTCTTTATGAATGTAAAGTTGAAAAAGTTTTGGACCCCCTGAAATGTTAGCTACTTCCTCAATTGAAGAAGTTGCCATAGTGGACATGCTGTAAAATGTTCCGAATTTTTCAGCGGCTCTTGCAGAAGCTTTATCTCCATCATGATGATAAAGTCTTTGCATAGCTGTTGGTGATAAAAAAAGCGGCATATCAATTTTTTGACCAAAAACATTTGTTGAAAGATCCGGTTCACCAACGCTTGTAAGAATATTAGGGACTAGATCACATTTTAAAAAAGATTCAGTATTTCTTCTAAGTGTTGTTTCATCGTCAGCACCGCCATCTATGTAATGAAATATTGGTCCTGGTAAATTTTTTTTTGCTAATTTTCTAAAATCATCAAAGTTATAACAATCGTTTAAATTCATTGTTATTAAAAGTTTTTAGAAAATGTAATTTGTTGATTATCTGTTCCAGGATTAGTATCACCCCAATCATTATTCGATATATGGCTATAACTGTAACTTAGTTTCGAATTTTCAAAAATATCTAGGCCAACTTTAATTTCACTTTTGAACTCAAGAACGCTTCCTAAATCTTTGCCGTCTCCTTTTTCATAATACCCAGGTGAAAAACTAGGTAAGATTTTTAATGGCCCAATTCCGTATTGACCTTCTACTCCAGTGTATAAGTAAATAGAGCTGTTTCCAGTTATGAAAGCTCCAGAGATAGGTTTAAATTTTCCTAGAAAGGTATCTCTAAACAAATTAGGATTTTTATGCTCTATACCAAATAATGTAGTTTGATCATCGCCTTCCTCATCTATGACATCAAAAGTTCCTGTATAAAAAGATAATTCAGAACTACCTTCATCAGCGTGTATTGATGAAACTAAAAATAGAAAAGAAAATAAAAATGCTAGTAAACGAAATTTCATTAGGAAAAAATACAACTAAATATCTTAGATGTACAGTTTGGATTTTAAGTTTTTTTTGACTGTTTTCTTATTAAAAAAACAATAATTACGCCTCCAAAGACCAATACTAAATAAGGAAGACTCCACAGTAAAAGATTACCAGCGTTTAACTTAGGATTATATAAGATCCAGTCTCCATATTTTTCTGAGAGAAAATCATAAATTTCATCCTCTGATTTGCCGTCCTTAATCAAGTCTTTAACAACCATTTTAAGCGTTATAGCAAAATCAGAATTTGAGTCAGCTATTGATTGACCTTGGCAAACTAAACATCTTAGATTTTTATGTATTTTACTTTCAACAATTGGCTCATTTGAACCAAGATTTAAATTAAAGCTAATAAAAAAAATGGTCAGAAAAATTTTTATCTTCATAAATTATTTATTATTTCTATTATATTATTTAGGTCATGTTTTGTAAGAGGTCCGACAAATTTTTTTATTATCGTTAATTTATTATCTATTAAAATGCTTTCAGGGATACCATATATTCCAAAATTGACCGACTGTTTCCCATTGCTGTCTCTGGTTAAATATTCATAAGGATCACCCAAATCTTTTAAAAATTTTAAAGCATTAATTTTTTTATCTTTAAAATTTACTCCTAATATTTTTATATTATTTTCTTTTGACAATTCCATTAACTGTGGGTGTTCTATTCTACATGGAGCACACCAAGATGCCCAAAAATTGATCAAAGTAAAACTATTGTTTTTAAAATCATCGTTTGTATAAACACTATCATCTTCAAAACTTACTAATTCTATTTCACCTAGTTTATTTCCAACTAAAAATTCTGTATTATAATTTGAACTTTTGTTTAACGATAAAAAAAATATTCCAAGAATAAAAATTAAAAGAAATATTATTGTAATTTTAATTATTTTTTGCATTTCTTATGAAGCTTAAAAATCCACCAAACGATAGCATAACAACTGAAATCCAGATCCAAATCATAAGTGGTTTTTCTTGAAATTTGATATTGTAATAATCTGAACGATCTATGTTGCTCATTGTTAAGTAATAATCTCTAAAAAAATTTGTTTTAATTGAAGCTTCGTAAGTTAACGTTTGAGGATTATCGTAAATTCTAATCTCTGGATTTAAGGTCCTTTTTTTGTTGGTAGATAAATCACTTATTTGAATTTTGCCTATAACAGCTTTATAATTGTCATACTGTTGTAATTTTAAATCTTTAAGTTCAAAATTATAATTGTCAATTTTTTTTGTTTCACCTAATTTTAAATTAAAATCTTTTTCTATTGAAAAATTATGATTTAATCCTATAAAAAAAATTAAAAAACCGAAGGAAAAATGGGAAATGATTCTCGCAAAATTAATCTTTGGTTTTTTAAATGCATCCGAGATAGTTGAAATAATCAAAAATACTGATGATATAATGATTAAATTTGAAATTAGACTATAACTTTTAAAAAAATAAGTGATAATAAAATTTACAGTTATTGCCCCAACAATTATTTTTAATAAATCTTTAAAATTTAAAAATTCATTTTTCATCCATCTCACTTTTGGACCGATAGCCATAAAAAATAAAAAGATAATTACAACAGGTATTATCACCGAATTATAAAAAGGAGGACCGACTGAAATTTTATTGTTTGAAATTGCGTCAGTAAAAATTGGATATAAAGTACCTAATAAAACAGTAATTAAGTAAAACATCATAAACCAGTTATTTATCAAGATGAATGTTTCTTTACTATTGGAGTTGATTTGATCATTTGTTGGTTTGTATTTAGTAAATAAAATATAAACCGATGCAAATATCATCAAGCTTAGAAATGATAGAATATAAATTCCTCTAGAGGGATCATTGGCAAATGTATGAACAGAATTAAGTATTCCGGATCTCACTAAGAAGGTTCCTGTTACACTTAAAGTAAATGTTAACAAACAAAGTATAATGGACCAAAAATAAAGTATATTTCTTTTTTCTAAAACTAATAGTGAATGCAATAATGCAGTCATAGCAAACCAGGGAAGTAAAGATGCATTTTCAACAGGATCCCAAAACCAAAATCCACCCCAACCTAACTCGTAATAAGCCCAAATAGATCCAACTAGTATTCCTAGTGTTTGAAAAGACCAAGAAATGATTACCCAACTTTTAATTGATTGTGCAAAAAATTTACCAGAATAATTTGTAATTACAGAAGCCATAGCTGCAGAAAAATATATAGAAGATCCAACAAAACCCACATAAAGTAATGGAGGGTGAATAGCTAAAGCTGGATCTTGTAAAATAGGATTTAATCCAAGCCCTTCTTTGGGAATAGGGCTTATAGAGCTAAAAGGATTTGAATTAAATAAAATAAAAAATAAAAAACCTAAAATTAAAATATTTTGAATTATTAAAGTATTTATTCTGTAATTTTTTGGATGATTTTTATTTGTAATAAGAAACAAAAATGAAAAAATTGTCAAAATAATTACCCAAAGTAATAAACTACCCTCATGATTTCCCCAAGTGCCAGAAATTTTATAGAAAATTGGTTTTAGTGTATGCGAGTTTTGGTAAACATTTATCAATGAAAAATCAGATACCATAAAAGCTCCAACTAATGTGAAAAAACAAATTAAAATAGTTGTGCTTTGCAGCAAACTAATTTTATAAATACTTTTGAATATTATATCGTTGGTTTTTTTTAGACATGCAAACGATTGGTAAATAATAAAAGAAGTAAATAAAATACTTAAAATTAATAAAAAATTTCCTGTATTACTCAGCATTTTCTTTCATTATATTTTTTAACTCTGGGGGCATATAATTTTCGTCATGTTTAGCAAGAATTCTTTCCGCAATAAAAAATTTTTTATCTTGTAATTTCCCCTCTGCTACAACTCCTTTTCCTTCAGCAAACAAGTTTGGTATTGTACCTTTAAAACTTACCTCTACCTCATTTTTAAAATCAGTAATTATAAATCTAATTTCCTGATCCTTAATATTGAGAGTATTTTTTTTTACCATTCCACCAACTCTCATTTTTTTATTATAATTAATATCTTGGCTAATTTTTATATCTGTAGGTGAATTAAAGTATAATATATTTTTGTTAAGAGCATTTAAAATCAAAAAAACTCCAATTACAGATAATAGTAAAAATATTGATAAAAGAGAGGCTCTTTTTTTTACTTTTTTAGGAAGCATTAAATGCTTTAGATAGTTTTATTATAAGAAGATAAGATTTTTGATGCAATTTTAGAATTTTCGAGGACTATTTTTTTCTGCTCAACTGAAAGTTCGCTAATTTCTCTAGCGAATTCCTCTTCATACTTTTTTAAAGTTTTACGAGTTTTATAATAAAAAATCCCACAAACTAAAAAAGTTAAAATAAAAGATGACCACACAAAAATTCCGTAACCGTTCATTAAAATTAAATCATTAATCATAATCTTTTTAAGTTTTTTTTCTTGATTCTAATGATTTCTGTCTTGTATTTCATTAGAAAAATTAACGCACAATACATTATTAATACAAAAAACATAAGTAATAGTGGCATTAACATTGAAGAATGTATGCTGCTTGATCCTGTTATTTTTATGCTTGCAGGTTGATGAAGAGTACTCCACCATTCAACAGAGTATTTTATGATTGGTATATTTATTAAACCAAATGCAGCAACAATACTTGAAATTTTATTAGCTCTGTCTTCATCTGAAACAAATTTATGGATAAAAATAAAAGCTAAATAGAAAAGTGCCAATATAAGCATAGAAGAAATTCTTGCATCCCAAGCCCAAAAAGTTCCCCAGGTAGGCCTTCCCCAAATAGATCCAGTAACTATTGCAATACAAGTAAACATCAAACCAATAGGTGCAATACTTTTAGTAATTAATGTGAGGTGTTTAATTTTAAAAATAAAATTAAAAATTGATAAAAGTGCTATACATGAAAAAGAAGCTAAACTTATCCAAGCGGCGGGTACATGTACATACATGATTCTAACACTGTCCCCTTGCAAATAATCTGGTGGAGAAAAAACCAGCGCAAATGATAAACCTGCTATTAGTAATGCAAAAAAGATAGAATTAATAAAATTCGTTAATTTTTCTATCCAAGTAAAAATGTTGCTATTGTAAAAAAAATTAAACATCTGCCTTAACTACTATAATATTTTTTTTTTGTGAAGTTCTATTATAAGCCCAACTGAGAATGGGAGGGAGTAATATAAGAAGTTTATTCCCAATTGGGCTAAAACATCTTAAATCTAGCTGATCTCTGTGTCACAGATTTGAATAAATGGTGTTTTATTTTAGGCGATAGCTAATTAATTTGAAATTTTGAAGTAACTTGAGCCTTTTTTTCCCGAAAAAATTTCTTCTATAAGTGGATGTTTTACAGGTTCTTTGGATTTATCTAATAATAAATTCTGCTCAGAAACATAAGCCTCGTATGTAACGTCATTACTTTCAGCTAGTAGATGATAAAAGGGTTGGTCTTTTCTTGGTCGAACTTCTTTAGGAATTGATTGGTACCATTCCTCTGAATTATTAAATTCAAAGTCCACATCGTATATAACGCCTCTAAAATCAAAATGGCGATGCTTAACAACTTCACCGATTGAAAATTTTGCATTATTACTTGTTGCCATACCTCATAGTTAGTAATTTTTTTATTAAAATCAATATCTAATTTGTTTAAACTAAATAATATGTTACTCTTTATATGTTGTGAATAAGTCATTTTTGAAATTTATTACTGACTTTGGACCTTTATTAATTTTTTTCACAATATACTACAAAAGTGGGAATAATCTTATAGTAGCTATACCTCCATTAATCATAGCAACGGTTATAGCGGTTGCTATAGTGTATTTTATTGAAAAAAAAATTCCCTATGTTCCTTTAATAGGTGGTGTGATCATAACACTTTTTGGGGGTCTTACTTTGTATTTTAATAATCCAGTATTTATTTACATGAAACCAACAATAGTGAATGTAATCTTTGCTGGCATATTAATAATAAGTAAATTATTTTTTAAAAAAAACTTTCTTAAATTATTTTTACAAACTGCATTCCAATTAAATGAGATTGGTTGGGATAAATTAAATTTTAGATGGGCTTATTTTTTTTTATTTTTAGCTGTTTTGAATGAGATAGTTTGGAGAACTCAACCGGAGATAACTTGGGTAAATTTTAAAGTTTGGGGAATTTTACCAATTACTTTTATATTCACGGTTTTTCAAGTGCCATTAATTAATAAGTATAAAATATGAAAAAAATTAGATTAATTATTAATAACGATATTAAAAAAAGTGAAAAAGAGAGATTTTTTATCAAGAAAGAGCTTCAATGTATTTTAAATCTTTATGCGAAAATGGTTTCAAACGGATCATGGAAAGATTATTCTTTTTCAACTGGAACAAAAGAAGTTTCATTTGATGTCTTTCAAAAAGCATCTGATAAACCCGTTTTAAGAATTACAAAAAACTTAAAGCCAAATTATTTTAATGAAAAATATTTAATCAAAGATAAAGACGGGAAAGTGATTAAAAAGTCAGAAAATTTAAATCTTCTAATAGATAGAACCAGCTGGAATAGATTAAAAATTATAAAATAATTATCTTCTTTGACCGAAAAGTCTCAGAAGCATGATGAAAAGATTTATGAAATCAAGGTAAAGTGTTAAAGCGCCCATAACAGCTTTCTTGCCCATCAGCTCACCACTATCGCTTACTAAATACATATTTTTGATTTTTTGTGTATCATAAGCTGTTAAACCTACAAACACTAGAACACCTATAATTGAAATAACAAAATACATCATTGAAGACTTCATAAAAATATTTACTAATGATGCAATTATTATTCCGAATAAACCCATCATTAAAAATGAGCCTAGTTTAGTTAAATCTCTTTTAGTAGTGTAACCGTAAATACTCATCGCTCCAAAAGTACCTGCAGTTATAAAGAAAACTCTTGTTATGCTTGCACCTGTGTAAATTAAAAAAATTGATGAAAGCGAGGCGCCCATTAAAGCTGCGAAAACCCAAAAAGTTGTTTGTGCTTTTGCTGCTGACATTTTAGCTATTCCAAAACTCATATAAAAAACTACAGCTAGTGGAGCTAGCATTATCACCCATTTTAAACCTGAAGCATAAATTGTATTACCAAAATTAGTTAATCCAATTATTTGGCCTTCAGCTGAAGTAACTACTGCCATTTTAAAAAACATCAATGCAACGAAGCCAGTTAGTAATACACCCGAAGCCATGTAGTTGTAGACCTTAAGCATATATGATCTGAGGCCCTGATCTATAATTGCTTCAGATGCTGAAGAACGAACTGTTGATCTTTGTTTATTGATTTCCATACTTAACTATATAAGTTTTTTTAAATACTTTTCAATAGGCAAAAATTGACCTAAAAAACTGTTATAATTATTACAATTTTATGAAATTTAAAAAATTAGGCACAACAGATTTAGATGTAAGTTTAATTTGTCTTGGAACGATGACTTGGGGTACACAAAATACTGAGAAAGATGCTTTTGAACAAATGGATTACTCCTTAAGTGAAGGGGTTAACTTTTTTGACACTGCAGAACTTTACTCGGTGCCCCCTAACTCGGCCTCTTATGGCAAAACCGAAGTTATGATTGGAAATTGGTTTGAAAAAAGAAAAAACAGAGAAAAAATAATTTTAGCTTCAAAAGTTGCAGGTCCAGGATGTAATTGGATTAGAGGTGGGGGAAATAATTTTGATGAAAAAACAATTGGAAAAGCAATCGATGGGAGTTTAAAAAGATTAAAAACAGATTATATAGATTTATACCAATTGCATTGGCCCGAAAGATCAACCAATTACTTCGGCAAAAGAGATTATACTATTGATAGTGATGAAGGAGAGTGGAATAGCTTTGAAAGTATTCTTGAAGCTCTAGAAAAATTTATTCAGAGCGGAAAGATTAGATACATTGGCATGTCAAATGAAACTCCATACGGTCTATCGAAATATATTGAGTTATCTAAAAATAAAAAATTACCTAGGATGATGTCAGTACAAAACCCTTACAATTTAGTTAATAGAACTTATGAAATTGGAATGTCTGAAATTTCAATAAGAGAAAGATGTGGACTTCTAGTTTATTACCCTCTTGCTACAGGTGCGCTATCTGGAAAATATAGAAATGGTCAAATGCCAAAAAATTCTAGGCAAGCTTTGTTCAAAGGTTGGGAAAGACATCTTAATCCTTTAGCTATGAAAGCGTACGAGGAATATTATAAATTAGCTAAAGAAAATGACATGACAATGGCTCAGTTAGCACAGGCTTTTGTAAACACCAGACCTTTTGTTACGAGTAATATAATCGGGGCAACAACAATGGAGCAATTAAAGGAAAATATAAATAGTGTAAATATTGAACTGTCTGATGAAATTTTAAATAAGATTGATGTTATCCATAATAATAACCCAAATCCATCTCCTTAATACAAAGCATTGAAATAGATAATTTTTAGTATAAAAATAAAATATGTCAGTTAAAAAAATTTTTATAATACTAATCCTATGTTTATTTTCTGTTAATACTTTTGCTGTTACGCCAAGATCGACTGGAAAATATAAAAACTGGGAAAGCTTTATAGCGGAAACTGATAAGGGAAAAATTTGCTTTGCTCAAACTGTTCCGACGAAAAGAGCGCCAGCTGCTGTAAAAAGAAATAAATCAAAGTTATTTGTAACTTTCAGGCCTTCTGAAGAAATCAAAGATGAAGTGAGTTTAACAAGTGGCCATGATTATAAAACATCAAGTGTAACCGCTAGCTCTGGGAAAAGAAGATATTCTTTTTTTTCACAAAAAGATTTTGCTTGGTTGTTAGATGATCAGGAAGAGAAAAAATTCATTCAATTAATGAAAAGAGCAACTGACATAATAGTAAAAGCAAGAACCACAAAAGGAGCTGAGACCACTGATCACTATTCTATGATGGGATTCACAAAAGCATATAACACG
Organism: uncultured Pelagibacteraceae bacterium; assembly: GCA_902598735.1. Lineage (GTDB taxonomy): Bacteria > Pseudomonadota > Alphaproteobacteria > Pelagibacterales > Pelagibacteraceae > Pelagilacustribacter. The sequence goes on along the minus strand of CACKCM010000001.1, from coordinate 118,399 downwards.
GCAAAAAAAGCTTGCAGCTAAATGAAAAAAATTGTTTTAGCCTACTCAGGCGGTTTGGATACATCTATAATTTTGAGATGGTTACAAGAAAATTATAAAGCTGAAGTAATTGCTTACACCTCTGATATTGGGCAGGTTTTAGATAAAAAAAAAATTATAAAAAATGCTAAAAGATTAGGCGTTAAAAAAATAATTATCGAAAATTTAAGAAATATCTTTGTGAAAGATTATATTTTTCCAATGATAAGAGCTCATGCAGTTTATGAAGGAATATATTTATTAGGCACATCTATTGCTAGGCCGTTAATTGCAAAAAGACAAGTTGAAATTGCAAAAAAATTTAAGGCTTTTGCAGTTTCACATGGCGCGACTGGAAAAGGCAACGATCAAGTAAGGTTCGAGTTAGGTTACTCATATTTTGGTAAAAATAAGATTAAAACAATAGCGCCTTGGAGAGAATGGAAATTACAATCAAGAGCAGATTTAATCAAATACGCAAAAAAAAATAATATACCAATTCCTAAAGATAAAAGAGGAGCACCACCATTTTCTGTAGATGACAATATTTTTCATACATCAACTGAAGGCAAGGTTTTAGAGGACCCAAAAAACTCTGCTCCTGAATTTATTTACCAGAGAACAGTTTCACCACAAAAAGCTCCTAACAAACCTACAAAAGTAAAAATTACTTTTAAAAACAGTGACCCAATTGCAGTGAATGGAAAAAAATTAAGTCCTGAAAAACTTTTAAATAAATTAAATATTATGGCTGGAAAAAACGGAATAGGAAGAGTGGATCTAGTTGAAAATAGATTTATTGGGATTAAATCTAGAGGTGTTTACGAAACTCCTGGTGGTACTTTGTTGTATACTGCACATAGGGCTATAGAGTCTGTAACTCTTGATAAAGAAACCGCTCACAAAAAAGAGAGGATAATGCCAGAATATGCTGAACTAGTTTATAACGGCTATTGGTTTTCAAAAAAAAGACTTAAATTACAAAAAATAATTGATAAAAAAAGAAGCATAGTATCTGGTGACATTGTTTTAAATTTATACAAAGGAAACATAACTGTTCTGTCAAGAAGAACGAAAAATAAAGCTTATTCAATGAAAAAAGTTTCTTTTGAAGAGAATAAAACCTTTAATAAAAGAAAGGTTGAAAATTTCATAAAATTTCACTCTAAACAGTTAAATAAAGCATAAATTTTTGATAGATTAATTACAGATGAACAATTCGATTCGAAATATTCAGTTAGTTGCGGTTATAGTTGTTCTTGTATCAACTATTATTGCTTTCTTTTTAGAAATGAAAGAAATGTACGAAAACAAAGATATCACATTAGCTGATTTGCTTTTAATGTTCATTTATATCGAAGTAATTGGTTTAGTGAGATCTTATTGGGAAACTCAATCCGTAAGAATAACATATCCTTTAATCATAGCTATTACAGCGCTTGCTCGGTTCATAATATTACAAGATAAAGAGAGTGACCCTGCAAACTTAATTTATATTTCTTTAGCTATTTTAATTGTTGCAATTGCTACGGTTATTATAAGATTTAGAAATAGTAGGTACTTAAAAATTGAAAAGTCTAGGTCAAGCGAGCTTTAAAACACGTTAAAGTATTCTTTAATAAACATGCAATCGTCATTGGTCCTACGCCTCCCGGAACTGGAGTAATTGCTTTAACATTATCTTTTAATTCATCAAAATTAACATCTCCTACTATTTTTTCTCCTACCTTATTAATGCCAACATCTATAACAATTGCATTTTTTTTTACCCAATCTTTTTTGATTAGATTTGGGACTCCGACAGCTGCTACTAAAATATCTGCTTTGAGGCACTCATTTTGTAAATCATTTGTCTTTGAGTGAACTATAGTTACTGTGCAATTTTCCTTTAATAATAATTGAGCCATTGGTTTACCATTTAAATTAGATCTTCCTATTATAACAGCATGTTTGCCTGCTAAATTTGATTCTATTTTTTTAATCAATAATAGACATCCCAAAGGTGTACAAGGGACGATTGAGTCATAACCTGATGAAAGATTACCAACATTTATTGGGTTAAAACCGTCTACATCTTTTGATGGATTAATTGCATTAATAATTTTCTGCTTACTTATTTGGCTGGGCAAAGGAAGCTGAACTAAGATACCAGAAATTTCGTCGTTGTTATTCAATTCTTCAATTTTTTCTAAAATATCTTTTTCACTCACATTTTTTGGATATCTAATTATTTCAGAGTTAATGCCAACTTCTCTAGCACTTTTTTCTTTATTCTTTACGTATATTAAACTAGGCGCAAAATCTCCGATCAAAATAACTGTTAGACTGGGTGTTTTACCGCTCTTTTTCTTTAAATCTAAAATTTCTTTTTTAATTTCATTTCTAATAAACTTTGCTTGTTTTTTTCCATCAATAATCATCTTAAAAATAATCCTGGTGCAAACATTTCAAAAACTAAATTCCTAAAAAACATCAATCCTAAGATCAGTATCACTGGAGAGATATCTATAGACCCTAAGTTGGGTAAAAATCTTCTAATAAAATTTAAAGGTGGAGCTGTAAGTTTGTAAGAAATATCTAAAACAGAATATACAAACCTATTACTTGTATTTAAAACATTAAAAGCAACCAGCCAACTAAATATTACGTGAATAATTAATATCCAAATGTAAAGGCTAACTATATTGTCGAATAGAATTAATATCGACTTCATTAATTTTTCTCCACATAAACTGATGTACTTGGAAAAGCAAAAGACGCATTATTTTTTTCTACTATATTTTTTATTTCAAGGGCTAAAAGATCTTTTACCTTCATCCACTCTAAGTATTTTGTGGTTTTAGTAAAACATATTAGCTTAATATCAATTGAACTTGCAGCAAATTGATCGATTTTAACTGAAAGCATTGTATTTTCTGATTTTGAAAATAATTCACTATTTTTTATATAATTTTCTATCTGTTGTTTGATATCAATTAGCTGTTTGCTTGTTGTTCTATACTCTAGACCTATAATCCAATTTATCCTCCTATTGGTAATTAAAGAATTATTTATTACTGCTTTTTCTGCAAACTGAAAATTAGGGATTGTTGCAAGAGATTTGTCAAATCTTCTAACAACTGTAGATCTAAAACCTATTGACTCTACTGTGCCTTCAATAACATCTTCAACATATATCCAATCTCCAACTTTAAATCTTTTCTCGACTAAAACTAATATACCTGAAATTAAATTTTTAAATAAATCTTGCGCACCGAGTGCAACGGCGACACCAAATAGTCCTAGTCCGGCTATAATTGGTCCGATTTTAATTCCCCAAAGTTCTAAAACAGCCGCTAATCCAAGAATTATTATTAAGACCTTTAGAGCCTTGATAATCCAATTAACTAGATCCCTTGAGAGTAAATCGCTGACTGATTTTACAACAGTTGAAAAGGGTCCAATAATTTGGTGAAAGGTCCAGAATATAAGGATTGTAATTAAAGACCGATTAATAGTTTCTAAAAAATCTGCAGCTTGAGTTTCAATAGTTAGATAACTAGTAGCTACAAAAAACCCTAATACAATCGGAAAAAACTTAGCTGGCCCTTCCATGGACTTTACAAGAGTATTATCAAAGTTATTTGAGGTTTTTGATACGTAATTCTCCAATCTTTTTATTACAAATTTTGAAAATATTCCTCTTAAAAAAAGAAAAAATAAAAAAATTATTAAAGCAATAATAATTTCGGAAATATTAACTCCTGAAATACCTTTATTCCAAACATCTAAAAATAATATCTTAAAATTTTGCAATACTTCCATTTAATTACCAATTTTTATAAGTTCATCTCCAGCTTCGAAGGTTTCTAAATTTTTCCATCCAGCTTCTTTGAAAACATTTATAACTTTTTCACTTATACACATAACTCTTGAGCCTGTCATCAGTCCATTGAGTGAGTAATTTTTTGCTAAATCAACAAAGCTTTCTGCGCTCCTTGTGGAGTAAACAAAAATTATGTCAGGAGGATGATCGTTGATTAAATTATTAGTATCTTCATTTAATTCTTTAATTTTTTCTGAATTATAGTTGATAATTTTGTCTATTTGAAAACCTTCCTTTTGTAGTTCTAAATCCAAGTCCGAGGTAATATTATCTCCACATATATACGCCAAGACTTTTTTTTTATCTAAGTCGCCTGAATTAACAATAATATTTTTTAAGGCATTTATCGTCCCTCCAGCTGAAATAGTATTATTATAACCTTGTTGTCTTACAATCTTTTCTGTAATTGCTCCAACGCAGAAACAAAGTTTATTTCTATCTGGTTTTAATAGTTTTAGATTCCTTATTGCATTAGCACTTGTAAATATAAATGCATTGTATTTTTCAGAGTCAATAGGATCAAGTTCTGCTTTAGAGATCTTTAAAGTAGGCACATGAATAATTTTATGGCCTAAAGAAAGTAATTTACCCATTAAATCTTCAGAGTCAATTAAAGGTCTTGTTATTATAATATTCATTTTTTTTTAAATTTTTCTCCGGCTAGATCTAGTAGTTTTTCTCCAACACTTTTTCCAATAAAAGAAGCATCTGCCTCTCTCCCTGTAAGTTCGTATTCAAAACTTTCTTGACCGTTATCTGAAAAAAGCTGAGCTTTAAGTTTTAAGTTGTGGTTTTCAATTTCAGCTAATCCACCTATTGCAGTATCGCAATCACCTCCAATAGTTTGAAGCATTTTTCTTTCAGCTATTGCGCAAAGACTAGTTGCACTATCGTTAATTCTTTTTATTAAATTTTTAATTTTATCTTCCTTTCTACATTGTACAGCAATTATTCCTTGTCCCACCGCTGGTAAAATATTTTCACAATTAAAAGTCAAACTTATTTTTTTATCGAGTTTAAGTGATTTAACTCCAGCAGCTGCAAGAATGATACCATCTAATTTGTTCTCATTTATTTTATTTATTCTAGTATCAATATTTCCCCGGATATTGATTACAGAAATTTTATTATTAATTTTTTTTAATTGAAGTTCTCTCCTTTTTGAACTTGAGCCAATTTTAATACCATTTTTTAAATCGGAAATTTTTTTAATTTTTTCACTAATTATTACGTCTCGGTAATCGTTTCGTTTCACATATGCTCCAATCAAAAGCATCTCATTTTCATTGGCCTCCATATCTTTGAGAGAATGAACAGCAATATCTATTTCTTTTTTTAATAAGCTTTCTTCAATTTCTTTACAAAATAAATTTTTTCCACCTATTTCTGAGATGTTCTTATTTAAATTCAAATCACCTGATGTTTTTATGGTTTTAAAATTAATATTCTCCTCTTTAAGGTCTTTATTATTTTTTACTAATAGCTCCTTAACTTTTGTCACATAGGCTAATGAGAGTTTGCTGCCTCGAGCTCCAATTGTAATTTTTGTCATTAATTGATTATATATTTGATAGAATTATTTTATACTATTTTAATTTTTTAAAGAGATGACAAAAAAGATTACATTTTTAGGAATTGAAACAAGCTGCGATGAAACTGCAGCAGCTGTAATAAGGGAAAATGATAAGGGCACTGCAGATGTTTTGTCTAATATCGTTTCAAGTCAGATTTCAGAGCATAAAAAATTTGGAGGAGTGGTGCCTGAATTAGCAGCTAGAGCGCATTTAGAAAATATTGAATACATAATCAAAGCTGCTTTAGAAGAAAGTAAAGTTTCTTTAGATGAAATAGATGGGGTTGCAGCTACTGCAGGTCCAGGCTTAATTGTGTGTTTAACAGTTGGTCTAAACATAGGTAAAACAATTGCTGCATTTTCAAATAAGCCATTCGTTGCAGTTAATCATTTAGAAGGTCATGCTCTAAGTCCAGGATTAGAGAATAAAATTCAATTCCCATATTTGCTTTTATTAATCTCTGGAGGTCACTCCCAATTTTTAATAGTTAGAAATATTAATGAGTACGAACAATTAGGAACCACAATCGACGATGCTTTAGGCGAAGCGTTTGATAAAACCGCAAAGATGCTAGATTTAGGATATCCAGGTGGACCGAGTGTTGAGAAATTTGCAAAATTGGGAGACAAAAACTTTTTTAAGCTTCCTGAACCAATTATAAATAAAGCAGGTTGTAATTTATCATTTGCTGGGCTTAAAACTGCAGTCTTAAGAGAGTCAAAAAAAATAAATGATAACGATGAATTAAAATTTAGTCTTGCAGCTTCTTTTCAAAATACCATAAACAAAATTCTTTATAAAAAAACAAAGATTGCAATTCAAATGTTTAAAGAAAAAATTAATACATCGAACATTAATTTAGTTGTCGCTGGAGGTGTGGCTGCTAATATTTCGATAAGAGAAAATTTAAAAAAACTTTCAGATGAAATGGGATTTAAAACTGTTTATCCTAATTTAAAATTTTGTAGTGATAACGCTGCTATGATTGCCTGGGCTGGTATTCAAAGATTTAAAAAAAATTTATTAAATAAAATTGATGTCGAAGCTAAATCTAGATGGCCTTTAGATGAAAATGCTCCCTACATGAAAGGGCCAGGTTTAAAGTTATAATGAATTACTGGTTACTTAAGTCTGAACCCGATGTTTGGTCGATTGAGCAACAAAAAAAAGCTGGTATAAAAGGTGCTTCCTGGGATGGTGTAAGAAATTATCAAGCTGCAAATAATTTGAGAAAAATGAAAAAAGGTGACTTATGTTTTTTCTACCATTCAAATATTGGAAAAGAAATTGTTGGTGTAGTTAAAGTAATTAAATCAGCTTTTATCGATAAAACTGATAAGAAAAAGAGGTTTGTAGCCGTTCAAGTTAGGTTTGTAAGTAAATTTAAAAGCGCAATTTCTTTAGAAAAAATTAAAAAAAACACGAAAATTTCTCATTTACCGTTGATAAAACAAAGCAGGTTGTCAGTAATGCCAATAGATTATAAAAGCTGGAAAATTATTTGTAACATGGGTAAAGTATAAAAAATTTAGGGATATTTGTGGCTAAAAAGAAAAAAAAGAAAAAATCTAGAAAAGTAAAAAAGTCTAGGAAAAAATCTAGAAAAGTAAAAAAGTCTAGGAAAATTAGCAGTCCTAGAAAGAAAAGTAAAAAATCCAAAAAAAGAAAAAAATCAAGAAAAGTAAGAAGACTTAATTTTAAAGCTCCTACATTATCAAAAGACAGTGATGGAAATTCAGTTATAAAAGTCTCAGATAGTTGGGCAAATCATGCTTACGTGAACGACTCTAAATATAAAAAGAAATATAAATTGTCCATTAAAGAAAACGATAAATTTTGGGCTAAAGAAGGAAAAAGAATTACTTGGATGAAAAAGTACACAAAAATCAAAGACGTAAAATATAGTAAAGATGAGGTAAAAATAAAATGGTATTATGATGGAACTTTAAATGCTTCAGCAAATTGTATAGATAGACATTTAAAGAAAAATCCAAGCAAAACAGCAATCATTTGGGTCGGCGATGATCCCGCTGATACAAAAAAAATTTCTTACAAAGAATTGCACCAAAACGTATGTAAAGCTGCAAACGGTTTAAAAAGTTTAGGTATACAAAAAGGAGATAGAGTTACAATTTATCTGACTATGATCCCTGAATTAGCTTACATTATGTTGGCTTGCGCAAGAATAGGCGCTGTTCACTCAATTATATTTGGTGGATTTTCACCGGACTCCATTGCAACCAGAATTACAGATTGTGAATCTGAATATTTAATTACTGCAGATGAAGGAGTTAGAGGTGGAAAGATAATTCCATTAAAAAAAATTGCTGATGAGGCCTTAGATCAATGTCCTGGAGTAAAAAAATGTGTAGTTGTCGAGAGAACTGGCAATCAAGTTGATTGGAATAATGAAAGAGATGTTTCTTATAAAGAGCTAATTTCATCAGTTCCATCAAAATGTGATCCAGAAGAAATGAGTGCGGAAGACCCGCTATTTATTTTATATACTTCTGGTTCTACTGGAAAACCTAAAGGTGTTTTACATACTACGGGTGGATACATGGTTTATGCTTCGATGACCCATCAGTATATTTTTGACTATAAGGCTAATGATATTTATTGGTGCACAGCTGACATAGGATGGGTAACAGGTCATAGCTATATTATTTACGGACCTCTCTCTAATGGAGCAACAACTATTATGTTTGAAGGAGTTCCAAATTATCCAGATAGCTCAAGGTGGTGGCAAATAGTAGATAAATATAAAGTAAATATTTTTTATACTGCTCCAACAGCAATAAGAGCTTTGATGCGAGAGGGAGATAAGCCTGTAAAAAAAACAAGTAGAAAAACGCTAAAATTATTAGGAACTGTTGGAGAACCCATAAATCCAGAGGCTTGGATGTGGTATTATAAAACAGTTGGGGACTCTAGATGCCCAATTGTTGATACTTGGTGGCAAACAGAAACTGGAGGAATTTTAATTGCGCCTCAACCGGGTGCAATAGATTTAAAACCTGGCTCAGCAACTAAACCTTTTTACGGCATCAAACCAGTTATAGTTGATAAAGATGGTAAAACTGTAAAAGGAGAAGGTAAGGGAAGACTTTGTATGGCTACTTCTTGGCCGGGTCAAATGCGAACAGTTTATGGAGATCATCAAAGGTTTATAGATACTTATTTTTCTCAATTTGATGGAAAATATTTTACTGGGGACGGATGCAGAAGAGACAAAGACGGTTATTATTGGATTACAGGAAGAGTAGATGATGTAATTATTGTTTCGGGCCATAATCTTGGAACAGCCGAGATTGAAAGTGCATTCGTGGCTCATCCTAAAGTGGCTGAGGCTGCTGTGGTTGGATTCCCGCATAGCATAAAAGGCAACGGATTATATTGTTATGTTACTTTAAACGCTGGTGAAAACCCTACTGGAGATTTAGAAAGAGATCTTAAACTTTGGGTTAGAAAACAAATAGGTCCAATTGCAACTCCAGATGTCATTCAATTTTCACCTGGATTACCAAAAACAAGATCTGGAAAAATTATGAGAAGAATTTTAAGAAAAATTGCTGCCAATGAACCTGATAATTTAGGAGATACAACAACATTGGCGGATCCTAGTGTGGTAACATCTCTTGTTGAGAATAGACAAAATAAAGGTTAACTAAATTTCAAATCTTTTGTTAATTTTTTAAACTCATCCTTCATCAGTCCCCATTTTAAGTGAATAGAGTTTAAGACAATTTTTTTATCTAGTGATTTTAGTTCATCTGCAATTGGTGACCAATAGTATAATGCTTGACCACTCTCTTTAAAAGGATCACTTAAATGGTAGTTTGAAAAATTCACTTTATCTAATCTTTCTAAAAAGTTTGTTTTTCCTCTATCAAAAATTTCATTGCTTAATCCATTTTTTTTTTCATTTTCTAAAATATTTAAAAAAATTTCTTTGCAATCATTTTCTTTCAAGTTTTTTTCTGAAATAAGATAAGAGAAAACATAAAATGTACAATCTGCTAGAGCAACCACATAGATATTCCATTTTGCAAGATTGATTGACTTTAAAAACCTTTCATCCTCCATCATGGCAATATACTTAACTCCAATTCTTGTTTTTAAGTAACCGTATAGAGTTGTTTGTGAAACATGGGCAGATCTTTCTTGAATGAAGTTTTCTAAATCTTTTTTGGATTTTATTCTTTTAAAAAGACCAGATATTTTCCAAATTGGAATTACATACTCCCAAAGGTCAATTAGAGTGGTTCTAAGAGTGTTTCGCAATTTATTTAGATTCAATTTCACGTTGTATTTAAAAACCCTTTATTTACTTGTCTTATAGCATTTCAAATTGGTTTTGGGGTCCTTTTTTCTCTTTAAATTAAACTCATAATCAGTATGCTCCCCAGCAATAAGAGTACTTTTTACGTAAAAAGTTAAAAATAAATAGGGGGAAATATGTCAAATAAAGACGCATATTGGAACAAGACCAAAAACCATATGATAGTAACATTGGTTCTTTGGGCTTTCTTCTCATTAGTGATCTTCATGTTTGGTTCAGAACTGAACACGATGTCTTTTCTTGGCTATCCATTAGCATATTACATGACTGCGCAAGGTTCACTTCTTGCCTTTGTGATAATTTTGTTTTGGACTGCAAATAAACAAGAGAAAATCGACGAAGAACATGGTTTCTCAGAAAGAGAGGATGACTAATGTTTAAAGGAGATTTTATACAAAACCTTCCTAAAATATACGGTACCTACACTGGTGGCTTTATAGTGTTCATCATTTTGATGGCATTAGCAGAGCAAGCAGGTGTGTCAGCTAAAAACATCGGAGTGATGTTCGTGGCTTTCACGGTATTGATTTATGCCTTAATCGGTTATTTATCAAGAACCATTCAAGTAGATGCCTACTATGTTGCAGGAAGACAAGTGCCAACCGTGTTTAACGGAATGGCAACAGCAGCTGACTGGATGTCAGGTGCATCATTCGTAGCTTTAGCGGGTGGAGTTTACTTTGGTGGCTATACTTATATGGCTTTCTTAGTAGGTTGGACAGGTGGATACGTACTTGTTGCAACTCTAATGGCTCCGTACCTAAGAAAGTTTGGATGTTACACAGTTCCTGATTTTATCGGAACACGATACGGTGGTAATGCAGTAAGAGCTGCAGCTGTATTCGTGCTTTTCATAGCATCATTTACTTACGTAACAGCACAAATTAATGCTACGGGAACAATTGCTTCTAGAGCTCTTGGAATTCCGTTTGAAGCAGGTGTATGGGTAGGATTAATAAGTATCCTTATCTGTTCAATGCTTGGTGGAATGAGAGCCGTAACTTGGACACAGGTTGCTCAGTACATTGTATTAATCATCGCATACTTAATACCAGTATTCTGGATTAGTTCTAACGTAGGTGGAGGAATTTTCCCTCACTTAATGTTAGGTGATGAAGTTGCAAGACTTGGTGAACTTGAACAACAATTTGGACTAGTTAAAAACAGCGCCGCAGATATGAAAGCGGCTGGGGTACCAGGAGGATTGAAATATATCTCTGGAACTCACTCTGGAGTACCTGAAGGTGGAATGGCTGTCTGGAAATACTTATCGTTAGCGATTTGTATGATGGTGGGAACTGCATCGTTACCTCATATCTTAATGAGATACTTTACAACTCCTACAGTAAGAGCAGCAAGAAAATCAGTAGCTTGGTCGCTATTCTTTATTTTCTTACTTTACTCTTCAGCGCCTATGTTAGCGACATTGTCTAAATTAGCATTAATGGATCCAAATCTACCAACTGGAATTATTGGAAAATCGATTTCTGAAGTTCAGTCGATAGAGTGGGTACAAAGATGGTCTGAAGTTAAACAAGTATTTATCGCAGACTTTAATGGTGACGGAATACTTCAGTTGAACGAATGGTTCATGAGAGGTGACGTTGTAGTATTAGCTACTCCAGAAGTAGCGGGTCTACCGTTCGTAATCTCAGGACTAGTGTTTGCTGGTGGTATGGCTGCTGCCATGTCAACTGCCGATGGATTAGTTCTTGCGATCTCAAATGCGTTATCACACGACATTTATTACAAGATCATAAATCCAAAAGCGGAGACTTCAAAAAGACTGTTAGTTGCTCGTGTACTTCTAGTAATAATCGGAGCTGCTGGTGCTTACATAGCCTCTTTCAGGCTAACAAGTATCTTAGGTTCGGTTGCTTGGGCATTCGACTTTGCAATGTCAGGTTTATTCTTCCCACTTGTACTTGGTGTATGGTGGAAGAGAGCTACTAGAGAAGGTGCAATCGCCGGTATCATTGCAGGAATTGTGTCAGGAACAGTTTACTTAACGTGGGTGTTCCCTAAATTCTCAGTTCCTTTATGGGGCGGTGTAAATACTCCTTTCTTAGGTATTGACCACTTAAGATTTGGTTTAATTGGAGCACCAATTTGTTTAGTTGTAATGGTAGTAGTCAGTTTAATGACTAAAGAACCAAGCCCAGCTACACAAAAATTAGTAGACGATACAAGAATACCGACAGGTAAGGCTATTCTTGGTAAGCAGCACTAATTAATAATTATTTAAAATTTAAAGGGGCGATTTATTCGCCCCTTTTTTTTTACCTAAATCATGGTAATTTACTAATATGATACCTACTTGGGCTATAATTCTAGACTATATATTGGGGACAATTATGTGGACCTTAATAGGCAGAGCTTTTATGAATATTTTTCAAAGAGAGGACTCTCAGTTTTTTTTTATGAGAGTTTTTGTAAAATATACTAATCCTATAATTAATCTGTTCAAATTTATCACTCCAAGTTTCCTATTTGGTCCTTTTATAGCTCTCTATGTAGCTTGGTTTTTTTATCTATTCAGATTCTACGCTATGCCATATATTTTAGGCTACGATGTTTGGGGTATGTTGGCATTTCCATTAGAAAGTGATTTTTCAAGACAATTATATCAACTGTTTAATTAAGCTTATTTTTTGACAAAGTTTTGGATTAAAATATAAGTAAACTATGAGCAATTCTATCAAAATTTCTCCATCAATTTTATCGGCTGATTTTAGTAAGTTAGGTAGTGAGGTTATAGCATTAGAAAAAGCTGGGGCAGATTATATACACATAGATGTTATGGATGGTCATTTTGTTCCAAATTTAACTATTGGCCCTGAAGTTATCAAAAAACTGAGACCCTTGACTAAAAAAACTTTTGATGTCCATTTAATGATTTCTCCGGTAGATAACTTTATAAAAGACTATGCAAATGCTGGTGCTGATATTATAACTTTTCATCCTGAAGCAACAAAAGATACATCAAGAACAATTAACTTAATAAAAAAAGAGAATAAAAAGGTCGGAATTTCATTAAAACCAAAATCGAAAATTAATCTTATTGAAAAACATCTTAATGATATCGATTTAGTTTTAATTATGAGTGTTGAACCTGGTTTTGGTGGACAAAAATTTATGCCTGAAGTTTTGGAAAAAACAAAGTCTTTGAAAAAAATTATTAAAAGTAAGAATCTTAATGTTGATATTGAAATTGATGGCGGCATAAATTTTGAAAATTGTACTCTAGCTAAAGAAGCTGGTGCAAACATACTTGTTTCTGGATCAACTATTTTTAGAGAGAACAAAGGTGATTTAAAAAAAAATATAGAAATATTAAGAAAAAATTAATCAATGTTTGGCTTTAGAGATGCCTTTTTTTATTTAATTGCTTTTCAAGTTACTCTTATAAAATTTTTAAAAAAAATTTATTTTACTACAAATTATTATAACAAATCTTTAAAATCTAAAATCCCAAATCAAGTTTACTTTAATCCCAATTCATATTTACTATCAATAATTTCTCCTTATACAAATGAATCATTTAAGGTAGGAGAAATAAATCCAAATGAATTTTGGCTTGAAAATAAACAAAAGAATATCGCGCAGCATCACAATTTTTTATGGCTCAGTTTAATTAATAGAAAAACAGATGGAAAAAATATTCAAAAGATAATTTATCTTTGGATGCTCAAATACTCAAACTTTAAAAAAACTGTTTGGGAAACTTCAACTTTGAGTACAAGAGTAATAAGTTGGTTGCTCAATATAGATATCATTATCAATAATGGAACTTTTGAATTTAAGAAGGATTTTTTTCAAAGTATAATTTTGCAATGCAATCACTTGAAAAAAAATATCAGATTTGAAAAAGATCCATTAAAGAAAGTAGAAATCCTTACCGCATTAATATTATCAGGAATTGTCTTTAAGGAATATGAGAATAATTATAGTTCCAGCATAAAAGATTTGGAGAAATTCGTAAAATCCTATTACGATGTTGATGGTTATCCCCTTACAAGAAGTACAAATGATTTAATTTTTGTCACTAAGTATCTTTTGATATGTTTTGAGAATATTAGGGATGCACAAAAATACATTCCAGAGTTTCTAGATGATCTAATAAAAAAAAATTTAGCCTGTATAAAATTTTTTACCACCCCAAATAACCAAATACCTCTTTTCAACGGTGCTTCTGAAAATAGTATATCTAATTTTGACAAATATTTAGCAAATTTTAAAATAAATAAAAAAGGAAAAACAAATCCTCTAGGCGGAATATTTTATGCAAAATCAAAAAATCAAGTTTTATTTTTTGATGTTGGAGGTCCCCCTAGTAAAAATTTTTCAAAAAATTATCAATCTGGTCCCCTTTCTTTTGAGTATTTTCTGGATGGATTAAAGATAATTACTAATTGCGGATTTGGTAATAATATTTCCCCTAAGGCAGAGTTAATAAGTAGATTGACAGCTAGCCAATCTACACTAACAATAAATGATACTAGTATTACAAAATTTGAAAGGAATAAGCTTATTAATAGAGCATTTGGTAATTCAATTAGGGATAGTTTTAAAACAACTAAATTAGAAATTAAAAATAACAAAAATTTAATTGGTTGTTCTGTTGTGCATAATGGATATGAAAAGAATTTTAGTTGTATTCACCAAAGAGAAATTTATATCGATCCTGAAAATAATAAATTAAAAGGAATTGACCATATCTTCAAAAAAAGCGATGGTTTACCTATTAGATATGTATTTAGATTTCATTTAAATCCAGGCCTTACAGCTACAAAAACTATGAGTGGAAATAGTGCTCTGATTCAAATATCAAAGACAAAATCATTAATTTTTACCGTTAAGGATGAAAATCTTGAAATTGAAAATAGTATATATCTTGGAGGCAGAAAAATTTTAGATAATACTTGTATTACAATATCTGGTAATCTAGTTAATAAAGATAAATCTTTTAATTGGGAAATTAAGAAAAAAATTTAGAATGAAACTTAAAATTAAAAATGCACTAGTTTCTGTCTTTGATAAAGAAAACATTATTTCTTTATTAAAAGCTTTTAAAAAGTACAATATTAAAATTATAAGTTCTGGTGGTACTTATGACTCCATAAAAAAACATGGTTACGAATGTACTGAATTATCAAAATTTACAGGTTTTAAAGAAATGTTAGATGGAAGAGTTAAAACACTTCATCCTAAGATACACGCAGGAATTTTGCATGACAGACAAAACAAATCCCATAAAAATGAAATGTCTAAGCAAAAATTCTCATCAATTGATTTAATAGTTGTAAACTTTTATCCGTTTCAAAAAGTTGTTAGCAAGAGCAAAAGTTCAAAAAATATTATAGAAAATATAGATATCGGTGGCCCAACGATGGTACGCTCTGCTGCTAAAAATTTTAAGAATGTAGCAATAATAACGAATAAAAATGACTATGGCCCATTAATTAAAGAGTTGGAAAAATATAAGGGTAAAACGAGCTTAAAATTTAGAGAAATTATGTCTTCAAAAGCATTTGGTCTAACAGCTTACTACGATGCAATGATAGCTAATTGGTTTAATGATAAATTAAAAATTCAATTTCCAGAAAGGAAAACTATATTTGGTAGAAAATTAAAAAAACTTAGATACGGGGAAAACCCTCATCAAGAAAGTTCTATATATGTTAATGATTACAATGATAGACAGCTTGGGTTTACACAATTACATGGTAAGGAACTAAGCTTTAATAATTATAATGACATTTTTGCTTCATTAGAAATACTTAGATCATTAAAGAAAAAAACTGGAACGGTAATAATTAAACATGCAAATCCTTGTGGTGTTTCAACAAATAAGAAACCAATAGAGTCTTTTAAAAATGCTTATTCATGCGATCCAATAAGTGCTTTCGGTGGTGTTATAGCATGTAATTACAAAGTAGATAAAAAAATAGCCTTAGAAATTACAAAGAACTTTCTTGAGGTAATACTGGCTAAATCTTTTGATAAAGATTCACTAAATATACTTAAAAAAAAAAAAAATTTGAGAATCATTGATATATCAAAATACAAAACAAAAAATACTTCATCATTTAAAAATTTTGACGGTTCTTTCTTAATACAAAACAAAGATAATACTATTCTAGATAGTAAAAGATTAAAATGTGTAACTAAGCTTAAACCAAGTAGAAAAGAAATGGCACAAATAGAATTTGCATTTAACATTAGCAAATATGTTAAATCAAATGCAATTGTATTATGTAATAATTTCTCAACAATCGGTATCGGTGCTGGTCAACCAAGCAGGTTGGATAGTTGTAAAATAGCTATTCAGAAAGCGAAAAAATTTTTACCTAAAAAGATTAAAAACTCAGTAGCAGCTTCAGATGCCTTTTTCCCCTTCGCTGATGGTGTTACTGCTTTGATAAAATCAGGGGTAAGAATAATTGTTCAACCCGGTGGTTCAATAAGAGACCAAGAAATTATTAATGTTGCTAACAAAGCTAAGGTAAAAATGTTATTTACTGGTATAAGACATTTTAATCATTAATTAAGCTTATCTATCTTGGCAGCTAATATAAAATCACTTTCAGCTAATCCTTTAATAGCATGAGTAAAAATTTTTATTTTACAATATCCCCATCCAAAAAAAATATCTGGGTGGTGATTTTCTTTTTCAGCTAAATCACCAACTTTATTTACGAAATTTTGACTTTCTACAAAATTTTTAAATTTAAATTCTTTAAATAAATAGTAGCTATTGTTAGAATCATTTTTGACATCCCATCCATCTACCTTTTTTAAATATTTATGTATTTCACTCTTCTCAAAAGCTGGAATATTGCCTTCGCATGGGATACATTTCTTTTTTGCTAAATCGTTCATTTTTTTATCAAACTAATGGAGCGGGCAAAGGGACTTGAACCCTCGACCTTCTCGTTGGCAACGAGACGCTCTACCACTGAGCTATGCCCGCAAATTGTAAGGATTATATTACACACGATCCAGAACGGTCAACCTTAATAAAATGTCACTATCGATTGTTAAAAAATTTAACTATAATAGTCTTATGAAAAATTTCCCTGACGTGATTCCTGTCTTTCCTTTAAGCGGAGTAATCTATTTCCCAAAAACCAATCTTCCGTTAAATATCTTTGAGCAGCGTTACATAGATCTTGTGAATGATGTGTATGAAAAAGACAAACTTATGGGAATGGTTCAGTTGCAAAAAGATGAAAATAAAGTTTATCAAGTTGGATGTTTGGGTAAAATCAGTGACTTACAAAAAAGTAAGGACGGAAGAATTTTGATTAATCTAACTGGTTTGAGTAGATTTAAAATCTTAGAAGAAATTGAGAGTAAAAAATTATATAGAAAATTTAAAGTTGATTATAAAAAATTTGAGGTAGATCTTAAAGAAGCAATTGATGATCAGGATACTCAAAATTTGATGGATAAAGCAAAAATTTTTTTTAAAAGGAGTGGATTATTATTAAATTGGAGAGAATTTGATAAATTAAATAAAACTCAGCGAATAAACACTTTATCAATGATATCCCCTGTAACAAACGAGGAAAAGCAAAAACTTTTGGAATCTTTAACTATTAAAGACAAAATCGAAACATTGGACAATATAATTAGTTTTTATCTTTACGAAACTAATTTTAATAACCAAACAATTCAATAAGTTCTAGTTAGCAGATTTATTCATTGAGTCAAAAAAGTCAGAATTATTCTTAGTATTCTTTAACTTAGAAATTAAAAATTCTATGCCGTCCATCGTACCCATTGGACTGATAATTCTCCTCAAGACATTCATCTTGGAAAGTTCATCTTTTGCAAATAACAACTCTTCTCTTCTTGTGCCTGACCTAGTAATATCTAGTGCTGGATATATTCTTTTATCAGCAACTTTCCTGTCAAGTATCAGTTCAGAATTACCAGTTCCTTTGAACTCTTCGAAAATCACCTCATCCATTCGGCTTCCAGTATCTATCAAAGCGGTCGAAATAATTGTCAATGAACCGCCTTCCTCTACATTTCTAGCAGCACCGAAAAATCTTTTAGGCCTTTGAAGAGCGTTAGCATCAACTCCGCCAGTTAAAACTTTTCCAGAACTAGGAATAACAGCATTGTATGCTCTTCCCAACCTTGTTATTGAGTCTAGTAATATAACAACATCCTTTTTATGCTCTACAAGTCTCTTTGCTTTTTCAATTACCATTTCAGCAACTGCAACGTGTCTTGAAGCAGGCTCATCAAATGTTGAAGCAACCACTTCGCCTTTAACTGATCTTTGCATATCCGTAACTTCCTCAGGTCTTTCATCTATAAGCAGCACCATTAAATAACACTCTGGGTGATTGGCTGTTATTGATTGAGCAATGTTTTGGAGTATAATCGTTTTTCCTGCTCGAGGCGGAGAAACAATTAATGATCTTTGACCTTTTCCTATTGGACTGACTAGATCAATAAGTCTGGCAGTATTATCTGGCTTTTTTTCAATTTTTGTTATTTCTACCTCGAGCTTGATTCTTTCATTTGGATAAAGAGGCGTTAAATTATCAAAGGCGATTTTATTTTTACCTTTGTCCGGGTCATCAAAGTTAATTTTATTAACCTTAAGCAATGCAAAATATCTTTCAGCATCTTTAGGGCCTCTAATCTCTCCCTCTACCGAGTCACCTGTACGCAAACCAAATCTTCTTATTTGACTTGGGCTGACATAAATATCATCTGGTCCGGGTAAATAATTAGATTCTATAGCTCGTAAAAAACCGAAACCATCCTGCAATACTTCCAAAACGCCTGTTGCAGTAATTTGCTCATTTTTTTCTGCAAGCTTTTTTAATATGGCAAATAATATTTCTTGCTTTCTTAAAGTGCTTGGATTTTCAATACCAAGTTTTTCGGCTTCATTAATAAGCTCTGCAGGATTTTTTTGCTTTAATTCTTGTAAATTCATGTGATTGTAATAGTTTTAAGGAATGTACTTAAAATATATGACTTTTTTTAAAAAATTCAACCCCTATTTATAAAGGTTTGAATATAGCCACAAATATTACTACTATGAGTATTAATGTTGGAATTTCGTTATATATTCTGAAAAATTTTGAGGTTTTTTGATTATTATCTAAAGAGAAATCGTTTAAATATTTTCCTAATGTAAAATGGTAGTAGGTCAAAATAACTACAGCGAAAACTTTTATTTGCATCCACAATTCAGAGAACACCGAAAAATTAAGATTGTGTATTAATAAAACTCCAAATAACCAGGATAGTAACATTGCGGGCATCATTATGTAATTGTAGAGTTTTCTTTCCATTACTTTTAATACTTTTTTTTGCGCTTCATGATCAGCTTCAGCATGATAAACAAATATTCTTGGTAAGTATAAGAGCCCTGCCATCCAAGAAATAACTGCAATTAGATGAAGTGATTTAAAAAGCAAATACAAGTTCATTTTACAAATATTTTCTAATTAGTTTTTCAAAGAGCTTAATATGATCTGAGCTGTCGTTTAAACACGGTATTAATTCAAAATTTTCACCCCCATTTTCAATGAAACTGTCTCTTCCTTGAATGTTTATTTCCTCTAGGGTTTCAACACAGTCTGAAGCAAAACCTGGACAGATTATTAATAAGTTCTTTACTCCTTTGTTGGGTAATGTTTCTAAAGTTTTATCAGTGTAAGGTGTCAGCCATTCCTGTGGTCCAAATCTAGACTGAAAAGTTGTCTGAATATCAATTCTTGAAAACTTTTCCTTCATCAGTCTTGTAGTCTTGTGGCAATAGCAATGATATGGATCTCCCTTTTCAAAGTAAGATTTGGGAATACCATGATAAGAAGAAATTATTAAATCAGGCTTCCAATCTATTTCTTTTACTTTTTTTTCAATGCTGTTTACTAGTGCGCTAATATATAAAGGTTCACTTTCGTAATGCGGAATTACTTGAAGACTTGGCTGCCACCTCATTTGCATCAAGGACCTATAAACTTCATCACAAACAGTTGCGGTAGTTGCTGCTGCATATTGAGGATATAAAGGTAATATTATAATTTTTTCACACCCCTCTTCTTTAAGTTTATTTAATTTAGATCTGATACTAGGATTTCCATATCTCATTGCAAAATCAACAATTGTTTTTTCGTTTCCGATTTCTTTATCAAGCTTGGTAGCTTGGCATTTAGTAAAGTATAAAAGTGGTGACTCATTAGTTTTTTCTCTCCATATTTGTTTATAAGCGTGAGCGGTCTTTGAAGGCCTAAAGGTTAAGATAAACAAGTTAAGTATTATTTTCCAAATTAATGGGTTTACTTCTATAACTCTTCTGTCTGACAAAAATTCTTTCAAATACTTCCTGATATCCCACCAACTGGTTGAGTTGGGTGTGCCTAAGTTTATTATTAATATACCTGTTTTTCCGTATTTTATTTTGGGGTGATTTGGGTCCATTAAAAATTTCTATAAAATTTTATTAACTTAGCTACTTTATCAGGATCTGTTTCTGGAAGTAAACCATGACCAAGATTAAAAACATAGGGAATATCTTTAAAAATTTGAATATATTTCGTCGCTGCCTCAAACATCTCTTCCTCATTCTTTAATAAAAAATACGGGCTCAATCCACCTTGAACAACTACATTTTTTAATTTATCTCTAGCCCAAATCGGGTCAATATCGTAATCAATGCTTATTCCGTCAGGCTTTACTAACTTATTAAAGTCTTCATATTTTTCTCTAATACCTTTTGGAAAACAAATGTTTGGGATTCCTTCTTTTCTGCAAAATTCGACTATTTTGGCATTTGGTTTAAAGCAATAATCTTTAATTTTATTGGTAGGGATTAATCCTGCCCAGGTATCAAATATTTGAACAACATCAGCTCCAGCATTAATTTGATTTTTAATGTGCAAACATATGAATTTGATTAATTCCTGAAATATCATTTCTATTTTTTTATCATCAATTTTAAGTTTATCTAGTTCTACTTGGTTTTTGCTTTTTCTAATACCATACATATAAATAAATAATGTCCAAGGCGCTCCAACAAATGCTATCAATGATTTTTCAGTTTCTAGTTTTTTTCTAGTAATTCTGATTGCATCATAAACTGGACTTAATTTTTTAGTAAAGTCTTTTTCATAATTCGAAAAAAACAAATTAGGTTTAAATTTACTAAGTTTTGGACCATCATTTTTTAAAAAAGTTATCTTTTGACCAAGTGCGTAAGGTATCATTAAAATATCAGAAAAAATTATAGCTGAGTCTAAATTAAATCTCTTTATTGGCTGAAGAGTAATCTCAGAACTTAAATCGCTGTTAAGGCAAAGCTTTATAAAATCAGGGTTTTTGGATCTAATATTTTTAAATTCAGGAAGGTATCGACCAGCTTGTCTCATAAACCATACTGATTTGCAAGAATTTTTATTTTTTAAAATTTTTTTAAGATTGCTCATAATTAATAAAAATTTTTATAAGGTTAGTTTTAGTTCTAGGTCCTGTTTAATGCTGGTATAACTTTTTATACATATTTTATACATATTTAACTTAGTAATTTTTTTTAAAAAAGCCCCAATTTGCTGACTTTATTAATCTTATAAATACTAGTAAAATAACATTATTAACATCGAACAAATTGTTCAAATAATGTTAATTACTGTTAATTTTTTCTTTATACCTTTAGCAGGGGGTGGAAAAGCGTTGATTATTATTTATTTATTAACAAACATATGAACGAAAAATACAATGTATATCTTGTGTCTGATTCTACAGGTGAAACTTTGGATAGAATATTTTTATCTTTAAAATCACAGTTTGCCAATTTTGAATACGAAAAAAAGGAATATGCTTTCGTAAGAACTGAACAGCAAATAGATAGAATTATAAAAGAATGCATTGCCTGTGAAAATTCATTAATTCTGTATACTATAGTAGAAACAAAACTAGCAAAATATATATCAAGCCAAAGCGAAAAAAAACAAGTGCCGTGTTTTGGTGTTTTAGGGAATTTAATCCTAAGTTTTTCAAAACTTTTAAATCAAAAAGCTATACATAAACCAAGCGCACAACATGTTCTAGATGATGATTATTATAAGAGGATAGAGGCAATTCAATTCACAATGACTCATGATGATGGAAAAAAAGTCGATGATATAAAAAATGCTGATGTAATCTTGTTAGGGGTAAGCAGAACAAGTAAAACACCGACCTCGATTTATTTAGCCAATAGAGGCTACAAGACAGTTAACATTCCATTAGTTTTAGAGCAAACAATTCCAAAAGATTTAACATTAAATAAAAAAACCTGTATTATCGGTTTAGTAGCAGATCCTGAGCGATTAGCTGATATTAGAAGAAATAGAGTAGCAATTATGAATGAACACAAAATTAAAGAATATACTGATCTTGAATATATTAAAAAAGAAGTAAATGACTCAAAAATTCTTTTTAAAAAAAATAATTGGCCGATTATAGACGTTACTAGGCGTTCTGTTGAAGAGACCGCTGCATCAATTTTAAAAATTATTGAAATTAAAAAAAACCAATGAAGATTATTTTGGCTTCAAAAAGTGGAGTGAGAAAAAATATTTTAGATCATCACAATGTAAAATGTGATGTAGTTGTTTCAAATGTAGATGAAGATGAAGTAAAAAATTCTTTACAAGCAGAAGGAGCAGGTCCGTTGGAAATATCAAAAAACTTAGCTGAAATTAAATCTGTTAAAGTGAGCAATAAAAATCCTGACAAACTTGTTTTGGGGGCGGATAGCGTCATTTCTTTAAATGATGAGTTGATCAACAAACCTAAATCACGAGATGAAGCACTCAGAATCTTAAAAAAATTGAATAATTCAAAACATTATTTAATTAGTTCTGTTTGTTTTTCCAAGAATGGAGCTATGATATGGAATCATTCAGATACATCTGAATTAAAAATGAAAAATTTTACTGATTACCAGCTTATCTCTTATTTAAACAAAATTAAGACTGAAACTTTATTAGCTTATGGCGTCTATCAAGTAGAAGCTGATGGGCTGGAATTGTTTGAATATATAAAAGGAGATCGTAATTCAATAATGGGTTTACCTGTAAAGGATATTATGAATTATATTGATCAGTATAAATGACAAAAAAATTTGGAATAATTGGAAATCCTATAAATCACTCTCTTTCACCAGTGCTGCATAACTACTGGTTTAAAAAATATAAAATTGATGCGTATTATTCAATTATTGACATTAAGGAAGATAATTTATCAGACGTTATTAAAAAAGTGAGAAATAAAGATTTAAAAGGAATAAATATTACACTTCCATACAAACAAAAAATTGTTAAACATGTCGATATTCTTGTTAATGACGCTGAGATCACTGGATCTGTGAATACTATTTATCTAGATAATAATGAGACAATTATAGGAGACAATACCGATGTTTTTGGTTTACAGGCTGCTTACTTAAAAGAGGTTGATAACGTTTCAAAAAAAAAAACACTGGTAATTGGAGCTGGAGGAGTTTCACCATCAGTTATTTTATCACTAGAAAAGTCTGGGGTTAAAAATATTTCGATTGTTAACAGGACTAAAGAAAAGTGTATTTTCTTAAATAAAAAATTTAAGAGTTTGCAAATTTTAGAATGGTCTAACTTACAAGAAGAGCTAAAAAATTTTGACATAATTATAAATGCAACTAGCTTAGGTTTAAAAGATGGTAAAGACTTTCATTTTAATTTCAGCAATACCAAAGATAATTTGATTTATATAGATACAATATATAACCCATTAGAAACTAAAACTTTAAAATACTTAAAAGAAAAAGATATAAAAGTTTTTAATGGATTAGGCATGTTTATTTATCAAGGTCAAAAGGCATTTTATTTATGGAATAAAGTAAACCCAGAAATAGATGATGAACTGATTGAGCTTTTGCTATCAAATTTAAAATGAAAAAAATTGCTATTACAGGCTCTTTAGCCTCTGGTAAGACTACAGCAAGTAAAATATTGTCATTGAATAGAGGCCCCCTTTTTAGCGCCGATAAAATTGTAAAAAATCTTTATCAAAAAAAAAAATTTAAAAAACTTATTTCTAAAAAATTTCAAATAAAAAATTATTCTAAGATTAAAACTTTATTAAGAGAGAAAATACTGAAAAGGAGAACAAATATAACAAAACTTGAAAAAATTATCCATCCTATTGTGAGAAAAGAAATGTATAAATTTAAAAATAAAAATAAAGGTAAGCGTTTGATTTTCTATGAGATACCTCTTTTAGTAGAAAGCAAATTAATGAACTATTTTGATATTATTTTTTATATTAAAGCAAAAAAAAGTACTAGATTAAAAAGATTCAAGTTAAAGGGTGGAGGAAATGAATTTTTCAATTTTTTGAATAAAAAACAATTGAGCGATATTAAAAAAATAAAACATTGCAATTATGTTATACCCAATGAAAAAAATAAAAAGATTTTAAAAAAAAAGTTATTAGATATAATAAAAAAGTATGAGTGAAATTTTTTTAGATACCGAAACAACCGGACTTTCATATAAAGATGGTCACAGAATCGTTGAGATTGCTTGCATCGAGACCAAAGATTTAATTTTAACTGGAAGAAAATTTCATAAATTTTTAAATCCAAAAAGAAGTATGCCTGAAGAAGCTTTTAAAGTTCATGGTTTTTCAGAAAAATTTTTGAGTGATAAAGAAACATTCGACGAGATAGCTGATGAATTTTTAAGTTTTATTAAGGGGAAAAAAATTATAATACATAATGCCAATTTTGATTTGAGTTTTCTTAACGGTGAACTAGATGCTGTTAAAAAAGAACTTATAGATGAAAAATTAGTTATAGACTCATTAGAAATAGCAAGAAATAAATCTACAAGCACTTCTAATTCTTTAGATGCCTTATGTAAGAAATTTAATATAGATCTTTCAAAAAGAACTAAACATAATGCTTTATTAGATTGTGAGTTATTAAGAGAGGTTTATATAAATCTTTTAGATGTTAAAGAACCTAAATTTGATTTATCATCGGTTAATTTAGAGAAAAATCAAACTAAAAATAAAAACTATAATAAAAAAATTCTTAATATTTCAGAAAATGAATTACAATTACACAAAGAGTTTTTAAAAAAAGAATTAAAAAAAAATTTCTACTGAGCTCGTGTCATTTCATATAACTTTTTAAAATCTACATTTTCACTTATTTTTACGTCTTTAAATCCACAGTTTTCAAATAAACTTACAAATATAGTTCTTAACTCGCTATAAATACTTGATGGTACATCAATTAAGATAATTTTTTCCATTTCATTTCTATCAATTTTTTTTTTATCAGATAATTCAACTACTGTTGCAAATATAATCTTAGTATTTATTCTTTCAAAGTCGTTTCTCGTTGGTGTTAAATTTAGAGTAGTGAGTACCTCAATAATATTTGGTTTTACCTGGTTGCTTTTTATGTCAATATTAATCTTATAGTTGGTAATATCTTTGCTGAGTAAAAAAAATGTTTTTGGGTTCGGGATATTAAAATTTAAATCTTTTATATATTTTCCTATAATTTTATAATTCATTCTTTTTATCCTTGTCTATTATTTCACCATCGATTATTTTTTTTTCCGATTTTTGATCTTTTGCAATATTTTTTTTAACAATAAATTTAAATAAAAAATTTCTTGTTAATGGAAACAATAAAATAAAACCAATTAAATCAGTAAGAAAGCCAGGTACAATTAGTAACAATGCAGCGAATGCTATAGATGCGCCTGATATAATTTCATAAATTGGAGTTTCATTTTTATATAAACTGTTCAAACCAGATTTAATAGTTTGAATACCTTGAAGCCTCGCAAAGTAAACTCCTATTATTGCTGTAAAAAAAATCAATAATACGGTGTTTAAAGCTCCTATTTTTCCTCCAATTTTGATCATCAAGAATATTTCTAAGGCAGGCAAACCTATAAAAAAAAGAAAAAATGTGTTCATTTGTCAGATACAAAATTATATTATTCATGTATATTTATCAAATTATGAGTAATAGTTTTGGATATTTAGACATAATTTTATTAGGAATGATCGCAGGGTTTATAATTTTGCGACTAAGAAGTATTTTAGGAAGAAAAACTGGCCATGAGTCTAAAGTGTATCCAAACTTTGCTGAGAAAAAATTTAGTGTACCCTCGCAAGAAGCAAAGCCATTAAAAAAGAATTTGGAAGTTTTAGAAGGTAAGAATAAAAAAGAATTCCTAAGAGGCGCCGAAATTGCTTACGAGAGCATTTTGACATCTTTTGCAGCTGGCGATTTAATAAAGTTAAAAGCTTTATTATCTCCAAACATGTTCTCAAATTTTTCTGAGGCTATAAAATCTAGAAATAATGAAAATATAAAATCAGAATTTACATTTATAGGGATCAAAGAGTCTTCAGTTGAAAAGTATGAAAAAATTAAGGATAATTTATTTGCAACAGTAAAATTTGTAGCTGAAGTAATCTCTGTAAAAAAAAATAAGGACAATAAAGTAATAGAGGGAAATCCTGATAAAATTAAATTTGTCACAGACAGTTGGAAATTTACTAAAAATATAAATAATAAGAGTCCTAATTGGTATTTATCTGAAATTATCAGCAAGTGATAAAAAAAAAGAATCTTTCCACAGAGGATAAAAAAAGTTGGGAAGATTTTATAAAAAATCCTTCAGGTATTTTTGACAAAGATCAAGGCATCTCTAAAGTTTTAAACAAGAAAAACAGATTTAAATTTGACCTACACGGCTTCACCTTAGATGAAGCTAATATCAAGGTAAAAAAATTAATCCTTTATTGTATTGATAAAAAATATAAAGAGATCCTACTAATCACAGGTAAAGGAATACATTCTACTAATGACAAAAATATTTATTCCTCAAAGAATCTTGGAAGATTAAAGTATTCTGTTCCTGAATTTATAAAATCAGACGAAGATATAAGCAAACTTATTTTATCAATTGAAGATGCTAAAATTAATGAAGGCGGAGAAGGAGCAATAATAATTAGATTAAAAAATTTATAATATAAATTTTGATAGGTCTGTATCTTTTACTAAATTACCCAAGTTATCTTGCACAAACTTCTTATCAACTGTAATTGTTTCACCAGCTTTATCTGTAGCATTGAAACTAATATCATCTAAAACTTTTTCAATTATAGTATGTAGTCTTCTGGCACCTATATTTTCGACTGATGAATTTACTTCAGCAGAAATTTTTGCAAGCATGTCAATGCCGTCATCTGAAAATTCAAGATTTACATCTTCCGTTTTTAATAAAGCCTTGTATTGCTTTATTAAACTGTTATCAGGCTCTTTAAGAATTCTTTTAAAGTCATCTTCATTAAGTGCATTTAATTCCACTCTTATAGGTAGTCTACCTTGTAGTTCAGGCAATAAGTCAGATGGTTTAGCTAACTGGAAAGCACCTGAAGCAATAAATAATATATGGTCAGTTTTAATTGGTCCGTGTTTAGTGCTCACTGTTGTCCCCTCAATTAAAGGCAATAGATCTCTTTGAACACCTTCTCTTGAAACGTCTCCTCCGACCCTATCGCTCCTTGCCGAAACTTTATCAATCTCATCTAAGAAAACTATTCCATTTTCTTCAGTAGCTTTTTTGGCTTCTTTAATAATTTTATCTTCTTCAATCATTTTATCTGATTCTTGAGCTACTAAAATTTCGTGAGACTCTTTAACTGTCATTTTTTTCTTTTTACCTTTTTTGTTCCCCATTGATTTTCCCAGGATATCTCCAAGATTTACCATACCAACATTTCCTCCGGGCATACCGGGTATCTCAAAACTTTGTAATCCAGAGGATTTATCCTGAACTTCTATTTCTATTTCGTTGTTGTCTAAGTCACCATTTCTTAGCCTTTTTCTAAAACTTTCTCTTGTGGCAACACTTGCTTTATTTCCAACTAAAGCATCTAAAACTTTTTCCTCTGCCTTTAATTCAGCTTTAGCTTTAACTTCTTTTCTTTCTCTCTCTCTTCCCATCGCTATAGCGATTTCAATTAAGTCTCTGACGATTTGTTCAACATCTCTACCTACATAACCAACCTCAGTAAATCTTGTGGCTTCAACTTTTATGAAAGGCGCTTCAGCTAATCTGGAAAGTCTTCTAGATATTTCAGTCTTACCTACGCCTGTTGGACCAATCATAAGTATATTTTTTGGTAACACTTCATCTCTCATCTCATCAGTAAGAGCTTGTCTTCTCCATCTATTTCTGAGTGCAACTGCAACAGCTTTTTTTGCTTCTTTTTGACCGATCACATATCTATCTAACTCTGAAACAATTTCTCTTGGCGAAAGAGCGCTGACTTTTGAGCTGTCAGTTTTAGAACCCTTAACTAGTTTTAAGTTCGTTTCTTTTTTTGATTTGGACATTTAAATTTTTTCCATTGTTACATTATTATTAGTAAATACGCAGATGTCTGACGCAACTTTTAAAGCTTTTCTTGCTATCTCCTCTGCTTTCATATCAGTCTCAATTAACACCTTCGCAGCTGCAAGCGCATAGTTTCCTCCAGATCCTATTCCTATAATTCCATCCTCAGGTTCTAAAACATCTCCTGTTCCAGATATAATAAAACTGTGACTTTTATCAGCCACCGCCATCAGTGCTTCTAATCTTCTCAAAAATTTATCACTTCTCCAATCTTTGGCTAACTCTACAGCTGCCCTTTGTAAGTTGCCTGCATGCTTTTCTAATTTTGCTTCAAGTCTTTCAAATAAAGTTAGAGCGTCTGCAGTTGAGCCGGCAAATCCTGCGATTACTCCTCTGCTCTCAATTTTTCTAACCTTCTTGGCTTTGCTTTTTAAAACTGTATTACCAAGACTGACTTGACCGTCGCCTGCTACAATGGTCTCCCCGCCCTTTCTGAGTAGGACAATTGTAGTACCGTGCCATTTTTCAGCTGTATTCATGAAGTTATATGTGGAGATTATTTTGAGATCTTCAATAGTGATTTATTGATAAAATGACCATTTAAATATATATCAAAGGTAAATCAGGCTTAGTTTATGAGTAGAAAAGCAAAAATTACTAGGAAAACAAAAGAGACCAGTATCTCTGTCGCGGTCAATCTAGACGGTAAAGGAAAGTATAAAATTAAAACTGGAATAGGTTTCTTAGATCACATGTTGGAGCAACTATCAAAGCATTCTCTAATAGATTTAGAAGTTAAAGCAAAAGGTGACACACATATAGATTTACACCATACTACAGAGGATACCGGCATAGCAATTGGAGAAGCTATTAAAAAGGCAGCAGGTAATCGAAAAGGAATTACACGATACGCATCAACAATGATTCCTATGGATGAAACTTTAAGCCGAGTTTCAATAGATGTATCGAATAGACCTTATTTAATCTGGAAAGTAAATCTGCCGGTTGAAAAACTTGGTGAGATGGATACTGAATTATTTAAAGAGTGGTTCCAAGCTTTTTCACAATCAGCTGGAGTTACTTTACACATAGAAAATATTTACGGCGAAAATAGTCACCACAAGATTGAGTCATGTTACAAAGGTTTAGCTAGATCATTAAAAGATGCTTTAGCGATTGATAAAAGAATTAAAAACTCAATACCTTCGACAAAAGGCTCTATTTAAAATTGATGAACGTCACAATTGTTGACTACCAATCGGGCAATATTAGCTCTGTCATAAATTCTTTTACAGAGGTAGCTAAAGGTAAAGTTAATTTAGAAGTAACCTCTGATATTAAAAAAATCAAATCTAGTGATAAAATTGTTTTACCTGGCCAAGGTTCATTTAAAAGCTGTGTTGACTCTCTTAATGGTATTTCTGGATTAGTAGACACGCTTAAAGATTTTGCAATTATAAATAAGAAACCCTTATTAGGAATTTGTGTAGGATTACAAATGTTTGCTGACATTGGGTATGAAGAAGCGGAAACAAAGGGATTAGGTTGGATCTCTGGTAAAGTATCCAAAATAGATAATCAAAAGGGAAAATTTAAACTTCCACATATTGGTTGGAACGAAATTGAAATTCAAAAAGAGAGCAAGATATTTAAAGACATAAAAAATAAATCTCATATGTATTTTGTTCATAGTTATGAGTTTATTCCTGAAGATAAGTCAGTTATTTCAGCAACAACAGACTATTCGTCAAAAATTGTCTGCTCCGTGGAAAGAGATAATTTGTTTGGAACACAATTTCACCCTGAGAAGAGTGATAAAATCGGATTAAAAATAATTGATAACTTCTTAAGATTATAATGAAAATATTTCCTGCTATAGATATTAAGGATAAGAAATGCGTAAGATTAATAAAAGGAGATTTTGAAAACAAAACTGAATATGAAACTTCACCTATCGATCAAGCTGGCAAATACAAAGATCATGGTTTTAAAAATTTACACATTGTTGATTTAGATGGGGCTTTAACTGGAAAGACTGTAAATTTAGATATTATTAAGAAGATAGTGAGCAAGTATGATTTAAAGGTTGAGATAGGTGGAGGTGTAAGAAATTTAGATAGTGTTCATCAATACATTGATGCAGGAGCTGATAAAGTAATTTTAGGAAGTGGAGCAATAAAAAATAAAGAATTTTTAAAAAAAGCTTGTGAAAATTTTAAAAATCAAATTGCGTTAGGATTAGATGCAAAAGATGGAAATCTTTCTGTATCAGGCTGGAAAGAGAATTTAGAAATTAAAACCACAGATTTTTTAAAAGAAGTAAATGATTTTGGCTTAAGCAGAATTATTTTTACAGACATAAATAGAGATGGAATGAAAACTGGCCCTAACTATGAAGAGACATTAAAAATTGCAGAACTTTCTAATTGTCCTGTTGTGATTTCAGGAGGCGTTTCTTCAATAAGTGATATAAAGAAAGCTAAAGAGTTAAATAATAAAAAAATTGAGGGAATCATTGTTGGTAAAGCTATTTACGATGGTGATATTAAGCTTGACGAGTTAGCAAAGGAAATTGATGCTTAAAAATAGAATTATACCTTGCCTTGATGTTAAAGATGGAAGAGTTGTTAAAGGTATTAACTTTGTTGAATTAAAAGATGCTGGAGATCCAGTAGAACAAGCTAAAATTTATAGTGACGGTGGCGCTGACGAGATTTGTTTTCTTGATATTACCGCATCAAATGAAAATAGAGAAACGATTATTGATATTGTCAGAAAAACTGCGAAAGAATGTTTCGTTCCTTTAACTGTTGGAGGTGGTGTTAGAACTATTCAAAATATTACCGATTTATTGTTAGCCGGTGCAGACAAAGTCTCCATTAATACTGCCGCTGTAAAGAATGTCGACTTTGTTAGGGAAGCTTCAAAAAAATTCGGATCTCAATGTATTGTTGTTGCGATTGATGCCAAAAAAGTTTCAGTAAATAATTGGGAAGTGTTTACTCACGGTGGAAGAAATAAAACCGGTATCGATGCAGTGGAGTTTGCTAAAAAAGTAGAAGAAAATGGAGCTGGAGAAATTTTATTAACTTCGATGGATAAAGATGGAACTAAATCTGGTTACGATGTTGATTTATTAAAAACAATTACAAATAGCACCAATATTCCGGTGATAGCTTCCGGTGGAGTTGGAACTCTAGATCACTTATATGACGGCATAGTTAAAGGTGGAGCAAGTGCAGTTTTAGCGGCTTCTATTTTTCATTATGGCGAATATAAAATTAAAGATGTTAAAGAATATTTGAATTCTAAAAATGTATCGGTAAGGTTATAAAATGTTTGAAAACTTAGAACAATTAATTAAAACAATCAGAGAGAGAAAAAATTCTTCTCCAGATAAATCTTATACTAATAAACTTTTGAATGATAAAAACCTTAGTGTTTCAAAAGTAAAAGAGGAAATAGCCGAATTAATAGAATCTGTGGAAAAGAATTCAAATAAGATACACGAAGCTGCTGATGTGGTTTATCATTTGATGGTTTACTTAGAGGCTAACAACATAAAAATTGAAGATGTGATGAGTGAACTTAAGAAAAGACAGAAATGAATTACGACAAAAATAATATATTTGCTAAAATTTTAAGAGGTGAAATCCCTTGTAAAAAAGTTTATGAAAATGATCATGTTTTAGCTTTTCATGATATCAATCCTCAAAAGAAAGTTCATGTTTTAGTTATTCCTAAAGGTGAATACGTAGATCTTAATGATTTCAACAGCAAAGCATCAGATAAAGAGATTGTAGAGTTAAACAAAGCAGTGACGCATGTTGCAAACTTAGTGGGCGCAAAAGATAAAGGATATCGAGCTTTAACTAATATTGGAAGTGATGGTGGTCAGGAGGTTCCTCATTTACACTTTCATATATTTGCAGGTGAAAAGATCGGAAAGATGGTTAGCTGATGGTTTCAAGAGTAAAAAGATATTTTTTAGAAATTAAGGACTTTTCAAAAACAGTTGATTTAAATCTTCCAGAAAAATTTAAAATTATTTTGGATGATAAAGATAATTTCCACTTAAACAGATTTTTCTACAAACAAATAGGTGTAGATCACTATTGGAGAGATAGATTACTTTGGTCTGATAGCGAATGGGTAAAGTATGTTACGAATAAAAATTTAGAAACGCATGTTCTTAAAAAAGGTGAGGATTTAGTAGGATACTATGAACAAGAATATCATCCTGGATCAAATGAAGTAGAGCTTATCAATCTAGGGGTGCTAAAAGAATTCAGAGGTTTAAAGCTTGGATCAACGCTTGTAAATCATGCTATCGCAAGTGCATCAAGAAAAAATCCTCAAAGAATGTGGGTTCATACTTGTAGTTTAGACCACAAACATGCATTACAAAATTATAAATCTAAAGGTTTTGAAATATTTAAAGAAGAAGAAATTGATTTCGTAGCTTAGTTTATTTCGGGGACTTTAAAGGTACCTTTTTTAAAAACATCGTTTTTAGCAACAATTTTTAGGGAAAAATTTATATTATTGTTGTATTGATCTTTAATCTTCCATCCTTTCAAGTCTAGATTAGTTTTGTCAAAAAAAACTGTAATTTCGTTATCACCAAAATAAACAAGCTTTATTATTTGATCAGATGATTCTAATACACCTGATTGCACTATCTCTAAAAGTTTATCCTTATATAAAATATTTAAGAATGGAGATTTTGAAATAGGATAATGATAAGTTTTGTTATATATTTTCTGGGTTATTGCTAATCTCTTATTATTAATAACTAATTCTTTCTTCTTGTCGTCAAAGTAATTGCATTTTAATTTTCCAGGAAATTCTAAAAGACAGCTACCTTTTTCTGTTTTTTCATTAATTGATTGATCAAATGTAAATTCCAAGGAATTTAAGCTATTTAATTGAGCAACTATTTGATTTTTTTCATTTGCTAATAAACTCGTTGTTATTAATAAAAAAAACGAGAGTGAAAGTATTTTTTTAAAGAACTTCACGTTTACCAACATGATTTGCCTTACTAACAATACCTTTTTCTTCCATCATATCAATAATTCTAGCAGCTCTATTATATCCGATTTGTAACTTTCTCTGTAAAAAGCTTGTAGAGGCTTTTCCTTCTGCTTTAATAATTTCTACGGCTTGATTAAATAATTCATCCTCATCACCTTCATTTCCAGGGGTTAGTGAGCTTTCCATTGTTTCTTGTGAAGTAATTTCCTCCATATAATCTGGTTCTCCCTGTGCTCTTAATGAGTTTGTAATTTTCTCAATTTCTTGTTCAGAAACATATGGACCGTGAATTCTAACTATTCTGTTTGCTGATGACATGAATAACATGTCTCCTTTTCCAAGTAATTGTTCGGCACCCTGCTCCCCTAAAATGGTTCTACTATCAATTTTGGAACTCACTTGGAAAGATATTCTTGTAGGGAAATTTGCTTTTATTGTACCTGTTATTACATCAACACTTGGTCTTTGAGTAGCCATGATGATATGAATTCCTGCAGCTCTTGCCATTTGTGATAATTTTTGAATATAGTTTTCGATTTCTTTTCCAGCTACAAGCATTAAATCTGACATCTCGTCAACTACTACAACGATGTAAGGCATTTTAAGTTTGTGCTTAGAGTTATAGCCATCAATGTTTCTTACTCCTACCTTGCTCATTAATTTATATCTGCTGTTCATTTCTTTTACTGTCCAAGATAAAGCTGAGGTCGCTTTTTTAGCATCAGTAATAACTGGAGTTAATAAATGAGGTATTCCTTCATAAGTAGATAGCTCTAACATTTTGGGATCAATTAAAATAAATTTACAAAGGTCTGGACTTAGTTTGTAAAGTAGAGAAACAATTATTGTATTAATACAAACAGACTTTCCTGAACCAGTGGTACCTGCAATTAAAAGATGAGGCATTGATGTTAAATCACCAACAATTGGCATTCCCGAAATACTTTTACCTACTGCTATTGGAAGTCTCACATCTTTCTTTTGAAATTTATCATAAGAAATTATTTCTCGTAATGATACGCCCTCCCTTTCTTCGTTAGGAATTTCAATTCCAACAGTATTTTTTCCAGGAATGACGGAAACTCTTGTAGAAGTTGAACTAGTATTTCTTGCTAAATCCTCAGATAAATTAATTATTTTTGATACTTTTACACCAGGCGCTGGTTCAAATTCATAAAGGCTTACTACAGGACCATTATTTATTGTTTTAATTTTTCCGTCTATACCAAAGTCTAATAATATTTTTTCCATAAACTCGGCGTCAGGACGATTTTTATTTCCGTCGGAATTAAGTTTAGATAAATTTTTTTCTAGATAATTTATATCTGGTAATTTATATTTATTTTTTGTAGTGATTTGCTCTGTTTGAGAACTTGTGTCAGTATCAAATGAAAAAGATTGCTGTGGCTTTTCCAATGTCTGCGGCTGGTCTTCAATATTAATTTTACTAAAATCTGGTTCAATATTTTCAACAGGCTTTCTTCTAAAAAGTGAAATAATTACTGAGAATACTTTTTTATAATTTATATCTGCTGAAAATGAAAAAAAAATAATAGTTAATAAAAGCAGTCCATAAATTGAATATGTATTATCAATCCACGGAGCCCAAGTATTAATAAAGTTATATGTTATTTTTCCAACGAAACCTGAATTGCCATTATCAATTAACCAAAAAGAATTATCGAATGTTAAATAGATAAAAACTGTTCCAACAGTTAAATATGCTACAACTAAAAATAGTTTTAAAATTATTCTTCTTAATTCTTTCTTTATTATTAAATCTAATCCCCAAAATAAAAAATTAAGTAATAATAAAAAAGAGGCCAAACCGAAACTTTGTAACAAAAAATCTGCAACGCTACTTCCATAAATCCCAAAAAAATTTCGGATCTCGAAATTTCTATCCCCATAAATGAATGAAGGATCTTCAGGAGAATATGTTGTAAAAGCTATTGCGAGTGCGACACTTGATAAAACTAGGATTAAACCTAGCAATTCAAAGGTTCGCTTTTTCAAAAAATTTGTTACACTATCTAAAAAGTTTGTATTCATTACGAATCGATTACGTACTTTTTACCATTTTTATGAAAGTGTTAAAAATTTTAATATGATAAAACAGAGAATATGCGTTGTGGGAGACGGTCTTTCAGGCTTAATGACAGCTGTAATTTTATCTAAAGTACCAGGTGTAGAGGTAAATTTAATAGCTAAAAAAGGCATAAAAAATGCCGATAAAAGGACCACTGCCATATCAGATACAAATTATAAGTTCATTAGTCAAAATATTACAAGTTTGGGACAAAAGTTGTTCTGGCCCTCAAAAAAAATTGAGCTTTTTTACGAAACCGCAAAAGAAAAAATAAATTTTTTAAATCTTAACGAAGCTAATTCCAATCTTATGTATGTTTTTGAAAATGATAAAGTTAAAAGTGTATTATTGAAAGAAATTTCAAAAAATAAAATTAAATTAATCAGAAAAGATTTAAAAAACTTAAATGAGTTAAAAAATTATGATTTAATTATCCTCTGCATAGGGGGACAATCTAAAATTTATGATAACATAACAAAAATTAGATCTATCAAGAAAGATTATAAAGAAATAGCTATTACAGGATATGTAAAACACAATTTTAAGACAATCAACACAAGCCAATTTTTTTTAAAAGAAGGCCCGTTAGCTATACTTCCTTTTTCAAATAATTATTTCTCTTTTGTTTGGAGTGTTAAAAAATATTTGTTCGAAAATAATTCAAAAAAAATTACAACATTAGTAAAAAACAAAATAACAGAAATATTAAAGAAAAAAAAAGATATCACTATTAGTAACATTCAGTCATATCCTATTTCTCTTAGTTTAAGACGGCAGTATCATCAAAAAAATATATTAATTCTTGGTGAGGGTTTGCACACTATTCATCCCGTAGCTGGTCAAGGTTTTAATTTAGTTCTAAGAGACATTAAAAAACTAAATGAAATTATTAAATATTATGTGAATTTAGGCATTTCTATTAAAAATAGCTATGCGTTAAATGATTTTTATAATAGCAGAAAACCCGAAAACACTATCATGAGTTTAGGCGTTGATGCTACTCATAGTTTTTTTAAACAAAATAAATATTTAGATCCATTCAAAGAAATAATTGTAAAAAATATCAAGAACAACGAGACATTAAAAAAATTCAGTAAAATCATCTCTAATCGAGGTTTATCATTATAACTCAATGAACATTTATGCTTTATCTTCGGGTAGAGGACCCTCTGGAATAGCTATCGTTAGAATATCAGGCAGTGAAACACTCAAGATTTGTCAAAATTTGACTAAGTCTAAAGATATAAAGTCTAACGAAGTTAATTTTTGTAAGTTCTATAATCCTAACAATGGTAATGTAATAGATCCGGAGGCTCTATTATTGTGGTTTCCCGGGCCAAACAGCTATACTGGAGAAGATCTAGCAGAATTACAAATCCATGGAAGTAACGCAGTAATAAACGCTTTATTAAGAGTACTTTCCGAGCAAAAAAACTGCAGATTAGCTGAACCAGGTGAGTTCACTAAAATTGCATTTCAAAATGATAAAATCGATTTGTTAAAAGCAGAAAGTATAGGAGATCTAATCCATTCCGAGACGGAACTACAAAGACAACAAGCAGTTAAATTAGTTCAGGGCAATGCATCAAATTATTATAATGATCTGAGGGAAAAAATAATAAAATCACTTGCTTTCATTGAAGCAAAAATTGATTTCGCAGAGGAAGATCTTCCAGAAAAAGTACTAAAAGATGCACACAAATCAATTAAAGAAATTCATTCAGAAATTACAAAAATAATTGAAGATAATAAAGTTGGAGAAAAAATTAGAGACGGTTTTAGGGTTTCAATTACAGGAGAAGTTAATGCGGGGAAATCATCATTACTAAATTTACTTTCAAAAAGAGAAGTAGCAATTGTGTCAGATGAGGCTGGTACGACTAGAGATGTTATAGAAACCTATTTAAATTTGGATGGATACCCTGTAATCCTAGCTGATACTGCTGGTATAAGAGAAGCTAAAAACGAAGTTGAGAAAAAAGGTATTTCTTTAGCTTTAGGTAAATCAAAAGAAGCAGATTTAAATATAGTAGTCATCGATAATTCATCTAAAAAAATTAACAAGGAAATACAGAATATGGTTAATAAAGATACTATAATTCTTTTGAATAAATCAGATGTTTCAGATAAGCAAAATCATAAATTCGATGTTGATACTGTTTTAGCTTCAGTTAAAAATAATAAAAATATAGATAAATTAATAGATTTGGTAAAATCTAAGTTAAGCAAAAAATTTACATCTAATAATAGCGCTTTAATTACTAGAGAAAGGCACAGAGTTAAGCTTAATGATTGCCTAAAAGAAATTGATAAGTTTCTTAAAAAGGATCAAAACAAAGACTTAGAATTAGCAGCTGAAGACCTAAGAATGGCTACACGACATCTTGGTAGCATCGTCGGTAAGGTAGATGTGGAAGAAATACTTGGATCTATATTCAAAGACTTCTGTATCGGTAAATAAAATACTTCTTGTATTCTTAATCTAGACGTTTACATTCAAAGAATGACAAAACAATGCTATGATGTAGTGGTTATAGGCGGAGGACACGCTGGATGTGAGGCAGCAGCAGCTTCCGCTAGAATGGGCGTAAATACTGCTCTTTTTACCCATAAAATAGAGACTATTGGTGAAATGTCTTGTAATCCCGCTATAGGAGGACTTGGAAAAGGGCATCTTGTGAGAGAAATCGATGCTTTAGATGGTGTAATGGGTGTAGTGGCTGATAAATCAGGTATTCAATTTAGATTATTAAATAGAAGTCGTGGTCCAGCAGTGCAAGGACCAAGAACCCAATCAGATAGAGCTCTTTACAAAGAGCACATGCAAAAGATTTTATTAAATTATGAAAATTTAGAAGTCGTAGCTGATCCAGTAGTAAAATTTTTATTTGATAACAACAAAGTAATAGGGTTCGTTTGTCAGAGCGGTAAAGAAATAAGAACTAAAGAACTGATACTTACTACGGGAACTTTTTTGAATGGTTTAATACATATAGGTGAAACACAGATACCAGCTGGTCGGTTTGATGAAAAACCATCTACCGGTTTAAGTGAACAACTAGCAAAATTCAATATGCAAATTGGAAGATTAAAAACCGGAACACCACCTAGATTAGATGGTGACACAATTAATTACGATGACTTAGAAATGCAGCCTGCTGATGATGATCATTACTATTTTTCTTTCTTGACTAATAAGATCGACAATAAGCAGATCAAATGTGGGATGACTTATACTAATAATGATGTTCATAAAATTATTAGCGATAACATTTCACGAAGCGCTATGTATTCAGGAAACATAAAAGGAGTAGGGCCTAGGTATTGTCCATCTATAGAGGATAAAATTGTTAAGTTTAAAGAAAAAGAAAAACACCAAATATTCTTAGAACCAGAAGGATTAAAGGACAATACTATTTACCCAAATGGTATATCAACCTCACTTCCGGAGGAGATTCAGCTTAAAATATTGAGTAA
This sequence comes from uncultured Pelagibacteraceae bacterium, assembly GCA_902598735.1. Classification (GTDB taxonomy): domain Bacteria; phylum Pseudomonadota; class Alphaproteobacteria; order Pelagibacterales; family Pelagibacteraceae; genus Pelagilacustribacter. The sequence continues at coordinate 79,572 of CACKCM010000001.1, read as the reverse complement.
AATCAAGGGTTTAGAGCATGTTGTGATGAAGAGAGCTGGATACGCAATTGAGTACGATTATGTGGATCCAAGGGAGTTAAAAGCAACATTAGAAACCAAAAAAATTAATTCTTTATTTCTCGCTGGACAAATTAATGGAACTACAGGTTATGAAGAAGCTGCATCACAAGGTCTGATAGCAGGAATTAATGCGGCTTTAAAAATTCGAAATCAACAGGAGTTTATTTTAGATCGATCAACTTCTTATATTGGTGTTATGATTGATGACCTTATTACTAAAGGAGTTACAGAACCTTATAGAATGTTTACATCTAGAGCCGAATATAGATTAACTTTAAGAGCTGATAATGCGGATCAAAGACTAACTGATTTTGGGATCAATTTAAATTTAGTGAAGTCTGAAAGAAAAAAAATATTTGATGAAAAGAAAAAAAATATTTTGGCTCTTAATTCAATTCTAAAAAATAATTATCTATCACCTAATCAAGCTAAGAAATATGATATTAAAATTGCTATGGATGGAGTAAAAAGATCTTGTTTAGAGATTATGGGTCAGCGAAAAGTAAATATGGCAAAAATAAGGCAAGTGTTTCCTGATATTCCTAGTTTTCCAAGGTCTATTGAAAATCAAGTTGTAACAGACGCCCATTACATGGGTTACCTGGACAGACAAGACAAAGATATAGAATCTTTTAAAAAAGATGAGGCCGTTATAATACCTGAGGGTATAGATTATGAAAAACTCAGCGGTCTATCTAATGAGATTAAGAGTAAGCTGCTTCAAGTGAAGCCTAAAACACTTGGTCAAGCTATTCGTATTGATGGCGTTACGCCAGCAGCTATAATTATTCTTCTTTCACACATTAAAAAACTTAGATATAAAGCCACTGCTTGATGCAGCAGCTTGAAGTCATAAATATTCTTAAAAAGAGTCTTAATTTTAGTGATCATTCAATTGAAAAACTTAAAAAGTTCACAAATCTAGTTTTAAAGGAAAATCAAAATTATAACTTAATTTCTAAAAGCACAGAAAATCAAATTTGGCATAGACATATACTTGACTCTGCTCAATTGGTTAAGTTTATTGATTTTAACCTCAATTCCATGGCTGATCTTGGCACTGGCGCAGGATTTCCGGGTCTAGTAGTAGAAATATTCAATAAAAATAAGGCTTTTCACGTGAAATTATACGAAAAATCACCAGTAAAAAGAAGGTTCCTAACGAGTGTAATTAAGGAACTAAGTTTAAATGCAGAAGTTTTAGGAGATGTAAGAGATGAAGTTATAGATTCTGAGATTATAATTTGCAGGGCTTTTAAAAAATTAGACCAAATAATACAAGTTTCACGTGAAATCGCCCAAAAACCTCATAAATTAATGATTCTAAAGGGTCAAAATGCACAGGAAGAAATAAAAAATTCTTTTAAAACAAAAAAATACCCTTATAAATTAGAAAGCAGCATGACAAATAAAGATTCAAAAATAATTTTGATGGAGATTAACAAGTAAATGTCATCACCTACAACACTAGCAATCATAAATCAGAAAGGTGGCGTGGGAAAAACCACTACCGTAATAAATTTAGCTGCTTCACTGTCCATTATGGGTCAAACTAATTTAGTTATTGATTTGGATCCGCAAGGCAATGCAACAACTGGGCTAGGTAAAAACAATAATGATGAAGATAAAAATGTTTACAATCTTTTAATTAAAAAAACTAATATTGAAAATATAATTCAGAAAACTGATATTAAAAATCTAGATTTAATAGGTTCTCATGTAAATCTTTCTGGTCTTGAAGTAGAAACTGCAAATGACTCTAACAGAGCATTTGTACTAAAAGAAATTTTGAATTCAAAAAAAGATGGTTTATTAAAAAAATACGATAATATTTTTATTGACTGTCCACCGTCTTTAAGCTTACTTACTATAATGGCATTAGTTGCCTCAGATGAATTGTTGGTACCACTTCAAACAGAATTTTTTGCATTAGAAGGTATTACTCAACTAGTAAAAACAATAGATCGCATAAAAGAAAATTTAAATCCAAGTCTAAAGATTAGAGGTATTTTACTAACAATGTTTGACAAAAGAAATAAACTTTCTTCTGAGGTTGATAGAGAGGCTAGAAATTATTTTAAAGAAAAAGTATATCAGACTGTCATTCAAAGAAATGTACGTTTATCTGAAGCGCCCTCTCATGGATTACCTTGTGTAATTTATGATAAAAATTGTGTTGGTAGTAAGTCTTATTTTAAATTGGCTGAAGAATTTTTAAAAAAAAACCAAATTGAAAGTGCTGCATGAATTCTGGAAAAAAGAAAGGTTTAGGTAGAGGATTATCTGCATTATTTGGGGACACAGCTCCTAAGGAAAAAGCAACCCCAACTAATCAAAATAATATGGCTTCTATCTCCGATTTAACTCGAAACCCATACCAACCGAGACAAAATTTTAAAGAGGAAAAACTTGAAGAATTAGTTAATTCTATAAGGAAAAATGGGATTATTCAGCCAATTGCAGTAAGACCTAGTAAATTAGGCCTTGGAAAATATGAAATAGTAGCAGGTGAGAGAAGATGGCTCGCAGCTCAAAGAGCTGGTCTACACGAAATCCCTATTATAATACTAGATTTATCAGACGTTGAGTCATTAGAAGTTGCGATAGTTGAAAATATCCAAAGAGACGATCTTAACCCTATTGAAGAAGCAAAAGGATATAAAAGATTGAATGAAGAATTTAATTACGATCACGAAAGTATTTCTAAATTAATGTCAAAAAGTCGTAGTCACATAAGTAATACTCTAAGGTTATTAACACTACCCTCTGATGTTATTGCAATGTTAGAGGAGGGAACATTAAGCTCTGGACAAGCAAGACCTTTAATAGGAATTTCTAACGCTTCTAATATTGCTGAAGAAATAGTTTCAAAAAACTATAGTGCCAGAAAAGTAGAATATTTAACTCGTCAAAAAAAAGGGAGTAATAAAGAAAAATCCGTAGATGCTAATATTCTTAAAACTCAAGAAAGAATAGAAAAAATATTGGGTTTAAAAGTAAATATTATGAATAAAAAAAATAATTCTGGCAAAATTACTATTCAATATAAAGATTTAGATCAATTCGATTTTATTTCAAATTTATTAACTAAGCATTAGCTTCTTGACAAATATCAACTATTAATTTTTTAATTAAAATGTTTTTGTTAATTGTAGAATTTGATTTTATTTCCAACTCGATTTTGTAAGTAGACGTCTGTATTTTTCTAATCTTATTATTACTCCATTTTTTTAGGTGTTCTATAAAAACAGGTTTATCTTTCCAAAAAATTGGCGGTTTCATTGAATTAATTGCAATTTCCAAACTGCAAGTTTTAGCTGTTTCGTTTACAGTTTTTAGCATATTCAATCTTTGGTTTATTAAGTTTAAATAATAAAAGTTTTTTTCATCTTCTATTTCAGTATCTGCTAACAGCTTATTGGTTTCTATTTTATTTCCAGATAGTGCGCAATCTCTTAGCGTGTTAAAATTTTTGTTAATTCTAGTATCTAATAATTTTTCCAACTGCTCTGTTTTGATATTTTTGTCTAAAAAAAAAGTTGTTATTTTTTCAATTTCGTTATTTAATTTACTTCTATCAAAGTTTGAATGTTCAGCTATAAGATTTATGTTGTGTACTGATAGGCCTGAGAAATCTCTTAATTTATTGTTTATTAATTTCTTAATACCCAACTCATTATCTTCATAACAAGCGACTATGCCAAAATCTTTGGATGTCTCTAAATATGCTCTAATCTTTGATTTTTTATCCAGTATTTCAGAAAATAAAAAAATTTTTTCATTATCCGTTTTTTTTTTAATTTCTTCAAATATTGTTAGAAATTTGTCTGAAACGTTATTAACAAAAAGAATTTTTTGTTTTTGAAATAATGATTTGCTTTGGATCTCATTGATAAAAGAATTTGGATTTTTTAAAATTTGTTCTTGCTCATAAATTAACAATTCATAATTATTTTTTTTATATTTTTTTTTGATCTTGTTTTTAAACTCATTTTTTAATCCTAAATTTTCACCGTAAAATAAAATAATATTTTTATCTATCAAGTCAAAATTTTTCTCAATTATGTAACTTTTATAAATCACTTAAGCGAGCTCTCAATTCTTCCAATATATTATCTGCCAAATTAATAATTAAAGTATCCATTGTTTTCTTTTCATTATTAATAGTATTAAGATATTTTTCTTCTACTTTATAATCTTCTGATGTGCTTACTGTGAATGAAAAATCCGATTTTGTATTTAATAATGTAGCTTTAACTCTAGCTGTAACACTAATAGTATAGTTAGTGATTTCATTTTTAATGTTTTTGTCTTTTACTTTCTTATTTTTTGTTGTTGATATATCAATTTTAAGAAGATTTTGATTATTTTTTGTAGATGAAAAAATAAGTTCATTTTTTAATTTATAGTTAATTCTTTTTTCACCTGACATTGATATTTCTGATACATCAAAGTTATTGTATATGGATCTATCAACTTTTTGAAAACCACATCCTTGAAGGACAATCAATAAGAAAAAAACTAAGTAAAACTTCATCAATTTTGAATTATGTAATTTATTATTTTATTTTTAACAAATATAATTCTTATTATTTTTTTATTGTTAATGAATTTTTTAGCCTTCGAGTGTTTTAAAATAATTTGATCTACTTCTTTCTGGCTCATGTTCATTTTTATATTAATTATGTCTCTAGTTTTTCCATTAACCTGAACTGCCAATTTTAAATCTTCAATTTTTAATTTTTGATTAATTTCCGGCCAATTATTCACAGTATTACATTTTAGTAACTCAAGACATTCATAAGCAAGATGAGGAGTGAAAGGTATCATTAGTTTCATTATATTTATTAAGTTATCTTTTAATGTTTTGCTGTTTATTTCTGTTTCGCTATAATCTTTAAAAATTTTATATATTTCATAAAAATAAGCAATTGAAACATTAAAACGAAAAGTATTTATTGAATTGTCTATTTTTTTTACATACTCATTAATTTTAATTTTAAAATCATTTTCTTTTGTTTTATCAGAAGATTTTGTTATTTTTTTTGAAATTAGATGATTTAAATTCCAAACTCTTTGCAAAAATTTGTGAGCTGAAGCAACGCCTGTATCTGACCATTGGACATCCTTTTCAGGCGGACTATCGGATAATATAAACCACCTAATAGCATCAGCACCATATTGTTTTATCATCGTTTCCGGATCAATTGTATTTTTTTTTGATTTTGACATTGATTCTTGCGGCCCAACGATTACATTACTTTTATCAAGTTTTTTAATTACTTTACTACTGCTTATCTTTTCCACCTCTTCAGGATATAACCAATTTCCATTTTCATCTCTATAAGTTTCGTGGCAAACCATACCTTGTGTAAACAAGTTTTTAAAAGGTTCATTAATTTTTATTTCTTTATTACACTTAGATAATGCCTTCATAAAAAATCTTGAATATAATAAATGTAGTATTGCGTGCTCAACACCACCAATGTATTGATCGACCGGCATCCAGTATTTAATTTTTTCTAAATCGAAAGGCTCAGCATTTTCATTAGGAGAACAAAACCTTAAAAAGTACCATGACGAGTCTACAAATGTATCTAACGTATCAGTTTCTCTTACTGCTGGTTTACCCGTTGATTTTTGTTTTGTATTTTTCCATTTAATATGTGTATCTAAAGGATTACCTTGAGAATTTAGGTCTATGTCCTCAGGAAGTTCTATTGGGAGTTCACTCTTATCAACTGGCACAACACTTCCATCTTCTAAGTAAATCATTGGTATGGGGCATCCCCAATACCTTTGCCTTGAAACCCCCCAATCTTTAAGTCTAAATAAAGTTTTAGTTTTGCCTAATGATTTTTTTTCTATTTCAGAAATTATCCTTTTTTTTGCGTCATTTATATTTAGTCCATTAAGAAAATCAGAGTTTATTATTTTCCCATCACCTGTATAAGCTTGGTTTAAGTTCTCTTTTCCACCAGATACAACCTTGACTATCTCAAGATTATATTTTTTTGCAAAATCAAAATCTCTCTGGTCATGGGCCGGACAACCAAATATTGCTCCAGTTCCGTAGTCCATTAAAACAAAATTAGCAAAAAAAACTGGAAGTGTTTTATCTTTAACAAAAGGATGCTTAACTATAAAATCTGTTTTTAAACCGAGTTTTTCTGCGTTTGCCAATGCTTCTTCAGTAGTTCCGGTTTTATTACATTCCTTTTTAAATTTTTTAAATTTAATGTCGTTTATAAAATTTTTGTTCAAAGGATGATCGATTGATATTGCTAAAAAACTAGCTCCAAAAATTGTATCTGGTCTAGTAGTAAATACTTTAACTTTTTCTTTACTATTTTCTATTTCAAAGTCTATTTCACAACCATAGGATTTTCCAATCCAGTTTTTTTGCATTAATTTTACTTTTTCAGGCCACCCTTTAAGAGAATTAAGGTCCTCTAACAAATTATTTGATAGTTTTGTGATATTGAAAAACCACTGGGATAGTTTTTTTCTTTCCACAACAGCATTTGATCTCCATCCTTTACCATCAATAACTTGTTCGTTTGCTAAGACTGTTTTTTCAACTGGATCCCAGTTTACATATGTTTCTTTTCTTGACACAAAACCTTTATTATAAAAATCTATAAATATTTCCTGCTGGTGTTTGTAATATTCTTTATTGCAAGTGGAAATCTCCGAGTTCCAGTCGATTGATAATCCAAGTAATTTTAATTGATTTTTCATCGTGGTGATGTTTTTCATTGTCCATTTTTTAGGATGTAAATTATTTTGTTTTGACGCATTTTCAGCAGGTAAACCAAAAGAATCCCAACCCATAGGATGTAAAACATTATAACCGTTTAAAAATTTGTATCGTGCAACAACATCACCAATTGTGTAGTTTCTCACATGCCCCATATGAATTTTTCCAGACGGATAAGGAAACATTTCAAGGCAATAAAACTTTTTTGTTGACTTATCGCTTTGAACAGTCATTGCTGTTGATTTCTCTTGCCATTTTTTTTCAACAGCTAGATAATTATAACGGTCCATGATTTATAGATTACTTTTTTTTTTTCAACTTTCCCTCTTCATTAAGTAAGGCAGCTTTTTTAAGAATTACAGAACGTAGTTCCATTTGTATTTTAGAAGTTTCTGGCAAAATTGTCGTATTACAACTGTTTACAGTTTTGCAATCTTTTTTATGAACAATAATTTTAAGACTATCTGATCTAATTTCGTTTGAAAGAAATCTTACAGTAATTTTTAATGATTGATTCTGCGAACTACTATTCTCGGAATACCAATCCGTAATGATCATTCCACCTGAATAGTCGACAGTAGACAAAGGTATAAAGTCTAAAGTTTCTAAAGATGCTCTCCACATCGGGTTTGAAGTACTAAATTCATAAGTTGTTTTTTGATTACCAAGACTTCCTAAAGATACTCCTCTTCCCTCTTGGATGTTCTTTCTTGCCCTCTCATCAGGATCTAAAGGTTGTGTTCTTAAATCAACAGGTTTTCTGATATTCTTTACTTTTTCGCCCATACCGCATGAGACCAATGTAGCAGTGAGTGAAAATATAACTATTATTTTACAAATATTTAGAATTCTCATGTAGATAATTATGTATCATACAATAATTTTACAAATTTAGCTAAAAAACCTTTATTTTAGGGGAATTTTTGGATGTTGTAAATTTACCACACTAATTAAATAATTATTGTTTTTATTGGTATTTAGAGGAAAAACTCAAACTAACGATGTAAAAAACCATGTAAATATAAATTTTATATTTAATCAAAAAGGAGAAAATATGAAACAATTAAAACTAATCGTAGCTTTTGTTGCTGGGTTATTCGCATTTACGTCTGTGCAAGCAGGTGAAATGTCAGTAACTGGTTCAATGCAAGCTACATATCAGTCAGAAATCGACAATGTAACTGGTAACCCAATAGGTATGAATACAGACCTAACGTTTACTGGTACAACTGATACTGACTTCGGTACAGCAACATGGAAAATGGGAACAGACGGAACGTTCTTAGGTGACTCTGGAGCTGACCATACGTTATCACTTGCAACTGGTTTTGGAACATTCAGAGTAGCAAACACTGGTGACCCAGCAGCTGCAGTTGACGATATTACACCAACAGCTTTCGAAGAAGCTAACGGTTCAGGTTCAGGTACAATAGCAGCAACAAACGACGTTGGTGCTGGTATGGATGGATCAATGAGCTTAGGTTACTCAAATGCTGATATTCTAGGAACGGGTATCTCTGTAAACTATGCTTACTATCCAAGACTTGACGGTAAAACTAACAATGAAAAAGGTTTCTCTGGTACAAATGATGAATCTAAGGACAGCGCGGAATCAATTAACGTTGGTATCCCATTAGCTGGTCTTCCAATAATTGGTGATTCACCACTTGGCGGAATGAAAATTACATTAGGTTACCATGTTAATGATAACTTAACTACTGCAAACCAATCTTTAGAGGGTGGTACAGGAGCTGTAGTTTTCCCACTAGGTCCATTATCTGTTGGTTACCAGAAAAAAGTTTATGCACCAGTGCAAACAGATGGAACAAAAGAATTCTATAAAGATGATGTTCTAGGTATTGCATACGCAGTAAACGATGAATTAGCTATTTCTTACAACGTATATGAGTCTGACAAACATGCAGAAGCATCTATCGTTGAACAAGAAACTAAAGCTATAAACATTGCTTACACAGTAGGTGGATTAACGTTAGCATTCCAAGATGCGAGTACATCTAATTCAGGTTACTCATCTGGAACAGATAACGATACAAGAACTATAAGTGTTAAAACAGCGTTTTAATTAACTTATAAAGTTATTTAAAAAAGCCGGCTAGCAATAGCCGGCTTTTTTTTTACTTCCGACATTAAAGCAAAACTATCGCAAGAAACGTTATTAAGTCTGTTTAAATTATTAGATTTAATACCACCAAGTGGAATTAATTTCGTTGATATTTTAAAATAATTATTAAACTTTATAACTCCTAAATATGCTGAGTTTTTATCATAATCAACTAAAAATAATTTAGATAGTAAAATTAGACTGCATCCTTGCCTAATTTTAGCTGAAATTTCCCTAAAATTATGTGCTGAACCAATTATTTCAAAATTTTTTTTTTTAAAACATAAAAACTTTAAATCTTTATTATATGAGGATAAATAAATGCCGTCAGAGTTTATGGAAATAGCCAATTTAATATCATTGGCTACGTAAAATTTAATTGATTTCGATTTACATTTTTGTCTAAACTTAAATAAATCACTAATTCTATCGATTTTTTTATTATTTCTATAAATTATAAAAAATTTATTACGTTTTTTTATGTTTTTTAAATCAATATCTTTGATATTTTCAATTATAAAATAATATTTATTTTTAATTATAAACATATGAGTACAATAATAGATAGATTTGAAAAAATAAAATTTAAAATTGATTCCTTAAAACCAGATAAATTGGTTAATATTATAGCTGTAAGTAAAACTTTTGATTTTGATTATATAAAACCGCTAATAGATTATGGTCATTTGCATTTTGGTGAAAATAAAGTTCAAGAAGCCTCAGCAAAATGGACAGAATTTAAAAAAAATAATAGTTATTTAAAATTACATATGATTGGCAAATTACAGAGCAATAAAGCTAAAGACGCTGTAAAACTTTTTGATTATATCCATTCACTTGATAATCAAAAATTAGCAGATGCTCTTGCTAAATATCAAATAAATTTAAATAAAAAGTTGGAATATTTTATTCAGGTAAATATCGGTAACGAAATTCAAAAATCTGGCATTCCTATTCATCAATTAGATGAGTTTTATAATTATTGTGTTAATGAAATTAATCTTAAGATTATAGGTTTAATGATAATACCGCCCGTGGATCAAAATGCTGAAAAATATTTTAAACTTCTAAATGAATTAAATAAATCTTTATCCCTAGAAAATATGAGCATGGGTATGTCTGCAGATTATGTTGAAGCTATAAAAAATGGATCTACATTTATTAGAATTGGTAGTTCTATTTTTGGTTCAAGATCTTAACTTGTGTATTATTTTTCAATTTATTAATAACTTTTAAAAGATGCAATTTTTTTAAAGCAATACATCCTTCTGTTTTTTTTAAGTTTCTTCTTGCGATATGAATAAAAATTGCACTACCTTTATTTTTGATTATAGGACTCATATTGTAGTTTAAAACTAATATTATATCGTAGATATTATCTTTCCTATAAATTTTCTCATGACTATAATTTGATGGCAACTTAATAAGTTTATTATAATGTTTTGAATATGGATCATTACACCAACCCATTTTTTTATTAATAATAATTTTTTTTAACTTTGTTTTAAGTTTTTTTATTCTATCTTTTCTATATAAAATATACTTGATTTTAAATAATCCGATTGGAGTTATTAAATCGCCCTCTTTTTTTTTATAACCAATTCCCCTTTTACCTATTGCACATTTTGCTTTATAGTCTTTATAAATTAGATATTTTTTATTAATTAAAATATGCATAACTTAAATGTTCAAATTTTAGGCCCCACTTCATTTATTTCAACTTTAAATGAATTAAAAATATTTTTAAAGTTTAATCCTTTTTTAGATCATAATAATGAAAAACCGAGCATTATATTGTTTCATACTGATGTTTTGTCAAATAAGAAACAAAAAGCGTATATTGATAGCAGTGAGGGTATAAAAATATGTTTAGGAAAAAAAAGAGACTTAAAAAATCTATACGATGCTAATTTATCACTGCCTACCACTTTAAAAGAAATTAACGCTATTGTAGAGAGCACAGTTGCTAAAAAAAAATTCAATAAAAATTCTTCAATTCAGATTAAGAGTTATTTATTAAATAAAAACGAGAAAAGGTTATCTAAATTAAATAATTTTATTATTTTAACTGAAAAAGAAGTTCAACTTCTTGAATTATTCCTAGAAAGTAAAACTCCAATTTCAAAAGATTATATTTTAGCATCTGTTTGGAATTATTCATCTAATACAGATACTCATACCGTTGAAACACATATCTATAGATTGAGAAAAAAAATATCAGATAAATTCTTGGACGAGAAATTTATACTCAATAATAAAAAGGGATATTATTTGTGAAAAAAAGAAACAAGATAGCAATAGATCTTTTTACAAATAAATATAGGAAAAGAATTGTTAAGCCAAAAAAAGGCAAAGGAAGTTTTAAAAGAAGAAAAAAATAAATTATTTTATTCTAGCACCAATTATCTGAATTATTTTTGAGGACATTTCTGTTCCTTTGATTAAACTTTCTTTAATAGTTTTTCCATTTATAAAACCATGAAGAAATCCTCCTGCAAACAAGTCACCAGCACCTGTTAGATCAATAATTTTAAGATTTTGATTTGCTGGGCATTCAACAACTTCATCACTGTTTATAGCCAATGCTCCTTTATCTCCCCGTGTGATAATAATCAATTTTTTAATTTTTTTTGAAAATTCAATTACATCATTAAAGTTAGAAGTATTTATTAAAGACATTATCTCTTGTTCGTTTGCAAAAGTTATATCAAGTTTATTTTTTACTAAATCTAAGAAATTAGCTTTGTGTCTTTCAACACAAAACAAATCTGATAAGGACATAGCTACTTTATTAGCGAAATTAATTGCTTTATCAAAAGCTTTTTTTGGCTCACCTTCATCCCATAAATATCCTTCTAAAAATAAAATTTCACTTTTTTTTATTGCATTCTCATCGATATCATCCTCATTAATTTTTCCTGCAGTGCCTAAAAAAGTTACCATGGTTCTTTCAGAGTCTGGAGTTATTAAAATTAAACATGTCCCAGTCGGTATCTTTTCCTTCTTCTTTGAATAAAAGTATTTGACTTTTTCCTTTTTTAAACCTTCTTCGTATTTGATGCCTAGTTCATCATCACTAACCTTCCCGATAAAACCCACGTTATTTCCTAATTGAGATAACCCGACAATTGAATTTGCTACTGAACCACCAGCTACTGTTTCTGAAATCTTAACACTTGATAATAATGAACTGAATTCTTTTTCATCAACTAATTTCATTGTACTTTTTGTTAAAGAATTATTTTTAATAAAACTATCCTCCACTTTACAAAGGACATCTACGATAGCGTTTCCTATTCCCAGAATTTTCATTAATAGATCATGCTTTTTTGGTTTTTATCGGCTTTTTTCTATTTGGATAACAGCTTTTGCAAATTTTACAAGTAATTCCATAACAGTCTCTTGCTTTACAATACTCTCTTCCATACCAAATGATTTGTAGGTGTAGCCTATTCCAAAATTTCTTAGGAAAAATTTTTTTTAAATCCTCTTCGGTTTGTAAAACATTTTTTCCGTTTGTGAGGCCCCATCTCTGGGCTAATCTATGTATATGAGTATCTACAGGAAAAGCAGGATAACCAAAACCTTGTGACATAACTACACTAGCAGTTTTATGACCAACACCCGGTAATTGTTCTAGTTCCTCATAAGTATTTGGCACTTTTCCTTTGTATTTTTCAATTAATGTTTTTGATAAATAAAAAATACTCTTTGCTTTAATTCTAAAAATTCCAATTCTTTTTATCAATTTTTCAATTTTTTTTCTGCCTAATTTTACAAAGTGCTTAGGCTTGTTATATCTTGGATAGATACTTTTAGTTACATTATTGACATTCACATCAGTACATTGTGCTGAAAGCAACACTGATACTAGAAGAGTAAAAGTATTTTTATAATTTAAAGGTATAGGAACTTTAGGATAAGTTTTATTTAAAATCCTAATTATGATCTTTGATTTTTCCCTATTATTCACTTAAAGTTTAAAAGATCTCTCATGGAGTATAAACCAGATTTTTTATTAGATAACCATTTTGCAGCAGTTAAAGCTCCTTCAGAGTAAAGCGCTCTATCAAAAGATTCATGATTTAATTTTACTATTTCTTTACCGCTAGAAAAAGATACTTCATGTTTCCCAATTATATCTCCCTTTCTTATTGAATTAAAATTGACCTTATTTCCGTAGGGAAAAGATTTTTTATTTAAATATTTTTTACCAACTAAACTATGAAATTCTTTATTTTTTCCAACCGCTATTCCTTTACCAAGCATTAAAGCTGTTCCAGACGGATAATCTTTTTTGTGTTTGTGATGAACTTCGTAAACTTTACTTAAAAATATTTTACCGAGTGATCTTGAAGTAATTTCTGTTAAATACATTAACAGATTTACACCTAGACTCATATTTCCAGCTTTCAATATTGGAATTTTATTAGAAAACCTCTTAATTAATTTTTCCTCTCTTTTCGTAAATCCTGTTGTTCCAATTACAACTTTCTTTTTTAATTTAATAGCAATTTTAAGCATCTCCAATGTGCACTTAGGAACGGTAAAATCTATGATTACGTTGGCTTTTTTAAATGCATTAATTGAATTAATTTCTGGACTAATTCCTAATACTTTTTTGTTTATTTTTCTGCTTTCTGTCAAAGATATTATTTTAAAAGCTTTATCCTTATTTGCAGATTTAATGAGCTGTTGACCCATTCTACCCATGCACCCTGTTATAGCCAAATTAATTTTTTTCATTATCTAATTAAATAAATAACTACAATAATCACTAGCACAATTATAGTCCAGATAGATAAATTACTTAAAAATTGCTTTAACTTATTATTCGTGGATAAAAAACCAGGTAAGATTAGTGCAAGAACTGCAATAAGAAATATTGCAGACATGATTTGATCAGTCTCCATTTAAATTAGGTTTTTTTCCAGAATTTTTTAGCTTTTTCAAAAAAGCTCTTAATAACTGGATCTGGTTTATCATTTTCGATCTTATTAAACTCTTCTAATATTTCCTTTTGTCTTTTCGACAGTGATGTTGGTACTTGGGTTACAACTCTTATATAAAGATCTCCATATACGTTCCTTCTAAGAACAGGCATTCCTTTACCTTTCAATCTAAACTGTTTTCCATGTTGTGTACCAGAAGGTATTTTAATTTTAGATTTTCCCCCGTCAATAGACGGAACCTCTACTGAAGACCCTAATGCTGCATCTGAAAATGAAATTGGCAATTCATAATATAAATTTTCATCTGATCTTTTAAAAATATTATGATTATCAATAGATATAAATAAGTATAAATCTCCACTAGAACCTCCTTTTGAACCTGCCTCACCTTTGCCTGACAATCTTATTCTTGTGCCATCGTCAACCCCTTTTGGAATTTTGACAGTAACGTTTTCGTTTGATTGAGTTTTGCCGTTGCCACTGCAACTGTTGCAAGGAGTTCCAATCATTTCTCCATAACCGCTACATTGTGGACACGTTTGTTGAACTGTAAAGAATCCTTGATTTGTTCTTACTTTACCTCTTCCAGAACAATAATCACATCTTAACGGTTTAGAGCCTTTTGCTGCACCGCTTCCTGAACATGATTTACATGATTTGTAAGTTGTATATCTTACATTTTTTTCAGTGCCTTTATAAGCTTCTTCCAAGTTTATACTAACATCATATCTTAAATCATTTCCTCTGTTACTAGCTCTTCTTGAAGAGCTTCCACCAAAGTCACTAAAAAAATCTTCAAAAATATCTGAGAAAGATGAACTATCAAAACCACCAAAGCCTTGAAATCCACCTCCACCTCCACTACCTTCAAAAGCTGCATGACCAAATTGATCATAGTTTGCTTTTCTTTTTTCATCAGAAAGTATGTGATAGGCTTCACTTGCTTCTTTAAACTTTTCCTCAGAAACTTTATCGCCTTTATTTTTATCTGGGTGGTATTTTAATGCTAATTTTCTATAAGCTTTTTTGATATCATCTTTTGAAGCTCCTTTAGGAACACCTAAGACATCATAACAATCTCTTTTAGCCACAGGACGTCTCCTTATTTTTAAACTTAGGCGCTTTTTTCTTTATCTTCTTCTTTTACGTCTTCAAAATCTGCATCGACAACATTATCTTTTTCATTAGATTTAGGATTTTTTGGCCCATCATCACCTTTATTATTATCATTTGGTTTTTGCTGGCTTTTGTATACTGCTTCACCTAATTTCATAGATACTTGAATTAAATTCTGTGTTTTTTTCTTAATATCTTCGATGTCTGATCCTTCTAATGATTTTTTTAGATCAGAAATTCCATTCTCTATTGCTTTTTTTTCCTCAGCTGAAATTTTTTCACCATGTTCTTTTAAACTTTTTTCTGTTGAAAAAACAAGACTGTCAGCTTGGTTTCTCGCATCAACAGTTTCCCTTTTCTTTTTATCTGCCTCTTTATTAGCTTCAGCGTCTTTAACCATTTTCTGAATTTCTTCTTCAGATAAACCGCCAGAAGCTTGGATTTGAATCTTTTGTTCTTTACCTGTTCCTTTGTCTTTTGCAGATACACTAACTATTCCATTAGCATCAATATCAAATGTAACCTCGATTTGTGGAGTTCCTCTTGGTGCTGGAGGTATCCCTACCAATTCAAAGTTTCCTAAAATTTTATTATCAGCAGCCATCTCTCTTTCTCCTTGAAGAACTCTAATAGAAACTGCTGGTTGATTGTCCTCAGCTGTAGAAAATACTTGGCTTTTTTTAGTAGGTATTGTCGTATTTTTTTCGATTAATTTTGTAGACACCCCACCGAGAGTTTCAATTCCTAAAGAAAGAGGAGTTACATCTAAAAGCAGAACGTCTTTTACATCCCCTTGCAAGACACCACCTTGAATTGCAGCGCCCATTGCAACTACTTCATCTGGATTAACGCTTTTATTTGGCTCTTTACCAAAAAAAGTTTTTACAGTTTCAATTATTTTAGGCATTCTGGTCATTCCTCCTACTAGAACAACTTCGTTTATTTCCGCTGCAGAAAATCCTGAGTCCTTTAAAGCTGTTTTACAAGGCTCCAAAGTTCTATCAACTAAAGTTTGAACTAAAGCTTCTAGTTTAGCTCTTGTAAATTTTAAATTTAAATGTTTTGGGCCAGATTTATCTGCAGTAATAAATGGCAAATTAATCTCAGTTTGAGCTGCAGAAGAAAGTTCGATTTTTGCTTTTTCTGCTGCCTCTTTTAATCTTTGAAGAGCAAGTTTATCAGTTTTTAAATCAATACCATTGTCTTTTTTGAATTCTGATGCAAGATACTCAACTATTGTATCATCGAAATCCTCGCCACCTAAAAAAGTATCTCCATTAGTTGATTTGACTTCAAATACACCGTCACCAATTTCTAAAATCGAGATATCAAATGTTCCACCACCTAAATCATATACAGCAATCTTTTTTCCACCTTTTTTATCCAAACCATAAGCTAAGGAAGCTGCTGTTGGTTCATTAATTATTCTTAAAACTTCAAGTCCAGCAATCTTACCTGCATCTTTCGTTGCTTGTCTTTGTGAGTCATTAAAATAAGCAGGTACAGTAATTACAGCTTTTGTAACTTCTTGGCCAAGATATTTTTCTGCAGTTTCTTTCATCTTTTGTAAAACAAAAGCGGAAATTTGAGCAGGGGAATACTTTTTACTTTTACCTTCAACCCAGGCATCGCCATTATCTGATTTAACAATTTTGTAGGGAACTTTTGAAATATCTTTTTGTACTGAGGGTCCATCAAATTTTCTACCAATTAATCTCTTTACAGCAAATATAGTGTCACCCGCATTAGTAACCGCTTGTCTTTTAGCAGGTTGACCAACTAATTTTTCCTCATTTTCTAAAAAAGCTACAACTGATGGGGTAGTTCTAGCCCCCTCTGTATTTTCTAATACTTTAGCCTGTGAGCCATCCATAATAGCTACACATGAATTTGTGGTTCCTAAATCAATTCCAATTACTTTGCTCATTACATTGCATCCTTTAGTTAACTTTTATATGGGTGTTTTTTCTTCTTCTACAAGGTTAATTTTCATTTTTTTTCACTCTTTTCCTCGTCTTTTTGCTTATTTTTCTTCGCTACAGCCACTAAAGCCGGTCTTAATAATCTGTCGCCCAACATGTAACCAGCTTGAATTTCTTGAATAATTGTCCCCGCTTCAGAGTTATTATCCTCTATTTCAGTCATTGCCTGATGGAGATTTGGGTCAAATTTTTTTCCCTGAGCATCAATTTTTTTGATATTATTTTTTTCAAAAATAGATACTAAATCTTTTTCGATAATACTTATATTTTCTAAAAATTTATCTAGGTCTTTATTATTTTTTAAAGCATCATTATTTTTTATTGCAACTTTAGCTCTTTGTAAATTATCTAGTATTGCTAAACTTTCTTTTGCAAAATTAAACGAACCAAACTCAAAGGCATCTTTTACTTCTTTTTCAAATCTCCGCCTTTGATTTTCAATTTCTGCTAAAGATCTTAATAATTTTTCCTCAGTTTCTTTAAGCTTTTCATCAACTGTTAGTTCTTTTTTTTCTTTTTCTTTTTCAGCATTTTCATTTTGAACTTTATCATTTTCTGCTGATCCAGATTCATCGTTTTTTTTATCATTTTCTTGCATTTGAATGCTATATAGTAAATATTTATAAAATTACTAGATGAAATGATAAAAAAAATATTGATCGGAACCCATAATAAAGGAAAATTCAAGGAAATCGCGCATTTACTTCCAAAAAAGTATAAAAAAATTTCTCCTTTTTTATTAAAAATTTCTAGTCCAAAGGAAACTGGGAAATCCTTTAAAGAAAACTCAAATTTAAAGGCCAATTTTTTTTCAAAATTTGTAGACTATCCAGTCATCTCAGATGACTCAGGTTTATGTATAAAATATTTAAAAAATCAACCAGGAATCTACTCAGCAAGATTGGCTAAAAAAAAGGGAGGTTTTTTGAATGCTATGAAATTTATTTTAAAGAAAATGAAGTTTGAAAAAAACAGATCAGCTACTTTTATTTGTAGCCTTTCATTTAAAATCAAGAGAAGAAAAATTATTAATGTAGAAGGTAAAATTAATGGAAAAATTTCACATAAAATTTTAGGAAAAAAAGGTTTTGGATATGATCCAATTTTCATACCTAAAAATCATAAGCTTACATTCGGTGAGATGCCAAAGTTAAAAAAAATGCGTATCGACCACAGATTTATTGCTTTTAAAAAACTTAGAAAAAAAGTCAAAATTTGATAAATTTGTTTTTATCAGTTTTATATATTTTTAAATCTTGAATTACTTTCCTATCTTTAAAGCTAAAAGTTCCAATTTTACCTTTTATCTTATTTTTAAATAAAAAATCATTTATAGAAGCTATTTTTCCTTTTTTTTTCCAAGCATAGTAGATTAAACCTAAAGCATCGTAAGTTAATATTGTTATTTCATTTGGATATGTTTGAAATTTTTGAAAATAATTTTTATTATATTTTTTAAATTCTTTATAATCTATCGACGGATAAAATAAATTTCTAATTGTATTTTCATAAAAAATACTTTCATCAAACCACTGATTAACAGTCGTAAATAATACTTTATCTTGATTCACATCCGTATAAACTAGCGAAGTTAACACACTTTTGAGACTACTGCCAAAATCAATTATTATAACTGAGTCAAAATTTACTTCACCTAAAGTATATAATTGATCAAGTTTTCCAAGTTCTCTAATTGACTGCTCGTCTTCTTTATCTTCAAACAATTTTTTTCTTAACTCTAAATTTTTTTTTCTTTGAGAATAATTAGTTAAAATTTCAATCTCTCCCGTTAATACTTCAGGATTTGGATTATAGTTAAAAGTTCTATAATTTTCTAAATTCATCTTTTTTAACTTCTGATTGATTAAACCCTCATACTGATTTTTAGGAAACATAATTACTGTTTTATTTTTTTTTTGTTTTTTTATAAAATTAATTAAGGATGTTAGTTGAGACTCAAGACTTACTCCTACGCTAATTATATTATCTTTAAATTCTGGAGTAATATTTGAAGGCGAGATAAAGATAATATCTTTATATTTTTTAGCTTCTTCAAAGTCATCAAAGTTTAAAGGACCAATAATTATCTTAACATCTTGTGATTTTAAATCTTGGATTGCAGTGTTAAGTTTTTCTTTATCATTATAACCTGTGTCTCGAGGAATGATAAAAACATTTTCATCATCTATTTCACTCAGCGCTAATTGCAATGAGTACATAAGCGAGTTACCTAATTCTTTATATTCTCCACTTAAAGGCGCCAATAAACCAATCTTTAGATCTTTATCATTCTCATTTGAGAGCAAATTAGAATTAAAAAAAATAAGTAAATAAGATATGATGATTATAATTTTTTTCATTAAATGCATATATCTAAAAATATTTTATATATTGTTTCGACTCCCATAGGAAATCTTGATGATATAACATTAAGAGCTATAGATGTATTAAAAAAATCAGATATCATTTTATGTGAAGATACAAGGCGATCCCTAAAATTGCTTAATCATTTTAAGATTAAAAAAAAATTAATTTCATATCACAAGTTCAACGAAAAAAAACAAATTGAAAGAATATTAAAACACATCAATGAGGGCAAAATTTTGTCACTCATTTCAGATGCTGGTACCCCTTTATTATCGGATCCTGGGAAAATTTTAATTAATGAATGCATTAAAAGAGATATAAAACTTATTCCGATTCCAGGTGTTTCCTCAATAACAACCGCAATGAGTATTTCAGGTTTTAATGATCAGTTTTTATTCTATGGATTTTTACCAAAAAAGGAAAATGAGATAAATAAAATATTATTAAATTTATCTTCATATGAATTTACACAAATATTTTTTATTCCTGCTGTAAAGTTAAATTTTTATTTAGAAATATTTAAAAGACATTATAAGAATAGAAAAATTTTAATTGCTAAAGAAATGACAAAAATCCATGAAGCTTTTTACAGAGAGGATATTATTAAATTATCAAAGCTCAAAATTACTGATAAAGGAGAGTTAACGGTTATTTTATCGGAAGAAATTAAAAAAAAAGAACAATTTAACGAAAATAAAATTATCAACAAAGCAAAGATATTTTTAAAAAGATATAGCTTAAAAGATACTGTAGATTTGATATTAGAGACAGAAAAAATTAGTAGAAAAAAAGTTTATAAAATTTGCCTTAGGATAAAAAATGAAAAAAATTAGTTTACTTTTATTTTTGTTATTCACTGCCTGTTCGTCAGTGACTAAATTTGGCGCAGGAGTGGACATAACTTTTGACCCGAGAACTATTGGAATGCAAATAGATGACACAATTATGCAAAAAAATTTATCTGCTAGATTAGCATTATTAGATAAAAAATATTTTTTGTCAGTCCAATCCAAAGTTTTAGATGGGAGAATTTTTTTATCGGGTAAAGTTGAAGAACCTGAGGAAAAAATTAAGATTACTAAAATGGCTTGGGAAACTAAGGGGGTAAGATCAGTAAAAAATGCAATAACAATAAAAGGTCAAAATAATTTTAAAACAACAGCAAAAGATATTTTAATTACTACCCAACTGAGATCAGCTTTAATTTTTAATAAAAAAACTAAAGCAAGAAATTATACACTTGAGACTATAAATAAAAATATTTATATTTTTGGTATTGCAATGGATCAATTAGAAAAAAAAGAAGTAATAAATGAAGCAAATAAAATTTACGATGTTCAAAATGTTTATCCATCAATTTATTTAGCTACAGAACTTAGTCGAAGTAAACTTTAGTTTGAATAATCAATTACGTCTGAAGAATAAGCTGCAATAGATGCTAAATTTAAAATTTCAGAGGTACTCGCTCTTAATGGCGCTACTTCAATTGGAGAACCCAAACCAATTAAGAGTGGGCCTATCAATTTTCCTCCACCAAAAACTTTCATTAACTTAGTAGAAATAGCAGCACTGTGAAGAGCAGGCATAATTAAAATGTTGGCGTTACCAACAATTTTTGAAAATGGATAAATTTCCCGATATGTAGGATTTAGGGCCACGTCTGGTTGCATTTCACCATCAAAATCAAAATCTACATTTTCTTTTTTCAACATTTCAATTGCATCTCTTACATGTTTAGTATTTTTCGAAATTGGTTTTCCAAAAGTTGAGTGAGATAAAAAAGCTACTTTTGGATCAAATCCAAACAATCTTGCAACACGAACACAAGACTTTGAAACTTTGACCAATCTTTCAGGTGTAGGAAAATCTTGAACGTTTGTATCAGCAACTAATATAGTTTTCCCTTTAAGTGTAATCATAGTCATACCAAAAATTTCTTCACCAGGTCTTGGATCTGTCACCTTCTTTAATTTTTCAATAGACGCTGCGTAATGTCTTATATTACCCGTAACCATAGCATCTGCGTCTTTGCATGCTATCATCGACGCTCCCCAAGCTATTCTTTCATTTCTTACTAATCTATCAACATCTCGTTCTAATTGTCCCTCTCTTTGAAGTTTTTTATATAAATGTTTTACATATTTTTCTCTTTTTTCTTTATCAGTGGAATTTACAATTTTAATTTTATAATTTTCATCTAAACCTATATTTTTAAGTTGTTCTTTTATTCTTTTTTCATTTCCAATCAAAATCGGAGAACCTAATTTATTTCTACCAAATTCAATTGCAGCCTTAAGCATATTTTCATCCTCACCCTCTGCAAAAATTACTCTTTTTGGATTTTTTCTTACTTTAGCGTTTATGCCTTGCATTAATGACATGGTTGGATCCAACCTGTTTGTCAATTGGTCTTTATAAGCCTCAAGGTCTTTTATATTTTTCCTTGCAACACCGCTTTTCATTGCAGCCTCTGCAACAGCAGATGGAATAACGCTTATTAATCTAGGATCAAAAGTTGAGGGAATAATATAATCTTTTCCATATCTAGGTCTATCTCCACCGTATGCTGAAACGACTTCATCAGGAACATTTTCTCTAGCTAGTAATGCAATTGCTTTTGCTGCAGCAACTTTCATTTCTTCATTGATTTCTTTTGCTCTGACGTCTAGAGCGCCTCTGAATATATAAGGGAACCCAATCAAATTATTTACTTGATTAGGATAATCTGATCTACCAGTTGCAATAATTGCATCACTTCTTACTTCTTGGATTAACTCAGGTTTAATTTCTGGGTCTGGATTAGCGCAAGCAAAAATAATAGGATTTTTTGCCATTGATTTTACCATTTCTTTTGAAACGACATCTTTAGCAGATAATCCCAGAAACACATCGGCACCTTTTATTGCTTCACTTAATGATCTTAGTTTCGTTTCAATAGCATAAGCTGATTTAAATTGATCAATATTTTTTCTGCCTTTATAAATCACTCCTTTGCTGTCGCACATAATAATATTCTTATTTTTAACACCTGAACTTTTAAATAAATTTGCACATGCTTGAGCAGAAGCTCCTGCGCCATTAACCACAACTTTGACATCTTCAATTTTTTTTTTTGATATGTCTAAAGCATTTATTAATGCTGCAGTTGTGATAATCGCTGTTCCATGTTGATCGTCATGAAAAACTGGAATATCTAAAAGTTCTTTTAGTTTTTGTTCAATTATAAAACAACCTGGTGCGGCTATATCTTCAAGATTTATTCCACCAAAAGTCCCACCTATATTTTTAATTGTCTCAATTATTGAGTTGGTGTCATTACTATTTATCTCAATATCTATAGAGTCTATATCTGCAAATCTTTTGAATAAAACAGATTTGCCCTCCATAACAGGCTTAGAGGCTAGGGCGCCTAAATTTCCTAAACCAAGGATTGCAGATCCATTACTTATTACAGCTACTAAATTTCCTTTACTAGTATAGTCATAAGCTAAATCTGGATTTTTAGCTATTTCTTTAACTGGAGCAGCAACTCCTGGTGAGTAAGCCAAAGACAAATCCCTTTTTGTGGTCAGAGGCTTGCTTGAATTAATCTCAATTTTGCCTGACTTCCCTTTTATATGGAAATCAAGTGCTTCTTTATCTGTATAATGGTCAATTTCTGTTTTCTTTGGCATTTATTAATATGAGTATGTAATATAAAGAAATCTAATTCACTATAAATTTATGGCTTAATTTAGATCATTTATGAACCTACTTTCATCAGCATCAATCTTTGGTTTTTATACGTTATTAAGCAGAATTTTAGGTTACATAAGAGATATTTTAATAGCTATTTTTTTAGGAGCATCAATATTTGCTGACGCTTTTTTTGTTGCTTTTAGATTACCTAATACTTTTAGGCGTCTTTTTGCAGAGGGCACATTTAATGCAGCTTTTATACCAAGCTATACTTCAGCCAAAATAGAAAACAAAAACAAGGGAAAAAAATTTGCAGACGATGTCTTAGGTTTACTGACTTTAATTCTTATTTCTTTAGTGACACTAGCTGAAATTTTTACACCTTATTTAGTTTATATCATTGCTCCAGGCTTTTTAGTTGACGATATTAAGTTTAATTTAGCAGTGGAGTTGACAAGGATAACTTTCCCCTTTTTATTATTTGTGAGTCTTTCATCTTTTTTTTCAGGTATTTTAAATTCTAATAATAAATTTGCTGCAGCAGCTGCAGCTCCAATTATTTTAAACATCATTTTAATTCTTAGTATTTTATTTTCATATAATCAGAATATTAATATTGCAAAACAACTTTCATACGGTGTCACTGTGGCAGGTATAATACAATTGATTTTTCTAATTTATGTTACTTTTGAATTTTATAAACCAAGTTTAAATTTTAATCTTAAAGTATCTGGTAAAGTAAAATTTTTTTTTAAAAAGCTTCTTCCAAGCATTTTTTCATCAGGGGTAATGCAAATAAATATTTTAGTCGGTACTATTATTGCCTCCTTTCAATCTGGAGCTGTTTCATATTTATATTATGCAGATAGAGTTTATCAAATTAGCTTAGCTATCGCAGGTATAGCTGTAGGTGTTGTGTCATTACCCGTTCTATCAAAAGCATTTAAAACAAAGAATTTAGCAAAAATTATGAATATTCAAAATAAGTCTATTCTATTATCTTTGTTGATATCAATTCCAGCAAGTTTTGGTTTGATAATTGCATCAGAAGAAATAATTAACGGATTATTTGGTTATGGTTCATTTACTAAGAATGATGTAAAAATCACATCTTATGCACTAATGTTTTTTGGATATGGAGTTGTAGCTTTCGCTCTAGTAAAAATACTATCCAACTTTTTTTTTGCAAGAGATAATACAAAAACACCATTTTATATTTCTTCGATTATTGTTTTTTTAAATGTTTTAATAAGTTTAAGTTTTTTTAAAACTTTTGGGTTTTTAATAATACCTATATCTACATCTATTTCTACATGGATTGGAGTTATAATTTTTTTATATTTACTAAAAAAAAATAATTTTCTAGTTATACAAAAAAAATTATTTTTCGATATTTTTAAAATAATTATTTCAACATTTATTATGTCTATTATGCTAATATTAGCATTAGAAGAATATTCCAGATATCTTGAATATACATATACTTATAAATCAATTTATTTGTTAACTATTATAGGTTTCGCGGTAAGTGTTTATTTGTTATCTTGTTACTTACTTGGTTTATTAAAATTTAAAAATTATAAAACAAATTAAATGGCGGAAAAAAAATTAGTATTTTCTGGAGTTCAACCAACAGGAAACTTGCATTTAGGTAATTATTTAGGTGCTTTAAAAAATTTTGTATCTCTTCAAAAAGAAATGAACTGTATTTATTGTGTTGTAGACTTACATGCAATCACGGTTTTTCAAAAACCAGAATTGCTTCAAAAAAATGTGATGGAAACTGTAGCTAGTTTTTTAGCAACAGGACTTAACCCTGATAAAAGTATTATATTCAATCAATCTTCTGTTTCTGGTCACACAGAATTAGCATGGATTTTAAATTGTGTTTCGAGAATTGGCTGGCTTAATCGTATGACGCAATTCAAAGATAAAGCTGGCGTTGACAAGGAAAAAGCTAGTGTTGGTTTATATATTTATCCAAATTTAATGGCTGCAGATATTTTACTTTATAAAGCTACTCACGTACCAGTTGGAGCAGATCAAAAACAACATTTAGAATTATCCAGAGATATTGCGCAAAAATTTAATAATGATTTTAATTGTAAAGGTTTTTTTCCTTTACCCGAACCTTTAATTGCAAAAAATATTTCTAGAGTGATGAGTCTCAGAGACGGAACAAAAAAAATGAGTAAATCTGAAGAGTCCGATTATTCAAGAATTAATTTAAAAGATAGTGCTGATGAAATTAACAAAAAAATAAAAAAAGCTAAATCTGATTCAGAACAAATACCAGATAATATAAAATCTTTAGAAAAAAAACCAGAGGCTTTAAATTTAATAAATATTTTCTCAGACGTTTCCAAAATAAGTTTAGACAAGGTATTGAATGAAATGTCCGGAAAAGAATATTCTTTTTTAAAAAAAAGATTAGCAGATCTTTTAATAAGTGAGATAACACCTGTTGGAAAAGAAATTACAAAACTTTTAGGAGATAAGGCTCATCTCGAGCAGATTTTGAAAAAAGGTAAGCAAAAAGCTAATATAATTGCTGAGGAAAACCTTAAAAATATACGTGAAAAAGTTGGACTGTTATAATATAAATTTCTAATGATACAAACAGAAACAACACCAAATCCTAATTCACTGAAATTTCTCTCAGAGAAAACAATCTCTGCAATTGGCACAGAAGAATTTCAAAAAGGCAAATCGACTAATTTATCTAACGATTTTATCAAAAGTCTTTTAGAATTTAAGGGTGTTGAACTTGTTCTTTTATCTAAAAATTTTTTATCAGTAAAGAAAGCAGATAGCGTTTCCTGGAATGAGCTTAAACCCATGATTATTTCTCACTTAAATCACTATTTTGAAAATAATAGTGAACCAATTTTAAATGATAAAAAAGAACCAATCAATAAAGATAATGAAGATGAAACTGTAAGTAAGATTATAGAAGTTTTAGATACCAAAATAAGACCAGCAGTCGCAAGAGATGGTGGTGATATTAAATTTAAATCATTTGAAAATGGAGTTGTAAAGGTTGAATTACAAGGCAGTTGCTCTGGCTGTCCTAGTTCATTAATGACACTAAAACAAGGCGTTCAAAATCTTTTAAAACATTATGTTAAAGAGGTAAACTCAGTAGAAGCAAACTAAGGTATGAAAAAAAAATTAAGTTATAGAGATAAGTTACTAGAGTTAGCATATATTTATAATGTTAAAGAGATACAAGAATATACAAAGAGAAGAAAAAATCTTACAACTGGTCAAATTGAATTAATCTTAAAAAAAAATAAGATAATTATTCCAAAAGAATTCAAAACTAGTTTTTTCAAGGAAAATTTTGTTAAACCAGTTTCTAAAATAAAATCAAATATTATTGATTTAAAAGAAGAAACTATAAAAGACAAAAATAGATTTTTAAGAAGAGTAGAAAATTATAAGCATGACACCTCTAGAAGATTTAATCTTGGATTAAATACTTTATGGAAGGGTATTGGTAATGCTGGTATAAACTTTCTAAACGTTTTACCTACACTTGGCTTTACAGTTGGTAAATTCTTTGGAAATCTTTTCACTGATGTGTTTAATTCAATTTACAATCAACAAATAGACCAAAAAAGTGCTCGGAATGTAATTATCGGCTTCTTTCTTGTTGTAGGAATAACAACTGCAATATTTGTAGGAATTAGTAATTATAAAAATTTTGATTTCTTCGACAAAGAAGTGGAGTTAAAAAAACCTGAACAGAAAGTAAAGAAAGAAATAAAGAAACCAGAAATTAAAGTTAAAAAAGATGAAAAAAAGGTTAAGAAAGATGAAAAAAAACCAAAAATTCAAGCAAAAAAAGAAGAAAAGAAACCTGAACTCAAAGTGAAAAGAAACAACGTAGCTGAAGTCATTTTGCCTGATCTAAATTTAAAAACAGAAACTGTGATTCAACTTTTTAAAGATGTAGACTATGATTTAAGGAAAGTAAGAAATGAAAAATTAGTTAAACCGATATATTTCACACAATTCCCGAGAGATCTTGACAACTTACAAAGTGTGCAACTGAAAAAAGAAACATTTATTAAAATTGTTTTACCTCTGATAGTAGCGGAAAATGAAAAAATTCTAGATGATAGAGAAAAATTAAAAACTTTAGTTGAAAAAAAATATACTTCAGATTTAGAAAAACAATGGTTAAGACAAAAACTTTTAGAATATAAAGTCAAAAAATCTAATCTTAGTGAGTTAATGATTAAAATGGATATGGTTCCGGTGTCTATCGCTTTAGCACAAGCAGCTAAGGAAAGTGGCTGGGGAACATCTAGATTTGCTTTAGAGGGTAATGCTATATTTGGTCAATGGACATGGGATGGTCAAGGTATTGCCCCGCTTAAAAGGGATGGTGATAAAAACCATAAAATTTTAAAATTTCCAATTTTAAGGGCTTCAGTTAAGGCTTATAAAAATAACTTAAACACACATAAAAGTTACCAGAAATTTAGAGAAAAAAGAAAACAACTAAGAGATAGAAATAAAAAAATTTCTGGCCTTTCGTTAACAGATACTCTTAAAAATTATGCTCAAACTGGATCCGAATATACAAAAATACTTAATCAAATAATAACTCAAAACGGTTTATCTGATTTTGAACCTGTAAAATTAGTAAACTCTGTAAAACAGGTTGAACTTAAGTCTTGAATCATTTTTCACTAATCACGAACTGAATACCTAGCCATCTCCAGAAACCATGTTTTTCTTTAAGTGAACAATTTATTCTACCTCTCTCACCAATAAATTTTTCAACTATCTTTATTTCTAAAACTGCTTTTTCTATAAAATTAATTTCGGAATTTCTCCATTTATTACCCTCATTCGAAAAACAATTAATATTGTTTAAATTTTTGATGTTTTCAAAAAATTTTATATTAATAGATGGGGGGTTGTTTGATTGTTGTAGGTGCTTCTCTTCAGGAGAAATTTTTTTATACTTAAAAGGCAAGGTTTTCATTAAAGTTTTAAACCTATTTAACTCTCCATACTTTTCATTAATAGGAAATCTGGGCAGTTCCCATAGATCTTTTGTTTCGTCGATTACTCCAGAATGCTGTCCAAAAGCATATTTAAATCCTAAATCTTTAATTATATTTTTAAATACAAGACTATACTCTCCAAAAGGATAAGAAAAAAAATCTGAATTCTTTCCAAGTTTTTTTTCAAATATTTCTATAGATTTTTTAATATCTTGTTTGATGATTTTAGGACTTTCATTAACTAAATATTCATGAGAATGACTATGATTTCCTATTTCAACATTTTCTTCTTTATGTAATTCTATGATTTGATCCCAATCCATGTAATTAAAAGACCCTACTTCTCGAGTATTCACAAATAAAATAAATGGAATCTTTTTCTCCTTCAAAATAGGCCAAGCATTTTCATAAAAAGATAACAACCCATCATCAATTGTAAGCAGAATTTTTCTTTCCCCTTTTTTTTCTGAAAGACTCGCCTCAAAATCCTTTGGACTTATAAATTTAATTTTTTCATTTTTAATTATTTCAAGTTGTTTTTTAAAAACATCTAGCTGAATATTTGTTGAAGGATATTTATTTTCATTAAATCTGTGATACATAATTGATATCAGTCCAAAATCATCAAATATATAGTTGTCTAAAGCCAATAACTTGGATTGATTGCTATCAAAAGGTATTATAATAAAAAAAATGATTAAAAATTTTTTAATTATCCATTTCATAGGTAGTAATGATAAATTAGCTCTTAGAATAAATAAAGATTTTTTTATTCACAATTTAAAAGATGAAAAAAATAAAGCAGAGCAGCTAGTATTAGAAATATATAATTTTTTAGATGATCATAAAGTCAAATTAGATAAAAACTTCAGTATTATTATTAACCAAGGGCCTGGCAGTTTTTCAGGAGTAAGAATATCTTTAGCCGTCGCAAAAGGTATGGCAATTTCAAAAAAAGTGAAATTATTTGGTTATAAGAACACTGATTTGAAGGATTTTAACCAAGAAAATGTCGAAAAACTCATAAATAAAAATTTAATTGAAAAAAAATTGATTAAGGCCATCTATTTAAGTTAAATTAATGTATGAGCGTTATTGAAGAAAAGTGCAAGCAAAAAGGAGTAAGACTCACTGATCAGAGAAAAGTAATTGCAAGAGTTCTCTCAGAGTCAAAAGAAGTTTACGGATCAAAAGATCATCCAGATGTAGACGAGCTCCATAAAAGAGTAACATCAATTGATGATAAAATAAGCATTGCTACTGTTTACAGAACTGTTAAACTTTTTGAGGAAGCTGGTATTTTAATAAAACATGACTTCAAAGCTGGTAAAGCTCGCTATGAAATAAATGATGATCACAATCATTTAATTGATATTAATAGTGGAGAAATCATAGAGTTTGTAGATAAAGATATAGAGGAACTGCAAAAAAAAATTGCAAAGAAACTAGGATACAATTTAGTTGATCACAAACTTGAACTCTACGGATCAAAAATAAAAAAATAAATTGGAAAAAAAAATTTTTATAAAAACATTTGGTTGTCAGATGAATGAATATGACAGTAATCGTATTTATGACCTTGTAAAAAAAATTAATTATAAGAAGACAAATAATATTCATGAAGCTGACTGCTATGTATTGAATACCTGCCACATTAGAGAAAAAGCTACTGACAAGGTTTATCATGATATCGGTAGAGTTAAAAAAGTCTTTAAAAATAAAAATAAACCAATAATTATTATTACAGGATGTGTTGCGCAGGCAGAGGGAGAGGTTCTTTTGGAAAAAGAAAAATATATTGATGCTGTAATAGGACCACAGTCTTATCAGAATTTAAATGAAACAATACTAAAATTAGAAAAAAGAATTATTAAAGTAAATTCTACTAATTTTGATGTGATTGATAAATTTGACAACTTAAATTCAATCAAAAACTCAAATAATAAAATCTCAAGCTTTTTAACTATTCAAGAAGGTTGCGATAAATTTTGCAAATTTTGTGTCGTTCCTTACACCAGAGGTTCTGAGTATTCTCGATCAATCAAAGAATTAATAAGAGAGTCGATTGATCTTGTCGAAAATGGCGCAAAAGAAATTACTTTATTAGGTCAAAATGTTAATGCTTATAATTTTGGCGGTAAAAAACTTTCACATCTAATCAATGAGATCTCTAAAATCGATAAATTAGAAAGAATTAGGTATACAACTTCTCATCCTATAGATTTTTCTGAAGACCTCATACATGCGCATTTGGAATTTGATAAACTTATGCCAATGATACATCTTCCTGTTCAGAGTGGATCTAATAAAATTTTAAGAAGCATGAATAGAAAACACACTGTAGAAAATTACTTGGACCTAATTGATAAACTAAAAAAAAATAAACCATCAATCAAATTTTCAAGCGACTTTATAATTGGTTTTCCCGGAGAAAATGATATTGATTTTCAAGAAACGTTAGAATTATTAAAAAAAGTTGAATTTATAAATACTTTCTCTTTTATTTTTAGCCCAAGACCAGGCACACCAGCGGCTAGTATGAAAAAAATAGACCTTGATATTGCTAAAGAAAGATTAATTACTTTTCAAACAGTAGCCCAGGATATAAAGATGAATTATAGAAAAAATTTATTTAACAAAAAATCATCAGTTTTATTTGAAAACGCAATAGGTAAAAAAATGAATTACTTTGGGAGAGACGAGTACCTAAACTCTGTAATTGTTAGAAGTGATGAAAATTTGATAGGAAAAACTAAAGAAGTTAAAATAATTGATGGAAATCAAAATACCTTATTTGGAGAACTTACACAAAATAAAATTTGTAAAGGTTTTGCTGCTTAACAATGTCAGAAATAACAAAATTAAATCAAAATATAATAATTAAAAAAATAGATGATAAAACATCTAACATTCAAATTATAGACAATGAAATGTTAATGTCTGTAGTAGGCGAATTTGATCAAAACTTAAAAGAACTATCTAAACTTACAAATACTGAAATATTTTTTAGAGGAAACTCAATTACTTGCAAAGGCATCAAGGATAATATTGATATATTTTGTGAGGCAATTAAATTTTTAATAAATAAGTATACTTTAACAAAAATGATTGAAAAAGAGGATATAGCATTGTCCGTGCAAAAAAATATGGAATTCAAAGAGTCAAACGTTAAGAGTTTCAAACAGTTGATAAAAACTCCAAGAAAATCTGTAATTGCAAGATCCGAAAAGCAATCTGATTATATTAAGGCTTTAAAAGAAAATGACATTGTAATGTCTTTAGGCCCAGCTGGTACAGGAAAAAGTTTCTTAGCAGTATCAGTTGGAGTCACAATGCTAATAGAGAAAAAAATTGAAAGAGTAATTTTATCAAGGCCTGCAGTAGAAGCTGGTGAAAAATTAGGTTTTCTACCAGGAGACATGAAGGAGAAAGTAGATCCGTATTTAAGACCTTTATATGACGCTCTTTACGAATTATTTGGTACAGATAAAATTGATAAAAAAATAGAGAGCGGAGAAATCGAGATTGCGCCTTTAGCATTTATGAGAGGGAGAACTTTAAAAAATTGTTTTGCAATATTAGACGAAGCTCAAAATGCTACGGAAACTCAAATTAAAATGTTTTTAACAAGAATTGGTGAAAACTCAAAACTAGTAGTTAATGGCGATCCTTCACAAATTGACTTAATAAATAAATCTCAGTCTGGATTAATCAAATCAACAAAATTATTAAAACATTTGAAGGAAATAAAAATTATTGAATTTGATCACAATGATGTAGTTAGACATCCATTAGTTTCAAAAATAATAAAGGCTTATCAAAAGAAAAGTATTGATGATAAAGATTAATACTATCTCTAATAACAAAGATTGGAATAAATATATTAAAAATCCCAAGAATTTTATTGAAAGGAAAATTTTAAAGTTAAACAAAAAATTTAAGAAATATAAAAATAATAAAATATTTTTAACTATTTTATTGTCTGGCAATCAAGAAATAAAAAAATTGAATAAAAAATTTAGAGGAAAAAATAAAACAACAGATGTATTGTCTTTTCCCTTCTATAGCAAAAGAGAATTAAAAATTAAATTAAAAAAAGAGACAGAAATTTACTTAGGAGATATTATTATAAATCTAAACAAAATTAAAAAAGGCAGATATGAAAATCTAAATTTTAATAACCAGTTTAATAAACTATGGATACATGGATTAGTTCACCTTTTAGGTTATGATCATAAAAAAAATAAAGATTTTTATGATATGATGAAAGTTGAAAAAAAATTTCTCTCATATTTAAATTAAATGATTGTTAAATATCTTAACAATAAATTTTTTACTTTATACTTTACTCCATTTTTACTTGGTTGCTTAACTGTTTTATCTTTTCAACCATTTAATCTTACTTTTATAAATTTTTTTATATTACCTATATTTTTTTATTTAATTATTTTTATAAAAAAAAAATCAAAAAGTATTTATAGAAAGAAACCGTTTAAGCTGCATCTTTTCATATTTGGTACATCATTCGGTTTTGGCTATTATTTAAGTGGAATTCATTGGATAACAAATTCACTAACATTTGATGAGAGTTTTAAATTTTTAATTCCTTTTGGATTAATTTTAGTTCCACTATTTTTGAGTTTATTTTTTTCAATTGTTACATTAATAATTGGCCCTTTTTTAAGTTTAAATTTAAAATCAATTTTTCTTCTTTCTGGCAGTCTTTCATTTTCTGACTATTTACGTGCTAAACTATTATCAGGTTTTCCTTGGAACCTTTGGGCCTATAGTTTTTCCTGGTCAACTGAAATAATTCAAATCCTAGAAAAGACAGGACTTTTTCTTTTTAATCTATTGATTATTACAATTTTTACTTTACCTGCTTTTATATTTTGCAATGATAAAATTCATAAAAAATTTTTGATTTTTATATCTATAATATTAATTCTCTTCTCTCTTTACATGTACGGTAATTATTCAATTAATAAAAATAAATTATTTTTATCTACAGCTATTGATAATTATAATATCAAGGTAGTCTCTCCTAATTTTAATCTTGAATATGGTATCTCAATTGAAGAAATGAAAAATAGATTAGATAAGTTAATTAGATATAGTGATCCAAAAAAAAATAAAAAAACACTTTTTGTATGGCCTGAGGGTGTATTTAGTGGATATAGTTTTAAAGAAATAATTCAATTTAAGAAAATTTTTCAAACTAGTTTTAGTGAAAATCATATTATTCTTTTTGGGATTAATATTTTTGACACCACAAAAAAAGGATTTTATAACAGTATGATTGTTGCTAATCATAATCTAGAAATAATAGAAAATTATAACAAACAAAAATTAGTTCCTTTTGGAGAATTTCTTCCGTTTGAGCAACAGCTAAATAAATTTGGTTTAAAAAAAATTACAGAAGGTCATACTTCATTTATAAAAGGTAAAATTCAAGATAACTTAATAATCGGTCAACTAAATATATTACCATTAATTTGTTATGAGGTTATTTTTCCAAAGTTTATTCAAAAATCTAATGAACAAACAAATTTAATTATTAATATATCCGAGGATGGTTGGTTCGGAAATTCTATAGGTCCTCATCAGCATTTCGCAAAAGGTATTTTTAGAGCTATAGAACACAACTCATTTCTGATTAGATCTACAAATAAAGGCATCAGTGCGATCATTAATAACAAGGGAGAGATTATAAAAAAACTGAATAATACAGAAACTGGTCATATAGAATATCAAGTGCCCTTAATAAAAAATAAAAATAAAAATAAAAATGATTTGATATTTTTTGTAGTTTTATTTACATATATTTTGATCTTTAACTTGTATAAAAAAAATAATGAAAAATAACTATCTCTTCACTAGCGAGTCAGTCTCAGAAGGTCATCCCGATAAGGTGTGTGATAGAGTCTCAGATATGGTAGTAGACTCTTATTTGTCTAAAGATCCAGTATCTAGAGTAGCATGTGAAACGCTTACCACAACAAACAAAGTTGTCTTAGCTGGAGAAATTAGAGGACCAAAAATTGAAAAAGAGGAGTTAATAAATAAAGTAAGAAATTGTATTAAAGATATAGGTTATGATCAAGAAGGTTTTAGTTGGAAAACAGCCAATATAGAGACACATCTTCACGAACAATCGAAAGATATTGCAATAGGCGTTGATTCAAGAGACAACAAAGATGAAGGAGCAGGCGATCAAGGAATTATGTTTGGTTATGCATGCAAAGAGACAGAAGATTTAATGCCAGCGCCAATACATTTCTCCCATAAGATATTAAGGTTGATGGCTCAAGATAGAAAAAATGGAATTCTTAAAGGTATTGAACCTGACTCTAAGAGTCAGGTCACAATGTTATATGAGCAAAATAAGCCTACAAAAGTTACATCAGTTGTAATTTCTTCTCAACATTCAAATGACTTAAGCCAAGAAGATGTAAGGAATTTAATTATTCCTTACATAAAAAAATCTATACCTGAAAATTATCTTAATGATTTGGATCCACAAGAAATTTATATAAATCCAACAGGAAAATTTGTAATTGGTGGGCCTGATGGTGATACGGGCTTGACTGGAAGAAAAATTATTGTTGACACATATGGTGGAGCTGCACCACATGGAGGAGGAGCCTTTTCTGGTAAAGATCCAACAAAAGTGGATCGGTCTGCAGCGTATGTAGCAAGATATCTTGCTAAAAATATTGTTTCCTCAGGAGTTTCTGATAAATGTTTAATTCAACTAGCATATGCTATCGGAGTTTCTAAACCTTTATCAGTATTTATTAAACTGAATGACGGAGATGATGGAAAGGTTGACACAATAAAAAAAATAATAAATCAAAATTTCGACTTATCTCCCAGAGGAATTAGAGAAATGTTAAAATTAAATAATCCGATTTACGAAGTTACTTCAGCGTATGGACACTTTGGAAGAAAACCAACAAATAAAGGTGAATTTTCCTGGGAAAAAACAGATAAAGCGAATTTATTTAAGCTGTAATCTTGAAAAAACCATAATTTTCTTTATATTTAAAACATATTATTGAAATTCAAAATGGGCATTAGCCCATTTTTTTTTAGGAGCATTATAAATGTTGAATAGAGGATTAGACAAACTTGAATTGTTAAGAATAGTTGAAGCTGTAGCTAATGAAAAATCAATTGATAAAGAGTTAGTTATAGGATCAATGGAAAGTGCTATACAAAAGGCAGCTTTAACGAAATTTGGAAATGATAATAACATTGAAGTAATAATAAATCGTGATACCGGAGAAATAAAAATTCAGAAGGTTTTAGAAATAGTCGAAAAGGTAGAAGATCCTGCCAGAGAGATCACTATAGATGATGCAATAAAAGTTGATAAAGATAATTCAGAATTAAAAGTTGGCGAAAAAATTTTTGAAGAATTGCCACAAATTGATTTTGGTC
This sequence comes from uncultured Pelagibacteraceae bacterium, assembly GCA_902598735.1. Lineage (GTDB taxonomy): Bacteria > Pseudomonadota > Alphaproteobacteria > Pelagibacterales > Pelagibacteraceae > Pelagilacustribacter. The sequence goes on along the minus strand of CACKCM010000001.1, from coordinate 44,071 downwards.
GTATCGCAGCTCAAAGTGCTAAACAGGTAATTAGTGCCCGAGTAAGAGAAGCTGAAAAAAATAGACAATATGAAGATTTTATTGACAAGCAAGGTCAAATTCTAAGCGGTATAATTAAAAGGTTAGAATACGGAAATGTAATTATTGACTTGGGTAAAGCTGAAGGAATTATAAAAAAAGATGAACTAATTCCGAGAGAAATACTTAAAACAGGTGATAGGGTCAAAGCTTACTGTTATGAGGTAAAAAAAGAATTAAAAGGTCATCAAATATTTTTATCGAGAGCTCATCCCCAATTTCTAGCAAAATTATTTTTTCAAGAAGTTCCAGAGATTTATGAGGGTACAATTGAAATCAAATCTGTAGCAAGAGATCCTGGTAGTAGAGCTAAAATTTGTGTTTACTCACAAGACTCATCCATTGATCCTGTTGGCGCATGTGTGGGTATGAGAGGAAGTAGGGTTCAAACTATAGTTAATGAACTTCATGGAGAAAAAATTGATATAATTAAATGGACAGAAGATCTTCCGAGTTTAATATCTGAGTCTTTATCACCAGCAGAAATACAAAGAGTTTTGATAGATCAAGATAACAAAAGGATTGATATAATTTTAACCGAAGAAAATCTAAGTAAAGCAATCGGAAGAAGAGGTCAAAATGTAAGACTGGCTTCAAAACTTACAAATTACGAAATTGATATTTTAACTGATAAAGAAGACTCTGAAAGACGTCAGACAGAATTTAAAGAGAGAACAGAAAATTTAATAAAAAACCTTGAGGTAGATGAAACTCTAGGTCAATTACTTGTATCAGAGGGCTTCACATCCATAGAAGAAATTGCTCAATCGAGCCCTGAAAATATTTCAAAAATTGATGCAATCGATGCAGAAACTGCAAATGAATTAATAAATAGATCTAAGGAAACAGTGGTTAAAGAAAAAGAGGCAGTATCCAATAAATTAAGAGAATTAGGAGTTGAGGAAAAATTAATTAATTTAAAAGGAATGACCCAAGGAATGCTTGTTATTCTAGGCCAAAAAAATATTAAAAAATTAGTTGATTTTGCTGATTTATCTTCAGATGAACTAATTGGGGGTTTTGATGAGGTAAAAGGAAAAAAAATTAGAATCGAGGGATATCTTGAGGAGTTTTCACTTTCTAGGAAAGAAGCAGACGAATTAATCATGGCAGCAAGGGAGATTGTTTATAAATAATAATATGGAAAAAGATAAAAAAAAAACACTTACCATATCCTCTAGTTTAAAAAAAAAAATAGACACCTCTTCTATTTCAACTTCAGGAAAAAAATCTTTTTCTGTAGAGAAAAAAAAACCTTTCAAATCGAATAAAAATCTTAATAAATCAAACTTTTTATCTAATCAAAATTTTAATCAAGATATCAAAAGAAAAAATTTTGCTAGAAAGTTCATTGAACAACAAGCAACAAAAGAATTTATTAAAAAAGATAATAAACCAACTGGAAAAAGTAAACTTAAATTAAAAACTTCAGTTGATAAAAGAGATTTCAAATTAACCGTTTCTAGAGCACTAAACGTAGAAGAAATTGAAATTAAGCAAAGGAGTTTAGCATCTGTAAAGCGAGCAAGACTGAAAGAGAGAAAAAATAAACCTGAGGGAGAAGAAAAAAAGGAGTTTAAAAAAGTAATAAGAGAGGTAAAAATTCCAGAGCAAATTACCATTCAAGAACTATCAAATCGTATGGCAGAGAAATCAAGTGAAATAATTAAATTTCTCTTTAATATGAAAGTTGTGGCAACTATAAATCATAATATTGATAAAGATACAGCAGAATACATTGTAAAAGAATTTGGACATAAACCAATTTTAGAGGAGAAACCGTCGATTGAGACTTCAAAAATTAAACAAAAAGTAGAAGGTGAAATTCAAGTGAGGCCTCCAGTGGTAACAATAATGGGGCATGTAGATCACGGAAAAACTTCACTGCTAGACTCTTTGCGAGACTCAAATGTGGTTGCTGGCGAATATGGGGGGATTACACAACATATTGGTGCATATCAAATTAAGACGTCTAACAAAGAATTGATAACATTTATAGATACACCTGGCCATGCTGCCTTTACCGAAATGAGAGCAAGAGGTTCTAAGATAACTGATATTGTCGTGTTAGTGGTAGCAGCTGACGACGGAGTTAAACCTCAAACAGTTGAGGCAATAAAACACGCAAAAGCTGCAAAAGTTCCAATAATTGTTGCGATAAATAAATGTGATTTACCAAACAAAAACATCGGAAAAATCAAAAATGAAATGATGCAGTATGAATTGATAGCAGAAGAATTAAGTGGAGACACGTTATTCGTGGAGGTTTCTGCCCTTAAAAAAACTAATTTAGATAAACTAAAAGAAAGCATATTACTCCAATCTGAAATTCTAGATTTGAAAGCATCATATTCTGGAAATGCTAGAGGCGTAGTAATTGAATCTAAAATTGATAAAGGCAAAGGTCCGGTTTCTACTGTTTTAATAACAAATGGAAAACTTAGTAAAGGCGATTATTTTATTTGTGGAGATACCTGGGGTAAAATAAGAGCTATGATTAATTATGAAGGTAAAATGTTAAATGAAGCCTTTCCATCTATGCCAGTGGAGGTTTTAGGCATGAACAGTTCAGCTTATGCAGGAGCTGATTTTGTAGTTACAAATAACGAAAATGAAGCAAAAAAAATGTCAGAGTTTAAAAAAGATAGATCGTTGACTACAAAAATTTTTGCTAAAGATAAAACAACCTTATTTGATGAAGAAAAAAATAAAGATGAACTTAATATTATAATCAAGTCAGACGTACAAGGATCAAAAGAAGCGTTAACAACAGCTATCAATAAGATAAAACATAACGAAGTAGAAGCAAAAATTATTTTATCTGACATCGGAATGATTAACGAAACGGACGTTTCTTTAGCTCAAGCCTCTAACGCAATCTTAATAGGATTTAATGTAAAACCAAGCAAAGAAGCGAAAAAATTAGCTGAAGAGCAAAAAAAAGATATTAAATTTTTTAATATAATCTATGAGGCATTAGATTATATCGAAAATTCTTTATCAGGTCTTTTAGAGCCTGACATAAAAGAAACTGTTTTGGGAAGTGCAGAAATTCAAAAAATTTTTAAGGTTTCTAACGCGGGAAAAATTGCAGGATCAAAAGTGTTAAGTGGTGAAATTAAAAATAAGTCCAAAGCAAGAATTATTAGGGATGGAGCGGTTGTTTACAATGGTGAAATCATGTCAATTTATAGAGAGAAGAATCAGGTGAAAGAGGTAAGCACTGGTTTGGAGTGCGGTATAAGCGTGAAAGACTTCATTGATTTCAAAGAAAAAGATATTATTGAATGTTATGACGCAGAAAAAATACAAAGAACAATTTAATGGGACAAATTAATCAAAAACCTTTCAGTCAAAGACAACTTAGAGTTGGAGAATTAGTAAAACAAAACTTGGGAGAACTATTTATTAGGAACGAAGCAAAAATTCCAAACATGAACTCTAAATTTATAACAGTAACGGAGGTAAGAATGACCCCAGACCTTAAAACAGCAAGAATTTACGTCATTCCATTAGGTGGTTCTGAAATTACAGAAACAGTAAAAATCTTGACTGAATACTCTCATCTTGTTAGAAAAGCGCTATCTAAAAGGCTAGATATTAAGTTTCTTCCTAAACTTACATTTGTTGAAGATAACTCATTCGAATATGCTGAAAAGATTGAAAAAATTATAAAAGAAAATAAAATTAATGATAAAGAAAAAAAAAGATACAATTAAATCATTAGCTATTCACGCTAAAGACGTTGGATCAACAGAGATACAAATCGGTTTACTTACTGATAAGATTACAAAATTATCAGACCATTTTAAGAAATTTAAAAAAGATAAACACTCAACTTTAGGTTTAACAAAATCAGTTAATAAGAGAAAAAAACTTCTTTCTTATTTAAAAAAGAAAAATTCTGAGTCCTACCTAAAAGTTATTAAACAATTAAATTTAAGGAAATAATGTTCAAAATACAGAAGGAAGAATTAGAAGTTAATGGTAAAAAATTAACTTTAGAAACAGGCAAAGTAGCAAGACAAGCGGATGGAGCTATCTTAGCCACATTAGGAGAGACAGTAGTAATAGCAACAGCAGTGGGTGCAAAAAAAGTTGCTGAAGGTCAGGATTATTTCCCGCTATCAGTAAATTACCAAGAAAAATATTATGCAGCGGGTAAAATACCTGGTGGATATTTTAAAAGAGAAGCTAGACCTACAGAGGCTGAAACATTAATTTCTAGATTAATAGACAGACCTATAAGACCATTGTTTCCAACTGGTTTTATGAATGAAGTTCAAGTACTTCCCACAGTTTTGTCTTACGATAGTGAAAATCAACCTGACATTTTATCAATCATTGCATCTTCTGCAGCTCTTGCAATATCAGGATTACCATTCTTAGGACCGATAGCAGCTAGTAGAGTTGGATATAAAGATGGAAAATATTTATTAAATCCATCAGTAGAGGAGATGAAAGAGTCCGAGCTAGATCTAGTTGTTGCTGGAACTAAAGATGCGGTTTTGATGGTAGAATCAGAAACGTCAGGATTATCTGAAAAGGTCATGTTAAATGCAGTTAAATTTGGGCACGAAAACTTTGTACCAGTAATTGAAGCAATCGAAAAACTAGCTAAAAAAGTTGGAAAACCAAAATGGGAAGTTGAAGAAGTGGATCACTCCGAAATTAAGAAGAAGATAACCGAGAAATTTGAAAGTAGTTTAAGAAGTGCTTTTAAAGAAATAGATAAGAAAAAAAGATCGACAGCTATTTCTGAAATAGAAACTCAATGTAAAGAACTTTTTGCAGAAGATGAAAATGTTTCAGAAAATCAGGTAATGAGTCAATTAAAATCTTTAGAAAAAGATATCGTGAGAACTGCAATTTTAAAAGAAAAGAAAAGAATTGATGGAAGAGGTTTAGCAGACGTAAGACAGATTAAATGTGAAGTAGGTGTTTTACCAAGAACGCATGGCTCTGCCCTTTTTACCAGAGGAGAGACACAAGCTCTTGTAGTAACAACACTTGGAATGACAGATGATGAGCAAAGATTAGAAAGCCTTGAAGGAATGCAAAGATCAAATTTTATGTTGCATTATAATTTTCCTCCATTTTCAGTTGGAGAATGTGGAAGAATAGGTACTGGTAGACGAGAAATAGGACATGGAAAACTTGCTTGGAGAGCAATAAACTCATCTTTACCTAAAAAAGAAAATTTTCCATATACGTTAAGAGTAGTTTCAGAAATAACAGAGTCCAATGGATCTTCATCAATGGCAACAGTTTGTGGAACTTCGCTATCGTTAATGGATGCAGGAGTTCCTATAAAAGAGCCAGTAGCTGGAATTGCTATGGGACTAATTAAAGAAGGTGAAGATTTTTCAGTGTTATCAGACATCTTAGGAGATGAAGACCATTTAGGAGATATGGACTTTAAAGTTGCTGGAACAAAAAATGGTATAACTTCACTTCAAATGGATATTAAAATTACAGGTATTACTTTTGAAATTATGGAAAAGGCTTTAGATCAAGCTAAGGCAGGGAGAGAACATATTTTAGAAGAAATGAATAAAGCAATAAAAACCTCAAGAAAAGAGTTTTCAAAACACACACCAAAAATAGAAACAATTAAAGTCGATAAGAAAGATATAGCTACAGTAATTGGCAAAGGTGGAGCAACAATTAGAGAAATTGTTGAGACATCAGGAGCTAAAGTCGATGTTAAAGATACTGGAGAAGTAACAGTTGCAGCCCCAGATGAAGCTTCAAGAAACAAAGCTATAGATTTTATTAAAAATTTAATTGCTAAACCAGAAATGGGTAAAATTTATAAAGGTAAAGTCGTTAAAATTATGGAATTTGGAGCTTTCGTAAACTTTTTAGGAAAACAAGATGGTCTCGTCCATATATCTGAGCTAGCTGAAAAACGAGTAGCAAAAGTAGGTGATGTTGTGAAAGAGGGCGATGAAGTTTCAGTTAAAGTTGTTGGTTTTGATAGAGGAAAAGTAAAACTTTCTATGAAACAAGCTTCGGCTTAAGTCATATTTTTAGGATCTGGCATTCCCACTTTGTTATAACCTGCATCTACGTAATGAATCTCACCAGTCACGCCCGCAGCTAAATTACTGAGTAAGTATAGGGCAGAGTTACCGACATCATGAATATCCACGTTCCTTTTTAAAAATGAGTGGTCTTCATTCCATTTATATAAAAATTTTGCATCTCCTATCGCTGAAGCAGCTAGAGTTTTTATTGGTCCTGCACTAATAGCATTTACCCTTATTTTTTTCATCCCTAAATCTCTAGCTAAATATTTTACACTTGCCTCCAAAGCAGATTTACAAACTCCCATTACGTTATAGTTGGGTATTGCTTTACTAGACTCATATGTAAGAGTTAACAAACTACCTTCCTCATTCATTATTCTTGAGGCCTCCTTTGAAACCTCTGTAAATGAAAAACATGATATAAGCATACTTCTTAGAAAATTTTCTCTTGTGGTATTCAAATATTCTCCGGACAATTCTGATTTATCCGAAAAAGCAACCGCATGAACAACGAAGTCAATTTTTCCCCATTTAGACTTAACATCGTTAAAAAGTTTTACTATCTCTTCTTTTTTTTCAACATCACAGCTAAAAGTAATATTCGAATTCAGTTTTTCGGCTAATGGTATTACTCTTTTTTTTAAAGCGTCGCCTAAGTATGTAAAAGCTAACTCAGCACCTGCTTCTGCTAGTTTTTGAGATATACCCCAAGCAATTGAGCGTTCGTTTGCAACACCCATAATTAGACCCTTTTTACCTTTCATTAAACTCATTATTTTACCTTTTCAAAAACTAAAGTAGCATTGGTTCCCCCAAAACCAAAACTATTAGACATTACAGAATTTAAATTGATATTTTTTTCAACTTTTGTGACAATAGGATATTTTTTTGCTTCATCATCCATATCATTAATATTTGCTGATGCGGCTATAAAATTATTTTTCATCATAATTAAACTGTACACAGCCTCATGTACTGAAGTAGCTCCTAAAGAATGTCCAGCTAGAGATTTAGTGGAGCTAATTTTAGGTTTATAATTACTAAACACTTCACCAACGGCTTTTAATTCAGTTATATCTCCAACAGGTGTAGATGTTCCATGAGTATTTATATAGTCAATTTTATTTTTTGCAGTACTTAATGCCATTTTCATGCATCTAATTGCACCTTCGCCTGAGGGAGCAACCATATCATAACCATCTGACGTTGCACCGTAGCCTGTTAATTCTGCATAAATTTTTGCACCTCTTGATTTAGCATGTTCATATTCCTCTAAAACTAAAACACCACCACCACCAGCGATAACAAATCCATCTCGAGTTTTATCATAAGGCCTTGACGCTTTTTCAGGAGTATCGTTATATTTTGAAGATAAAGCTGTCATCGCATCAAACATTGCAGTCATTGCAAAATGAACTTCATCACTACCACCTGCAAAAATAATTTTTTGTTTTCCTAGTTGAATTAATTCCATAGCGTTACCAATACAATGTCCGCTAGTTGCACACGCTGAACTAATAGTATAGTTAACTCCTTTAATTTTAAAAGGTACTGCAAGAGTTGCTGAAGCTGTACTCGACATTGTTCGTGGCACTACAAAAGGCCCCATTCTTTTTGGGCTTTTTTCTCTCGTCTTGTCTGCTGCTAATATGACGTTTTCTATTGAAGGACCTCCTGATCCCATAATCATTCCGGTTGTTACATTACTTACATCTTTTTCTTCAAGCCCAGAGTCTTTTACAGCTTCATTCATTGAAACATAATTATAAGCAGACCCTGGCCCCATAAACCTTATAAATTTTCTATCTACATGATCTTCTAGTTTAATATTTGGTTTTCCGTGAACGTGACTTTTTAAATTGTATTCTTTGTATTCTTCAGAAAATGTAATACCTGATTTTGCATTTAGTAATGACTTATAAACTTCATCTTGATTATTCCCTAAACAAGAAACTATCCCTATTCCAGTAACTACAACTCTTTTCATGATTTGAATAGTCCTACTTTAAGATTTTCTGCTGTGTAAATTATTTTATTATCTGCACTTAAAATACCATTAGCTAATCCAACAGCTGTACCTTCTTTTTTTAAAATTCTTTTCATATTTATTTCATAAGTCGCCATTTTAATATTTTTTAATACTTCACCTGTGAATTTTACAGAATTTACTCCTAAAGCTCTACCCTTTCCTGGCTCACCTATCCAGCCTAAATAAAATCCAACTAACTGCCACATAGCATCTAAGCCAAGACAACCAGGCATAACTGGGTCCTTCTTAAAATGGCAATCAAAAAACCATAGGTTGTCTTTAATATCAAGCTCCGCTTTAATAAAACCTTTTTTAAACTCACCTGTATCTTTTTTTATTTCTGTAATTCTATCAAACATTAACATTGGAGGTAATGGCAGCTTAGCATTTCCTTCACCAAATAGTTTTCCCTCTCCACACGAAATTAGCTCATCGTAATTGTAACTATTTTTTTGCATGACTCAGAATTGTTTTACTTGATTTAGCAAAAGTTTCATATATATTTTGTTTTTAGAATGATTATAAAGTAGATCAAAAAGCGAACTAAAACGTGAAAAAAATAGACATTTTAAATAAATTAAGATCTTCTGGGTTAAGACCGACTAAACAAAGAGTTGAAATCGCTAAATTTTTGTTTGAAAGAGAAAAAACTTTCCATTTTACAGTTGAAAGTTTAAACAAACTTTTGACCAAAAAATCGACTTCTAAAATTGCGCTAGCTACAATTTATAATACCGTTCACGCATTTAAAACAGCCGGACATTTAAATGAAGTTGAAGTAAGAGGAAACAAAACTTATTTTGATACTAATGTTTCAAACCACCACCATTTTTATGATAGTGAAACGTCAGAATTAATAGACATCGATGCGAATGATATAATTATTCAAAAAATTCCAAAAGCACCAAATGGTAAAAAAATTAAGAATGTTGAGGTATTTATAAATTTGAAAAATTGACAGTTTGTCGCTTGTTTTTCACTTTAGAATAATTATAAACTAGAACTATGAGTGTAGATTATAAAAAAAGTAATAATGGTAAATGTCCAGTGATGCACGGTGGCGTTACTAAAGCAGGAGAGTCAAATACTGCCAGACTTTGGCCCAATAGTATAAATTTGGATATTTTACACCAACACGATACAAAAACGAATCCCCTTCCGGGATATGATTATAAAAAAGAAGTTAAAAAATTAAATTTTAAAGCCTTAAAAAAAGATTTATTAAAGTTGATGACAGACAGCCAAGAGTGGTGGCCAGCAGATCTTGGAACTTACAGTGGATTAATGGTGAGACTAACTTGGCATCAAGTTGGTACTTATAGAGAATTCGACGGAAGACCTAATGTTGGATCACATAGATTTTCACCTCAAGATTCTTGGCCTGATAACACAAACTTAGATAAGGCTAGGCGTCTTTTATGGCCAATAAAAAAAAAATACGGTAATAGGCTAAGTTGGTCAGATTTAATGGTGCTAGCTGGTACTTTGGCTTATGAGCATGCTGGATTTAAAACTTTCGGTTTTTCATTTGGAAGAGAGGATATTTGGGAGCCTGAAAAAGATGTTTACTGGGGAAAAGAAACAGTTCCATTAGCAGTAAACAGATACGGAGATCCACAAGATAGATCTTCATTAGAAGCTCCTCTTGCAGCTTCTCACTTTCAATTAGTTTATGTTAATCCTCAAGGTGTTGAGGGAAAACCTGACCCGGTAAGAACCGCGATGGATGTCAGAGAAACTTTCGGAAGAATGGGAATGAATGATATTGAAACCGCAGCACTCACAGTTGGTGGTCATTCTATTGGAAGAGCACATGGTAATGGTAATCCTGACAATTTAGGACCAGAACCTGCAGGAGCTGATATTCATGAACAAGGTTTTGGCTGGAACCAGGAAAATGGAACTGGAGCTAATCAAATTACATCAGGTCTTGAAGGAGCTTGGACAACAAATCCTGATAAGTGGGATCATCAATATTTAGACCTTTTACTAAACTATGAGTGGGAAAGTAAAAAAAGTCCTGCAGGCGCTTGGCAGTGGGAACCAATTAACCTTGAAGAGGAAAAAAAACCAAGAGACTTGGGAGATCCTAATAAAAAAGCGAGATTAATGTTTACTGATGCAGACATGGCAATGGCAATGGATCCAGAGTACAGAAAAATTTCAGAGAGATTTTATAAAGATCCGAAATTCTTTGAGGATTCTTTCGCACGAGCATGGTTTAAGTTAACTCATAGAACAATGGGAAATAAAGAAAATTATATTGGACCTTGGGCTCCTAAAGAAGATTTATATTGGCAAGGTAATGTTCCAAAACCTAAAAAGAAATATAGTGTTGAGAAAGTAAAAAAAATGATTTCTTCATCAAAATTAAGTTCCGGTGATTTAATTACCACTGCCTGGGATAGTGCAAGAACATACAGAAGAACCGACAAAAGAGGTGGAGCTAATGGAGCAAGAATTCGTCTAGAACCAATGAACCAATGGGAAGCTAACGAGCCAAAAAAACTCTCTAAAGTTTTAAAAGTACTTGAAGGAATTGCTAAGAAAACCGGAGCAACAATTGCCGATACAATAGTATTAGCAGGAAATGTAGGCCTTGAAAAAGCTATTAAAAAAGCGGGCTTTAAAGCAAAAGTTCCATTTAACCCTGGGAGGGGCGATGCTTCACAAGATCAAACTGAAATTAAAAGTTTCAAATGGTTAGAACCTCATCATGATGGTTTTAGAAACTATTTTAAAGCCGATTATTCAGTGATGCCTGAGGAACTTCTATTAGAGAGAGCTTCTCTTATGGGGTTAACTGCGCAGGAAATGACTTGTTTAGTTGGGGGGATGAGAGTGCTAGGAACAAATCATTCAACTGCCAAAGAAAAAGGTGTTATGACTGATAAAGTTGGAACGCTTACAAATGACTTTTTTGTAAATTTAGTTGACATGAAATATACTTGGAAACCAACTGGAAAAAACTCATACGATATTATTGACCGTAAAACTAACAAAGTTAAATTTACAGCCTCTAGAGCTGATTTAGTCTTAGGATCCAATTCTATTCTTAGATCCTATGCTGAAGTTTACGCACAAGACGACAATAAAGAAAAATTTATTAAAGATTTTATTCAAGTTTGGACAAAAATTATGAATGCAGATAGGGTTAACCTTAAGAAGTTAAATTAATATGGAAATTGTAAAAACACAAAACTTAGAAAAACTAAATCGGAATATAAAAGATGATTTTTTTAAAGTTCCAAATTTAAAATTCGATATTGATAAATTAAGAGCTGATTTAAATATCATATTAAAAAAAAAGAAATTCAACACTCTTGGCATTAAAAATTTTGGAGCCATTTCTATAAATCAAATTCCAGGTGATAAAAATTCTACACAGGGTCACAATGTTAGAGGCACGTACTGGACTATACCTGATGAAAAAGGCAAAGAAGTCATAAGAGACAAAGCTATTGATGAGTCAAAATATACAGAAATAGTTCCTGAGTTTAAAAACACATATTTTGAGGAAGTTTATAATACTTTAAAGAAACATTTTAAGCTCGGAAGAGTAAGAATATTGTTAAAGGAACCTAGATCTACTCTTAGTTGGCATAGAGATCCTGAACCTAGACTACATATACCAATAATAACTAATAAAGGTTGTAGGATGGTTATAGAAGATGTTTGCAAACATATGCCAGCTGATGGATCAGTTACTATAACTAATAATACTAAATATCATAATTTTTTTAATGGCGGCGAGCAAAATAGACTACATCTTGTTGCTTGTGTTTTAGAGAACCCATTTAGCTAAATGACTGAATTTACACATGGAATTTTAACTGCCTCAAAAAGTATATACCAAAATAATAAAGGATCTATTCTAAGGACAATCATTTATACAATTGGCCATTTTGCTATTGCTATAACCGTTTTAATGTTGATCGCTAACGTTTCTTTTATGATAGCTCTAACCGATGCGATTGTAGAACCATTGGCTAATGCCGTTTGGTACTTTATTTTAGATAAAGTTTGGACTGCTAAATATAAAAAATAGATTTAATATAAACCCCACAAACTTTCCTTTTTAATCCAACCTTTGATATTTTTACTTGAAATTTTACACCAATCTTTTTTACATTTTTTTACTAATAGAAGTTTTCCGTTTTTAGAAATTGCTAAAGGCTTAGAAAAAATTGTATTACTTGAAAAAATATAAGCCTCACCATCAATGACTATCGCAGCTTTTTTTTTTGATAACTGCGAAACATGTATCCAACCTGTATTATTTTCATGATCTCTGATTTTTCTGAAATTTTCAAATTTTTCTTGAACTAATACAGGTAAAAATTTTTTTTTATAAAATAATTTAATAGGATATTCAAAAGAAGGACCTTGTCTTAAATTCACTTTATCGTTTCTAAGAGTTAAAAAATATTCCTCTGCAAGTAGACTCTTAAAAGAAAATAAAATAAAAAAAATCAAGATTTTTCTTAGCATTTATTTTTGCAATATGGGTTACGACTCAGTTTGATATTTTTAAAATTCGATTTAATTGAGTCGAAGATAATCATTTGATTATTTAAATCATCTTTAAAGTTTAAAATTGTTTTTAATACCTCATTTGCTTGAAGAGATCCTAATATACCAGCTACTGGAGAAAAAATTCCTTCAGCATCGCAGTTATTTTCCTCAGTAGGTTTATCAGGCATAAAACAGCGGTAACAACATCCATTTTTTTTAAAATTGAATTTATATAAATGACCATCGAATTTACTTATTGCTGCGGATATAAGAACTTTTTTACTCTTCTTACACTGATCATTAATTATATATCGAGTTTCATAATTGTCTGTGCCGTCGCAAATAATGTCAAAGCCTTTCATAATAGATTTTATGTTAGACAAAGACACTTTTAGTTTAAAAGTTTTAACTTTAATTTTTTTATTAATTTTATTAATATAATTTTTTGCTTGAATAACTTTAAATTTACCGATGTCCTTAGTAACAAAGAGCGTTTGTCTATTCAAATTACTTAATTCTACCTTATCATGATCTACAATTCCTATAGTTCCAACCCCAGATGCAGCCAAATATGTAAGTAGAGGGCAACCCAAACCTCCAATGCCAATTATCAACACTTTTGATTTAAATATTTTTTTTTGTCCATTAATTCCTATTTTTTTTAAAATAATTTGCTTTTCAAATCTCCTAAATTGTTTCAAATCTAAACTCATTTTACCTTGTTCCTGTAGATCCAAAACCACCAGAACCCCTTTTAGTCTTTTCTAGGTTTTCAACCTCCTTAATTTTAGCTTTCTCTATAGGACTAAGTACCATTTGAGCTATTCTTGCTCCCTTTTCTATTAAAAATGTTTTTTTGCCTAAGTTTATTAATATAACCTTTATTTCACCTCTATAATCAGCATCGATTGTTCCAGGCGTATTTAAAACTGATATTTGATTTTTTGCTGCTAACCCTGATCTTGGCCGTATTTGTATTTCAAAGTTTTTAGGTATCGATACAGAAATTCCCGTTGGGATTATTGAAGTCTCTCCTGGTTCAATTTTAATATTTGAATTTATATTTGCTGATAAATCCATCCCTGAAGAACCATCAGTCTCGTATTTTGGTAAATTAATATTTTTAGATAATCTTTTAATTAAAATTTCTGTCATCAACTAATAGTTTATCTAAAATAACTTCAGCAATTTTACTTGCTATATAACTTTTCTTATTTTTTTTAATTATTTTGATATTTCCATTATTATCGATAATTGAAACTTCGTTATAATCTGAGTTAAATCCTCTACCTTTTTTTGAAATATCATTTGCTATAATCAAATCGCAGTTCTTTTTCTTCATTTTCATTATTGAATTTTTATTTATATTTTCTGTTTCAGCAGAAAAGCCAACAACTAATTTTGGTCTATGTTCATTATTTTTGCCTAAATATTCAAGAATATCCTTATTTTTTTCTATTTTAATAGGTTTAATATTATTTTGATTTTTTTTTATTTTATTTTTATTTTGAGTTACAGGTTTAAAATCAGATACAGCAGCAGTACAAACCGCAACATCCACAGGTAGAGATTTTTTTGTTTCAATAAACATTTCATTAGCTGTTACTATTTTTTTTGTTTTAATATTTTTTTGAGTTGTGAGATTTGACGGCCCAATTATTAATGTGGTTTTAATACCTAATCTGCCCAGAGCTAAAGCTATTTCATAACCCTGTTTGCCACTCGACTCATTAGAAATGTATCTTACAGGGTCAATATATTCTCTGGTCGGACCAGCAGTTACTAAAGCTTTGAAATTTTTACTTTTAACTAAATTTCTTTTGTTAAAATAATGATCAATATAATTATATATTTGTCTTGGGCTTGACATTTTACCCTCACCGTATTCACCACAAGCCATTTCACCTTTTTCAGGACCTATAAACAAATATCCATAATCCTTTAAAATTTTAACATTTTGTTGAGTGGCTTTATGCACCCACATTCTAACATTCATCGCTGGAACTAATAAGATATCTTTATTAGAAGCTAATATCACCGTTGTAGCCAAATCTTCAGCTTTGCCATGGCTTAATTTTGTCATGAAGTTAGCTGTTGTAGGCATTACAATGACTAGGTCAGCCCATCTAGATAAAGATATATGATCTATTTCAGCTTCAGAATTTACATCAAAAATATCTTCAAAAGTTTTGCTTTTGGTAAGAGTTGATATGGATAAGGGAGTTACAAACTCTTTTCCACTTTTTGTTAAAATCGTTTTAATTTCATTATTACTTTTTTTTAATAATCTGATTAAATCTAGAGATTTGTAGGCAGCTATTCCCCCACCAATTATTATAAGTACTTTTTTATTTTTTACGGACATAGCTAATTAAAATACTAATAAAAAGACAATTACAATACCAAAAAAACTTATAATTATATTATTTCTAAAGTTTTTAAGTTTCATTTGCTCCATTTCTAAATTTTTATTTGTACCAACGGCCAAACTTAATTTTCCCTCAGCCATTAGCCTTAAAGCATAATCTGCCCTATCAATAAAATCTGGTAAGTCCGGTATTCTTTTAATTATTTCTGATGAAGTTTTAACAGCCGTATCAAGGGTTGTCTTAGGACTTTTAATATTTTTTAACCAATTTTCTAAAACTGGTTTTGAAACTTCCCAAATGTTTGTATCTGGATAAAGTTTTCTGGCTACACCTTCAACTACAACCATCGTTTTCTGTAATAATAATAATGGAGGTTGCGTTACCATATTAAATTTTTCAGTAATTTCAAACAATTGAGCAAGTAAATTGCCTCCCGATATATCCTTTATTGACTGACCAAAAATTGGTTCTCCCACAGATCTTAGAGCTTGAGCAAATTCTTCTTTAGAAGCATTTTGAGGCACTAAACCCGCTTGAAAATGAACTTCAGCAACTTTTACGTAGTCTCTTTGAATAAAGCCATACAATATCTCAGCTAAAAATTTTCTATTATTTTTGTCTAGCCTACCCATTATTCCAAAATCTACAGGTATTATGTTGCCTTTACTATCAACAAAAAGATTACCTTGATGCATGTCTCCATGAAAGAAACCGTCTCTTACTGCTTGCTTTAAAAAATGTTGGATCAAATTTTCTGCAAGTTTTTGCAAATTTACTCCTAGATTTTCTAATTTTTGATGTTCTCGTATTGAAATACCTTTAACTTTATCTAAAGTTAAAATTTTTTTTGTAGTATAATTCCAGTAAATTTTTGGAACATTAAATCCTAAATCATTTTTAGTATTTTCGTAAAGTTCATTTGCTGCAGCTGCTTCAAATCTTAAATCCATTTCTATATTAGTAATCTCTCTCAAAAGATGAACTACCTCAATTAATTTTAATCTTTTTGCTTTTGAAAAAGTGTTTTCGACTATGTATGCAAATAGCATTAAAGCATCTAATTCTTCATTAAATAATTTTTCAATATCTGGCCTCAGAATTTTAATGGCCACCTGTTTATCTAGGTTATCTATCTTAATTTTTGCTAAATGAACTTGTGCAATCGAAGCGGCAGCAATTGGTTCACTTATGTCTATGATGTTTTTATAGTAATTTTCACCTATTTCTTTTTTTATAATTTTTTTTGCATCATAAAGATCAAAAGCAGGGACCTTGTCTTGAAGTTTTTCTAAACTTTTTGCTAACTTTTCTCCGATAATATCTGGTCGTGTTGCCAAAAATTGACCTAACTTTATAAAAGTTGTCCCCATTCCTTGAAGAGCTTCGCAAAGATTTTCACCAGGTTTTCTTCGTTTATTAATAATATTTGTATTAGAACCAAAAGAAATACAGTTGAAAAATAAATTTAAAGAATGAGGAAGAGTATGTACCTCATTTATAGTGTTTACAGCGCCCGAAGTAGATAATTTTCTTGCTATTTGAAATAATTTGAAAACCCTTTTTAACATTTAAATTTTCCAACCAGAGTGTATAGCTGAAATACCTCCTGAAATATTCCTATACTCCACTTTTGAAAAACCATTTTTCAAAATTAGACTTGCTAATTGATCTTGATTATAAAATTTTTCAATGCTTTCAACTAAATATTTATAGGGCTCAGCAGAACCTACAATAAATTTTCCAATTTTAGGAATATTTTTTGAATATTCTTTATAAAAAAAATTTAAAAACTCATTATTAATTTTAGAAAATTCTAGGCACATAAAACGACCACCTGGTTTTAAAACCCTAAAAGCTTCTTTCAAAGCTGCATTTATATCTGTCACGTTTCTAATTCCATAACTAATAGTGTAATAATCAAAAGTATCATTTTCTAATGGAATCTTTTCTGCATTAGCATTAATCCATTCAATGGTGTCAAATTTTTTTAGCTTATTTTTTCCCTCTTTTAACATACTCATGTTTGGTTCAACACAAGTAATTTCGATCTTATTTTTATACTTCTTTAAAAAAAGTTTTGCAATATCACCGGTCCCGGAGGCTACATCGATTAACTTTGTATACGGTTGAGGATTAATCCACTCAATAAACTTTTCTTTCCAAATCCGATGAACGCCGAAAGACATTAGATCATTCATCAAATCATATTTTTTATGTACTTCGGAAAATACAGAATTAACTAATTTTGATTTGTTTTGAATAATATTTTTCATATACTAATTATATGCCAGAATTGCCAGAAGTTGAAGTTGTTAAAAGGTCTCTTGAAAATAAAATTAAAAATTTAATTATAAAATCAGTAAAAATCAATGATTCTAAATTAAGGTACAAAATAGATAAAAAAAAATTAGTTTTATTATCTGGTTTAAGGTTTAAAAGAATTAAGAGAAGATCAAAATTTTTATTATTTTTTTTTAATAAATCTTTTGTAATGCTTGTTCATTTAGGAATGACAGGTAAATTATTTTATATAAATGAGAATAAAAAAAAATTTAAAACAAGTTTTTATTATAACCTAAGTAAAGATAACGATAATATTTATGATCGAGTTATATTTAATCTTAGCAATAAAAAAAAATTAATTTATAATGATGTAAGAAAATTTGGTTTTATTAAGATATTAAAACAAGACTATAATGATAATTTTCATTTAGCAAAATTAGGACCTGAGCCATTAAGCAAGCAATATAATTTACGATATTTCAAAAAAAAGATTAAAAATAAAAAATGTTCCATAAAAAGTCTTTTGATGAATCAAAAATTTGTCTCTGGTTTAGGAAATATTTATGTAAATGAAATTCTTTTTTTAAGTGGTATTAAGCCTATGAAAAAAATTAATAGCCTTACAGTCATTGAAATAAAAAAAATAATAAAGTTTTCAAAGATTATTTTAAGAAAAGCTATTAAACAGGGAGGTTCTACTATTAAAGATTTTTCGAATGATACAGGTAAAAAAGGGATATTTCAGCAAAGCTTTAAAGTTTATGGAAAAAAAGGGGAAAGATGTTCTAATATAGATTGTAGTCAAAGGATCTATCGGGTGATTATATCTCAACGATCAGCGTTTTATTGCCCAAGATGCCAAAAATAATAAAGTTGACCGATATTTTATGGACATATATACCATTTTAAAAAATGCCAAATACAAAATCAGCTGTCAGAAGAGTAAGAAGAGTTAAAAATCAAACTCAAGTTAATAGAATAAGAAAAAGCAAGTACAAAAACGCTGTGAAAAAGATGGAATTATTAATTAAAGATAAAAAAAAAGACGAAGCAAAAAAATATTTTTCTAAGTTTCAATCAATTCTAATGCAGGTTGCTAAATCTGGAGTAATTAATAAAAAAACAGCTGGTAGAAAAATTTCAAGAATTTCAAAAAAATTTAATTTAAGTAAACAATCTTAAGTTGATTGGATAATTTTAATTTAATAATTCAACATTTAGTTTCTAAAAAACATCTTTACAAAATATAGTTTCTTTCAAAAGTTGTAGAATTTTTCTTTTCTATTTTTACGATAACACTACAACCAAAAACGATTTATTTTTGAAATATCAAAAATAATTGTTGCAAATATTTTTAAAAGAGAGTTTAAAAGATATCCTGAATAATAATCAACATGGAAAAAAAAATTACATTTCAAAAAAATGTTTATCAGTCAGAAGAAGAAAAAACATTAAATTGGGAGGAAATACAATCAGCTTTTAAAAAAACTTTTGGGAATGAAATTTATAGTAGCTGGTTGCAAAAAATATCTCTAGTAAAAGAGTATAATGATTACTTGATACTCGGTGTACCAACTAGATTTTTTAGAGATTGGATAGTTTCTAGATATTTAGATAAAATATTAGAGCAAGTAAAAGAATTTAAATTAAGCCTAAATAGAATTGAATTTAAGATAATTGAAGAAAGTAAAAAAAATCAAGACTTTATAAAAATCGATGAGCTTAATAAGGTTACAGAAATTAAAGATTCTATACTAAATTATAATAGACTTAACCCTAATTTAAGCTTTGACTCTTTCATACAAGGTAAAAGTAATGATATAGCTACGTCTTATTCTAAAAAAGTTTGCGATCACCTTTCAAGATACAATCCATTATATATTTGTGGGGGGGTAGGTCTAGGCAAGACACATTTGCTCAATGCTATCGGTTTAAAGCTACAAAATGACAATAATGTAATGTTTATATCAGCAGAAAGATTTATGTATCATTTTATAAAGTCTATCAAAAAAAATGATATGGTTAATTTTAAAGATTTTTTTAGAAAATCATCAGTTTTTATAATTGATGATATACAATTTATAAGTGGCAAAGAGAGTCTACAAGAAGAGTTTTTTCATACTTTCAATAGCTTGATTGATAAAGGTTCACAAATAGTAATTTCAGCAGATCGATCTCCCATGAAACTAGATCGAATTCAAGATAGAATAAAGTCCAGATTGGCAGGCGGATTAGTAGTTGATATAGATATTCCAGACATAGAGTTGAAAGCAAAAATTATTAGAAAGAAAATAGAGCAAATTGAAAATCAATTTAAAGAAAATATTAATCTGAATGATGAAGTAATCAATTACATTGCATCGGAAAGTAAAACGAACATAAGAGAATTAATTGGCATATTAAATAGAGTGATTGCTTTTAGCAGAGTTCATAATAAAATTTTAAATATCAATGATTGCAAAAATATTTTGAAGGATGTGTTCAGTCAGATTAAAGTAATTACTGTAGACAAGATACAGAATATAGTTTCAAATTATTATAATATATCTTTAAGTGAAATGCTTTCTCAAAGAAGATCAAGACCTTTAGCGCGACCTAGACAAATTGCAATGTATCTTGCTAAGAAATTAACAAGCAGATCTTTACCAGAGATTGGAAGAAGATTCGCTAATAGAGATCACACAACAGTAATACATGCTGTAAAAACAATAACTCGATTAGCAGAACAAGATGACGAAATGAAAAAAAATATAAATCAAATTAGAAGTCTTCTTTTAGAAAATTAGGTAAATGCAGTTTGTTGTAAAAAGAGATATTTTATTAAAATCTTTAAATTTTGTACAAGGTGTTGTTGAAAAAAAAAATACTTTACCAATACTTTCTAACGTCTTACTACAATTAAAAGATAATAAGTTATCAATTGTTGCAACAGACCTTGATATAATTTTTTACGATGAAATTGAAGATGTTAAAATATTCAATGAGGGTAGCACTACTACATCTGCAGCAATTTTATTCGATATCTTAAGAAAAATTTCATCTAATTCTGAAATAAATTTTGATCTCAAGACGGAAAATAAATTAAGTCTAAAAAGTGAAAATTCAGATTTTAATCTTTTATGCTTACCAACAGATAATTTTCCAACATTCACAGATGAATTTTCTGGAAATGAATTTTCAATTAGTAATAAAAATTTTTTAAAAGTTCTAGATAAAACAAAAATTTCCATTTCAAATGATGATACAAGGCATTATTTAAATGGAGTTTTCTTTCATCTAACAGAAGCGCAAGGAAGAAGTTTTCTTACTGGTGTTGCTACAGATAGCCATAGACTTTCGTCAAGTAGTATTGAAATAAACAATACAAATGATTTTAACTCATTCATTCTACCAAAAAAGACAGTATATCAGTTATGTTTACTTCTATCAGAAAATTCGGAAGAATTAAAAATGCAGATAAGTGACAATAAAATTAAGTTTTCTCTAGGAAAAATTAAACTTATTTCAAAAGTAATTGATGGAAAATTTCCTGATTATAAAAAAGTTGTACCAATTAATAACGAAAAAAAACTAGTTATAAGATCAAAAGAATTTATAAATTCTATTGAGAGAGTAGCTAGTGTTTCTTTGGATAGAAAAGAAGGAGTAAAATTAAATATTCAAAAGGATAACATTCAATTATCTGTAAATAGTGCAAATTCTGGAGAGGGGAATGAAAAAATTACAGCTGAATTTAATTCTGACAAAATTAACATAAGTTTTAACTCTAAATATTTGATAGATATTGCATCTGCAATAGAAGATCAAAATCTTATCATGAATTTAAAAGACTCTGTTTCGCCAGTTTTAATTCAAGACAAATCAGACAAAAATAGTTATTACGTTATAATGCCAATGAAAATCTAATTTCTTTGAATTGAGTTTTTTTTTTTATTTCTGGTTTAAAACCCTTGATATTAAATGGTTCTAGACCATTTAACGGTTCTCTCATTTTATATTGCTATTAAAAAATGATATATTTTTGTTTCTAAAAAAAAAAAACAATGTCAAAAAATTCTGAGTTAAATAATAAATCTTCTTATGGTGCGGATTCAATAAAGGTCCTGAAAGGACTAGATGCTGTAAGAAAAAGACCGGGAATGTACATTGGTGATACAGACGATGGCTCAGGTTTACACCATATGGTCTTTGAGGTGATTGATAATTCCATCGATGAAGCATTAGCAGGCTATTGCAAAAATATAATTGTAACAATAAATTTAGACAATACTGTAACAGTTGAAGACGACGGAAGAGGCATACCAGTAGAAATTCATAAATCTGAGAAAATGTCTGCTGCAGAGGTAATTATGACCCAACTACATGCAGGAGGAAAATTTGATCATGACTCGTACAAAGTTTCTGGAGGTTTGCATGGAGTAGGAGTATCTGTAGTTAACGCTTTATCTGAAAAACTTGAGCTTAGTATATTTAGAGATGGTAAAGAGTATGAAATAAAATTCAAAAATGGCTCCTCTATAAAACCATTAAAACAAATTGGAAAAACAAAAAAAAATGGAACAAAAATTACTTTTTTACCCTCTAAAGAAATATTTTCATCTATAAAATTTAGCTCAAGCATACTAGAAAAGAGGATAAGAGAGTTAGCTTTTCTTAATAAAGGCATAGGAATTACTCTAATCGACAAATCATCTAAAAAAACAAAAGAATTTCCTCATAAATATAATGGTGGAATTCTAGAATTCGTAAAATTTATAAATAATAAAAAACCAATATTAACTAACAAAAATGAGAAAGAGGTATTTAAAAAACCAGTTTATGTAACAGCTTCAAAAAATAATGTGATCGTAGAATGTTCCTTTGAGTGGAACGCAGGTTATTCTGAGGAAGTTTTACCTTTTACTAATAATATTCCACAAAAAGATGGAGGCACACATTTACTAGGTTTTAGAAGTGCGTTAACAAGGGTTATAAATAAATATTTCAACGAAAGAAACAATAAAAAAAATAAAATTACGTTATCAGGTGAGGATATTAAAGAGGGGTTAACAGCTGTGTTATCAATTAAAATGCCAGATCCAAAATTTTCTTCTCAAACTAAGGATAAACTGGTTTCATCTGAAATAAGAAATATTGTAGAAAATATAATTAGTGAAAAAGTTTCAACTTGGTTTGATCAAAATCCTTCAATTTCAAAAGTTGTGTTAGAAAAAATTACTCAAGCTGCAATGGCTAGAGACGTTGCTAGAAAAGCTAGAGATAGCGTTAGAAGAAAAGGAACTTTTGAACTATCGGGTTTACCCGGTAAATTAGCTGACTGTCAAATACAAAAAAGAGAAGGCACAGAATTATTTATTGTTGAAGGTGACTCAGCTGGAGGATCCGCTAAACAAGGTAGAGTGAGAGAATATCAAGCTGTTTTACCTTTAAGAGGAAAAATCTTGAATACATTTGTTAATGGTAAGAAAAACGGTGAGGATCAATCTACAAAAGCATTGTCTAAAATGATGTCTTCTAGTGAGATTGTGACGCTAATTAATGCATTAGGCACTGGATCGAAAGATTTTAATATTGATAATTTACGTTATGATAAGATTGTCATAATGACCGATGCTGATGTTGATGGTTCACATATCAGAACTTTATTATTAACTTTTTTTAATAATAATCCATTCAATAAATTAATCGAAAACGGTCATGTTTATTTAGCTCAACCACCTCTATTTAAAGTAACAAAATCAAATAAAAGTGTATATATAAAAGATGATAAAGCTTTAGAGGACTTTATTTTTGAGACCTCAAAAATTGATAAAAAAGTTAAAAAAGGTTCTAAGGATTATCAAAAATTCATACAAGATCAAAAAGAAAAGCTGTCAATTCAAAGGTTTAAAGGTTTAGGGGAAATGAACCCGGAAGAGTTATGGGAGACTACACTAAATCCTGAAAACCGAACAATGTTAAGGGTTCAATATACAAAAGGGACTAAAGAAAAATCTAAAGAAGATCAAAAAATGATCGAGGTGTTAATGGGTGATGAAGTTGCTCCTAGAAAAGATTTCATTACTAACAATGCCCTGGATGTCTCAAATTTAGACATTTAAAATTCATGAATTTTTCTACTCTTTTTAGAACGAAAGAGAATTTAAACCTCGACAAAAAAACTCTCACAATACTGAGGTATATAGCCATTTTTGGGCAACTTTTAGCAATAAACATAGTTTATTTCTACTTAAAATTACCTTTTCCATTAATGTTAAGTTACATAACAATCTCTATCGGTTTATTGACAAATTTATATCTTCAATATGGAATTAAAATCAATCAACTAAAAGATTTTTATGCAGCTCCTTTTCTTTTGTACGATTTAATACAGTTAAGTATTCTTCTCTATTTGACAGGTGGAATTTTTAATCCTTTCTCCTTCCTATTAGTGATTCCAGCTATTGTTTCCTCCACATTTCTAAGCATGGGAACCACAATCATTTTAGGTTTAATTACATCTTTACTATTATTAATCATCTCATTTTTTTATTTACCTCTACCAGGAGAGGACATGAATTTGTTGCATTTTCCAAATTTTTATAAGATGGGAATAATAATCTCTATATTAATTGGTTTAATGTTTTTAAGTTATTTTGGTATTAGATTTGCAGGGGAAAAAAAGAAAACAGAAGAAGCCTTTAAAAAACTTCAAGAGGTAATTTATAAAGAATACGAGTTAGAGTCTTTAGGAGGTCAAGCAGCAGCAGCGGCACACTCTCTAGGAACGCCTTTGGCAACAATAAGCGTAGTTGCTAAAGAATTAAAAAAAGAAATTGGAGATAATAAAGAGCTATCTAAAGATATTGAATTATTAATTAGCCAATCTAAAAGATGTAGTGAAATTCTTAAAAGAATCTCAAAAAAACAAGTAGAGGAAGATAAATTTTTCAGCTCAACGAAATTAGAAAATTTACTTGAAGAAATTATTAATTCATTCAAAGAAACTTCTTCTAAAGAAATTGCTCTAGTTTCTATCAATGACAAAAATAAAATTGATATCCAAAGATCAGCAGAAATGATATATGGTTTGAGAAATTTTATTGGCAATGCAATAAAATTTTCAAAAAGTAAAGTTAATATTTTTTTGATAAGTGATGAAAAAGAAATTAAAATCATTGTAAATGATGATGGGCCAGGATTTCCTAAAGATATTATTGCTAAATTGGGAGAACCGTATATTAAATCAAGATCTTTAGAATTAAAATCAAATTCAGGCTTAGGTCTTGGAACTTTCTTAGGTAAAACTTTATTAGAAAGACAAAACGCCAAATTAACATTTAAAGATGATAAAAATTTAGGTGGCGCTTCAGTAGTTATTAGCTGGTCTCCTAAAAATATTTTACTATAAAGGCAAAATTATTTTGGTTCTTGCTGTGTCAAACAGTGAATTGCTCCAAAACCCCAAATTAATTCAGAACAATCTATTGGAATAATTTTTCTATTATTAAATTCTTTTTTAAAAATTTTAATTACTATTTTATCTTTAGGATCATTGAAAGTTGGCAATAAAACAAATTTATTATAAATATAAAAGTTTAGATATGATGCTGGAACCCTGACTTTATCTATATAAATAGGTTTGGGCATAGGAATTTTAATGATTTTTATTTGAGAGGAGTCAATTTTGACTTTTTTTAAAATTTTAAAGTTTTCATCAAGATTTTTAAAATTTTTATCTTTTTTATTATTTTCGTAAGCGAGAAAAACTTTATTAGATTTTACAAACCTAGCAATATCATCAACGTGACCATGAGTATCATCTCCCGCAATTCCTTTATTTAGCCAAATAACTTTTTTTGCTCCAAAAAATTTTTTGAAGATGAGATTATAATCTTTCATTTTTAAAAAAGAATTTCTTTGTTGAACTTTACTTAATAAACATTCTTTTGTTGTGAGTAGCAAACCTTTTCCATTAACATCGATTGCTCCACCTTCAAGAACTATTGTTTTTTTTTTAAATTTAGGCTTGATGCTATTTCCTTTGTAATGATGTTTTATTTTTAGATTTACTTTATTATCTGCTTTATAATTTTTATATTTAGCCCAACCATTAAATTCCCAATTTAATAAAATATTTTGATTTTTTTTATTTTTAATAAATATCGGTCCTGTATCTCGCATCCACACTCTATCTGTTTCACAAATTATAAATTTTACATTTCGTATCCTTGCATTATTTTTCCTAAGTAATTTTTTAATTATTCTCTTAGATTTGTGGTTATTAATTAAAAGATTTACCTCCTGAGACATGGTAATTTTTGAGATTATTTTAGCGAATATTTTAGGAATATTACTAAATTTGCCCGGCCAATCATTTTTATTATAAGGCCATCCCATTAATGTAGATTGTTGTCTTTCCCATTCAGCTGGCATCCTGAATAGAGATTTTGATACTCTAGGCATCTCTTGGATTTTTAAGTAGTCCCTTATAAAAGTCTATTCTTCTATCTCTGAAAAAAGGCCAATGCTGCCTTGAGGTTTCTACTTTTTTGAAGTCAATTTCACAAATTAAAATGTTTTCTTTTAAACTTGCCTTTTTAACAACGTTACCGCTTGGATCAAATATTACACTGTTTCCCCAGAACTCTATCTTTTTATTACCCTGTTTTTCAATTCCAACCCTATTTATTGCAGCAACATATATACCATTAGCTATTGCGTGAGACCTTTGAATTGAAAGCCAGGACTCGAGTTGTGACTTACCAAATTTCCTTTTTTCTTTTGGATGCCATCCAATAGCAGTTGGATAAAAAATAATTTCTGCGCCTTTGAGTGCTGTTAATCTTGCTGCCTCAGGAAACCATTGATCCCAGCAAATTAGAGTTCCTAAATTACCTTTTGAAGTTTTAAAAGATTTGAAACCCAAATCTCCAGGAGCAAAGTAAAACTTCTCGTAAAATTGTGGATCATCAGGAATATGCATTTTTCTATATTTTCCTAAAAGTTTGCCTTTTTCGTTAATAACAACACTACTATTATGATAAAGTCCGGAGGTTTTCTTCTCAAATAATGAAATTATTAAAATAATTTTCAGTTCTTTAGCAAGTACAGAAAATAAGTTACTGCTAGGCCCTGGTATTTTCTCAGCGAAATTAAAGTTTTTATGACTTTCAACCTGGCAGAAATATTTTGTTAAGAATAATTCTGGTAAGCATATTACTTTTGCACCTTTTTTTGCTGCAGCATTAATTTTGTCGACAGCATTTTGAATATTTTTTTTTGGGTCAGATGACATTTTCATCTGTAATAATGCTATCTTTATTTTACTCATTATTTTTTAATTGAATAAATCTTGAAAATTTCTTTTTTGTCTTGCTTGCCAATGTTTACGATGAAAGGCATCACTCGCTATTAGTGGTAATACACTTGTAGCTTCAGCAAATACCATTTGTTCCTTTGTAACATCAACTTTACCCCACGAACTTGCCTCCTTTAAAGTAGAACTGCTACAAGCTCCATCTCTCGTATCTGCCACAGTTATTTGAATTGCATATTTATGCATATCTACCTTTTTTCCTAATAATTCTGCGCAAACCACTGTATCCTGAATAAAATTTTTGGGTACCCCACCCCCAACCATTAATAATCCTGATTGTATTGATTTGAGCTTAATTTCAGTTATTTCTCTGAACTCTCTTATAGAGTCTATAGTAATGTGACTTTTAGGATTTTGCTCCTGATGCATTACAAGTCCAAATCCTGCTGAACTATCTGTGAATGCTGGACAAAATATAGGAACATTATTATCATAAGCAGTTTCTATCAATGAGTTTTTTTTCTTTGAATTTGTTTTTAAATATTTTCCAAGTTCTTTAATAAATTCCCTTGAGGTATATGGTTTAGGTTTTAGAGAATTAGCAATATCACATATAGTTTTATCACATGCTTGAAGTTCCTCTTCATCAATATAAGTGTCATAAATTCGATCAATGTAGTTGTTTCTTAGTTCAGTATCATCTTGAAACTGGGATCCCTGATAATGCTTGAAACCTAGAGCTTCAAAAAAATCCATGTCTATAATCGAGGCCCCTGTGGCCACAATAGCATCAACCATGTTATGTTTTACTAAATCACTGTATAAATCCATGCATCCACCTGCTGAAGTTGAGCCTGCTAAAGTTAAAAAAATTGAACAATCTTTATCTGCAAGCATTTCATTATAAATAGCTGCCGCTCTGGCTGTATCTCTAGAAGTAAAAGACATCTTACTCATACCATCAATAATTTTACGAGCATCAAAAGACTTGATATCGATGTGTTCAACTGGGGAATTAAGTAAAGATTTTTTATTGTGTCCGATATTTGGACTATTTTTTTTATTCATTAAGCTACTAAAGAACCAACTTTATCATTAGCATTATCGTACATTGATATAATTGGTTTGTCACTTAATTCGTGAATATCATTTGAATAAAAACCGTTGAAGTTTGTTCTGAAAGTAAGACTGTAAGCTCCTAACTGACCTAACTCTATATAGTCACCCTCTTTAATATTATTTGGTAACAAAAAAGGTCCTTTCATGTAATCTAATCCATCACAAGTTGGTCCAAAAAAACTAAAAGCAGTTAGTTTTTTAGACTGAATTCTTCCGCTTGTAATCATTTTTGATGGTAAAACAAAGTTTGGTGCTCCAGCATCAAATAAAGATCCATACGTTCCGTCATTTATGTAAAGATTATTTTTTTTTCTTAAAATAACTTTCACAATTGTAGATCCACTTTCTGCTACAAGAGCTCTTCCTGGTTCACATATAATTTCTGGCAATTTACTTAACTTTAAATTATTAAGCTCTTTTTTAATTTCTTCCATATAATTAATTAATGGTTCAGGATTAAGATCTGGATATACAGACGGAAATCCTCCACCAACATTAATTGTATTTGGTACTATTTTTGTTTTTTTAATGATATTCCCAATTTCACGAATTCCTTTTGAGTAAGAAATTTTGTGCATACATTGAGACCCAACGTGAAAACTTATGCCAAGTTTTTTTGAATGTTCCTTACATAATCTTACTAATCCTAAAGCTTCAGAGGGAAGCGCACCAAATTTTCTAGATAAATCTATTTCAGCGTGTTCATTCGAAATTGCAATTCTTACAAATAATTCTAAATCTTTTGCTTGATTAGTGGCCTCTAGAATTTTCCTCAACTCATCTTTACTATCAAGAGAAAAACTTTTAACACCATAATCGAAGTAAGCCGCCGATATACTCTCTTTACTTTTAATAGTATGCATAAAATGTAGCTTCGCATCCGACTTAATTTTATTTAAAAGCTTAATTTCATTTAGAGAAGCAACATCGAATTCATTAACGCCATTAGCAATAATCTGTTTAATAATTTTTTCGTTTGGATTCGTTTTAACAGCGTAGAGTATTTTTCCAGGAAAGTTATCTTTAAAAAATTTTACGGATTTTTTAATCTCGTTTAGCCGTATACAATATACGGGGTAATCTGGTTGTAATGAGTTAACTAATTCGTTAACTGTTTTAAATTTTCCCATTTCATGTGTCCCTCACGTTAGTTTACACAAAGATTTTTTAAAAAATTTAATAAAAAAAACCTTATTTATTTCGCGTTTAAAGTTTTTTTAACTCTATGTAAAGAAAAAAAGGACATTTTTGTCGTGTTGAAATTTTGTCAACAGTACCCATATGGCACTATATGAGATCACAAAAAAACGTCCCAGAGCAGCTAAAATTAGCAGACTTTGCTGATAAATCACTCCTTATTGTTGATGATGACGACCCATTAAGAGGAAGACTAGCTAGAGCTATGGAAAAGAAGGGTTTCCAGGTAAAAGAGGCAAAATCTGTTGCTGAAGGCCTTAGCATAGCAAAGTCAAGCCCTACATCGTTTGCTGTAGTTGATTTAAGGCTTGAAGATGGGAACGGTCTTGATGTTGTTAAGGAGCTAGCGAAGAATAAAAAAGATAGTCGAATTGTGATGTTAACCGGATACGGGAATCTACCTACAGCTGTAGAAGCAGTTAAAGTTGGAGCTATAGATTATATAGCTAAACCAGTTGATGCCGATGATGTCGAAGCGGCCTTGCTTGCCTCTCCAGATTCAAAAGCAAAACCACCTGAAAATCCAATGTCAGCAGACAGGGTAAAATGGGAACACATACATCGTGTTTTTGAATTATGCAACAGAAATGTATCTGAGACTGCAAGAAGACTAAAGATGCATAGAAGAACTTTACAAAGAATTTTATCTAAACGGTCACCTAAATAGTTTTAAAAAACTTTTCTTAATTTTTTTATTTGAGTAATCATCAAGGTAGCAAGAATAACCTTGAAAAGTTCAGCTAGTAAAAATGGCTGAGCTCCTAGCTTAAATATTGGTTTTTCCCAGCCAATTATATTACCCAACCATAACATTCCAAAAATATAAATGAAACTAACAGCGAAAGTTAATTTTATAAAATTCATTATCAAATTTTTACCATAATTAAATTTACCGCTTAAAAATACAGTAATTATAAAACCAATTAAGTATCCCATTGTAGGACCAGTAAAGTAAACTAAACCTAATCCTTTTTCAGGCGTCCCTGCAAAAACTGGTAAACCTATAATACCTTCAAAAAGATATAAAAAAACTGTTGCCAAACCCAGTCTCCATCCAAAAGCTATTCCAACGAATAAAATTACAAAAGTTTGCATTGTCATTGGAACTGGGTAAAAAGGTATTTTTATTTTAGATGAAATTGCTAGAATAATAGATCCTATTAAAGCTATAAAAAAATATTTTAGAATTTTTGTTTGTTTAAAACTTTTTACGTATTCCATATAGTTATGATTAATTTAACTTTTTTTTTAAAAAAATCTAGTGTTTTGTTAATTGAACGAATACATCTTCTAAATCACCGTCTTCAGTTGAAATATCCTTAATTTTTATATCATTTTTATTTAAATAGTTTACTATCTCTCCAAAATCTAAAGAATTTTTCTCAAAAGTCACTGATATTGAGTATTGAGAGTTAATTATAAATTTAATGTCTTTCATAAAAAGTTTTTTATTTAAATCTATATTCTCAACAATAAAATTAATTTTTTTAGTTTTTATCCTTTCCAACAATCTTTCAGTGGTGTCCAAGGCAACTAAATTTCCTTTATTAATAATTGCTATTCTATTACACATTTCTTGAGCCTCAATTAAATAGTGAGTTGTTAAAATTATTGTAACACCTTCTCTATTTAGTTTTTTAACATTTTCCCAAAGATTATTTCTAAGCTCAACATCAACGCCTGCTGTAGGTTCATCTAAAATCAAAATAGGAGGTTGGTGAACCATCGCTTTTGCTATAAGTAATCTTCTTTTCATTCCTCCAGATAAGCTTCTTGAATAAGCGTTTGCCTTGTCTTCTAAAGAGACCATTTTAAGTATTAAATCTGTTATTCTGTCTTTTTTTGCTATCCCATAAAGACCTGCCTGAAGTTCAAGAAGTTTCCTTGGACTAAAAAATGCATCCAGGTTTACCTCTTGAGGCACTATGCCTAATGAGGCTCTAACTTGACGAGGGTTGTTGTCAAGATCAAACCCCCAGACATTAATTCTACCACTTGTCTTAACAACAGTACCGCCAAGAATACTCAAAAATGTAGTTTTACCTGCACCATTAGGACCAAGTAATCCAAATACCTCTCCTTGATTTACTTCAAAATTTATTTCATTTAATGCTTTATTTTGTTTTTTATTTTTAGAGTTTGAGTAAATCTTTGTTAGATTTTCAACAGTTAAGGCAAATTTATTCATACTTTTTTATTAATCATTAAGAATTCAATGTAATATGTATATATGAGTTCAATAAAAAAAACAGATCATTTTTATTTAATAGATGGTTCAGGCTATATATTCAGAGCTTATTACGCATTACCGCCTTTATCTAGAAAAAGTGACGGTCTGCCCACAGGAGCTGTAAGTGGTTTTTGTTCGATGCTTTTTAAACTTTTAGAGGATGCTAGATCAGATGATTCTAAAAACAAACCTACTCATTTTGCTGTTATATTTGACTCAGCTAGAAAAAATTTTAGAAATGAAATTTACAGTGATTATAAAGCAAACAGGGCAGAAGCACCTGATGATTTAGCCCCTCAGTTTGAATATATAAGAAAATCTGTTGAAGCTTTTAACTTACCATCAATTGAACTTTCAAATTATGAAGCAGATGACCTTATAGCAACTTATGCTAAAAAAATTACAGAAGCAGGAGCAAAGGTAACCGTAATTTCATCTGATAAAGATTTGATGCAGTTAGTATCAAATAAAGTCAGACTATTTGATCCTATGAAAAGTAAAGTAATAGGTGAAAAAGAAGTAATCGAAAAATTTGGAGTTAAACCAGATCAAGTAATAGACGTGCAATCACTAGCTGGAGACAGCTCAGACAACGTTCCAGGAGTTCCCGGCATTGGTATTAAAACAGCATCAGAACTTATAAATAAATACAAAACTTTAGAAAATTTATTAAAAAAGGCATCTGAAATACCTCAAAATAAAAGAAGAGAAACATTATTGTCTAACAAAGATAAAGCCATGATTAGTAAGCAATTAGTTACTTTGAAAAATGATGTTCCACTCAAGAATGATGCTGCTAATTTCATCATTAAAGATATAAATAAAGATAAATTGTATAATTTTTTAAGAGAAATGGAGTTTAATAGACTGCTAAGCCAAGCAATTAGTTTTTATGGTGAACCAACAAATAAAGATTTTAACAAAAAAACTTTAATAAAAAAAAATAATAAGATAAATACCAAGATCTACAAAACTATTTCAAAAGAAAAACAACTTGACGAATTAATAAAAAAACTAGATGAAAAATCAGTTATAGCGGTTGATACTGAAACTTCTTCTCTAAATCCACAAGAAGCAGATTTAGTGGGTATATCGGTATGTTATGAGGCTAGCCAGGCCTTTTATATTCCAGTAGGTCATAAAGATAGAACGGAATTAAAAAAGGAAATAGTTTTAAAAAAACTTAAACCAATTTTAGAAGATCCAAGTATAAAAAAAGTCGGCCAAAATATTAAATACGATTTTATTATATTTAAAAATAACGGCATCGAATTAAGTTCAATAGAAGACACGATGTTACTTTCGTACACATTAGATGCTGGAAATAATAGACATAACATGGATACTTTATCTGAATTGCATCTTGGCCATAAAACTATTTCGTATAAAGATTTAGTAGGAACTGGAAAAAAACAATTAAATTTTGCAGATGTAGATATTAAACCTGCCACTGAATATGCTGCTGAAGATGCAGACATAACTCTAAGATTATATGAAGTTTTATCTGAAAGAGTATCTGAGGAAAAGTTAGAAAGAGTTTATGAGGAGTTTGAAAAACCAATGATCAAAATCCTTTCAAGGCTTGAGATGAACGGTATAAAAGTTGATGACGCTTATCTTAAAAAGCTTTCTAAGAAATTTGAGGAAAGATTAATAACTATTGAAAAAGAAATTTACAAAATATCAGGTAAAAAATTCAACATCGGATCACCAAAACAATTAGGAGAAATTATTTATAATGACCTAAAGATAGCTAAATTAAAAAAAACAAAAAAAGGCAGTTTAGCTACGAGCGCTAAAATCTTAGAGGATTTAGCTTCCTCAGGACATAAATTTCCTAATTTGGTTTTAGAATGGCGGCAGGTTTCAAAACTAAAAAGCACTTACACAGACGCTTTGCAAGATCATATAAGTAAAAAAACAAAAAGAGTTCACACTTCTTTCTTACTAGCAGCAACTAATACTGGTAGGCTAGCCTCGAGTGATCCAAATTTACAAAATATTCCTATAAAAACTTTAGATGGCAAAGAGATTAGGAAAGCATTCATAGCAGATAAAAATAATTTACTTATTTCAGCGGACTATAATCAAATAGAAATGAGAATTCTTGCTGATATGGCTGATGTAAAAGAACTAAAGAAAGCTTTTGAAAATAATCAAGATATCCATTCTTTAACAGCAAGCCAAGTTTTTGATGTTCCAATTGCAAAAGTGACAGATGATTTTAGACGAAAAGCAAAGGCTATTAATTTTGGAATTATTTATGGAATAACACAATATGGATTAGCAAAACAAATATCGGTATCAAACGAAGAAGCTTTAAGCTTTATTAATTCATATTTTAGAAAATTCCCTGAGATAAAAGATTATATGAACACTACGATTAAAACTTGCAGGAAGCAGGGTTTTGTCACAAATATTTTTGGAAGAAGAATTCATTTAAGAGGAATTAATGATAAAAATTTTAGTGTACGAACTTTTCAGGAAAGAGCAGCCATTAATGCTCCGATACAAGGATCGGCTGCAGATATTATTAGATTGGCAATGATAAAAATCGATAAGGTTCTTGAAGAAAAAAAGAAAGCAAAAATGCTTTTACAAATACACGATGAACTTATTTTTGAGTGTTTAAAAAAAGATGAGAATGAAGTAAAGAAGATGGTAAAAGAAGCAATGACTTCAGTTTCAAGTTCGGATCATCATATGTTTTCTATACCCTTAGAAGTTAGTATTAACTCAGGAAACAATTGGGGAGAAGCCCATTAAACGCCTAAATTTTGACATCATAATCAAGAGAATAAAAATATGACTCAAACAATTGCTTTAGTAGATGATGATAGAAATATACTAACAAGTATAAGCATGGCCTTAGAAAGAGAAGGATTTAAAGTCCAAACTTATATTGACGGAGAGTCTGCTTTAATTGGACTATCTAGAAATCCACCTGATCTAGCAATTCTAGATATTAAAATGCCAAGAATGGATGGAGAAGAGTTGCTAAAAAAACTAAAAAAAAAAATGTCAATTCCAATAATCTTTTTAACATCAAAAGATGATGAGGTTGATGAACTACTTGGTTTAAAGTTAGGTGCTGACGATTTTGTTAAAAAATCTGGAGGTTTTTCAACCAAAGTTTTAATAGAGAGAATAAGAGTTCAACTAAGAAAAAAAACTAACATTGTCGACGACACAAAAAATATAATTAGCCATGGTAAGTTAAAATTAGACCCTGCTCAGTTAGAGTGCGAGTGGAACGGAAAAGCCTTACCAGATAAATTGACAACTACTGAATTTTTAATTGTTAAAGAATTAGCTAAAAGACCAGGAGTTATAAAAGAAAGAGCACATTTAATGGATATTGCCTACAAGGAAAATACAGAAATCGAAGATAGAACTATTGATAGTCACGTTAAAAGAATAAGAAAAAAGTTTAAAAAGGTAGATGAAAAGTTTTCTGCAATTGAAACTAGATATGGAAGTGGGTATAGATGGAATGTTAACTAATGAAACAAAAAAAATCAGCTTCTATTCTAAAGAAGTTTTTAATAATTAATCTTACAGTCTTTTCTGTCTTAGGACTTTTTACAATTATATACCTTGAAGCAATCCAGCCAACGTTAGTTAAAGAAAGATCAGATAACCACAAAATTGTTATTAATAATACTAAAGAAAATCTTGAAAGACTTAATATAAAATACACAAAAGAGGGAATTAGAGATTTCTTACTCTCCACTAGATTTTTATTTCAAAGCTTAGATCGTGTGCAATTTTATGATTTATCTGGAAATCTTATTGGTGATACAAATATTTTAGATTTGGATCAAAGTGTTTTTACAGGATCAGACATAATTTTTGAAGAAGCTTTAGGAACTGAAACAATTACGCCAGAGATTGAAGAAAGGCTTGAAGAGGAACAAAAAGATGAAATTAAGGATATAATTACAAATAAATATAACGATGAAATAATGACACTTACAAATGATAAAAAAAATAATTTTTTTGTAAGCACACTTAGTAAAATAAAATTTCAAAACAATGACATTGGATACATAGTTGTATCTGAACTAGCAAATGATATCACCACTGCTGTTAAAGAGAGAAAAGCTTTTATCATAAGAACTATGCTCGCTGTTGTGATCGTTATTTTAATTTTTTCTCTATTTTTAAATAAATATATTTTAAAACCGATTGGTTTGCTGGTTAAATTTAGTGATGGAATTAAAAAAAAATCGAACCAGACCATTGATATAAACAAAGTTTTTGTGAGAAACGATGAAATTGGAAAATTAACTCAATCAATTGATGAAATGACCAAAGAATTGCAACAACGAACCAATAGAGCGGAAACATTTTCAAATGATTTAGCTCATGAAATTAGAAATCCACTAGCATCTTTAAAAAGTGCTTCAGAACTTTTAGATAAAACTACTGAAAAAAATGAGGGTGAAAAACTTCTTAAAATAATAAATCATGATGTTGAACGAATAGAGAGATTAATAACTGATTATACTCAAATGCTTAAAGATGAAGCATCTTTGTCTCGTGAGAAAATGAGTAAGATTAATTTGGTTGAAATTATAAATGGTGTAGTAGAAGATTTTAATCAAGATCTTATTAACCAAAATAAAAAAATTGAGATAAAAGTTATAAATAAAATAAAAAATAAAAATGGATATTTTATATTTGGTATAAGCAACAGATTAGAACAAGTTATTGCAAACCTATTAGATAACTCTATTTCCTTTAGTGAGAATAATCAAAAAATTGAAATTAGCCTTGAAGAAACATCAAGCAATCTATTACTAGCAATAAAAGATGAGGGACCTGGTTTTGCTGAAACATCCCCTCAGAAAATTTTTAAGCGTTTTTATAGCAATAGGCCCACGAGTTTCGGAAAACATTCTGGCTTAGGCTTAAATATTGTAAAAAATATTGTTCAATTACACAAAGGCACAATAGCAGCTTCTAATAGGATTAATACAAAAGGAGCACAGGTTGAGGTTTTACTTCCTAAATTGTCCTAACATTATTTCTTGCTATGGTTTATTTATGTTGATAATAACTTTTTCAATATGGCTCAGGATTATAAAGTAAAAGATATTAGCCAGGCTGATTTTGGTAGAAAAGAAATTTCTTTAGCGGAAACAGAAATGCCAGGACTTATGGCTTTAAGAAAAGAATATAAAGGTAAAAAACCTTTAAAGGGTGCAAAAATCCTAGGTTGTCTTCACATGACAATTCAAACCGCAGTTTTAATTGAAACTCTAGTCGAGTTAGGAGCAGAGGTGAGATGGTCATCTTGTAACATATTCTCTACGCAAGATCATGCAGCAGCAGCAATAGCCAAAGCAGGGATCCCTGTATTTGCTTGGAAAGGTGAGACTGAAGAAGAGTACTGGTGGTGTGTTAAACAAACCATTGAAGGAAAGAAAGATTGGAAACCAAATATGATTTTAGATGATGGTGGTGATCTTACCGCCTTAATGCACAAAGAATATAAAAATTTATTAAAAGATGTAAAAGGAGTTTCAGAAGAAACTACAACTGGAGTTTTAGCACTTAAAAAAATGGAGTCTAATAAAGAATTATTAATCCCAGCAATAAATGTAAATGACTCAGTTACAAAATCTAAATTTGATAACCTCTATGGTTGTAGAGAAAGTTTAGTAGATGGGATAAAAAGAGCTACTGATATTATGATGTCAGGTAAAGTAGCTATCGTAGCTGGATTTGGGGATGTTGGTAAAGGAAGCGCAGCTTCATTACGTCAAGCAGGTGCAAGAGTTATGGTTACTGAGACAGACCCTATATGCGCTTTACAAGCTGCTATGGAAGGCTACGAAGTTGTTGTTATGGATGAAGCTATTAAAGACGCTGATATAGTTGTAACCGCTACAGGAAATAAAGATATAGTCACAGCAGATCACATGAGAAATATGAAAGATAGAGCAATACTTTGTAACATTGGTCATTTTGACAACGAAATTCAAGTTGAAGCATTAAAAAATTATAAGTGGGACGAAATAAAACCACAAGTTCATGAAATTGAATTGCCTAGTAAAAAAAGGATTATACTTTTAGCTGAAGGAAGATTAGTAAATTTAGGATGTGCTACAGGGCATCCTAGTTTTGTGATGAGTGCTTCATTCACAAATCAAGTTATTGCTCAAATTGAATTATGGAATAATTCAAATAAATATGAGAAAAAAGTTTATGTACTTCCTAAACATCTTGATGAAAAGGTTGCAATGCTTCATTTAGAAAAAGTAGGAGCTAAATTAACAAAAATGTCAAAAGAGCAAGCCGATTATATTAGCGTTAAACCATCAGGACCATTTAAACCAGATACTTATCGCTACTAACAGTAGCCAATGATTGTTAAATCTTTAGAACATTTAAATCTAATATCTAAATCAATTTCAAAAAAGTTAGAAAATGGAGATTGCATTTTCTTAATTGGTGAAATCGGTGTAGGGAAGACTACATTCACAAGATTTATAATTAATAACTTACAAAATCAAAAAGGACTTAAAGAAACAGAAGTGTTGAGTCCTACATTTAACTTACTTTATGAATATGAAATTAAAGATCTTAAGATTATGCATTATGATCTTTATCGAATTAAAAAAGCTAATGAATTAGATCATCTTGGTATTTTTTTAGAGAATGAAAAAACAATTAAAATTATAGAATGGCCAGACTTAATTAAAACACCATTGACCAATAAATTAAAAATTCATTTAGAGTACGGAGAAAATGATAAGGAAAGAAAAATGAAAATAAACGGGGTAAACAAATGGAAAGATTTTGGAAATGAAATATAAATTGAAAAAAATTTCAGGAGATGCTTCATTTAGAGAATTTTATAGATTAAAAAAAAATAACAAAACCTCAATCATTGTCTCTGCTAAAAAAGAAAAATTTAAAAATCTTGCAGTATATGTGGTGATAAATAATATTCTTAACCACAACAGGATTAATGCTCCAAAATTAATAAGCAATCATTATAAAAACGATATGATCGAAATATCTGATTTAGGCGAAAAATCCTTCTACGATCACTTAATTTCAAAAAAAAATAAACTTAATAGCTATAAATCATTAATAAAATTATTAATTAAGATGCAAAAAATAAAAGTAAAAAAACTTTATAAATTTGAAAAGCTAAAAATTAAAATACCAAATTATACATTATCAAATCTACACAAAGAATCTGATTTGTTTTTTGATTGGTACTTAAACTATGCTCTCAAAAACAAAAAAATTAGTAAGATTAAAAAAATTCTTAGATCTGAATTAAATAAAATATATAAAAAATTAAATTTCAAAAATAATACATTCGTACATAGAGATTTTCATATTTCAAATGTAATGATTAATAAAAACAAATTAGGAATAATTGATAGCCAGGATGCAATTATTGGAAATCCTTTGTATGATATTGCATCTTTAATTGACGACGTAAGAATAAAATTACCGAGTCAATTACAAAATAAACTATTAGATTTTTACCATAAGAATTCAAAACTTAAAAACGATCATATACAAAAATTAAAAAATGACTTTGATATTTTGTCAGTACAAAGAAATCTAAAAATATTAGGAATATTCGTGCGTTTATACAAAAGAGATAACAAAAATCATTATCTTAAATTTTTACCTCACACATGGACGCTCATAGAAAAAAGATTACAAAACCCAGCACTCAAAAATTTAAAATTATTATTTTATAAACACATGTCTATTAAAAAACTTAAAAAATTAAATAAAATATGAATATTAAATATGGAATGATTTTAGCAGCAGGGTTAGGAAAAAGAATGCAGCCTTTGACACTAAAAACTCCTAAACCACTATTAGAAATAAATAATTATACATTATTAGAAAGAGCGATAAATTTATTGATCAGTCATGGTGTGCAAGAAATAAGTATTAATGTTCATTATCTTCCTGATCAGATTAAATCATTTATTAATAGAGAGAAATTTAAAGTTAAGATTACAATTTCAAATGAAGAAAATTTATTATTAGACACAGGCGGAGGCGTACTTAAAGGTACACAAAATTTTGGTGACAATCCTTTTTTGTAATTAATCCAGATACTGTTTGGAGTAAGCACTATCTAGCAGAATTAAAGAGTTTAGAGGCTGTTTATTTAAAGAATAATAAACCGACATTGCTTTTAGTGAACAAGAAATTATCAATTGATCCTTCCTTTAAAGGAGATTTTAATTTAAATAATGAAAAAATTTCTAAGGATAGTAAAAATCAATTTATTTTTACTGGATTGCAAATTATTAACAGAAGTCTTTTCACGAATGAAAAATCAGAAGTTTTTTCAATGAATAAAGTATGGAATAAATTAATAAAAGATAAAAACTTACTGGGCTTAGAAAGTAATCAAAAATTTTACCACTTAAACACTTTTGATATGTATAAGAAAATTCAAAGTCTTAATATTATTGATTAAAAATTATATCCCTAGCTCTGGACTTGTCTAAATAATAATATTTTTCAATTTTTAAATTATCACCAAATTCAATTAACAGTGGATTACCTGTTGGTATTTCCAATTCATTTATTTTTGTATCCGAAATATTAAATAAATATTTACATAAAGCTCTTATAGAGTTTCCATGAGCTGAAATTAAAATATTATTA
Source organism: uncultured Pelagibacteraceae bacterium (assembly GCA_902598735.1). Classification (GTDB taxonomy): domain Bacteria; phylum Pseudomonadota; class Alphaproteobacteria; order Pelagibacterales; family Pelagibacteraceae; genus Pelagilacustribacter. The sequence continues at coordinate 4,260 of CACKCM010000001.1, read as the reverse complement.
TTTTTTAAAAGATTTTTCTTAATTTCATCTTCATAAAAAGGTACAACCCTGTCATATGTACTTTTTAAGGATTCAGTAGATGGGGTCATTCCCACAGGTATACTAGCATTCAGTGGACTAAATAAATTTAGGTATTCACTTTTTTCCTCCATTGGAGGAGGAGATACATCCCAGGATCTCCTGTACTTTTTAAATTGTAATTCACCAATTTTATTCTTTGTTTCTTCTTTGTTTAAACCCGTTAAAGATCCATAGTGCCTTTCATTAAGTTGCCAAGCAGTATTGAATTTAAGTTCTAGGTTATTTTTTTTAAGAATAGTTGTTAGAGTTTTAATCGCCCTTTTTAAACACGACGTATAAGAGATATCTATGTTAATGTTTAAATCTTTTATAATCTGACCTGATTTTTCTGCTTCCAGGACCCCTTTTTCTGAAAGATCTACATCTACCCAACCTGTAAACCTATTTTCTGCATTCCAAACACTTTGTCCATGTCTTGTGAGAATTAATTTAGTCATAATAGTTAAAATAGCTATTATGTACTATATTTAATCATTAATGAAAAATACTATATTTAAATTAACAGAATATGTTTACTATTTTTCGTTATTAGTTTTACTTATTCTGTATTTATTTCCTGGAAGTTTAATAGGATATTTTTTATATGGCGACTTAGGGCAACAACCAAATTTAATAACCTATCCAATTGGAACATCTATAAACCATTTAATTTTTTTTTCTTATATTACTGTATTAGTAATAATAGTCAGATTAAGAATTAAAAATATTTTTACTAATTATCTATTTATTCTATTTATTTCCTGCATATTAGAAATTTTTCACTTAATAGTTCCTAATAGGGCTTTTGAATTGTATGATTTAATAGCTAATTTTACTGGAGTAGTTATAATTTTATTAATTAATTATTTTATAAAATGGCAAAAACATCTTTAATATTAATTATAACGTTTTTCTTAGCCCAAACATTAAACAGTACAGAAATTTATGGAGTACCAAAAATAATTGATGGCGACACTGTGCATATAAATAATAAAAAAATAAGGCTGGAAGGGATTGATGCCCCAGAAATTAAACAACAATGTAAAAAACCATTTTTAAAAATTTCAGCAATAATTGGTTTTGAATTTAATAAAAATTATTCATGTGGCGTCATAGCAAAAAAAAAATTAATAGATAAAATTAATTATTCAAAAATAAAATGTATAACTTCATCAAAAGATAGGTACAAAAGATTTTTAGCCACTTGTTATAAAGATAAAATTAACCTTAACAAATGGATGGTAAGGAACGGTAATGCAGTAGCGTATAAAAGATATTCAAAGGATTATTTGAGAGATGAGGCTTACGCAAAAGAAAATAAGCTCGGCGTATGGGAAGGATCTTTTATGATGCCAGAAAAGTGGAGAAAGCTAAATTAATTTCTAGTATAAATTAGTAAGTGATTCATTTTAAAAAAATTATATTAATTTTATTTATTCTTAGCGCATGCTCCTCGATTCCAAAAAATACGCAAAATAGTTGTGCAATTTTTGAGGAAAGATATCTTTGGTATAAACATGCAAAAGCCTCGTATGAAAGATGGGGAGCACCTATTCATTTACAATTAGCCTTTGTCAAAAAAGAAAGTGATTTCAATTGGTTGGCTAAGCCACCCCGAAAAAAATTATTTAAAGTTATTCCTTTCAAAAGACCTTCAAGTTCATTTGGTTACTCACAAGCAGTAAAAGGAACATGGGAACAATATAAACGAGAAACAAATAGCCCATTAGCAACAAGAGCAAGATTTAAAGACTCCGTTGATTTTATTGGTTGGTATATTCATAAAACTAATAAGATTTTAAAAATTTCTAAGAAGGATCCATATAAGCAGTATTTAGCATATTATAAAGGCTGGGGTGATTATAAAAATTATTCAAAAGACAAGAAAGCTATTATCTATGCAAAATCAGTTAAGGATATGGCAAATAAATATAGAAAACAATTAACACTTTGTAGGAAAAATTTAGATAAAAATAAGTATATTATTTTTTAAGTTGCTTATTCAGATCAATCTCAACAGCATCAATTCTTTTAGTATTCTTTCCAACAATTGTATAAATAGTGGGAATTACATAAAGTGTAAAGAAGGTAGAAAAAAGCATTCCACCAAAAATTGTTATCCCTACCGTAAGTCTACTTGCTGCACCCGGGCCTGTTCCAAGGATTAAAGGCAAGACTCCTATGATCGTAGATAAACTTGTCATAAGTATAGGTCTTAATCTAATTGCTGCTGCTTCAAATACTGCAACTTCTAAATTTTTACCTTCTTTTCTTAACTGATTTGCAAATTCAACAATTAGAATTCCATTTTTTGCGGACAGCCCTATGAGTATTATAAGAGCTATTTGACTATAAACGTTTAAAGATGAACCGACCACTAGTAAACCCAATAAACCACCAAGTATAGCCATTGGAACAGTTAACATTATTGTAAATGGATGTTTCCAACTTTCAAACTGTGCGCTCATTGCAAGATAAGCAGTTATTAAAGCAAGAGCAAAAATTACATATAATTCAGTGTTAGTCTTTTTATATTCCTCACTTTCACCCTTGTAAGCTATTTTGGCTTGAGGAGTATTTTGCTCAACTACTCCAACTAAAAATTTAAGTGCTTCATCCAGTGAATAGTCACCAACTAATCTTGCTGAAATAGTTACAGCCTTTTGCCTATTATATCTTGCAAGGAAAGGTGATTGACCTTCCTCATCATATGCGACTAGATTAGAGATCGATACAAGTTTATTATTGTTCTTTGATCTAACAAAAACTTTACTTATGCTATCAGGCTCCTGTCTATCTTTAATATCTCCTTGGAGAATAATAGAGTATTCTTTACCGTCTCTAGTAAAATTTGTAACTCTTCTTGATCCAAAAATTGTTTCAATGGTTTTACCTATATCTTCCGTTGAAACTCCAAGGTCAGCAGCTTTCTTTTGATCAATTTTAACATTTAATTGAGGTTTGTTTAGATCGAAGTCATCTTCTATCGAAGTGAGTCCTGGATTTTTTCTTGCCTCTTTTTTAATGATTTCTTTCCATTCAACAAGTTGATTATATGTATTTCCTAAAATAACAAATTGCACAGGGCTCTCAATTCCTCCTGTTCTTATTCCTTGAGGCATAATTGGAAAAGCTAATACACCCGGTACTTTTGAAATTTTCCCAAAAGACTCTCGCATTATTTGAACACCGTGACGATCTCTTTTTTTCCAAGGTTCAAGTAGCACAATAATAAAACCACTATTTACTTGTTTTGCAGATTTGCCAAACCCTGGCACTCTCATAATTAATTTTCTGTATTCACCTTTACCTACATTAGGTAATAAAAGACCTTCAATTTCCTCAGCTCTATCTTTCGTAAAATTAAAGCCGGAACCTTGAGGCGCTTTTACGATTACAAAGAACGCCCCTCTATCTTCAGGAGCAATTAATTCTTTTTTTGTAAAATTGAAAAAAAATAAAGTTAGAGCTAATGTGGCTAATAAAAAGATTGATATCGTTGTTTTTTTTTTAATCCAACCTAGTAAAGAAACTTTATATAAATGAGTTAAATTTTTCAAAAATTTCTCAAACTTTAAAACTATTTTTGACTTATTCATATTTTGCCTTAAGAACTTACTGGCCAACATTGGGCTCAGAGATAAAGCAACAAAACTCGATATAATGACAGCGGCTGCAAGCGTGATTGCAGTTTGTGTAAATAGCACCCCTGTAATTCCTTTAATAAAAATTAAAGGGACAAAGACAGCAACCAAAACGACCGTTGTAGCAATTATTGCGAATGAAACTTGCTTAGCTCCTTTAAACGCTGCAACAAGAGGGGTATCTCCTAACTCTATTCTTCTAACAATATTTTCTAACATTACAATCGCATCATCTACAACAATTCCAATAGCTAATACTAAAGCCATAAGAGTAAAGAGATTGATTGAAAAATCAAAAATATAAATTGCTAAAAAAGTTGAAATTAATGAGACAGGTAAAGCTACCAAAGGAACCACAAGGGCTCTTATATTTCCCAAAAAAAGATAAATAATTATAGTTACTAAAATTAAAGCAATAAAAAGAGTTTTATAAACTTCTTTAATTGCAACTTTAATATAATTACTTCTATCAAATGAAACTTCTAAAGTTGTATTCGGAGGCAAACTAGGTCTCAGCTCTTTAATTTTCTTTTTAATTCCATCGGCAACAGCAATC